>CAMRTM010000019.1 GCA_947053645.1 uncultured Bacillota bacterium | reverse complement strand
AAGAGTCGGTTGTCGAGGTTTTCAATACTGAAAAAACCTTTAGAGTTTGGCCATGGAATAAGAATTTTAAAACAAGATTTATTTGAAATGCTTATTTCATTTTTGATATCTGCAAACAACAATATAAAAAGAATTCAATTAATTTTAAATAGAATGCGTGAAAAACTAGGAGAGGGTGCTTTTCCAAGTTTTGATGTCTTGAAATCACAACCACTCGAATTTTTTACAAGCATAGGTGCGGGATATAGAGATAAGTATTTATATAATGTCCTAAGACAGATTACACCAAAAATCTTAGAGGATTGGGCAAAACTTGACACTTTTTCTATACGCAAGAATTTACTCTCCCTATATGGTGTGGGGCCAAAGGTGGCGGATTGTATTCTATTGTTTGGCTACGGAAGAGGGGATGTTTTCCCAGTAGATACTTGGGTACATAAAATGTACAATACCTATTATCCGAAACTTGACAATAGAAATCAAATAAGAGATAATCTAGTTTCCGAATTTGGAGGACTAGCGGGCTATGCTCAGCAGTATTTATTTTATTATCAGCGTAGTGGGCAAAAATAGGGTATTTACAACCGGCTTTTAGTGTGTTATAATAAAGCCAGAGGTGAAGAAATGATATCATTATTAAACGCATTTACGGCTGGTTATATTGCTTTGACAGTAATACTTGGGGTACTTTTACTTGCAGTGATAGCACTTTTTGTTATCGTACCTATGAAAGCATGGTTCACTGCTGTTTTTTCAAAGGCGCATGTTTCTATGGCTAGACTTACAAGTCTTAGATGGCGTAAAGTAAACACAATGGAAGTACTAGAAAATTATATATTAGCAAGAAATGCAAAACTAAATCTTGCATTTACAGATATAGAGGCTTTTTATCTTACAGGGCATAATACAAAGCGTGCATTATCTGCTTTAATATTTGCAAAATCAGCAAATATGGATGTGAACTTTGATATGATAAAATCCCTAGAGTTTGCTGGACAGGACTCTATGGAGGTAATGAATAGTTATGTCAATCCAAAAATGGTGGAAATTGATGGTATTAAAGCGATTGCACAAGACAGTATAGAATTGATTGTAAAAGCAAAGGCGGGATTAAAAATCAATTTAAATAACTTTTTGACTGGACTGGGACAGGAATCCTTAGAGGCAAGGATACAGAAACTTATAATTCAAAACATTGCACTAAGTGCAAATCATAAGACAGTTCTTTCCTCTCCAAACAAACTGCTTGCTGGACTTAACAAGGAAATTGATGAAGGAAATATCTACAATCTTGTTTCGCTTGAAATTATGAATGTCGATATTGGAAGGGATGTCGGAGCAGAAATGGTGGCAAAGAGCGTTCAAAGAGATATTGCTCTTGCTCAGGTAGAAGCAGAAAAGAAGAAAAATGACGCACTGCTTGCAGAACAACAAGCCAAAATTGAAATGCAAGAAATGAAGACGAATGTTCTCTCTGCTGAAGCCGAAGTGCCAAAGGCACTTGCTCAGGCAATACAGGAAGGAAGATTCTCAATAATGGATTATTATAAACTTATGAACTTGCAGGCCGACACCGCAATGAGAAGGTCGGTATCTGGTCAAGACACTGGAGAGTAATATGCAGTGGTGGATGTATCTTTTAATTGCTCTTGGCGTGGTGGCATTTTTTGTGATTGCGCTTATTTGTATCAGGGCAAATAATTCAAAGAAGGTAAAATTTAAAATTCCAGAGTTGGAGAAAATAGAGGAAAAAAAGGCAGAACCTGTTAAGGAAGAGCCTAAGGTGGAAGAGTTTCCAGGGCTTATCTTTGATGAATTTGGTGGAAATGAGGAAACATTACTTTCAAAAAGTGCTATAGAAGAGGAGGAAGATCCTTTTGAATTTGATGATATCCTTAACGAAGAGGATGAGCAAAGATATAGAGATTTTATGCGTCGTCATGAGTCAAGGGGTAGCAGAACGCTATCAGAAGATGAAGAGTTTGCAAAGTTTAGAAATGAGCATTGCTATAGCAAATATTTAACGGACCCAGAATTACTGGATAGACTTGTCAATGTGCCACCAGAGGTTAGGCCAGTTATACTTGCCGACTTATTTAAAAGAATAAATTTAGATGATATAGATTCTAAAACAATTTAAAAGCCACAATATGTGGCTTTTATTTATCTCATTAATAAATTCCCTATACTTAGCATAAATTTAGATATAAGGGAGAGTCAAGTGTTCAACTTCTTTGAAGAAATTAAGAAAAGCGTAGGTTCAATAGATCCTAATATTTTAAATACCTATAATATTATAAATATATCGGGTAAGATCTTGTATGTTGAAGGGCATATGGGACTTACCATGCTTTCTAAAGAGATGATAGCCTTTAAAGTTAAAAGAGGGCGGGTGATGGTAGAAGGTAAGGAACTAGTAATGTATGAACTTACCGAAAATACCATGAAAATTGTAGGACAAATCTCTAAAGTGGAGGTTTTGTAGTGAAAAAAATAGAAAGCAAGGTCACCTATGAGATAAAAGGATTAAATCAAGAGCGTGCCTTTAATAAACTGACAAAAGAGGTAACTATTCTGACGCTAGAGCGGAAGGACAAGCATATTTCAGTACTAGAAGTAGCACCTAAAGACGCAAAGAAAACAAGAAAATTTTTAAGAAATAACAATTTTGAAATCTTAAGCGAAAAGTCGCAGGGACCCTATCTTTGGCGAAAAAGATTCCTATCTTGTTATGGCATTATTTTAGGGTTGGCTTTAGTTATTGTTGGGTATCTGACACAAATAAATGTAATTTGGCAGATAAAGGTGTTTGGAAACGATAAACTTGCAGCAAGCGAAATAACCGCCTTTATTGAAGAGAATATGGGGTCGCGATTTATTTCGCAATTTAACACCAAACAGATGGAGATAAAACTAAAAGACAACTTTGAACGACTTAGCTCTGTCAGTGTTGCGATTATAGGTCAAAGCGTGGTAGTGAATGTTCATGAGAGTTTGCTTCCCGACGAAATGACCACCATTTATCAGCCTATTGTCAGTGAATACGATTGCATGATTACAAAGATAGAACTCATTCAAGGCACACTCGCGATTAAAGAGGGACAGATAATTCGAAAAGGTCAGGTGCTTGTAGAGCCTTATATAATAGACTCGCAGGGTGAGAAGCGTGATGTAAAACCAATGGCTAAAATAGAGGCTGATGTTTGGGTTAGCGGAGAGAGTGAACATAGAGATAGTTACTATAAGCGATATCGCACTGGAAATAAAGTTGAAGAAAGTGATATTACGCTATTTGGGCTTGTCATATATTCGCATAAAGCAGAACTGAAATTCAGCGAATATGAACTTGAAGAGAAGAGTGAAAACTTAAACAAAAATATACTCCTGCCCTTTAAAATTAATAAAAAAACATACTATGAAACAAAAACTGAACTTATTGAACGAGAATTTAGCGAGGTTGAACAGGAAAAAATTAAAGAGGCAAAAGAAAAAGCCTTGCTTTATCTTGAAGAATATGAGATAATAAAAGCAGAGAATGTTACGATTAAAAGCAGTGCAGGAGTGCATATTGTCACAGTTACTATCACTGTTAGTCGTGAAATTGGAGGAGTATGAAGATATATTTTAATAATGTTCCCTTGATTATGAAGAAACATTTTAGAAAACTTGCGAAACTTACACTTGAACTTACAGGCAATCAAGATAAAGATATCGCACTAGGACTTTCTTTTATAAGTGATGATGGAATACAGGCACTAAATAAAGAAAAAAGAGGGGTAGATCGGGTAACCGATGTTCTCTCTTTTCCTCTTTTAGATATACATGAAGGACAGAAACTATCGCAGTTTGATTCAGAGCGTTTACCAAATAATATTCTTCCGCTTGGAGATATTGTTATCTGTAAGGCAAAAGCCAAGGCCCAAGCAAAAGAGTATAACCATAGTTATAAAAGGGAGGTGTCTTTTTTGTTTGTTCATGGGCTTTTGCATCTTCTAGGATATGACCACATGGAAAAAGAAGAAGAGGCTAGAATGATGAATCTCACGGAAAATATACTGCTAAATGTTGGTTTGGGGCGAAAAGATGATTAAATGTGGATATGTAGCAATAGTAGGTCGTGCTAATGCAGGAAAAAGCACTCTTGTTAATACGCTAGTTGGGGAAAAGGTTGCAATAGTTTCACCAAAACCACAAACAACTCGTGACAACATCATAGGAATCATGAATGGAGAGGGCTATCAAGCGGTACTTGTTGACACCCCGGGGATTCATCATAGTAAAAATAAACTAGATAAATATATGATGAAGAATGTACGCTCAGCAATAAGTGGGGTAGATGTAATTGTTTACTTGATTGATGGCAGTAAATCTTGTGATGATGAAGAGCGTGAGTACATAGAAAAATTAAGAACACAAAAGGTGCCACTTATCGTGGTAAAAACTAAGTCTGATAAGAAAGAAGAGTGCTACGAGAAGTCAGATATTAAGATATCTTCTTTGACAGGAGAAGGAATCGAGCAACTAAAAAATAAGATAATTTCTTCTCTTTCACAAAGAGAGGATTATTTGTTTGACTGCGATTATTACACTGATAAAAGTATAAAGTTCTTAATTGGTGAAGAGATAAGAGAAGAGTGTTTGAATTTCTTTAGACAGGAAATTCCTCATGGAATTGCTGTGGAGATAATCAGATTTGATGAAAAGAAAGACATTACAATCATAGAAGCGAATATAGTATGTGAGGCTGAAAGGCATAAAGGCATCATCATTGGAAAGGGCGGAAAAAATTTGAAACTAATAGGACAAAAAGCGAGAGAGTTTGCAGAAAGATTACTCGCACAAAAGGTTTTGTTAAAACTGTTTGTGAGGGTGGAAGAGAATTGGAGAGATAATCCAAATAAACTGAAAGGGCTTGGTTTTAATTAATGGAAAAAAAGAAAGAAAGAAAAGTGGAAGAAAAGAAAAAACTAGCAAAATTTAAGGACGATTATTTTAGGTTTTATGATGATGTCAAAAGCCATACGCATAAAGTGATAGACTGGTAAAATAGGCTATTGACAAAGGTAAAAAAGTATAGTAAGATAATTGTAACTTAAGGAGGAAGAAATGGAAAAAGAATTACAAGTACCACATTATATTGAAAAACTTATGAGAACAAACCCAACTAAATATTTAGAAGTTGTACCAACAAAGGAGCAGGCTTTATATCTCGACTATGCAATTGATTATTTAAGTGAATTGCTTAAAGATAAAGAGGAATGGGCTAGTTATGATAGAGAGGCAAAATTCCTTCAAAGACTACAATTATTTAAAGTGGATTTAAGTTTTGAAAACAGATATGGAATTAAGAAAAGAATAAAAAATGAAAAGGATTCTTCTATAAAAGAACTTATGACGGAAATAGAAGAAGACTTTATGAGATGTGAATTTATCAATGACGCTGACTTGCTTGCCAGTGGATTAAATGATAAATCAACAAGTAAGTATGGCGGTGGAATTGCAAGATTTGCAAGTATAATACTTTCCCGTGAAAAAGCACGCATTATGGTGTCGGGAGAAGACAAGATAAATTTAAAATATATCGCACTTATTCAAAAGGACTTGGCAAGAAAATGTAAAGCGTTTAAAGAAACTTTTGCCCATGATGAAAGGGAACTTAGAAAACTTTTGATATCTCAGTTTGATGAAGATGCTTATGTTGAGCGAAAAGACAAGGATAATGAAAGCGTATAAAAAACAGGTTTTAAACCTGTTTTTTTTTAATAATTTGAAAACTGACTATTGTAAAGGTTGTAGTAAAAACCCTTCTTTTTCAAAAGTTCTTCATGAGTGCCTTGTTCAATAATATTTCCTTTGTTCATAACAAGAATCATATCCGCGGAGGTAATTGTTGAAAGTCGATGTGCAACTATAAAACTCGTTCGCCCCTTCATCATGCTGTTAAAAGCTTTTTGAATTGCAATTTCTGTTCTTGTATCAATATTGCTAGTTGCTTCATCGAGAATAAGTATACTAGGCTTTGTCAGCATTATTCTTGCGATACAAATAAGTTGCTTTTGACCTTGGGAAAGGTTGTCGCCATTTTCATTTATAATTGTGTTATAACCATCGGGCAGGGTTTCAATAAAGTAGTCCGCACCAGCAAGATGTGCTGCTTTTTTAATCTCACGCATATTTGCATTTGGCTTGCCATACGCGATATTATCTTTGATACTAGCAGAGAAAAGCCAAGTTTCTTGCAGCACCATTCCATATTGATCCCGAAGGCTTTTTCTTTTTACTTCTTTAATCGGGTGACCACTTACTTTAATCT
>CAMRTM010000018.1 GCA_947053645.1 uncultured Bacillota bacterium | reverse complement strand
TCATAACAAGGTAGCGGTATCGGAAGGTGCCGCTGGATCACCTCCTTTTAAAGAGTTATATACTCAGACAGTCGAACGGACACACAAGTGTCTAAGTGTCAAAAAGACCATATGCCAATAACTAGGTACCTGTATTAAATCAATTAGAAAAAAGAGAGACACCCGTCTCTCTTTTTTCGTTGACTTTATTATTATAATGTAATATTATTTAGCCATGAAAGAAATTAAAACAATAGATTTTGAGGTTATGTATTCGCCCTCACTAAAACAAAATGTGGAAAACGCAATTGAATTTGCAACAATGCAAAAACAAATTTTGTTAAATCTTTTTGGCGAGGATATTGGTGTAATTAAGGCAGCCTTCTTTGATACAAGAGAGGCTTTTGAGAGGCATATAGAAAATATTAGTGGTGGTCGATTGCCTCCAAAGACAGCATATGGGTGTTTTTATTGTAATGAAATTCAATGCCTTATTGATGAAAATGTTAAAAAAGATATGACGAGCGTGCTTGCACATGAAATGGCACATCTATTTTTTGACAAGTTTGTATATCAAAAATTTGGAGTTTCTAGGGTAAGGTGGCTTGACGAAAGTTTTGCATGCCGTTTTGAAAACCCTTATCAAAAGACTGCAAAAATAAAAGTCCTTGAAATGTGTGAATATATTTCTAAAAAATATCCTAATTTCAACATGGACAGGCTGTCGGCAGGAATACCAAATGAGTTTAATCATAACGATGCCTATTCAATGTTTAGAATCATTGCAATATATATTGAAAAGAATGGCAAAGAAAGGGATTGGATTTCCGTTTTTGATAAAGGACAGGGAAAAGTGAAAAAACTTTCCAAGACTATTTTAAACGATGCAATTCACGACATTAAAAGAAATTAAGTGGCATTGCCACTTTTTTGGTTGACAAAATCCCCCCCCCGCGTATAATAATGATATAAGGAGGGGAGAGTATGACAACACTTGAAATTATTTTAATTGTATTTGGTGTTTGGTTTGCACTGATGACAATGGGGATTTTTACCTTTGTGATTTGCAGGTCAAAAATCAAAGCGCAAGCAGAACTTGTAAAAGGGCATCGTGAAATTTGGATGTATTATCATGACAACTATGATGCACTTAAAGATATCTTTGATAATGATAAAAAGGAGCCACTTACAAGGAAACAGCATATGTTTTTAGTAATGCTTTTTAATCATATGGAACTTGCATATAATATGAAAAAATTTGACTTGCTTGCAAGAACGATTAGAAACAAAGAGGATTTTCAAGGCATCTTTACAAACAATTCAGTTGGTGAGTTTTGGGAAAAGAATAGAGTTTTCCGTGACAAAGCGTTTGCGAAGTATATTGACAACAAAATTTTAGGAAAGTAAAGAGTGGCATTGCCACTTTTTATATCTTGACAAAAACCAAAGATATGGTAAACTATTAAGGTACAGGAGAAAAAATGGAATTTAGGAATTTTGACAAAATTGGGCTTAAAACGCAGTACGAGATAAGAAGGTTTCTAGGTGAGGGGATTATTTCTAAGCTAGAAAGAATAGAGTATTTGTATGACTACGGCGCAAGTGAAGCATTAAGAAAAAACGGAGTGGAGAAATTTAGATTTATTGTAGGGCTTGTTCAAAAAGAAAGTGAAGAGGGGTTGCCAGTGCTTGCAATAATACGCCCTTGCATCTATAGAATGGAGATATGCTATCTTGTAGAACTTTTAGAACCTACACAAGAAAAAGGTTACTATGAAAGGAGCTGTGGAGGTTTTTGTAATGATATAAACAAGGTTATAGAACTTTTAGATAGTTTTTATGGAGCAACTACAAGAACGGAGATCTTAAAAAAGGCAAGACAATTTCAAAATGAAGAAGAGTATGAATAAAAAAAGTGCAGAAATGCACTTTTTTCAAATATCTATATCATCAATTTGTGAGCCGTATAGGGTGAATTTGCAGATTTTAAGAGATTTATTTGTTTGCAGGGCGTAGGTGGCTGGAGAGATGTAGTAATAATCAAGGACACCTGAGAAAAAATCTTTAAGAGTGTCTTTTGATATTTTTTCTTGTAGCGATTGACTACATAAGTTTAATGCGTTTTGATAATTTTGCGACTTGATGTGTTCAAGGAAAAGGCATCCAGCCTTTTCGGGTTTTAAAGTATAGTCTTTTTCTAAACTATCTTCGTTTTGTGATTTAAGCCCTTGAGTATCAATAGTATATTTTTTCATAATGTCGTGGTTTTTAACTTCAAAGCCGTCATTATTTATTACTATTTCTCTTCCTTTAAACTGGCGTGCTTTGCCAGTTTTTATGTTGAAAGCGTAGAGAGTGTCGTTGTCTAATGTACTAAATTTGACATATGCAATATCATTTTTATGACCGGTGACATATTTATTAAACTCTTCATCAAGGGTGATTATCTTGCGCCAGTCTTTATAGGTAACTATGAGTTTGCTTTCGCCGACTTGAAACTCCAGTTCCTGTCCTTGTATTCTTATTTTTGAAATAGAATAGTTTTCACAATTTGTTTGATTTGATAGGCAGACAAGAGTATCATCTTCAAAAGAGATAAATTTATAGTAAGGGCAATTTTTAAGATTTTTACCATTTACCGTGAAAGGCAAAAAGTCCCTCGGCTTATTTAATGGATAGATAAAAAGTTCATCCTCTTCACCAAATTCCAAGGTTTCGTAAGGGGATAGAAGAATTTCATCCTCTTTATTTTTGACTAGACATTCATATTTCGTTTTCAATTTAAATTTGTTCATACCATAACAATATGTAAAAAAATCTAAAAAAGAAGATTAAAAATAAACTTTTGTGTCAAGTATTATCTATCAAAGGAGAGTGTATATGAAAAAAGGGCTTTGGAAAGATGAAGAAGTAAAAAGTTTATTCCAATATGTAGAGGAGGTTAAGAGAAGTAACGAGCCTCTTAAAAATGCTTTTATATTACATGCAAAAAAGTATGGACGCAAGCCAAACAGTGTAAGGAACTACTATTATCATGAGGTTGACAACCTTTCAGACGATAGTGTGCGTGCTAAGAAACTTAAAATTGACATGAAAAATCATGAGAAGAATGAAATAAATTATTTTTCAGAAAGTGAGGAAATGGAACTGATGAAAGAAATAGAAAATTTGGTAAAGGAAGGAAATTCAGTACGCAAAGCCTGCCTTAATCTTTCCGGTGGTGATGTGGACAAAATGCTTCGTTATCAAAACAAGTATCGTAACTATTTGGCAAAGAAAAAAGACAATGATAAAAGCAATATAATAAAATTTACCAAAAAGAAAGCAGAGATATTAACGGAAAGCGATATCAATAGTTTATTCATGGGACTTGTAAGGCTTGTTAAAAGAACTGCGGTGGAAGAGTTGGCTAACAAAATGAAGGAGGAGAGAGAGTCTTCAAATTATCTTCTTAGAAAGGCTTTAGTTGACTTAAATAAAAAAGATAAAGAAATCAAGCAACTTAAAGCGGACTTTATAAATTTGAAAATGGAAAATTCAAAACTTATGCAAAACATGATAAAGTTAAAGTGCGATAAAGCAAGTAAACTTACAAAAGCATTTAATCATGAAACAGTGACTTAAAAGTTAGTCACTTTTTTCTTTATTTTTATACTTGAATGTGATAAAATGTATCTATGAAATTAAAGGTATGGGAAGGGTCAACCTTAAATGAGTCTACATTAAACCTTGTAAAAAGCATTGATAATTCTGACATGGATATAGAACATATCATAATAGTGCCAGATAGATTTTCTTTGCTTATGGAAAAACTTGTGCTAAATGAATTACCACGCAAGGCAATGTTTAATGTGTCGGTGGTTGGACTGACCTCTCTGGTATATAAACTCTTCGACGAAGCAAAAATTAAAAATTATGAAGTCGTTTCTATGATGGATGCACTGCTTTTTACTGCAAATGCCATAAACCAAGTAGAAACAAATGTCTTTAAAAAGAAAAATATTAATTTTTGTTATGAGATGTACAAAATAATTTCACAACTTAAAAGCAGCGGAGTGATACCACAGGACCTTTTAAAGTATACTGGAGTAAATCAAAAAAAATACAATGATATTGGACTGATTTATGAAGAATATGAAAGACAACTTTCGGGGAAATTGGATGCAAATGGGTTACTGGAATACTTTAATAAGGTAATGCAAGATACTGATATATTAAAGAAAAAGATCTTTTACTTTGCGCAGTTTGATAGTTTCACGCATGAAACATATGAACTTATCAAGACGGTTGCTAGTTTGTCAAAAGAAGTGCATATTTCTCTAGCTTGTCCTTCTACACAAAGTAATGCTTACATATATGAAGATGATATTTTAAACAAATTAAAAGCACTTACAAGTGAATTAGGTATAATGGTAGAAGTAGTTTCACCGCCTAGTGTAATTAGGAAATCAGAGGGAATTGTAAGAAAACTTTATTCCATTGGCGAAATAGAAAAAGAACAAGGGGATTTTGTTTCGCTGTTTGTTTCACCTTCAGTGCAGGAGGAATGTGAAAATATCTGTAAAATGATAAGATATAAGGTGTTTAAGGGTGCAAAATATAGTGATTTTTCTATTGCCTGTGGTGATTTACAAAATTACTCTCCATTTTTGGAAAAGTATTTACAGGCATTAAGCATACCGTATTACATAGATCTTTCACAAACGGCAGACAGCACACTTTTAGCAAAATTTATATTTCATATATTGCAAGTATTATCGAAAGATTATTCAAAAGAGGCTTTAAAGTCGCTTGCGTCGAATTTAATCTTTGCACTTGACGACCCAGATAGTATTTGCATGCAAATAGATAAACTTAATATAAATGGTAAACCAAGATATAAGAAATATTTAACATCTTCTTGTCCTAAATTTGAAAACACCCTTCATGACCTAGAAAAAGCAAATACATTTTCTGAAATTACTGATGAAATAATTAAAATTTTGGAAAACTATGAAGAGAGTTATTTATATGCGTTAAACAGGCTGGAAGAAAGCGGGTTAATCAAAGATTACAACATTAATATTCAGGCAAAAGACATCATTTTACAGACTCTTGGAAAAATTAAGGAATTTAAAAGCGATGAAGTTACTGGAAAAAGTGAGTATTTAAAGTATTTAAAACTTTTATTGACATTCAAGGAGGTTTCAACAGTTCCTACCTATGTTGATGCCGTGTTTATTGGTGATGCAGGTAATAGTTATTTCTATGGAACTAATGAACTGGTAGTTATGGGAGGACAAAAACTTCCTTATATTTCTAGCGACAACGGATTACTTAATGATGACGATATAAAAGCACTTAGTTTAACGAGAAAGATTGAACCTAGCATTAGGATGATAAATAGAAGAAATAGGTTTAAACTTTTTAATCTATTATCTGACTTTAGTCGCACATTAACAATAAGTTTTCTTGGAAATAGTGAAAGTGGAAAGGTTGAAGTGCCAAACTTTATAGATAATATATCAAGGATTTACAACCGAGGTGTTATTTCGACTTCCTCGTTAAATTATTTTGATAAAGGACTTGATTTAAATATAGACAGATTACTTTTTTCAATTGGAAACAAAAATCTTGTTTTAGAAAACAGGTCAACCAATATTTTCGCAGCAAGCATATTAAATGCAGAAGAGTATATGGTGGAAGATTATGTTAATCAGAAGACAAACCTTACTATAAAGGCGCATGATTTATTTTTTCCAAAAGATTACACAAAGGTGACACAATTAGAGTGCTATTTTGATTGCCCGTTCAAGCATTTTGTAAGATATGGACTTAGAGCGTCCGAACAGGAAATTTATGAGTTTGATCAAAGAGATATAGGTAATGTTTGCCATAAACTTGCTGAAAAATTTGTTTTAGATTACAAAAATAGGCTGGGTAGTTTAATGCCAAGTGAAATACAAGAATATATTAGTAAAAACTTAATTTGTGTAATCAAGGAGGAAGGATTATATGAAAAACTCGAAGCAACAATAGACAAAACTAGTTTGTTGGACTATATAGAAAGACTTGCTAAGTTTTTGCTTAATCGTATCAGCAGTGAGCAAAGATTTTCGCAATTTAAACCGTTGTTTGTGGAAAAGAATCTCAGTGGGTTCAAGTTAAATTATGGTGATGACAAGACTATTGAATTTTTAGGAAAAATAGATAGAATAGATGTCGCAGATGATTATTTTAGGGTTATGGACTATAAAACCGGTTTGGTTTCTCCTATTCTTAAGGATTTATATTATGGCGACAAATTACAACTATTTTTATATGCAAGTGCAAGTGGAAAACTTATTAATAAAAAATGTGCGGGAACCTTTTATTTTGACAGCAGGTTTGACTATGACAAAGAGGATGAGCAGAATGTTCTTTTAAAAGGATTGGTAATAAATGACAACGATGTATTACCTCTTTTTGATTACAAACTTCAATCGGGAGCAAGTGATTTAATTGCGGTCAGTCCAAAAATTTCTGGAGGGTTTAAGGGAACAGCGCTTGCAAAATTTCCGCTAAGCACTTTTGAAGAGTATGCGAAGAGGGTGTCTGCAAAAGCACTTGAAGAAATCGAAAGTGGCTATATAGAGGCAAAGCCTTCACAAAACTCTTGTGAAAAATGCCCATATTTCAGTATTTGTCTTATTGACAAAAACAGAGGCGTGAGAAAGAAAGAGCGTATTAATCAAGAAGATATATATAGTGCTACTAAGGAGGGAACGGGTGAATAATTTAACTATAGAACAGTCAGGTGTAGTAAATAATGAAAATAAAAATCTTATAGTTAGTGCATCGGCTGGAAGTGGAAAGACTTTTGTGCTTATTGAATACATAACTAAACTCGTTGTTGAAAAGAAAGTACCTATCAAAAGGCTTTTAGTACTCACCTTTACGCGTGCGGCGGCGGGAGAAATGAGAGAAAGACTAAGCAAAGCACTTATAAAACAAAAATACGATTCTTTTCTCCTCGAGCAATTAGACGATTTATCTATAGCAGACATCTCTACCATTGATGCTTTTTGTGAAAAATTGATAAGGCGAAATTTAGATAAACTGGATTTAGATGAAAATTTTATGATTGTGGAAGATGCCAGTGAGTTGAAAGCAAAAGCATTTGAAAAGGCTTTATCAATCTTTGAAAATAGTCGCAATGAAGAATTGAATGAAATTTATTATAGTTATAGAAAAAACAAGTCTATAATTTTTGATACAATATTGGGGCTTGAAAGTTTTTTTTCGGCAATGCATAAGCCAGAAGAAAAGTTAGACTTTTTTATCAACAATCAATCTTCTTTATTTAAAATGGCATTGGATGAAACAAATAAATTCTTACTTAATAGAATAGAAGAGTTAAAGTGTCTTGCAAATGAAACCAGAGAAAAGGTTTATATTGAGCCAAAGTACTTGCGTTTTTGCGACTATATAATTCATTTGTTAGATCAAAATTTCTCATTGAATTTCGTGGACAATGTGAAAAACTTGAAGATGATAAATTTGGAGCAAATACCTATAGTCAGAGGCGAGGAAAGAGATGAAGAACTTTGTGAGTTTGTTAAGTGTTTAAGACTTGAAGTAAAAAATTTATTAGAACAAGTTAGCAAGTATAATTTTGAAGACAAAGTTTTATTGCAAAAGCAGTCAAGTGGTAGTCTATCAAAGGCTTTATTAGATTTATATTCTACTTATAAACAGGAATATGACTTTATAAAAAGATCGTTAGATGTTTTGGATTTTGTTGATATTGAAAATCATGCGCTTTCTCTTATGGAAAACGATGAGGTGCTTGCCGATATTCAGAATAAATATGACTTTGTATTTGTTGATGAGTACCAAGATACTAACAGGGTGCAAGAAGCAATAATAAAACCTATAACTAAAAATAGTCACTTTATCGCAGTTGGCGACCCTAAACAGGGAATATATGGATTTAGAAATGCTACAATGGAAATAATGCAACAAGATATAGAAGATTTTGCTGAAAGCGGAGGAGTGGCTTTTCTAAGAGGCAATTTTAGAAGTGATGATAGATTATTATCCTTTATTAATCACATTTTTGAAAAGGTAATGACTTTAGATACAGTTGGGCTTGATTATAAACAAACTTCTATACTTAAGGGGGAGGTGCCGTTTGAAAAAATGGAACTGCCTTCCGTTCGTGTCGATATAATAGAGAAGGCGGAAGAAGAAAAGAACGCAAAATCCAGAGGAATTTACAGCGTCAAGGATGACACTTTGTGTTCTAGCGATAAAGACCAACTTGAAGTAAACACCATAGTAGCAAGAATTGATGAAATTTTGATGCAGAAAATATATGATGCTAAATTAAACGCTTTCAGAAATGTAGAATTTTCTGATATAGCCGTACTATTTAGAAGTAGAAATTCTATTATGGAAGGGCTGGCGGTAAAACTTTCAGAAAAAGGTTATCCAGTTTTAGTTGATAACAAACAACTTGTTGTGCAAGACGGCGATGTGCTGATGTTATTGAATTTGTTGAAATTGCTTTTGAATAAAGATGATGACAACGCTCTCATTTCAGTTTTATCTTCTCCAATTGGCGGATTGTCTTTAGATGAACTTGCACAAATTAGGCTTAATTATCCGAATGAAAAACACTTTTATGATGCGGTTAAAGAAAGTCTTTCTGATGCTAAGTTAAGTGCTTTCTATCAAATGACAGAGGATTTAAAACTTTCTGTTCAAACGAAAGGTATCTATAATGTACTTAGTGAATTATTTGTTAAGAAAAATTACTACGCATATCTTAAAGGTCAAAATAAAACAAAATATATGCTTGTTATGAATTTTATGCAAGAACTTAAAGACAAAGATTTTGATGTGAGTGAGGCTATATCCTACTTTGAAGGCACTGGTGGGCAAAAGAAAAGTTTAAATGATGGCACATGCGAGGCTATTAAACTTATGACTATACATGCAAGCAAAGGACTTGAATACCCTGTTGTCATTCTTGCGGGGGCAGGGCAGAAACTGGAAAAACCTTCACGGAAGAATTATGAGGTGAATGGCACATATGGAATAGGCACTTATGCTTATAATGAGAATACGAATATTAAATGTACGACGCCAGTGCTAGAAATGATAAAACGACAAAATCGCGAAAAAGAAATGATAGACGAGATTATGATTTTTTATGTGGCACTGACGCGTGCAAAAAATCATTTATATATTGTCGGTCAAGACAAAGTCAATAATCTGTATTTTAAGGGCTTTCCATTAAAGGCAAAAAATTATTTGCAACTAATCTTTTATTCTTTTGGCGAAAAGATTTTAAATGAATTAAAAGGCAGAGAGCAGGTGACAATTGGCGATTGGCAGTTTAATGTCGTGACTGAGGTTAAGGAGATTTCATCGCCACAACAGCTTGCAAATTCTAACACATTACCAGCGGAGGCTATAGAAAAAGTTAAAGAATATTTTAAATTTCAATATGATAATTCAGAATTCTGTCAATTAAACCTTAAAAATTCTGTAACTGCACTTAATAAAACAAGCCAATCCATTACAAAACTTGAAATAGATGCGGATGTGGATTATTTGAATAATGGTAATGCCTATCATGAAGCATTAAAGATCATTGACTTTGATAAAGTGAACAACATGGAAGAATTGATCATACAACTTGATTTATGTAAAGACGACTTTTCACAAGGTTATCTTGAACTTTTAGATAAAGAAATACTATTGAAAAATATTTTAATAATCAAAACTCTTATTGGTAATAGTAAAATATATAAAGAAAAACAATTTGTTATGAAGATAAAAGTAAAAGAAATTATGGATAGTGAATGCGAAAGTGAATTACTAGTGCAAGGCATTGTCGATTTGTTTGCGATAGGAAAAAATAATTATTTAATAGATTATAAATATACTCAAAATAATTCAAGTGAAAAAATATTGGAAAAATACTCTAAGCAACTTGACTTGTATTCCAAAGCCATAGAAAGAGCATTTGATATAAAATTAAATAAAAAATACATTTTATCTCTTAAAAATGCGCAATTAATTGAATATTTTAATTAATTTATTGCCTTTTAATTAAGGCTGAATAAGGATTTTATTTAAAAATAAATAAAAAATAAAAAAATGAAAAAAATAATTAAAAATAAAAATTTAATTAATTTTTATTATGA
>CAMRTM010000017.1 GCA_947053645.1 uncultured Bacillota bacterium | reverse complement strand
CTTGTAGGCATGAATTATGGAAAAATATCTAATTGTGAAAACAACGCTGAAGTAGGTGTAAGAGTGGCTTACAATTATTCACAAAAGATAATTGTAAGCGGACTTGCTCTTTCAAATGAAAAGCAGTTGGGTACAAAAGGAAATATTTCAGACTCTTTTAACAATGGTAATATTATTGTCACAAACACAAGAGCCAACAGTAGAATTTGGGCTAGTGGAATTGTGATAAATAACATGGGTGATATTATAAGATGCGGCAACAATGGAGATATACAAACGATAAACAACTCTCAGGGAACTTTCACAAGTTATCTATCTGGAGTTAGTATCAACAATGATAATGCTACGCTTTCATATTGTTTTAACAATGGCGTGATTAGCGTGGGCAAAAACGGGAGTACTAATTTCATAGGTGGAATTGCTTATATCGTGAAATCAGGAAGAATTTCTGGGCTTGTTGACACGACTGAAATGGAATTAAAAATAAAAATAATCAATACTTGTATAGAAAGTATAAGACAGGATGACAGATGTTATGCAAGTAATGGCAACACAAGTATAACTACTTACACAATTTGCGAGGTGGAACTTGATTGTGGTGAAAGCAAAACTTTAAAAGTCAGTTTGTCTGACGATGGTTATAAAGCAGAGATTATTTAGTATTTTTAAAGAACCAAGTGAATAACATACAGTATGAAAAAATGTCTAATTATTATGGCGATTATCTTTTCATGCTGTATGTTTTTTTCTTGCAGTAGTGATGTGCCGAAATCAAATGAATTTATAATGCTTTCTATTTCAAACGATACTAACGGACAGATAAGGCAATCTTTCCATTTCACATTGGGAAGCGAGAAACTAAGAAGTAATGGCATGACAAACTTGGAAATAGAAAATGTCAAAAAAGAACTTATAAAAAATGTAACACTATTCAGAGATGAATTTTACTTAAGTTTTATAATTGCATATAACACAAATCCGAATCCAAATTACAAGATAGGGCAAGAGCTATTAATTTCCATGCCTTCCTATATCGAAGCGAGTGATACTATAGGCTTTACATTGATATTTTCCTCTATAGAGACATGGAATTACTATCATCCTTCCACAGGCGGCGAAAGTGGAAATCCTGAAGTGGGGTTTATGATAAAAACATCATCAGAAGGTGCTTTTCCATTTGCGGCTAAGATAGGCGAAATTACTGTGGGCGAAAGGTATAAAGAGGCATACACAAAGGCGGTAGAAACTGTCGCTAACAAAAACATTGAATATGACCCAGATTTTGTTTATGATTATGCAACACCGTTAAGTGTAATTAAAAGCGACAGCGAGTACAAAATCAACAATAATCTTCATCATCACATCTGGATGAGAAAGTTGAATGAATATAAAGAAAATGATAAGATAACCATTTACACATTACAGGCAAATCGTGGGTTATGGTATATCACTATTTTGTTTATTGTGATTGCAGGACTTGGCTTGACTTTACTCATTTTTAAATTACAAGATAGAAAGCGACACTAAGTCGTTTTTTATTTTTTTAAATTTCTTTTTATCTTTCTTGAAATTTCGCAAACTATGTGATAGAATAGAAAAGTTAAAAGGACGCTTAAGAAAATGAAAAACGAGAAAATAAGAAATATTGCAATTATTGCTCATGTAGACCATGGTAAAACTTCACTGGTAGATGCTTTGCTGAAACAGGGAAGTGTTTTTAGAGATAACCAAGTTGTTACAGATAGGGTTATGGATAGCAATGCGATAGAAAGAGAAAGGGGAATTACAATTTTATCTAAAAATTGCTCTTGCCTTTATAATGACATAAAAATTAACATTATTGATACCCCAGGACACGCCGATTTTGGTGGCGAGGTGGAAAGAGTGTTAAAAATGGTTGACGGAGTGCTTCTTGTAGTGGATGCTTACGAAGGTCCTATGCCACAAACACGATTTGTACTTGAAAGAGCGTTGGCTTTAAAACTTAAAGTAGTTGTTGTTATAAACAAGATAGACAGACCAGACGCTAGAATTAGTGAAGTCATTGATGAAGTACTTGAACTGTTCCTTGAACTTGATGCTGATGAGGATCAATTGAATTCTCCATTTGTTTTTGTATCGGCAAGACAGGGTATTGCCTCCCTTGATAAGAATGTTAAAGGCAGTGACATGAAGCCATTGTTTGAAAAAATCATAGAACATATTCCAGCCCCTGAAGGTGATGAAGGTGGAGCGATGCAAATGCTTGTTTCATCCGCAGAGCATAACGATTATGTGGGCAAACTTGCGGTGGGTAAACTCACAAGAGGTTCATTGTCAGTAGGGCAAAATGTAGTACTTTGCAACTATCACGACAAGGCAAAAGCTGTACGCTCTAAAGTAGTAAGTCTTTTTGTTTTTGAAGGTGTGAAAAGAGTTCAAGTGGAAAGGGTTCCTATAGGCGAAATTGCATGTGTGGCTGGACTTGAAGATGTACAGATAGGTGATACTATCTGTGAAAGTACTTTTGTAGAACCTATTGAATTTGTCAAAATTGCTGAGCCTAGCGTGGAAATGACTTTCATGGTTAACGATAGTCCACTTGCTGGCAAGGAAGGAAAGTTTGTGACCACTCGTCACATTCGTGACAGATTATTTAAAGAAGCGGTAAAAGATCTTTCGCTAAAAGTACAAGACGGAGAAACAGCAGATACTTTCAAAGTGTGTGGAAGAGGAGAGATGCACCTTTCTATTCTTATTGAAAACATGAGAAGGGATGGCTATGAGTTTCAGGTTAGTATGCCAAAGGTTTTAATAAAAACTATCGACGGTAAGAAATGTGAGCCAATTGATAGGCTTTTCTTGGATGTCCCTGAAGATTGTGTTGGAACGGTAATGATGAAAATGGGAGTGCGTAAGGGTGAACTTGTTGGAATGACTCCTCATGGAAGTAGAATGAAAATGGAATTTACCATTCCTTCTCGTGGACTTTTTGGCTTCAAGTCAGAACTTTTGACTGATACACGCGGAGAGGGTGTGATTAACTCTATATTCTATCAATATGAACCATGGAAAGGTGAAATAAATAGAAGAGAGTATGGCTCACTTATTGCTCATGAAAGTGGTGACGCAATAGTATATGGTTTATACAATGCACAAGAGCGAGGCGATTTATTTATTGGTGCTGGTGTGCCTGTTTATGCTGGCATGGTTGTAGGACAAAACCCTAAAGGCGGCGACATAGTTGTTAATGTTTGCAAGAAAAAACATCTTTCAAATTGCCGTTCTTCTGGTGCAGACGAAGCTCTTAGACTTACTCCTCCAAGAAAACTTAGTTTGGAAGATGCAATTGAATTCTTAGCAGATGATGAACTTTTGGAAGTTACACCAAAAAGTATGAGAATTAGAAAATTAATCTTAGACCACAACATGAGATTAAGAGAGCGTGGAAAGGCACTCAGAGGAGAGGAATAATGAAACTTGATCCGCAAGCAAATAAACAATTGCACAGAAAATACAAACGAATGATGTGGTTCGTATGTATCTTCTTTGTTTTTGGTGTCGTTATTTCATATTTGCTTGTACTTGCTGGTGTACATCCTGTACTTAATGGTTTTATAATAATCTGCCTTGCAGGTGTTTTCTACTTGCTGTTTTTACTTATATGTGCTAAAATTGATAAAAAGAGAGAGGAAAAGCGGGACAAGGAATCTAATCGCGACCCTTTTACTCACTAGGAGGAAAAAATGGCTGATTATAAAATTATGCCTCATAACATTGAAGCCGAGCAGGCGGTGCTTGGCTGTATTTTAATTGATACGCAAGCGCAGGTTGATATCTTGGCACTTGTAAAAGTGGAGGACTTTTATAGTGAGGCTCATCAGCAGATATACAATTCAATGCTAAAAATTTATCAGAGAAGTGTGCCGGTGGATTTTGTCACTCTTGCTGATCAACTTGAAAAAGATAAGATTCTTGAAAAGGTGGGAGGCATTGAATATATTACCTTTCTTACTAATGCGGTTCCTTCCGCTGCAAACTTCAACTATTATTGCGATATTGTTAAGGGTGCGTCGGTAAGAAGAAAATTGATTAAGGGCGGACAGGAAATCATCGAAACAGCCTATGAACAAGAAGACAAAGATAAGGCTCTTCAATATGGCGAAAAAGTAATTTTTGATATTGCTGAAAAACAAGAACGAAGTGCATTAGAGCATGTAGGAAAACCCGGTGGTGCAATCCAGAAAGTTATCAACACCTTTGATGCTATTGCAAAAGACCCATCTTCATTAAATGGTATTCCTACTGGTTTGAAAGATTTTGATGCTATTACAAATGGCTTACAAAATAGTGATCTTATCTTACTTGCAGCCAGACCTTCCGTCGGAAAAACATCGCTTGCTATGAACATAATAACTCAGGCAGCGATTGAACAGGGAAAGAAATGTGCTGTGTTTTCACTTGAAATGTCACGCGAGCAACTTATGCAAAGGGCTATATGCTCGGTAGCAAAGGTAAGCATGGCTAAAGCACTTAACGGTACTATGGACCCCGAAGAATGGAAGAGAATTTTAACTGCCACTAAGAAACTTGAACAGAGCGGGTTATATGTTGATGATTCCAGCATGACTACGCCTACCGACCTTCTTTCAAAATGTCGTAGACTTAAAGCAAAAGAGAACATTGATCTTATTATGGTCGACTATATTCAATTGATGACAAGTGGAAGCAAAAGAAATGAAAACCGACAACTTGAAGTTAGCGAAATTTCAAGAACACTAAAGATAGCAGCAAAAGAGCTTAATGTACCTATCATTGTTCTTTCACAATTATCTCGTGCGGTGGAAAGTCGTGCGGGAGATCATAGGCCTATGCTTGCCGACCTTCGTGACTCTGGTGCGATTGAACAGGACGCCGATATTGTACTATTCCTTTACAACCCAGAAAAATATAACGATGTTCCACAAGAAGATGAACCGGGAACCGTTGAATTAATTATAGCAAAGCATCGTCGTGGTAGGACGGGTACCGTGAAACTGCGTTGGATTGGCGAGTACACCACCTTTACAAACATTACTGATAAGTCGCCTTTGCTTAAGAAAGAAGCGCCTAAAGCAGCATCACAATCGCAAGAGGAAAAACCTCTTGAAGATGTTAAAGCAGATATATTTGATGATTAGGAGGAAGGATGTCAAAGGGTAAAAAGTGGACTATTGCCTTGGCTGTATTAGTATTAATTGCCGTAGTTGCAGTGATACTTATTGTTTGTTTGCCAAAAAATATAAATGATATTAAAGATAGAGCATTTAAAGAGCAAGAAATAAGTTTTTTACAAAGCGATGAAGAATTGAATTTATTCAATTCATTCCAAAGTAAAATTGCAAAAAGTGCTTCCCAATTCAACAAAAACGCAGAGGATGCAAAAACTGTTTCTTACATGCTTGTGAATGTGCTGGATTTTTACAATGATTACCTCGTATTTGCGAGAGATAGTAAAACATTCCAATCCCAATACAGGGTGGTGTTAGACTCTTTTAATAACGCTAATTCATATCAAAAATCAATGACAGCGATTCTTAAAGAAGTAGAAGATTATGTTGGCCCAGATGGCACAACATATATTACTGGTGCATGGCCTAAATTTGAAAAAGAATATAAAAAATATTTAGAAAGTTATGTCAAAGCACTGGAAGGACTTGGCAAGATAATCGTTGATAGTCTGCCAAAAGGAATAAAAAACAATGCGTTTTCTAATCTTGTAATCAATACAACTACGGACTATTTAAATGCTGTTTCTACTGCTAAAGATAATTATTCTTTTATAGTTAAGTATGCAAATAGATTTATTACTAAGTATGTTGTAAATACAACTGAGATAGAAAATTATGAATTTAGCGAAAATCTAAAACTTGCAACAACTAAAATTAATAAGTTTAAAACTATTTACAATGACAGAATATCTTCTGTAATACGAAGTATAGATGAAACTGGAATAGTTTACAAAAATATAGAAGCTGATGATTCTGGAATTCTAGTTTCTCTTAAATCTTTCCTAAATGGAGGTATCAGCGCATGAAAAACAAGTTAAAAAAAATATTTTTAGGTTTATTACTTTCAGTTTGTAGTGTAGCAATGTTTGCTTGTGGCGGAGGAATTGAAAGGACGCCATACACGCAACTTGACAAGATAATGTCAGATATGTCTGCACATGACATGTTTACTACCTCTTATGTAGACTCTGTAAGTAGCAAGTATGTTCTTAAAGCATTTACAAATTCAGAGGAAAAATATGTAAGCGAATGCCTTATTATTCCAATGAATTTTATATACAAGTATCAAAGTGATTTATCCATAATCAAAGAAATGAAAAATTTGACTGGGGAACAATCTAATTCAATACAAAATTTGGAAAGAGGAATTACTGAAATCAATGTTGGTTTTAACAAATTGAAAAATGAGTATGATAGATTTATTACTTTTCAAACAGCAGGCTCGATTTATGAAGGAGTTAAACAAGCGTTTTTATACGAAATCACAGATTTTGTACAAAATGCATACGACCTTGCGTTTAATCTTGCAGAGGTAGAAAATAAAGTATTCTATAGATATGAAAATAAAGAAGTGACTACAGAAGTCTTAACTACTAAGGACACGGAATATTTTAAAGATTACCTATCTTTAAGTATCGGACAGGACTATTACAAATTATTATTGCCAAGTGTAAAATCTATCAACTATCCTTCTACAAGTGAACTTGGCGACTTTTTAAGAAATGTTAAGGGTAGATTGGCAAGTTTCATCACTAGTTTTGTTGGTGGCAGTCAGTTTGCTGATTTGACTGGCGAAATGAGTGTAAAAGAAGAAAATGGTAAAGATGTGATAACTTACACAAACGATAAAATGAAAAGTCTTTATGAAATCAAGGGAAAACTTGATACTGAAAGAGGAGTTTTGGAGGAATCCTTAAAAGCATTTTCACTTTATGACTATATAGAAATTTATAATTGCGATATTGCAAGTTATAAAAAAGTAAATATGTATGCTGAGATTTACTATAACCAAATTCAGTCTTATTACTTGGACACATTAAGTTCTTATACAACTTATCTTAAAACAATTTTATTCAGGAGTTAACATGGACTATAAAAAACTGGCGGATTTACTTTACCCTAATGTAAAGTTGACGCCAAAAGATATTTTTGAAAAATATCCACCTCGCGCTCTTAAAGACGGCGAGGTTGTTTCTCGTTTTGCGCCTAGCCCAACGGGATTCATGCACATAGGAAATTTCTTTCAAATGTTTATCAGTTATTCGTTGTGCAAAGTCACTAACGGCGTTTTCTTTTTAAGAATGGAGGACACTGATGCGAAGCGAGAGGTAGAAGGTGCAAGGGTCTTCATACATGAAATACTAGACAGATTTGGCGTAAAAGTGGATGAGTATCAAACGCTTGACGGAAAAGATATCGGAAACTATGGGCCATATGTGCAGAGTCAGCGTAAAGATATTTATGAGGCTTTTGCAAAAGATTTAGTTGCAAGGGGCAGGGCTTTTCCTTGTTTCTGCAAAAAAACCGAAGGGAAAGAAGAAGTATTAAAAGAGCGTGAAACAAAATTTATAGAGAATGACGAACGAGAATATGACCCATGTCGTGATTTAAGTTATGAAGAAGTTAAAGCACATATAGACAATGGAGATGCTTTTGCTATTAGGCTTAAAACTAAAAATACAGGAAAGGAAAGGATTGTTTTCCATGATTTAATTAAAGGCGATATAGAAGCTAAAGCAAATGCAAAAGATGTGATACTACTAAAAAGTGATGGCATTCCACCTTATCCATTTGCACATGCAATAGATGATACTCTAATGGGAACGACTGTAGTGGTGCGTGGAGAGGAATATATTAGTTCTACTCCCGTTCACCTTGAAATTTTTGAAGCACTTGGGTTTAAACCTATCGCGTATTGCCATAATCCTTCAGTTTGCAAAATCGGCGAAAATGGGAATAGACGAAAGATATCGAAACGCTATGACCCTGAAGCAAGAATGATATATTATTTTGAAGAGGGCTATCCAGCGAATGCGGTTCTAGAATATCTTCTAAATATTGTGAATTCTGGGTTTGAAAAATGGAGAGCGCAAAATCCAGACGCAAATTGGCAGGAGTTTAGATTTGGAATAAATGATATTACCGCTGTTGCGCCTATATTTGATCTTATCAAACTTAACGATATTTCAAAAAATATAATAGCCAAAATGAATGCACAAGAAGTGTATGAAAATTGGCTTAAGTGGGCAAAAGAGTTTAAGCCTTCCCTTGCTGAATATCTTGAAAAGAACAAAGAGTACGCGACTAAAGTCTGCGGAATAGATAGGGGCGGATTGAAGCCAAGAAAAGATATTTACAAGTGGAGTATGATTGAAGAGTATTTCTCATATATGCTTGCTCGCCCACAAGAAACTGAGGAAATAGATAGCATTGATAATTATAAAGAGTTTTTGTCTGAGTATAGCAAAGACTTTAAATTACCAACTGAAAAAGATGAATGGTTTGCAGGGGTGAAATTAGTTGCTGAAAAACTTGGCTATGCCACAGATAACAAAGCGTATAAGGCAAACCCAGAAGCCTATAAAGGAAACACCGCGAAAGTCTGCGAATATATCAGGCTTGCGCTTACTGGCAAAAAGAATTCTCCTGATATATATGAACTTATGACAATACTTGGAGAGAGTGAAGTAAAAGACAGGTTAACAATCAAATAAAACATGCAATTTGCATGTTTTATTTTGTTAAATCATAAAAACATAAATTTAAGTCTACTGTATTGTTGTTGATTTGTACTCCTTCTCTTTCTAAAAGTTCTTTTTGCATACTTTTTCCACCGAATGCGAATGCACTGGATAATTCGCCCTTTTGATTTACAACTCGATGACATGGGGTTACAGCATTGCTAGGGTTTGCATGAAGTGCCCATCCTACTTGGCGTGCCATATGTGGATTACCAAGTGCGCGTGCAATATTGCCATATGTGGACACCTTTCCCTTAGGTATCTTTTGCACTAAAGCATATACTTTTTCAAAATAATTCATACTATCCTCTTAAATAATAATATCACATTTTAGATTTTTGGCGTAAATAATATTATGGAAAAAAATAAAAAACTTGATATGTCACCAGAAGAGTTGGTTGTACTCGCATCTAGTCTTGCGATTTCTCTTTCAAAATGTTATGATCGCGAAGATTTGGATTCTTTTAAATGTTTTTTTTCTGCCGTATCTTCTAATATTGGACTTATTTTAAATCGTTGTAAAAGTGGTTGTGGCAATAAAAAATGACATTACTTTATGTAATGTCATCACATTATAAAATCTGATTACGCCTCTGCGCTTTCTTCTAAAGCATAAGCTTCGATGAATTCAGCAGTTTCTACGGCCAAGATATTGTCAAGTTCACTTTGCTTAGCTGCTACACGGGCATGTACGCGCTTACCAACTCTTCTTGCAGTAGGAGCCTTGTTTGGACGCCTTTTGTTCCAATTGCCGCGATATAAATCTTTGTTTTCAATTTTTGCAGTCTTATTTATTGGCTCGCGTGTAGGCATAGAATCTGCATTCTCTATCATTTCAATTACAGTCATGTCGTCCTCCTTATTTGATAGTCTAATCATAACATGAGAAAGAGGAAAAGTCAATACCTAATCTCGACATTTTTTAATATTTTTCGAAAAATTTTTATCAGTAAGTAATAATAAAAAAAGTCCTTTTCTTTTATAAGATGGGACTGGAGAATTTCATAGTGAAAGGGCTTTGCCCGCTCTTGAAATTCGCAAGGACACTCCTTTGGAAGAGGACTAGGTGGAGAAACCAACGCAGTAGCGAGTTAGGCTTGCTGATGCAAGCCGTGTCCGCGGCAACGGAGTTGGTGTCTGTCCTAAGCGTGGAGCGAAAGACGGGATTCGTTCGGCAAACTAAGTTTGCCAGTGGCAGGGCGCGCACACCTCTTGTCCGCCCCGACCGCGAAGCGGGTGAGAATCCCCAATTTTTATTTTGAATTTAGTGGAGCGAAAGACGGGATTCGAACCCGCGATCCTCAGCTTGGGAAGCTGATGCCATACCACTAGGCCACTTTCGCATACTCTTAGATTTAGTATATTCTTTTGCCTATAAAATGTCAAATTAAAATATAAAAATAATTT
>CAMRTM010000016.1 GCA_947053645.1 uncultured Bacillota bacterium | reverse complement strand
TTTTTTGTAATGAAAGCGTTTATAAACATAAAACTTACCGATAAAAAATTTACTAGTCTTGGACAAGCGTATTTGAAAGACGAACGCGGTGGACTTATCAAACATAATAAATCGCAGTTTATAATACTAGACTATGGCGGGGCGAATGTTGCAAAAGCCCTTCATGTGGGGCACCTTCGTCCAGCAATTATTGGAGAAAGTTTAAAAAGATTATATAAACTTATGGGTGACAAAGTTATCAGCGATGTTCACCTTGGCGACTGGGGCTTACAAATGGGGCTTACCGAACTTCAACTTTATGAGGACGGCAAACTTGACGGCTATTTTGGCAAAGGTAAGAATAAAGACCTCACTCTTGATGACCTTAACGAAGCCTATCCAAAAGCGAGTGCAAGAAAGGGACAGGAAGAGGAGTTTAGGCTTAAAGCAGAAGATTGGACGCTAAAAATTCAACACAAAGAGAGTCCTTATTATGAGATATATCAAGTGATACGCGAACTATCTGTAAAAGAGATTGAAGCGAACTATTCTAAACTTGGTGCACATTTTGATCTTTGGTATGGCGAAAGTACTGCCGATGATTATTGCGGTGAAACAATCGAACTTCTTGATAAGAAGGGTTTATTAAAATCCAGTGAAGGCGCTAAGGTTGTAGAGGTGGCAAGCGAGGAAGATAACGCACCTATGCCACCATGCCTTATTCAAAAATCAAATGGTGCATCTCTCTATGCAACCACCGATATTGCAACAATACTTATGCGTAACAAGATGTACAAAAATGTTGACCGCATAGAATATGTTACTGATGCAAGACAAAAATTACACTTTAATCAAGTGTTTAGGGTATGCAAGATGAGTGGTATTTCTCCTGAGGGGCAACAACTTGTACATATTGTAAATGGTACAATGAATGGAAAGGATGGTAAGCCTTTCAAAACGCGTAGTGGAGATACAATTAAACTTGAAGATATCATCTCTATGCTTTCTACAAAAGCGGAGGAAAAACTTAAAGCCAACGGCGTACAAGGTGGACAGGAGATGGCACTTAAGATTGGCGTGGGGGCAATGAAATTTGGCGACCTTATCAATAATGTGTCCAAGGATTATATTTTCGATCTTGATAAATTCCTCTCCTTTGAAGGAAAAACTGGACCATATATTCAATATACGGTTGTGCGTATAAATTCCATTTTAAATAAGGTGGAAGTTTCTGCTGGCAATATCAATATAGCCACAGAGGAAGAGCGTAATATAATGCGTGCCATTATCAAACTTAATTCTGCATATGAAATGTGCTATCAAGATAAATCACTAAACGGACTTTGTTCAGCGGTTTATGACCTTGCCGCTGCATTCTCGGGCTTCTATAACAACTATAATATAATTAATGAGAAAAATGCGGAAAAGAAGTCTGGATGGGTGGCACTACTAAACCTTGTTAAGAAAAAACTCATGCAGGCACTTGATGTATTAGCTATCGAAGTTCCTGAAAAAATGTGACCGCCTACAGATAAGCGTCGCTATCCTGCGTTTGCTGAAAGCACACTAAAACAGTCATTTAGATTTACTAAACTCCTGCCTTAGTGCACTTTCGAGCCTTGCCTAGCTTGCTTCTTTGCAGGCGGTAAGTTAAACAAAAATATGTCAGTTTGCGTGGTAAAAATTATTTCAAAAATTTTCAAAAAAAGTATTTACATTTGGTGAAAAGTATGCTATCATATAGCCATAATAAACGGAGGTAAATCATGATACTTAAAGTTAGTACGCGTGAAAAGAATAGTTATATAAATCCTAATGCATTACTTACAATAGCCAATCAAGGGAATCTTAATTTCACATCAAAACAAACTTGTGTTGCGGGAAAGCAAAGAGAAGTTGAAATGCAATAAAAAGCCTTATAAAAGGCTTTTTTCTTTGATTTTTTATTAAAATATTTTGAAATATGAAATTAATGTGTTATTATTTACTATATATAGGAGTAAAAATGCAAAGAGTTGTCTATCCAGCTATATTTTATAAAGATGAAGATGTATACCGTGTACTGTTTCCAGATATCGAACTTACGACAGATGGCACGATAATTGAAGAGGCCTTTTTGTACGCTAAGGAGTTTTTAAGGCAATACTTTATTCAAGTGTTAAAATATGACCTTGACTACAATACTCCAACAGATTTTTTAAAGGTTAAATCGGGTTGCAAGAGTGACGATTTTGTGATGCTAATAGAGGCTACAATCCAAGATAAAGATATTAAGTAAACTGACAAAATTTCTTAATATATTCCGTTTAAAACTGTTGACAAAGGAACATTATTATGTTAGAATATGACTAACACTTCATCGCGGGGTGTTAGTTTTTTGTAGGAGAATAAAAATGGCAGCACCAAAACGCAAATATGTTACTCTTGCTTGCACAGAGTGCCAAGAGAGAAACTATGCAACATCAAAGAATTCCGCATCAAATCCAGAGAGAATTGAAATCAAGAAATTCTGCTCTCGTTGTGGAAAAAGAACTGTTCATAAAGAAACAAAGTAACTAGGGGGAACTATGTCTAAAAAGCAAAAATTAGTTACTGAAGAAGTGAAAGTTGCAACAGAAAATACAACTCCAGATTCCGCACAAAAGGTTGAAGCAACTAATGAAACAAAACCTAATGTAAAGGCGGAGAAGAAGGTAGACAAGAATAAGGCTAAGAAAAAAGAGAAAAAGAATGTTGTCGCTAAAAAGACAAAGGAAACAGTCTCTGAGCTTAAGAAAGTTACTTGGACAACCTTCCCAACAGTGGTAAAAAGGACAGGAGTGGTACTTGCGGTTGTAATTATTTTTGCAGTCGTACTTTTTGGGATAGACTTACTTTTAGGCCTTGCCTCAAGTGCTTTAATGGGTAAACCTTTTAACCCATTCGGCTAAAATAGAAAAAGGAAGAGAAATATGGAAGAGAAAGATCTTGAAAAAGCAAAGAAGGATGATGTCATTACAGTGCCAAAAGAATCTTCAAGTGACCTTGCACAGAAACTTGAAGCGAAATGGTATGTTCTTCACACCTTTTCTGGCTATGAAAATGTTGCGAAAGAAAATCTTGAAACAGTGGTAGATAAGTTTAACCTTCAAGATAGAATATTCGACATCATCATTCCTATGGAAGATGTTGTTGAAGAAAAGAATGGTAAGAAGAAACTTGTTCAGCGTAAAGCAATGCCTTGTTATATCTTGGTAAAAATGAAGTACGCAGATGACCTTTGGCACAATGTGACAAGAACTCGTGGAATTACAGGATTCGTTGGTCCTAAAGGTAGACCACTTGCTCTTACTGAGGAGGAAATAATGAAACTTCGTCTTGAAAAGATCAAGGTTGAGGTAAATCTCGCAGTAGGTGATAAAGTGGAAGTTATTGATGGCCCACTTAACGGCATGATAGGACAAATCTCTGCCGTTAATACTGAAATGAATGTAATCACGGTTAATGTCGAGATGTTCGGCAGAGAAACCGCAGTAGATCTTGAATTTGCTCAGGTTCGCAAAATTAATTAGGTTTTACCGCGAAAGCGTTAAAATAGGGGCATAATGCACCTGTCCGGCATGACAATAAACTACCGAAATTTGTGGGAGGACTTTTGCCAAAGTTCAATATAACCACTTAAGGAGGAAAAAATGGCAGCAAAGAAAAAAGTTGCAGCAGTTGTTAAATTACAACTTCCTGCAGGTAAAGCCACACCGGGACCACCAGTAGGTTCTTCACTTGGACCTCACGGTATCAATATCGCTGGTTTTACTAAAGAGTTCAATGACAAGACACAAGCACAAGCAGGTCTTATCATTCCAGTTGTGATTACTATCTATGAAGATAGAAGTTTCACATTCGTGCTTAAGACTCCACCAGCCGCAGTTCTTATTAAGAAGGCAATCGGCTTAGAGAGCGGGTCAGCAGCACCAAACAAAACAAAAGTCGGAAAAATTACAAGAGAACAGATTAAACAAATTGCAGAAACAAAGATGCCAGATCTTAACTGTACAAGTGTTGAATCTGCTATGTCAATGATTGAAGGCGCCGCAAGAAGTATGGGCGTTACAGTTGTGGACTAAGGAGGTAAGACATGAAATTCGGAAAAAGATATAATGCAGCAAGTGAAATGCTTAAGCAAAATGTTTATGATGTAAACTCAGGTTTTGATACACTTCTTGCTCTTCCAAAAGCAAAGTTCGATGAAACAGTAGAACTTCATGTAAGGCTTGGTGTGGATGGCAGAAATGCAGACCAACAAGTGCGTGGTGTGTGTGTACTTCCAAACGGTACTGGTAAAAGCGTTAAAATATTAGTTATTGCAAAAGGCGATAAAGCAGATGATGCTGTTAAAGCTGGTGCAGACTATGTTGGCGCAGAAGATATCGTTGCTAAAATCCAAGGTGGATGGCTTGACTTTGATGTATGTATCACAACTCCAGATATGATGGGTGTTGTAGGTAGAGTAGCAAGAGTACTCGGTCCTAAGGGACTTATGCCAAACCCAAAGAGCGGCACTGTTACTATGGATGTTGCAAAAGCAATTAACGATGCTAAGGCAGGTAAGGTAGAATACAGACTTGATAAAAACAATATTATTCATGTTGTTATCGGTAAAATGCGTTTCGGTAAAGAGAAACTTGTAGAAAACTACAATACAGTTATCGAAGCAATCGTAAAGGCAAAACCAGCGGCAGCAAAAGGACAATACTTAAAGAGTATCACCATTGCATCTACAATGGGCCCTGGAATTAGACTTAATTCAGGAATGTAATAAAAAAGAAGGACTAAAATCAGTCCTTCTTTTTTTATTCGCTTTCTTCCTCTTGTGCTTTTGCTTTTATATAGGCATGGTTAATTTCAGGGTTTATTTTTAAATCTTCGCTTAAAAAGTTGTATGCTTTACTGCTTTTAGATAACGCTTTTAATCCTATATCAATATCTTCATTCCAGTTTTTGACAATGAAAGTTTTGTTATCTGTCATAATGGAATATTGCATTCGAGGAAGTATTTCAGTAGATATTGTATCTACTACTTGAAGAGCAAAACTTTTTTTGCATTTTAGAGTCATTGGAACATATTTCCATGCAGTAATATTGCTCTTTAACGCTTCCAATGACATTTCTGGTTTTTGACGATCTTCCAATGGTATATGCGGGAGTGTAAGTCCATTTTGTCTTACAGCGGCCAAGCCAATGTCAAAATCGTAGTAATCAATTCTATTTATAGCAGAACCTTTTTTAGATACAATTGCAATACAAACATCTTTATCATTCAATAGGTCTACATGAATATACTTACTATTATTGTAATCTTGTTTTATACTTTCAATAGCAACATCCTTGTCTTTAATAAATTTTGAAGATGTTTTGCTTAATATCTTTATCATTTGACCATTGTGCTTTATTAATCCCAGAACAAATTCTTTTTTTAGTTTTAATTCTGTTGGCACAAATTGCTTCCAAAAACCTTCAAGAGCATTTAAAGACGAATATTTATTTGCAATAGACAGCATCACTTCACAATCTTTTCTAAGTTCTGGTGCCATAAATTCAAGTCGGCTGTAAAAAAGATCCTTAAAAGAAGCATTATCAATTGCATTCATAATTGTTTCTTTGTCACCTTTTTTATCTTGTGGAATATTAAGGTTTTTAAGAGCCTTTTCTTTTTCTTGGGCAATAATAGCACTAAATTTTTCGCCAGATATCTTTGACATGTTATATAATGCTTTATCTTCTTTTGTAATAAAATAATCTATATTATTTTTATATGGCTCGCCTCCAAGTAAGGCGGTTTTATTTATATTTACATAACCAGTTGATGAATTAAATAATTTGCTCATATTTTTTCTCCATAATAATTATAACGCATTATCGAATTTTGTCAAGAGGAGTTTTAAAAAAAGAAGAACTTTATTTGTTCTTCTTTTTAGCTTTATATTTTAAAGCTCGCAAGCTGTTTAAAATTGCAAGCAGTGTGACGCCAACATCAGCGAATACCGCCCACAGCATACCTGTTATTCCGAAAGCACCCAATGCCAGAAATACAACTTTTACAATTGCCGAAAACGCTATATTTTCTATCACAATCTTTCTAGTGAATTTTGATATTTTTATGGCAGAGGTTATTTTTTCTGGATTATCATCTACAAGCACAACATCACTCGCTTCAATGCTTGCTGGACTTCCATTTATTCCCATGCTAAAACCAACATACGCAAGTGAAAGGGAAGGGGCATCATTAATTCCATCACCAACATAGCCTATTCGCTGCGTTTTAGATTTATGGTTGTTAATCCAATTATACTTATCTTCTGGAAGAAGTTTTCCAAAGGACTCATCAATATTAATGTCTTTTGCCACTTTTGAAACGATTTTTTCATTATCACCAGATAAAAGTACGGTATTCACCTTCATTTCTTTTAAAGCGTTTATTGCAGAGAAAGAACTTGTTTTTATAGTGTCACTCAAAATTATTTCACCAAGTTTTTCTTCGTTTTCAAAAAGTTCCACGCAAGTGCTTTCAAGGGCTTTGCTTTTTCTCCCAACAAAGTATCTGTTATTGTGGAATTTAAATTCCACGCCTTTTCCCGCAACTTCTTTAAAGGCACTTATCTTTTCCAGATTACCGTTGTAAGCATCACAGATTGCCTTAGCAAGAGGATGTAGGGAATATTGCTCTCCAAGAGCGCATAAATGAAGAATATCGTTATCTGTCAATTTATCATTTAGAACTTTGATTTCTTCTATAGTGAATTGCCCTGTAGTAAGAGTGCCGGTTTTATCAAATGCAATTGTGCTTAAGTTTGCACAAGCATCAAGATAGTTTGAACCTTTAATGAGTATTCCGTGTTTAGAGGCGTTGCCAAGCCCGCTAAAGTATGAGAGTGGTACAGAAATTGCAAAAGCACAAGGACAAGATATTACAAGGAAGATAAGTCCACGATAAACAGCGGTATCGAAATTTTTTGTTACAGCCCAAACAATTCCCCATACTATCAGTGCAAGACCTACAACTGCAAGTGTATACCATTTTGTTAGTTTTGATATAAATGTTTCAGTTTTAGATTTATTTTTGGCAGCAGTTTCCACCAGATTTTGTATTTTTGTAATTGTACTTTCAGAAGATAGGTTAGTAGTCTTTATTTTGATAACACCATCAAGCACTATTGACCCTGAAAGGATTTCATCTCCAGTTTTAACATTAACTGGAACACTTTCTCCAGTTAAACTTTGCATATCTATCGAAGAGCTGCCTTCAATAATTTTTCCGTCAATTGCCACTTTTTCGCCGGCTTTTACAATAATTATAGAATCAAGAGGAACTTCTTCTGGCTTTACCCTTTCTTCTTTTCCATCTGAATTTAAAATTACAGCAAAGTCAGGTTGAATTTTTGCAAGTGCTTCAATGCTTTTTCGCGATTTGTTAACTGCGATATTTTCAAACACTTTGCCAATTGAATATAGGGCAATCACCATAAGTCCTTCCATATGCTCGCTAATGATAGAGGCTCCTACAACAGATATCGTTACAAGAAGATTTTCGTTGATTATACCTCTAAATAATAAAGTTACTGCTTTATAGTAGGTATTATATCCCATTAGAAGAGCACTTAGTGAATATAGTGTCCAAAATGTCCAAGTTGGCATTTTTACAAAGAAAACTATCACTCCGATAATAAGTCCAACACAGAGTAAGATTAAATCTATAATAGATTTTTTATTAACTTGTTTTGAAGTTTCCTTATGAATTATTCTAGCGTCAGGTTCTAAACGCTTAGTAAGAGATTTGATTTTATCAAGAATATTTATGTCATCGCTTTCATAGGTAAGGGATGATTTTAAAAAATCTATCTTAGCATTTTTCACCCCTTCAATTTTGTTAATTTCATTTTCTAAAGCCCGTGCACAATTAGGGCAATCTAGTCCTTCAATTCTAACCTTCATTTATTGCCTCCAAGACATGTTCGTAACTTATTTTAAACACCTGTTCTACATGTTCATCGGCTAAGCTATACCACATTTCTTTACCTTGTCTGCGAGATTTTACGAGATCCATTTCTTTTAAATTTAAAAGCTGGTGAGATACTGCGGATTTAGTCATGTTTAGAAGGCTTGCAATGTCGCAAACACACATTTCCATTCCGCGTAACGCACTTAAAATTTTTATGCGGGTACTGTCTGCCATAGCCTTATAGAAATCTGCCATAGAAAGAAGTATCTCCTCGTCCGGCATATTGCTCTTCGCTTGTTTTACAACTTCAGTGTGTATAATATTACAGTCGCAATCCATCTGGCGTCTTGAATTGTTGCAGTTGCATCGTATTTTTTTATTCTGTAAATTGCAGTTGCAATCTGTTTTAATGTTTGTCATTTTATCTCCTTTATAGTTGAACAACCGTTCAATCATTTATATTATAGTTGAATAGTTATTCAATTGTCAAGTGAAATAATAAAAAAAGTGGAAATATTTTTCCACTTTTTTATTTAATCAGAATTTTTACTTAACCTTTAATCTCTTTCTAAGTTTGATAGTAATGAAGATTATAACACCAACGGCTAACACGCCAACTACAATAGCGATGATTGCCCATGTATTAAGAGGTTCATTTTTAGTTACCTTGTAAGAGTATAATAATGTATTGCTAGTAGTGTAAATTTGAATATAGTAGGTACCATTTTTTGTAATTGTAATGGCCGCACCTTCTCCGCCAAGAGATGCTAAGGTTTCGGCATTTACATCAAATCTATCATTTCCAATCTGTATGTAACAGTCGCCCACAGTATCGTAAAGGGTATAAGCGTTAAAGTTTAGAGTGATGTTATCTGTGGTGGCACCGCCATTAGCGATTGATACTGAAACAGGAGGAGTAGCAAGATTGATCCAAAGAGAGAAAGTAAATTCTGATATAGAAGAATTAGTATATATCTCTTCTCCAGTATTTATTGTAATAGTATATCTACCTGCACCAGTTTTTTCATCAAAGTAAGAGAGGAGTAGTTTTGTAAGATATTTCTCGTCATTAATTGTTACAATATCATTTTTGCTTGCAAGGTCTACAAGCGATCGTGTAATATCTATACCATTTTTTATTACTCGTTGTACATAGTAATCTGAGTAAGGGGAGAATTCATAAGCGTATCGTGATTCGTTTTGATTTATGATAGTGAAAACAAATTCTTCTTGGCCAATAGGCTCGCCCTCTTTGGTTTCAGCATTTACAAACTTGACAACATAGTAACCATTTTCTTTGAAAGTGTAGGTGTAATTATTTATTGAAGTGTCATAACCTGTATAAGGTTGTTCACTTCCGTCCTTATACACTTCAATATCTGGTGCATGGTGGAAGTATGTAAAGTGATTTGAAAGGCTTAGTGTAACCTCGTCATTATAAACTGCTCTAGTATTAGGCTCTGTAACATGAGTTTCACCCGTTGTTGGATCTTTATATGATACGGTGAAAGGCGTAGTGTTAAGAAGTACTAAATTTAAGCATGTATTGTTAATACTGCCGAAGTATTGTTGATTGCAAGGAGAGCATGAATCGTAGAATCTGATTTTGTAAGTTCCCGCTCTTGATAAAGTAGTATATCTTGTCGTTCCATTAGAGAAAACTTTTACATCTACTTCAGTGTAATCATTGTTGAATAATTTTAAAACCTCTATATTAATTTTATTTTCATTGATTCCAAAATGGTCTGTCCAATATAGTTTTAAGTTAAAACCTTCGCTATTTACTGGAATTTGAAGATAATTGCTGTGCAGATCAATATCAGGAGTGCTTGAAATGTCTTCATATTTCAAAAGATCAAGTAATGGACGGTCTTTATCATCAGTTTGTCCAATATAGATAACTGAAAAGGCTGATTTAATATTATCGCCATAGTATGACCAAATTTCTACCTCTACTCCATTTCCAGCAGGGTAGTGACGCTCTAACTCTACCTCTATATTAAGGGCTTTACTTCCCTCTTTTTTTACGCTGTCATGGTTGCTATAGTCTACACTGACAATATAGTTTTCAGTAATTTCTCCAGCAGGTCTTCCATTATTATCATAAACCATATATTTCAAAGGATTACCATCCATATCATAAGCCATATCCACGGGGGTGCCATCACTTAGTTCAACTGTATAGTAAACTGAGGAAGAATCATGTATTTTGATAGAGTAAATTTGACATACATCAGTAAGAACGGTTTCATCATCATAAATGATTAAGAATTTATAATCGCCAGTTCCTATGAAACTAAATCCGTTTACCGCATAATCATTTATATTTATCCAAGAGTTTCCATTATCATTTGAGAAGTAAATGCTGTAAGAGTACTCATTATTATAACTTGCGTTCACATCTTCATAAGAAGGTTGGCTAGCACTGAAATAAGCGGTAACATTATTTGAATATGTAGTAAGTATTTTACTTCTAGCCATATAATGTTTTCCGTTTATAATGACAGTTTCAGTTCTACTACTTGTAGTGCCGGAGATAGGTTCATTGTTTTTGTCTTGGAACCAAATAAAAGGAGTTTGTACGCTGTCAGAGTCATAGAAGGAAGGAAGGCTGTCGTATATTCTTATATTTACCTTTCGAGAAGGAGTTTGTTCATCTTCTACTGTTATATCATAAAGTTCAATAAAGTAAACACCAGTTTTTGTGAAATTCATGTAATTAACTTTAGTAACTGAATTTTCTACAATTCTAATATCATTTATTTCATCACCTTTGCTGTCTTTAACAATAGCGTTATAAATTAATGAATTGTATTGAAATTTAATATTTCCAGATGTAAGGTATGTTGTAGATCTATCAGCTTCCACTTTTTCATAGATATTCTTTTCGCCTTCAACCTCATTAAAGTTTGGACTATTAACAAGTTGAAGAATATTTGTCATTTTCTTAAAGTTATCAGTAATTTCATATTTGAAAAGATTGTTCGAGTTGGCTTCAAGATTTATCGTAATTACAAGATAACCAGATGCTGAATAAGTAATAGAAACTGAAGAATTAGTGCTAGTCCAGAGATTAGGATTTCCAGTATTATTACTTATATTTGTAACCAATGAGTCCCAACTAGAAGTATTGTTACCAGAGGCAATTCGCTGAGAGATACTTATATTTGTAGGGTAAAGCCAAGCATAATTAGCATCGTTAGCCTGAGATTCATTAGGGACTCTGATTTCAAGAGTTGCGGAAGTAGGCGTAGAGTATTCATTATAAGTGAAGGATGAATTCATTATAGATATTCGTAAATCCATTGCACTTCCCATAAATCTATCTATCAATGTCACATGATGTTTACGCTCTTGTGAAGGTATGTCCTTAAAGATGTTCTTTATCTCTGTTTCTATGAAATCATTTCCATTTGATATTATTCTATAAATTGATGTCAAGCCCTCATTATATTCACCCTGATTATCAAGTTGTAGCCAAGGAGATTTCATATATATAATTTGATTTTGTCTATAGATGTTCACTCTATAAATTCCCCATGGGTCACTTAAATAATTTAATTGTTCAAGTTCAAAACCAGTAATCGAGTAGATATCAAATTCATCATAGAGTACTGAATTATTAATAATTACATCGGACTCTTCTGAGTTGTGATACTTTACTGCTAAATTTTCATTAGGGTCATACACATGAACGATATATATGGTTGTATTGCCTGCAAAATCTTGTTCTACTATTTCATAATAGTGATTAGATGTAATATAGTCTATTTCCTTAATATCGTCATATGTAAAACTCGAGAAATTTCTTGTCTGAGTATAGGATGTTAGATATGTTTCAATATCGCCAATTTCTTTATAGTAAATGAAGCTTGCATCGGTAGGTAGGGTATCATTTGTCAAACTGCTTGCTAGACTATCAAAGAAGTCTTTTGTCACATTGTAAGCATAATATTTAAATGTTGAATTAGCGTTTACTGAGTAAGAGAAACTAACTTCTTCAAGATTTTTATCAATCGTATCTAATGTCCAATTGCTTAAGTTAATTTCATCTCCTTCATTGTTTAATAATGAACGCATGTTCTTTTCTTGATAAAGTCGATCAAATGGTGAATATGCGTTAGTGACATTTGACATAAGGCTTGAAATATGTTCAAGGGGTGCGGAGTAGTCTACAATAATCCGTTTAGTTACTTTGTTGTAATATTCACTATGTCCTTCAAGTTGCATTGTAATTGAAATTTCTGAGTTGTTTTGCCAAGCAGAGTATTCTTTAAACGCATCTGAACCAAGGTCTAAATCAATACGATGAGCAAGAGTTCCTTCATCTTTCACTTTAAATTGCGAGGATTGAAGTTCATAACCATTGATTGAAATTAAAATCTTATCTTTATCGAGATTAGCGATGTATCTACTGTCACTGTCTTGCCATTTAATAGAAATATTTTTTGTATTTACATAATAAGTTTCTTCTCCATTCACAACAGAATTTGCTTTTATGTCATTGCCATTATATACTGTAAAGTCTGGTTCTGGAGAGTTAATAACAAACTTAAAGCGATATGAGTTGCTAAATGCTGCGTTATTTCCACGATTTTGTGCTTGATAGATTGTTACATAATAAGAGCCTGCATTTGTGAATATTGCGGCAGTTGCCGTGTCAGATACATTTTCATCAATGCTATTTACTCTATAGAAATTCAAATAACCATTTGTAGCAATGCCATTTGTTTTGTAGAAGATTGGGCTTGCCGTATTAGAAGATCTGTATTCTATCACTGCATAAAGTTTATATTCTGGAATAATAGTTTGTTCTATATAGTTTTCTGCTTCGTCTTTAGTATCAAAGCGTTTTTTCGCACCGTCAACTTCGACATAGTAATATTGATCATCATCTGTTGGTTCAATAATGTTTGCATTTCCAAAGTAAGATAGCGCGTCATTTTTGTTTACTGAATAAGAGTTGTCATCTTTATGATAGTTATAGTTTTCCGTATATTTGTACTCGGGTATTTTAACTGAAAGAGGAAGTTTATTTGTAGTTAAACTTGTGGCAATTTCAGTTGCTTCGTCAGTAGAATCTACTGTGTGGAAGGAACCGGAATTTAAGCCACCATTGTTCTCGTTTAGGTAAGGGAAGGAAACTTGAAGAGTGCTTTGGGTTGGCAGGCTGTACATAGTTACAAGCATATCATGTCCAACTACACTTTGCGAGGAAACTTTATTATCGTTTGTCACATTTTCACGCTCAGAGATAACATTATATCTGTCAACCATAAGTGTAATTTTTCTTTCATAATAATCATATGTGTTTGTGGATTCATTTTCTTTAAAATATCTACGAACAATAACATATTTTCCAGCATTTGCAGTGCTATTTCCTCCAGAAGACGAGAGTGTAACCTCTTTGATTTCTCCCTGTTGATATTCTTTTGTATATTTAAATATTGGAATTAATTCAGGTGTTTCTTCTAAAGTATAGTAGAATGTTTGACCTAAAATTTTGCCGGTTGTATCATTTTTGTTTTCATATTGTTTAACGTCAGTTGATGCTTTTTTATAAGCATAATAGTAGACGTTTACACTTTCCACTTTGTTTCCGTCTTGTGCAAAAGGGACGAAACTAATGGTAAGAGGGGCTTCTGTCTTAACTGGCACATAGTAAGCAAATCTATAATTAAGTTTAGAAGGGGAGAATCCATCTTCTGCATTGTATTTTAGATCTTCTCCATTTTTTTCATAGAAGTTACCTACTAAACTATAACCTTCAAATTCTAGGACTGAATTTTCAGAAGTAATTTTTAATTTGGAAGAATCCGAAGATACGGTCACACTCATATAGGCACTAGGATAGTTGCTAAGAGCGTATTCTATATTACCGAATTTGGCTGAATTTGATTCGTCGCGAACATAGAAAGCATATGTTCCTTCATTTGCACTACCATTAGTAATCAAATCAAAGTGATAGTTGTAACCCTGTCTAAGAGATGGCGTGTCTTGTATTCTATCTTTAAACAAGTGATTACTATCGACAGCAATTTTTAAATAGTTTCCGCTATATTTACTTGCTTCATTCCACGCTTCAGGTGGAGTTGCGGTCATATTACTTTCTATTTGTGCGATATTTTCATATCTCATTCCGCCAGTAGTCTGATTTTCAACGCCGCCAAAGAATTTATTAAGTTGCTCTTGCAGTTTTTCTTGTAATTGGCTTGCGGCTGAATCGGGCAGGTTGTTTGAAATATATATGGAGAAATTAGAGATATCAAAATTTTTAAGATATATACCTTTATAAGGCGCCCATTCAATGGAAACATCATAGCCATTATTTAGTTCTTTTTGTTCTGGTATAGTGATAATGTCACCAGAGGAAAGAATAGAACGAGTATCTCCAGCGTTAGATTCGATATTTTTCACAAAAATAGGTGAGGATTTGTCAATAAGGTAAATGCCAAAATCTGAGTTGCCGGCTTGGTCATAAACTTCAATAATGTAAAGCCCTGCTTCTTCTTTTACATATGATTTTGGAATAGTTGTAGAATAGCCAGAAGCATTTTCATATTTAGGCCAAATTGCATTTTCAGTAGTTTTAAGGTCTAGTTTAGCTTCAATAGGTAAGAAATAATCATCTCCTTTTCTAGAAAGAAAACTTAATAAGGAGGAATCTCCGCTTTCGGTGTGGTGATAGAAAGTTGAAGGTGTAAGCGGGTAGTAGTAATAGTAACCGTAAGTGATAGCCCCACTATCTTTGTTGTCCCAAGAGAAAACAATAGGTTTGTTACTTTTGTTGCCTTCTATTATATCTCCTAATTTATAAAGACTATTAGAGGAAGGGGAAGCGGTTGTTGCTCTTAAATTTTTAATAGAGGTTGTGTCAATGGTGAAAATACTAGTTGTTGGCACTTCGGAATTTTTCTCGTAAATTCTTACTGTAAATGTCGCGTTTGTAGTAGAATCTATGCTTATTCCATAACTGTTGTTATCGCCAAGTAAGTTACCAGCATTATAATTGATTCCAAATTCACCATTGAAAGTGGTGATATCTTTTTCGCCTTGCCATAGAGGTTGCTTAGTTAAATAATTAACTGCAGAAAGAGTAATCGTTGCTTGTGCATCAAAAGGTTTTGAAGCAGAATTGTTAATTACGAAAACATTGTTGTTTGTAAATGCCCTGTTGCTTAATAGGCTGTTTTCAGAATCTCTAACTTCATATGTGGAAATCTTATCATCATATGTGAAATAGAAAACCTGATAGTGATGTGCCTGAGTTTGGGCAACACCATTCACCGCTGTAAATTGTGAGTATGTATAATCGGTAATTATAAGATAGGTTCCAGCAATATTAATATTTCCACCATCAAAAGTTGAACCATCACTGATAGTAATTTCATTGTTTTTAGAGGTTACTTGATAAATAATAGAGTTATTATTAGGAGTAATATTGGATTTAAATTTTATAGGTGCCTGATTAGTTGTTGCAGGTGTAATCTTTGTCAACTTGGATTTTATTGCAGTTTTTAATTCATCTATATCTTTAGACGCACTAGAAGGGTTGTAGTTGGAAGTTTCTAAAATGTCAGATAACTGGCTTGTTATATCCGCTGCATTATAAAACTGGGTCTTATCGGGATTTAAAAGTTTAAATTCTTCTTGAACAGTGGTATGTGTGTCGGGATCTATTGTGCCAAGGTCGGTGAAATAGATTTGGTAACCAAAGTTGTAAAGTCTTTGATTTAAAGTGTCAATAGGAAGGTCATATACATGTCCGTTTACCGCATAGACTAAGTTGAATATTAAGTCATAACTTCCAAGATCATTAAAGGTTAAATTTATTTTACCGTCATTGTATCTTGCAAAGAGAAAATCACAATCATACTCATTTTTATCTGCGTCTAAGAAATAAATTCTTTCTCCATCAAGTTTTACAGTAGTGTAATATGGTATATTGTCAACACTAGTGTATCTAATTGACATTTCGTAAAGACTAGGATTATATTCAAAGTTAGGAAGGTTGGAATTTGAATAATTGTAATAATAGTACATGGAATATGAGTTTTGGGTATTACTTAAAGATGATGATCTAATCTGATTCGACATAACTGTGTTAGGTCGGTTAGACGCGGTGTTATAATATGTGCCATAATCAAAAATCATAAAAGTATAGAAAAGTTCACTTTGGTCTTCCAGTATATTGAAAGTCATTCCACCATTTGTGGTGTAGTAAACATCCATGTTGATAGCAAGCGTATATGCACCTTCTTCATTTAGAGTTACTAAATTATTGTCAACCTTGATAGATTCATTATTTTTTTTAAGGGCAATTTTAATATCCAATTTTTCAGGTTGGAATGAGTAGCCATCGGGTGTATTTTCTGAATGTGTAATGAAGTTTGTGTTTGTTGATATGTTATTCAAAAGATTCTGAAGATTATCTATAGAGGATAAATTGTCGTTTGTGACATTGTGATACAATGCAATGTTGTTAAAATCAAAATAGTAAAATTCATTTAAATTTTGACTGCTTGGTATGTAGGAAAAGTCATTTTCGGCGATAGTTAAATTAAAGGTGTTTTCGCCAGACATTAGATAAACAAAATCACTTGCCTTTCTTGCGTCGTTTGTCAACTTCACATAAGGCTGAAGGTTATTTACCACTGTTTCATTTGCAGCGGTAGGAAGAGAAAAATCTTGTAAAGATAAAGGAAGCCCTAAGCATATACAGCCCACGGTCATAAGTCCTACTATTAAAGAACTAAAAACAATTTTTAATTTCGACATATTACACCTCGAATTTAATCTTTTTTTATAAAAAGATTTTAACATACAAACGACAAAATTCAAAATAATTTGCAC
>CAMRTM010000015.1 GCA_947053645.1 uncultured Bacillota bacterium | reverse complement strand
TACTTCATCTTGCGATTTAGCAGAAACCTGTGTTTTTGATAAACAGTCGCTTGGGACTTTTCACTGCGGCCAAGCCTTTCGACCTGGCACCCCTTCTCCCGAAGTTACGGGGTCATTTTGCCGAGTTCCTTAACAAGGGTTATCCCGTTCGTCTTATGATTCTCTCATCGTCTACCTGTGTCGGTTTGCGGTACGGGCACCTAATACTTACGAGCGCAACTTTTCTCGCCAGTGTGAATTCATGGACTTCGCTACTAATTTTCACTCCCCATCATCACCTAGGGTGTGCTCTAATGGTACTTTACTCACTAGACCCCTCATGATTTAGACACGGATTTCCATCACCGTGCATCCACTATCCTACTGTGTCATTGCTTGTTTTATAACGCATTTTGGTGGTACTGGAATATCTACCAGTTGTTCATCGCCTACGCCTTTCGGCCTCAGCTTAGTTCCCGACTTACCCTGGGCGGACAATCCTTCCCCAGGAAACCTAAGACTTTCGACGGCATAGATTCTCGCTATGCTCTCGCTACTCATGCCGGCATTCTCTCTTGTATACAGTCCACGGCCCCTTTCGATACCGCTTCTGCCCGTATACATTGCTCCTCTACCAATCCAAGATAAACTTGAATTCCTAAACTTCGGTGTATGGTTTTAGCCCCGTTGAATCTTCGGCGCACTATCACTCGACCAGTGAGCTATTACGCACTCTTTTAATGAATGGCTGCTTCTAAGCCAACATCCTGGTTGTCTGTGCAATCTCACATCCTTTTCCACTTAACCATTACTTTGGGACCTTAGTTGTAGATCTCGGCTGTTTCCGTTTTGACGATGGCGCTTATCCGTCACCGTCTGACTCCTTGCGAACAATTGTCTGGTATTCGAAGTTTGATAGGATTCGGTAACCCGCGAAGGCCCCTAGTCCATTCAGTGCTCTACCCCCAGCAATCTTTTAGCAAAGGCTAGCCCTAAAGCTATTTCGAGGAGAACCAGCTATATCCCGATTCGATTGGCGTTTCACCTCTAACCACAAGTCATCCCCGACCATTTCGACGGGCGTGGGTTCGGTCCTCCACGGTGTGTTACCACCGCTTCAACCTGCTCATGGTTAGGTCATCGGGTTTCGGGTCTACGATATGCAACTGTGTTCGCCCTATTCAGACTCGCTTTCGCTTCGGCTCCGTGCCTTAAGCACTTAACCTTGCTACATACCGTAACTCGCCGGCCCATTCTACAAAAGGTACGAGATCAGCCTAACATCTCATGATGTGTCGGCCTTTCTCTGCTTGTAAGCATACAGTTTCAGGTTCTCTTTCACTCCCCTCCCGGGGTTCTTTTCACCGTTCCCTCACGGTACTATTCGCTATCGGTCACTAGGTCGTATTTAGCCTTATGAGATGGTCCTCACATATTCGCACGGGGTTTCACGTGACCCGTGTTACTCTGGAATCCTCTAGACGGCTCTTCAATTTCGGTTACGGGACTATTACCCTGTTTCGTGCAGCTTTCCAGCCATCTTCACCTATCGTCAAACCTATCACATTGAGGTCCTAAACCCCATGGAAATTTCTTCCCATGGTTTGGGCTCTTGCAGTTTCGCTCGCCACTACTCCCACAATCGTTTGTTTACTTTCTTTTCCTCCGCTTACTTAGTTGTTTCAGTTCAGCGGGTTCCCCTCATAACACTATGTATTCATGTTATGATACTGGAGCATGACCTCCAGTGTGTTTCCACATTCGGACATCTACGGGTCACAGATCATTTGCATCTAACCGTAGCTTTTCGCAGCTTATCACGTCCTTCATCGGCGCCTAGTGCCAAGGCATCCCCTATATGCTCTTTGTAGCTTAATCATGTATTTCATTATAATAATGAAAATATGAATTGGATTATCTTAGCATTTTTGCTTTTTAAAAATCTTTCTTGTTTTAATTTACTCGACGTAAATTGAAATAAGCAAATTATCGTATTACATTTATTGTGTAATTTTGATATTTGTTTCTCGTTACAACATTCTGTTATAACTAAATTATGTAGTTGTCAAGGTTCTATTGCTGACGGCCACAACAGCGGCTTTCTGCGTGTCAGCATGAGTATGATATCACAATCGAAAACCCTATGTCAACACTTTTTTCAAAAAATTTTTATTTTTTTTAACTTTTTTTTGAGAAAATTTTTTTTCACGGCTACACATCGCCGAGTGTTCGCGGTTTTAACCAAAATCGCCTATGAAAACAGGTGATTTTATGGAATTTATGAAATAAAAAAATTGAGAAATTATCAAAAATTTCTCAATTTATCTTTGAAATAGAGTCCCCAAGTTCGGTAAGTTCATTAATTAAAGCACTAAACTTAAATATAAAAACTACTACAAGCACAGCGATTACTAACAGACCAACAATAGTTAACCACTTGAAAAAATTCAAAGTAGAAGCGATAGACTCCAAACTATTAGTTCTTGATATTTCAAGTTGTGCCTCTACCTCTTCATCACTGTATTTTTTAAAAAATCTTATACCAACACCCTCTTCTTCTTCATATACAATGTCTTTTGGTAAAGACTTGCCTTCTTTTAATATTTTTTGATACCGCTCAACAAGTTCTTCATCAAGGATTTCTTCATCTATATCACAAAATTCTTTTACACCATTAAATTTATTATAATCCACCTTTTCCTCCTCATGTCTCTATTATACTCGGGGGGGGGATTTGTCAAGTGTTTTTTGAAAATTTGTAGATTTCTCCACTCCACTGCGTTTCGGTCGAAATGACAGAAGAATTGAGCCAGTATAATAGTTCCTTATGGAAGAGTACTAAATACAAAGAAGCAAATGTTTTTTGAGCGACTTCCGCAGAACTTTATGTTCGAGGACTTAGCGAAAAGAATGTTTGCTTGCTTGTGTGATTAGAATTCTCCACTTTGCGGCCAAAGGTCGCGTCGGTCGAAATGACAGTGGTGGGAAGGTCGAAATGACAAGGTGGGAAAAATAGAAAACTGGCTAAGCCAGTTTTCTTTTATCTTGAAATTTTACCATCTTTGTTTTTAAAAATTCAATCAAATCATTAGCCTCGCCCTGCACCATACCGTTTACATCAAGGATGAAACTTTGGCGTTGATTGATGAAAAGGAAAATATATTCGTTTGTAACAAGGCATTTGAACAAATCCTTATAATACAAGTTGCTTGTGCCACTAACAAGGCTATTGCCATCTTGCAAGTTTTCGGTTGCAATGCTTAAAATATCCTCTTTAAATTCAAAAGTATTTAGCAGGCGCTTTCCACCAATCACTTGTTTATTTGCCTGCTTCGCACTAAAAAGAAACAATAATGGGAAAACTATAACAAAGGCTATTGCAAAAGCAAACATCCATAGCGCAAAGTCAAGGTCATCTAATAAAATAAATGTTACGCCTAAGGCAATAAATATTAATGGAAAAACAAGAGAAAAGATAATCATTGCCCTCTTGCCAGTGACCTTGATAAGCGCTTTAGCCTCTTTCTCGCCCATAGCACTTACATTTTTGAATAAAACTTCCTCCATATCCACCTCTATTTATATTGTTATTTATATATTATATATTATATCATTATTTCTTAGGCATAGGCAATTCATCGTACATCGCTTTAAACAGTTTTGTTAAAAATTCTTTATCTTCAACATCTTCCACAAGTATCATATCTTTTGCACCCTTGTAAGGCGGTTCAAGTTTTGCATTTGGCAGTAGCGCCTTTGCTGACGGAACAACTTTAACCAAAAACCGGCTATCACAAACATATGCAGCAATTTTACCACGATAATACACAATATACTCACCCATCATGGAGCGGATAAAGATATCTTCAAGTCCGTCAAGTTGCTCCGCGATAAATTTAATATACTCCTTACTTGTCGCCATTCTTTCTTCCCTCTTTTACTAATTTATATAGTTCTTGTTCAAAACCATATTTTTGAACAAGGCCTTCCACTTTTTCTAGGCTTTTATTTAAACCGTGCACTTTTTTCGCCCTAAGCATGATATTTTTAGGCGAATGTGCAAAGTCAACAAACTCAATCACATCTACGCTATAGCCCATCCCTCGCAAGATTTCTGCCCTTATACTATCTGTTAAAAGTGCAGAAAATCTTTCTTTAATTAGTCCGTCTTTTAATAGCAAATCAAAGTCGCCGCCTCTTTTTATGTTTGCGTTTACTTGATGTTGACAACATGGGACAGAAAATATATTTTTAACTTTGTTTTTAATCGCATAATAAAGAGCGTAATCAGTGGCCGTATCACAAGCGTGCAAAGACACAAGCATATCCACCTTTTGATCATCTAGTCCCTTTGAAACATCTTTTACTTCAAAATGCAGATTGTTATAGCCATACTTCTTTGCAAGGTCATTACAACTATTCACTACATCTTCTTTTAGATCATAGCCGATTATCGTCGCCTCAATTCCCCTCTTGACAACAAAATAATAATATATGATAAAAGTAAGATAGGATTTACCACAACCAAAATCCAGTATTGTTATATCTTTTTTGTCGTATGTGTTAAACTCATTATCAATAATTTCAATAAAACGATTTATTTGCTTAAACTTATCATATTTTGATGAAACCACCTTAAAATTTGTAGTAAAAACCCCGAGATCGACCAAGGCTGGAATTTTCTCGCCCTCCTCTAAAATATATTTTTTCTCTTTGTTATGCTCGCTCAATTTTACTGATAAAAGTTTATTCTTCTCCTCACGGCGTTTAATTTTTCCATTTGGGTTTATAAAAAAGGAAATGTTACTCCCCTCTTTCATAATAAAAATTTGCTGATAATAGGCTACAAGTTCCTTTTCTAGCCGTTCTTTAAAATCAACAAATGTGTAATTGTTGTGATAGGCTTTATTTGATATAATAACCTCTTCTTGAAAAAGGATTTCTCCATTCTTAAAATATGGACGATAGGTAAGCTTACTTTCCGATATCTTCACCTTTGGGTCACTTACCACTATCTTTTTTAACTTTTCTATGTCTTTATTTATTTCTTCAAATATCATAATTACATTATTTTCAATACAACTATTTTTGTCAAGTCTTTTATTCCCAAAAATAAAAATCACGACTTAGTCGTGATCTCAGGTAGGGAATAGAAGAGCCTACGGTTGCAGAAGCTTGTTATTCACCCCACCGGCCGCTTACACATACAATTTTTGACTATTGACAAAATAAAAATGCCTTACGGCATTTTGGTGGAGAATATCGGGCTCGAACCGATGACCTCCTGCTTGCAAGGATAAATCAAAATCGCTATATACCGCTAAAACAAAGGTGAAGACGGCTCGGCATTGCGTACTTCCCAACATTCTCCCAACGTCAATTAACAAATTAATTATTATATCCTTAAAAAGTCAAAGTTTTTTCTTTAACGAAATATAGCGACTTTATTTTTCAGTCGCTTTAAGCCTAATTGCACTCAATTTTCAATGTTATTTTATGCTGAACTTAATAGTTGCCTATAAAGTTTATCAATTTTAACTATGTTATCATGATTAGGCACGTTGCCATTCAACCAACGTGTTATTTGTGCTCGATCCACATCTAAATAGTCCGCTAAACGTGAATTAGAGCAGGCAAGTTTACTTTGAATGGATAACAACTTTGTTTTATAATCTTCCATTTAAGCCTCCTTCTTTCTTAATACAATAAAATAACTATGATATTTTCTCGCATGTTGTTGTGTTTTTATATGATAGGTAGGTCGTGTTTTTGCAAGTAGGATAAACAAATCTTCCACCTTAAAATTAAAATCTCGGGCCATATTTAACACATAGTTTGACATTATGTAATTTTTTCTTCCATGAACGAAATCTTGACATTTAACAATTAACAAACCTTTATTTTTTAATGCTCGCTGTAGCGAGATAAACGCACTATAATAAAATGCTTGCAGTTCTTCCACACTGCCAAATGTACCATAGCGTAGAGCCATTTTTCCGCTCGATCCACCTCCAGCCAAGAATGGAGGGTCAAACATAATACATTGAAATTCATTTATATAAGGAAGATACCTTACATCTCGCTGTAGAACTTCGGGCAATAAAGGCTTTATATCACTTTTTATGCTGGGGGCAGTTACAACCCCATTTCTATAAAAGCCTCCAACATTATAGCAGGGGTCAAAATCGATAGGCTGACCTTTGTTGTATAGTTTTAGGATATTGTTAATAATTTCTTGCTGGTCGTAACTTATACTTTTTATTAGTTCCATACTTACACCCCCAATATTGTACTTTTTGTAAAGGTGCTTGCGAATGTAATCTTCTTGCCACTTAAAATCTTTTTCCGTGCTTTCTTTATCAATTTTTCTAAAATGAGCCATTGTTTCGGCTATATATTTCTCGATCTCTTGCTTATTCATTTCGCTACCTCTACATAACTAAGGATTTTACTTTTGATATTTTCCTCAGTCCAGCCATACTCCCCATATGGATAGCCACTAAATTCTTTTACTGCATGGTCTATAAGTTGTTGCATAGAAATATTGCTTTCCATTTTTAATTTTTGCAAAAATTTACTTTCCCAATAAAAATAGTCAGATATACCGTCAATGCCACAAAAATAAGACATATCTTCTTCTATCATTTTACAAACTGCTTTATTTACAATTTCTCGAGCTTTAATTACATTTACAATCTGATTTGGCTGTTCTTTTAGTCGTTTATGCAATTTTGTTATTTCACTATTCTGCCAATTATTTATAGTTGCGAGATTATTATTCTCTACCCACACATCATGAGGGTCACCTAATTTTTCTTCCAACTCTTTAACCTTTGCTCGCAGTTGCTCGATTTCTTGTTCGTATTTCCTTTCTGCTCTAAGCGTTGTATTTGTATTCTCCTTTATTAAATTTCTTAGATTTGTTATAGTTTGTTCTATATCTTCTGCAATAATTTCACTGTTTATATCATCATCTAAGTGCCATGTGATTTTATTTAGAAGGCTTATGGTGTATTCTATCAAGTTTTTTTCTTTTTCTTTCATTTTCCCTCCATAATTTGTTGCATAAATTTTTGTTGCGTCAACGCCCTTACGGGCGTTTATATAGTCTTAAATTTAAGTTTATTTTTTCTATACTACCTTAATCTTTATTTAGATTAATTTTAAGCGGTTATTTTTTACATTTTAATCTTTATACAGATTTTATCTTTATATTGAAATAAACCAAATTTAAGCCTACTACAAAGCACTTTCAAGCCAACAGCACACGCGAATTTTGAATAATACCCTCGTAGTAACGAGTGTATTATTTTTAATCAAAATTCGCGTATATCTATTTACCCTTTTTCTTTTGCTCTTCCTTTTCCTTTGGATAAGACGCTCGTAAAAATGTTGATGCCTCTTGTGAAGCAAGTTTCATATCTTCGAATAGTTGCATTATTATCGGCATATTCCTAGCCTCATAAGCAAACCTAAATGCTCTTGTATCGTAGATAAACTCCGCACAGCATGGAAGATATAACACCTCTCCACCTTTCTTATCCGTTAAAACGTTATCTTTACGCCCAAAGTCTTTATACCGTAATTTGAAAAAGCCTACCTTGTCTATAAACTTTTCAAATTTATCCATAATGCCTCCAAAGGCTATTGAAGCAGATAATTTCATACCTTTAATGAAATGCTTTTGTAAAATATCAAATATCCAAGTTAAAAACTTGGGTTTTAATATTGCCTCAAAGTCAACATATTCACGGTATCGTGCAACCACATTGCGAATTCCTTTATACATATTGCCACCTTCTTGCTCTGTTCCAATAAAGCGGAACTCTGCATGCTGTCGGCAAAATCGCACCATATCACTTATTGTTAAACCTTTATTAGTGTCTGTTTTATCATTTGAAAGTTCAAAATTAAACACAGTGCCTATTTCGTCATACAAACCCACCAAACGAAAAGGAGCTCGCCGTTCTTGACGCAAATATGATGGCCCGAGTTTATATGCAAAACGCCTATACTTTTTTGAATAAAAAGGAGTATTTGAGCCTAAAAGCGGAATGCCTTTGTGATTTATCATATAATTATAACTTTCGTAAATTTCTCGATCATCCTCAGTCATAACATAATCTTTCTTAACCAAGTTACGCATGAGCTTAAAATATTCCCATTGTAACTTTTTCCATGAGCCTACCGCCATCCAGTAAACAGCGTGTGCCGCACTAAGCGTTTTCCCCATACCAGGAGAGCCTGTAAACATACTCGCATGGTCGGGGTTTTTCTCCATTTTTTTAGCCCAATTTTTATACTTGCTTTTATTTCTCAAAAGCATTAAAGAACGTATCAAAGCATAAATGGATAATATTGCAAAAGGTATCGAAATTAAGGCTTTTTGCCATTCCGACAAAAATACTAAAATTAGTATAATTGTCGGAACTATATTCAGCAAAAAGAGTAGTAAATACTTGAATGAATTGTAGTTTATGGCAAATCTATCTATTAAAGGCAAGCGATAGGTTTTTATCTTCTTTGCTTTAATCTGAATTTCTTCCATATATTACCTATCACAAACTAAATAACTATTATTTAACGATACTTCTTCCAATACTATAGGTGCTGTCCCTGTAGTTGGTATTTTAGGAAGACTTTTAACAAAGTAGTTTTGAACAAAAAACATTCCTACTCTTACAGGTGTCGCGAATGTAATTGTTATCATTCCATCTACAATTTCTACACCGACAGCAATCTTAAAAGTATCACCATCAACTATTTCTGCTGTCTTTGTTTCCATATCAATAACAAAATTGTAAGTAAACACTTTCGTTTCTTCAATATTTGGATTTTCACCAGAAGATATTTTTGTTATCTTCCTAACCTTAATTGCACCATTAATTTGTCCGTTTACATAGTTGCTCTTTATATATTCGTTTGTTAAAGTTACAGTACATATATCTTGATATTGTATCATTGGCGTTATACCTGATTTCGTAGTTGTTAATGTAATGTTATCGCTTGTAATGACATTATCTAAGACTACTTTTTGCTTTTGAAAGACTGGAAGAAATATAGTATCAGCAGTAATTGGAGTGGTAGAAATATTTACTACATTAACTCCGTCTATCGACCAACCCAAAAAGCCATATTCGTGTATATATTCTACATTTTCAGCAAAAGTATTTCTAACTACTTTTTGTGAAGATATAACTTCGCCATCTGCGTTTTTGAACTGCACGTTATATTGTGTAGCCCAATTTGCAATAAAGCTTGTATTTGCTGAAATTGTTGTGATTGTTGGGTCTATTACAGTGTTTCCGTCCAAAGTCCAGCCGTTAAATACATATCCTTCTTTTGTTGGCTCTGTTGGCATTGTAGGACATTGTCCCTCTTGTACTATCTGTGTTGCTACTATACTATCGTCTACGACAAAATTAACATCATAAAAATAAGTAATGTCGGCTTCAAATGTTGTATCTTGCGTCAAAGTATAGTTAGAAAGGTCTACAATAGTTCCCTCCACTTTCCAGCCATTAAATTGTTTGTATTCAGTATTTTCAGGCGTTTGAACGTTTACCTTTCCACCTACAGCGAGTACTTGAACGTTATAAATCGCACCATCATAATTGAAAGTAGCAATAACCTTTGTTTCGTCCTCATATGCACGCAATAATTGTTGGTAATATGTGATCGAGTTTTCCAGTTTTGCAATTTTACCATTCAAAACAGCTTCTTTGTTTGAGTTTTGAGCTATACTTGCATTCAGTTCTGTTATAGTATTGTTAAGATTAACAATTTGTGCGTTTAATGTATTTATTGTGGCAATGTCCGCATTATTAACTTCTTGCAAATCTTTTATTGTCGTTTGTAATGCGAGAACATTTGCAGAAAGCGATAATACAAGAGCCTTATTTGCTTCATTCTGCGTCGTAACACTTAATAAATCCACAGCAAGTTTTTCTCTATCCGCAGTAAGAGTTTTAATTGTTTCTTGTAGTTCTGCTACCGTCTGCACCAAACCCGAATTGTCCGTAACTTGATTTTGGTCTATATTGTTATACTGAACTCCGTAATAAATCGCACATCCTGTACTTCCAAGAAAAGCACATAATAGTAATCCGATTAAAAATTTTTTCATTTTTGCCCCTTTTAACCCGCACTATCGCTTAGTAGCGGGAATGAACTATAAACCTTGTCTATAATTCTTAATTTGAAACCATTAACTTTGATATACTCGTTTAATAGATTAATGCTTTCATGCGTCGCGTCGGTGTTTATCTTCAGCGAGATACTCGATGCATAAAACGTAATATTTACATCAAGTCCTATTGTATTTTTGTAAGTGCCGTCCACGTCATTAAAGTAAATTTGCTGTACTCCACGTAACTTACCGAATGTGGATGATGTTTCGCACGGTTTATTGTTTAAAAGCAACGTGTATTCATTTTCCGTACCGTCAAACTCCATACTTGTAGCGTAGGATGTTTGATAATAATAGTTGTTATTGTCAACGTACCATGCTATATCCTTCAAGTCGTACTCGAAATAGTTAAAGTCTTCGTATGGGTCGTGCTGCTCGAGCGTACCATACACTTTTGAATATGTGGTGTAGTAATTCACGCCAGTAAACACATTGAATAAGCCTACAAAAAACCACACTAAACCAAACACGAACATAAGATATGGTTTACCGTTTTTGCTTCTAATCATGGCGACTATACCTAGTCCTATCATTACAATAATTGCCACACTGATAATTGTGCTATAAAATTTGTCAAACATTATGCCACCTCCAAATATTCAAGAGTGATATTATCGCTGTGTTGAATGTTTAATTTTTTATCAAATACTTTGAAAGTACAAGGCGAATCTGAAGTTAAATTGATAGTATCAATTTTTAGTCCACCAAAAGCATTTGAACTAAACCCTTCGATATTCAATTTATCTGCACCAAGATAAATTTTATCTATGTCAAGATTAACAAGTAATCTCATATTCTTAAATTCTTTAAGATAGTCGATACAGCTTGTTTGTAATTTAAGGTAATAACCTCCATTTTCATAAGTGAAAGTAAAATCTTTAAGTGTAAGATTATACTCGACGTTTGCTTGCCAATAGTTTTCGCTTGCAGTTCCATAGAGCGACCATTCAGGGTTGCCCATATAAGACTTAAACATTGACTGCTTAGCAGAAACCAAACCGTTTGAGGTTTTGTAAATATAAACGTTTACAAAAACCCAATTTTCAGTTGTTGCAGGTGTTCCCTTATCAAATTCTTTGCCATCGAAAAGAAAAACGTTGTAATATCTTGAAAGGTCGATAGTAATTACTTGTTCCCCGTCTGGTAGACTTTTTACCACGTCGTAAAGGTCACAAAGTAGCATAGATGTATCGTATTTTGTACCTCGATCAACCCAAAGAGTTTTGTACTCATTTATATTGCCTTTTTCTTCAATTAAGCATAATTGCCCGTCTATGTCATAAACCCAGTGGTTCATGTCTTCAAGTGAGTTTGTAGCGTCAAATGAAACGCCATTTGATGTATTGTAAAAAGTGCAATCATTCATTTTGAAAGCACTATATGAATAGTTCCAGTTATTTGTATCTGCGTATTTTGAATAGGTATATCCATTTTTGAATTGCACGCCAGAAGAGTAGGTGTATTTATCTCCATAAGAGCCATCCTCTTTTTTGTCTGGAATGCTAGTATCTGTGTAATAGTCCCACCTTGCACCAAAACATTCAATACCATTGCTATACGCATTTGAGTAGTATTCTAAGTTTATAAAGTACTTTTCATCCTCGCTGTAGGTGGCGTCGTCTATGTACGCTGTCGTTATTGTAACGTTATCTTTTAAGTACATTTGATAATATAGCCCCCAGCAGTTCGGTAGCAAGCAAATTAAGAACACAAGGCAAAATATCCAAATTGACTTTTTGCTATTACTTTCTTCCAATTTCCACCTCCAAAGTGGCTATTTTGTTTTGTTTTTCCTCGATTTCTCGATCCATTGCAATAAGTTCTTCTTCAAAAGCCTTAATTAACTTTTTCTTTTGTCTTATTTCTGCACGTGCTTTAAGTAACGCCTCTCGATTTTCATCTTGCTCCGATTTAATAATTTGTGGCATACAGCATTTAAGATATATTGCAAAGAATATAAAACCTCCGATTATAAAAGCACAACCTATTGCAAGTCCTACTATTTCATCTACACTCATGTAAAATTCCTCCTTTTTTGTTTTTTCGCCCTTTACTTGCTCTACGCATTTGTTTATTTAGTTCGTTGTAGTCTAGCTCAATAAACCCATCGCCAAACCAACCTATTTGTATTGCTTTCATACGTCGTCCTTAAAATTGCTTTGTACTGCTTGTGCTGAATTAAGTAGCATTGCTTCTTCCAGTTCAATATTGTGCTTTGCAATTTTGCGGTCATGTTCTAGTTTCTTTATCGGCTCATCAAAAATCTTAAAAAGTGAGGTCAAAACATACATATCCAATTTTTCTATACTTTCTAAATTTTCATGAATATATCTTGCTAAGTCGTAGCACTTACCAATATCTAAAACCAAAACCAAGTCCCACAATTTACGCTCCGTTATTTTTTGTCCGTTAAGCCTTATCCCAAAATACTCTGGGTTATAAACTGCCTTTGCTAAAATTAAAGTTATTGTTCTTAAATTCGCACAGACTGGGTCTTTTGAGCGTACTGTGGAAAAAAAATACGGATACTTTTCTAATTGACGATAATTTATAGAATCCACAACCTCTTGAACCGACTTTGGAGTTTTGCCAGAAGACAAAGCAGAAAAGTTATCTGCACTTTGAAACGTAGAGAAAAATGGAATATAAATTTTTCTTAATTTGCCATCGAAAAAAATCTTAATGAAAGATAATTTTTCTAGGCGTGTCAAATTTCTTTTAACTGTTTTAACATCCACGCCAAGTAACTCAGCAAAATATTTATTACTTGCGGTACAACCACCTTTCATATTTGCTAAATTAGAAATAGTGCCATAAAGCTGTATAGCAGGAAAAGTTAATTGTCCGCAGTAAAGCACTTTTAGTGGCATATTACAAAATGCATTTTCTGGATAGTTCATACTTCCACCATTTTAGGTAGGTAGATTCTAGTATCCAAAATTTTTAGTTTATCGTAGTATAGTCCTAAGTGCCTACAACGCTTTGAAGCAAGTTTCTGCACCTGCATTGGAGAGGGCAACCCCAAGCAGTTAATTATGAGTTTGTTTGTTTTTAACTCTCTGATTTGAAAAATCATAACATCCTCCTATTTACAAAATTTGAGTACGGTAAAAAGATTGTATTTATCTGCATTATTTGCTTTGCAGATTTCTTCAAAGTGTTTGAACTCCATACATTCACCTCCTCTTTATAGTTTCTAACTATAATTTACAGTTAAAAACTATAAATGTCAAACGATTTTATAGTTTTTTTTCAAAAAAAACAATTTTAGACTATAAACTTGCCTAAAATTATAGTTTTTATTAATTTTTATATAGGAGGTGTAGCAAAAATGAAAACTAAAATCAATGAACTGTTAAAAGAAAATGGGCGAACTCAACAGCAAATGGCAGATTATCTAGGCATTTCACAAGCCTCATTCTACGCATACACGATTGGTAAAGCCGAACCTAGTTTAGAAAAGTTAATAAAACTAGCCGACTACTTTGACGTCAGCCTTGATTACCTTTGTGGACGTCAAAACAAGAATATTGTGCCATTAGACAGTTTAACCCCACTTCAACGACAAGCAATAAATGAGCTGCGAACTCTTTCAGATGACAAAGTCAATAGAGTTATTGGTTACATTGCAAATCTTAAAGAAGTGCCTATTACTGATATAGTCGAAAAAATTAAAAACTCATAGATTGTTAAAAGGGAGACATTATGATAAATTTACAAGAAGTGAGAAAAAGTCGAAATTTAACACAAAAACAAGTTGCAGAAGATAATAAAATCAACGTTGCTACTTACTGCACATATGAAACAGGTCGATACGAGCCCGATATAGAAACGTTAAAAAAAATAGCTGACTACTTCGATGTCAGCCTAGATTATCTTTGTGGAAGACAAAACAAAAACATAGTACCACTTGATAGTCTTTCAGAGCCCAAGCGACAAGTTATTCAAGAATTACGTGCTTTAACTGACGACCAAGCCCTTATGCTTTTAGGCTACATTGCTCGTATTAAAGAGCGACCTATTGAAGAAATTATTGCAAAAATCAAAAATACAGACTAAAAGTTATCCACATTTAGAGTCAAATTTCAAGATTTTAGAAAAAGTAACCCACTTTCCTCGCGCGCGTACGCGTAGCATGATAATTTATTTATTATTAAATAATCTTGATAAAGTTAATATTATACGTGGACTCAAAAGTCCACCTAAACGGACTCAAAAGTCCACTAGTTATCCACAATTATAAAAAAGCGGACTCAAAAGTCCATTTGTAAAAAATTATCCACAATAAAGGAGTTCAAATATGGAATTAAAAGATATAAAAAACCTTAGAGGATATAATCGAGTTTAATACTCAAAGTATTACAGCTTCTACAAAAGCAAAACAAATTGCACTAGTGCTTGCGGGCTACGTGCAAGCGGACGACGATACATATACAAATCGAAGAGCAAACATACAAATAATAACAAAAGTAAGCAATGCCGAGCCGTCTTCACAGCTTCAAACAAAAGGAGGTGAAGATATGGTAAATGTTTTAGAAAAAGCAAAAATAGATTTTATTAAAAAACACATACGTTTGCGAAAAGATGGATACTATGCATATCGTATCCGCGAAAATGGAAAGGATATCTCAAAATCAGACAAAGACTTTAACACCCTTGTTAATATCGTTCTAGGAAAGGTTAAAAAGAAAAAAAGGAAAGCATTAATTAAATACCCTACACTTGTAGAGGAATGTTGGCAATATTTTAATCTATATCGCATTAAATCTGCAAAAAGTCAAAGTACCAAAGACGAATATAAAAACATAATAGACTACCATATCAAAAATTACTTTGGCAACAAAACACTAGAAAAAGTTTCGGGTACAGAACTGCAAGAGTTTATAAACCAAATCGAAGGCGAACGTATCCGAGAAAAAGTGGCAAACTTTATTGTAAATGTTTATACTAAGGCTGTCGCACTAAGGCATACAAAACATAACCCTGCCTTAGCAATGGAAATAACTAAGACCGAACACAAAACAAAGAAAAGAGGACTTTATTATGACGAACAAGTCGCCCTGCTCGATGCACTTAATACCTATGATAGCGACTTCCAACGCTTTGTGATGTTTAGTTTAATTATAGGCAGTCGACGTGAAGAAACATGCGAGTTTAGGCTAAAAGATATTAACGAAGATAAGCAATTGCTTTTCATACGTGGGACAAAAACGTATAATGCTCCACGTTTGGTTAAGGTTTCAAAAAGCATGATAGATTACTTGAAATCTGCCAATAAAGCGGAAGATGAAAAATATTTTGAGATACTTCCAAATTCCTATTACCACAAATTACAAAGGCTTTACAAAAAATTAAAAATTTCAAATGTAGATACTCACAGTTTACGACGGACTTGTTCTACGAACTTGTATTACCTCGGTGTTCCAGATAAACAACGTCAGCAGATATTAGGACACGCAAGTATAGTTACAACGAATGATATATACACATTTTTGGAGCATGATGTTACAAAAGAAAAAATCAAAAATCTCTACAAGTCCCTATATTACTGGGATTACGGTCAATTTTCTCCCAATATTTCTCCCAAATCTCGCTCAAGAGGCAAAAATAAAAACTAGATATTGTATACCAATACCTAGTTCCTATACCACTGGTGGAGAATATCGGGCTCGAACCGATGACCTCCTGCTTGCAAGGCAGGCGCTCTAGCCAAACTGAGCTAATCCCCCAAATTTATTAAGCGCTCTAAGATTATCATAATTTGACGAGTTTGTCAACAGTTTTTCTATCTTTTTTATAAAAAAAGAGAGTTTTTTCAAACTCTCTTACATTTCGTCTTCTTCTATGATTTGCGCACTTGCTTGTGAACCATAAGTTCTAATAAAATTCTCAATAACTTGTGAATTAGCCTCTTTAGATGTGATATCGTAATCGAGTCCGACCATTGATCCTTCAGCAACAATTGACATCTTTTCTCCATCTATTAGCAATGCTTTGTAAGTAACTTTTGCCGTACCTTTAGCTGAATTTCTTGAAATATTGATTTCCATTTTTATATCATTTATTGTAACAGTTTGTGTACTTGTATTACCTAGCGTAGAAGAAATTATATTAAAGTTTGTTTTCTGTGCGGCTTCATATACGTCAGCGTTTAATTTGAATTCATCTATAGATCTAAAGATCTGACACATTGGCTTTTGAGTTTCAAGGGCAAGTTTTGCATCCTCACTTGTAAATTTAGAATCTTTAACCTTTACAGCTGCAGAGAATACGACTTCCTTTCCGCCTTCAATTCCATCAAAATACAAGGTAAGAATATTGTTATCTACATCAAAGTGTTGCGCCTTAAGTCCTGTAAGTCCGCCTGGAATGCCTTTATTTTCAACTAAAGCTATAGATACTTGAGATATTTGACTTTCATCAAAAACAACTGTGGTTGGTTTTTTTGCATTATCAAGTTCGTCTTTTACTTTATCGAGCTGATTGTTTAGATCATCTTTATCTTTATTTAACCCGGTGTTGATATTCGTCAACTCATCGTTTTTATCAGCATTTAATTTGGCTACTGTGCCAAAATGTCCTCCTGATAAAATAGCCCCTAATCCTACAACTGCCAATATTGGAGCCGCGATTTTCCAACCCTTAGATACACCCTGCGATTTTCCACTTGCGTTCTTTCCTCTGCCAGGATCTTGTCTTCCCTTAGTGATAAGTTCACTGCTTTCTTCAGGATTATCATCAATTCTTGTTTCCTCTCCTAATGAGGTTGCTTCTAAATCTTTATCTTCAATGGTGACCATAATATCCTCCTTTTTTGTTAATATTATACGCCGAAAGTATTAATTTGTCAATACCCTATTTTAAAATTCTGGTTTTTCATCCAAATATGTTGCTTCTAAATCTGCCAAATGGAACAAAAAGCATACAGGATATCTATAAAACGCATCCGCTACTGCATAAGAGCCGCCTTTAACACGAGGATCATATTCGCCCATATGCCAATTTATCGCCATTGCTTCCATCCTATCTAGTTTTATAAAACTTGACAAAATGTACACCGATTTTTCTCCATGACCATATGGAAGGCTATCTTCAAATCTATAATATGGCTTTTGCACCCACTCTCCGTTCACTTTTACATTGCGTACATCTTCTTTATAAACATCCACCTTGCATAAATCATGAAATAACGAGATAATTGTTGCGCTTTCCATAGATATTTTATCCGTCCAATCCTTTCCATATTCATTTTCGAGGATTTTTATAAATCTTTTATATACATGAAGGCTATGTTCGCATAATCCACCTTTGTAAGCAGCGTGCCTCTTTGTACTGGCAGGCGCTGTAAAAAAGTCACTTCGCTCAAGCCATTCAATAAGTTTATCTGCACCCTCTCTATCTACATTATCGTAAAATATCTCTAAAAACTCATCTTTTGGTTCCATTACTCTCTCCTTTTTATTATGATACCATAAAAGCACCAAAACAAGAAACAATTTAAAGAAATTTAAAAAATGTCAATAAATTATTGACTTGAAATATAAAATTGTGCTAATATACTTTTAGTCGACATGGGGAGATACTCAAGAGGTCGAAGAGGCGGCCCTGCTAAGGCTGTAGGTCGGGAAACCGGCGCGAGGGTTCAAATCCCTCTCTTCCCGCCAATCAAAACCTAAATCGAACACTTAAAAGTTTGGTTTAGGTTTTATTTTTTGTAATAATATACACATAGGAGAAAATTATGACAAGCTGGGAAATTGCCAAATATTTTATAGATTGCAAAAAAGATATAG
>CAMRTM010000014.1 GCA_947053645.1 uncultured Bacillota bacterium | reverse complement strand
TCCCGAAGGCTTTTTCTTTTTACTTCTTTAATCGGGTGACCACTTACTTTAATCTCGCCTTTGTCAACATCATAAAACCTCATAAGAAGATTAATAATAGTGCTTTTCCCGCAGCCAGTAGGTCCTACAATAGCAATTTTTTGTCCTTTAAGTGCTTTAAGGTTTAAATTTTGAATAAGTTTTTTATCTTTTGAATATGAAAAGTCCACATCTTTAAATTCTACTATTCCAGTTTTGCGTTTTATTGCAGGAAGATTTTCATCGCTCACCTCATTTTCTATATCAAGTACATTGAAGACACGAGAGGCAGAAGCAAAGGCTGACTGAATGTCGGTGAATACATTTGAGATTTCATTAAATGGTTTTGTGTACTTATTTGCATATGAAAGTAGGGTGGAAATTGCACCTATGCTCATAACGCCATTAAAGGCATAAATACAGCCCATAATTGCAACAACCGCATAGATAAGCCCATTGATAAGTCTTGATACAGGGGAAGCGGTAGATGCGTAAAATACAGCTTTTTCTGAACTATCTCTCAGTTTCTCATTTATCTCATTAAATTTTTTAATAGCGCGTTCTTCATATTGAAAGGCCTGTACCACCTTTTGATTTCCCACCATTTCCACAAGGTTTCCTGACAGGTCGCCAAGGATTTTAGCTTCTCTTTTATACAATTTATGAGTGCGTTTCGCTATAAAAAGCGCGGAAATAATAGAAAGCGGGGTGAGGGCAATAATCACTGTGGCTATTATAGGGTGAACAAGATACATAAACACCACAGTAAGAATTATTGTCGCAATACAGTCAAAGAAGGTGGTAAGTCCAAGTATAAAACCGTCAGTAATATTGTCCACATCGTTTACCATACGACTTTGCAGATCGCCATGACTTGAAGAGTCGATATACTTAATAGGCACTTTGTTAAACTTATTGAATATGTCTTTGTGCATAAGTTCTTCAACTTTATAAGACAGCGTATTCGCCATTTTGTCGGTAAGCCACTTACAAGCAGCAAACCCAATAATGCAACCTACAAGAATAAGTGCGATAATCATAAGTTTTTCAAAGTCAACACTTCCGGCACATATAATGCAGTCAATCGCCTTCCCGATAAGAAGGGGAATAAAAATCTCAAAAGCAGAGTTAAGAAGTGCGAAAATAATTGCTCCAATAAGATAGCCAATATTAGGCTTGGCATACTGCAAAAATCTTTTTATAGTGGAAGATTTTTTAACTTTTTTAATTTTTGCAACCTTTTCTATTCTAGGTCCGCCTTTGTCAAGTATGATAGGGTTGTCAACAAGGGTTTTCATTGTGTCGTCATCTTGCCTCATTGCATTAGAATTGTGTAATGACGCGGGGACAGCGGTAGGCACTGCTACTTCATTGACGGGTTGTACTTTTTCTGGGTTGTTAAAAGAAGGCTTAGGTAAAGCGGCAATTGCTTTTTGAAGTTTCCTAAACTCAAGTTCATCCTTTTTAGTTTGTTTATTCTTTTCTTCCACAGTCACTACCTCTATTTAGTTTGACTTTCATAAATTTCTCTATACACAGTGCAATATTCAAGTAAGTCTTTATGTTTTCCAATACCAACTACATTTCCGTTTTCAAGCACCACAATCTTATTTGCATTTTTTACAGTGTTTGCGCGTTGCGATACAAGTATTATTGTCGCGTCTATATCTTCTTTTATTGCTTTTCTTAAAGCAGCATCAGTTGCAAAATCAAGTGCAGAGGCAGAATCATCTAAAATAAGAATTTCAGGGTCGCCAACAAGCGCTCTTGCAATAGTAAGTCGCTGTCTTTGTCCCCCTGAAAGGTTTTTCCCGCCCGCTTGAATTTTATAACTATACTTGTCTGGCAGTTCATTCACAAAATCGCCACTTTGTGAGATTTTGATTGCTTTTGCCATTTCTTCCACACTTGCATCAGGCTTTCTCCAGCGAAGGTTGTCTTTAAGTGAGCCTTTAAAAAGTACTGCTTTTTGTGGTACTAAACCAATTTTACCGCGAAGTTGGCGAAAACTATAATCCTTTACATTTATGCCGTCAATGAACACATCTCCTGCGGTGGTATCATAGAAGCGAGGAATAAGGTTAATGATACTGCTTTTTCCGCTACCTGTACCTCCAATTATACCTATAGTTTCCCCCTTATTGATTACAATGTTAAGATTTTTAACCGCTTCTTTGGAGGCGCCTTGATAAGCAAATGATGCGTTTTTAAATTCAATTTTAGGTGCCGACGCAAGTGGGGAAAGTATAATATCTTCTTTATTTGTTTCAACTATCGAAGGTTTTGTGTCAAAAATTTCATTTATTCGCCCTGCGCAATTAAAGGCCTTAATAAAAGCAATAATAATGTTTGCAATAGAAACAAGTGCAGTGGAAATTTGTGTCATATAATTGATAAAAGCGATAACTTGTCCTTGAGTGAGAGAACCAAAATTAACCTGCATTCCCCCAAACCATAGCACTGCGATAATTGAGAAATTAATTATGGTAGTAGTCATAGGTGTGATAAGGGTAGAGATATTAGTTACTTTAATGGAAGACTTGCGTAGATTTTTTGCAGAAACAGAGAAGCGTGCCTCCTCATAATTTTGCTTGTTGAATGCACGCACTACTCTGGCGCCTTGTAAGTTTTCACGAGTTATTTCACTGACTTTGTCAAGATTTTTTTGTGTTTTATCATAAAGAGGCTCTGTAACTTTTAAAACAAGAAATACAGCACCAATAGTTAAAGGTGCAATTATAAGGAAAATCAGGGATAATTTGAGGTCGATTATCATTGCCATAGTGGCAGAGCCGATAAGGAGGATAGGCGAACGCATAACCTGCCTAATAAACATACCCACGGCCTGTCTGATGCGGGTGACATCATGTGTAATACGGTTGTTAAGTGTGGCAGTACCAAACTTATCAAGTTCAGCAAAGGAAAAGGTGTTAATATGTTCAAACATTGCTTTTCTAATGTTAAAAGCAACACCGGTAGAAGCGGTAGAGGCAAATTTTTGGCAAATCAAAGCACAAGTAACGCCAACAATGTTTAAAGCAATTACAAGTGCGCCCATTATGATAATATACTTATAGTTATGGTTTGCAACACCAATATCTATCATGTTGGCTACAAGCATAGGTATGGCAATATCGGTCGCAGTTTCAAAAATTTTAAAAAAAGGTGTAAGCCACATTTGCTTTTTATAGCCTTTAAAATACTTAAAAAGTTTTCTCATTAATTTGCCCCTAAATATTACTTAATGATTATAACACACCCCCAAATTTTAAGGAAATAAATTATTGACAATTCTCAGCAAAAAGATACAAAAAGCCTATAAACATTGCACTTTCATACGCATAAATAGTAATATGAGAAAAAAGATATGTGATAGATATAATATAGTAAGAAATGTGAGTTTAAAAACCCTTTCTTCTATAAAGACAGGCGGCAGGGCAAAGTATGTTGCAATGCCTCAAAACGAAGAGGAGCTTGTTTCGCTTTTAAAATTTTTAAATAAGAAACATAAAAAATATTTCGTCTTGGGAAATGGAACTAATACGCTTATGCCTGATGGAGTTTATCGCGGAGTGATAGTTAAACTTTCGCAAATGAATGCAGTGGCAATAAAGGGCAATAAGATTTATGCGCAGGCAGGGGCAAGTCTGGGTAGGGTAATAAGTCTTGCAATTAATAATGGTTTGTCTGGCTTGGAAGAAGGAAGCGGGATCCCTGCGTCAATAGGCGGCGGAATAATTATGAACTGCGGGGCATACAACTTTGAAATGGCGAAGGTAATAACTAAGGTTAGGTTATATCGTGAAGGGGCAATAATTGAATTAGATAACAAGCAGTGTAAGTTTAGATATAGAGGAAGTGGTTTTAAGGAGTGCGACATAATTTTAGGAGGCGAATTTTCACTTCTAGAAGATGATGTTGAAAAAATAAAAGAAAGACAGATCGCCGTGTTAGAGAAAAGAAAAGGGCTTTGCAATAATCCTAGTCTTGGTAGTGTGTTTAAACGCCAAGAGGGAATTATTGTAAGTAAAATGCTGGATGAAATGGGCTTTAAAGGCTGCTACTATGGGGATGCTAAAGTATGTGAGAACCATGCTGGAGTTATAGTTAATAACGGCAATGCAAAATCAAGAGATGTAATAAAACTAATAAATATAATAAAAAAACGGGTAAAAGAAGAAAAAAATATAATTTTAGAGGAAGAAATCAAAATTTTAAACAAATAAATTTACATTTTTCGCAGCATTTGTTATTCTAGTAATGGAGATAGCAAAATGGAAGTCAAAGTAGTCGAGGTTCAGCATTCTACAAAGCCATGCTATGGGTTTATATTTAAAGAAAAGGGGTAGGCTTTACAGGCGATACATATTTGTGTGATGGTGCGATGGAAATAGTTGATAAAAGTGATGTAATTTTTATAGACACATCTTCACGCTCGCCTTATGATAGCCGTGCACATCTTACAAGAGAGCAGGTTGTAACATTTATTAAAAAACACCCTAAAAAGAAATTTTATAGCGTGCATTTGGATAACAGTATAAAGGATGAGTATAGCGAAAAACTAAACTTAACTTACCGCGGACAGATAATTAAAATAAGATAGGACTTTTCACATAGTTCAAAAACGAGCATAATAAATAGAAAGTGCTTGTTTTTTTTAAATATAAATGTTAAAATAAGGAAGAATAAATAATTAATTGTCGAATGATTTTGGAGGAAATATGTCCGCGTCCACGCTTATAGTTCTTATAAATGTTTTGTTTTTTTTGATGCTTGCATTGGGCATTTTTATTGGAATAAAAAGGGGAGTCTTTAGGTCACTTATACATTTGGGCTTTATGATATCTGCGATTGTAATTGCGATATTAATCTCGGGGCCAATAACTTCAGGAATTTTAGGGATGAAAATCATTTCCACTCCTACCGGCATGATTACCATAAGCGAATATATACTTAATGGAATTACCGCTCCTGCACTTAATAATTTTATTAATGATCTTCCTTCGGCAGTTGCAGGGCCAATAGTGCTTATTGTAGTTGGAATACTTATGTGTTTACTTTTTGAACTAGGTTATGTACTTTTTAGTAAATTATATTTAAATAAAAAGGGTTTATTAAAACCCGCAAATAAAACCAGATTTATCGGCTCGCTTGCAGGCTTTGCAGAAATGTTTTTATTAATCGTATTAATGCTTATGCCAATTACTTCCTTAAGTAGTACATTGCAGGAATTATCACAACCTTCCGAGAGCCAATCAAGCATTTCGGTTTCTGCGATTGTAAACCAAAATCTTCCATCATTCCTTCTTGAATTTAGTGAGCAGTATAATCAAAGTGCAGTAGGAAAAATAACTGAAATGGGTGGACTTAATCATAAAGTCTATGATAGTGTGGCGCAGATATCTTCTGGCGATAAAAATTTATCAATGAAAAATGATATTCTGCCAGCAATTAAGATATATGATGAACTTGCAGTGGATCTTGAAAAGTGTCTAGCGGATCTTGATAGCGCAAATTATGATGCAATAGGCGAAAATATTAATAAATTGATTGACACTGATTTTTTTACAAACGCTGTAGAGCCGCTAGTAAGGGATGTACTTAAAAACAAAAAGGAGTTTTTAGACTCTTTAAATCTAGAAATAGATTTGCGTTATGCATTAAGTGACACATTTGACAATTTGTTATTAAAATTTGAAGATAAAGATTTTGATTTTGCAGGTTATGTAAAGACGGCTGTCAATGATGTTGCAGGACTATTAAAAACCCTTTCACAAGAAAAATTTTTAAATGAATTTGTTTATGTTGTTAGGGGTGCAAGTGCTAATGTGCTACTTGAAAGAAAAGAATTTACAGTACTTGCAAACGCAGGTAAGGAGATAGTGACATTTTCAATTTTGGAAGACGCATATCCATTGCTTGAAACAGCATTAAACATGTTGCCAAGTGTAGTAAGAGATATGGTGGACATTAGTTACATATATGATTACGAGTCCGCAAAATCCGAAGTGACAAAAGTTTTCGATGTGGCTTTGGCACTTATTAATGTGGAGAGCGTGAATGGTCAAAGCGTAAATTTGATTCAGCAACTAATTAATGGGGATAGAAATTTTATTTCAAATATAGTCAATAGTGACAATTCTACACTTATACTCCAAAACATGGCAAAAGCATATTCGCTAAAAGGTTTTATAGTTAATATCTTTGAAAATATTGACGAACAAGTTATTTCTGCTATTAGGAATGTAGACACATCAGTTGTCATCAATGATAAAAATTTTGAAACATCAATAAGTTTTAATGAGCCAGATAGCGTTCAAGAATCTTTTGCTGATAGGGTGCAACTGCAAGCAGAGGATTTGGCTCAGATTGCAAAAGAGGTATATGGAAAGGAAATTTCAATAAAAAATGGCCAATTTTTAGATAAAATCAAGGAAATTGTGTTAAAATATGCAAACCTTGAAAAGTACGAGAGTGAAAGTGTATTTACAAGTGTCTTTAAAAATATTATTAATTTCTTTAATGGCACTGTGAAACAAGCGGACGGAACTCCAGCATTTTCTGCTAATCAAAAATTTGAAGAACTGGTTAATGAGCAGTTTGCAAAATTAGACCTATCTTCATATGGACAGATAAATCCGCAGAGTAAATATCTTTTAGTTTCTTATTCTGAAATCTTGTCACAATTATAGAATATTGTTTGACAATAAAAATTTCAATATGATATATTAAACATAACAATGGAGGAGTTATGTATAAAAAGTTAATGGCACTTATCTTGACTTTATTAATAACCCCACTCATGCTTGTTGGTTGCGGGGGGGGGAATGATACCCAACCCGAAAAAATATTTTCAGTCACTGCAAGTTGTGATGAAAATTATGTTAAATTAGAAATTTCAAATAAAGATACAAATCTGTTTGCTGTCGGTGAGCAGTTGCAAATAGTTATGCTTAAACCTTATGAATATTATAAGGGAGAAACGGACAGAGGGATTAACGAGAAAAACGATAGAGTAGATAGCGGAAGTGTAGTTGGCGTGTATACAGTTGGCACCCCAAAGACAATCGCAGTAGATAGATTTGACGCAAGTCAATATGACAACTTATATAATAAATTTATTTTAGCAAAAAATGAGACTTTAGTTGCAGGACCATATCTTGTAAACAATATAAAGTCGCAGCGTTTTTTCACGCAAAAAACAGTGGCGGCAACGAAGAAGGGAATTATCTCTCAGGGTGATGAGCGTCTTCTTGACCTTGGCGTAGGCTGGACTGAATATAACATTAATCCAAACTCCATGGTGTATCCAAATGAGCAGGTAAATGAACAAGGTGAAATAGTGGCTATTGATAACAGTGTTCATGAGTCAAATATAATAGAATTTGTTTCAAATGGAAAAACATATTACTTTAAGAAAAATGTTATTGAAAGTATGGACAATAGTTTGTTGTTTTGCAAAAACAACAATATAAAAGCGCTTTATATAATTTGGAATATTAAAAACTATAATCAGTTAGATGCTCCATATTTCATGTCTTATCCTTCTGCAAGAGATTATACAAAAAGTGTAATTTGGTCGATAGACACTTCCACAGAACTTGGTGCAGGTTATTTCACAGCAGTTATGGAATTTATGGCAGAGCGCTACTCTCGCGAAGACGGTCAGTATGGTTGGGTACACAGATTTGTAATAGGAAATGAAGTGGACTATAGTTGGCAGTGGAATCCAATACTTAATTATGATAAAGATACCGCGCTTTCACTTAATAACTATGTTGAAGAGTATTCCCGTACAATGCGAATAGCCGAACAAGCAACCAAGAAATATTATTCTGATAATATGGTGTTAGGCTCTTCCACTCACTCATGGACAAGCGGAAGAAATAATGGTAATGGAAATTATGCTTCAGTTGATATCTATAATTATCTTAATGAAAAGACTAAAAAACAAGGTGATTATAACTGGGGTTTTGCGGGTCACCCTTATCCACAAGATTTAAGTTGCTCAAACTTCCTCGAAGAAGAGGCGGGAAAGAGATATATAAATGGGGATTTCAATGACACAGTTTCAATCACATGGACAAATCTTGAAGTATTTGAAGAATATGTAAAGCAAGAAAATATGCTCTATAATGGTCAGATGAGAAGGCTTTATCTTACTGAAGGTGGAGTGTCAAGCGGTGCGTATACATCACCAAATGTTAAGCGAAACGAACTTAATCAGGCGGCAGGTATAGCGTATGCTTATTATAAAGCAATGTCTATGGATTGCGTTGACGCATTCATTTACTATAAATTAATCGACTCTATCGGAGATGGCGGCGGTGCAAATTTTGGACTATTTAACGACGACATGACAAAGAAACCATCTTATGAGGTATTTAAATACCTTGACACACAATATAGTTTTGTGGTCGCGAATCAGTATCTATCTAATATAAAATACAAATTAAACGGCATTGTTTATAGTACAGGAAGAGGAAACATTTCCTCCTACCGCGATACTATGAAGATTGTTGATAGTGATTTTAATTGGGCGGTGCAGTGGAGCGAAAGTAAGATTATTTCAAGGCAGATTGAAAAAGTACCCGAACTTGAAGATTTGCTAAACAAAAGTTAATAAAAGAAAATAAAGGAGATATAAAATGACAAAAAGTAAAAATATTTTAGGCACAATTAGTGCAATTACATTGGGATTACTTTTGTGCATATGCTCATTTGTTATGTTTGCTTGTGGACCAAAGAATTATGGCGAGAATGCAATAGTGATTTCAAATTATGAAGAATTAAAGACATTTTTGACTGACTTTTCAACTAAAGACTACCTTGATAACGAGGTGGCTGATGACGGAAAGTTCGTTGTAATTTCAAATAATATTGATTGTAAAGGCGAAGTGCTTACACCGCTCCTTTCAAAAGATTATAGAGGTTTAGGCTTTAAATTTGATGGTGACGGACACACAATTTCAAACTTTAAACTTGACAATACTTCATTAAGAAGTGTGGGAACTCAAGTGGGTTCAGGAAGTGGAAGTTTAGTTACTCTTGCTCTTTTCCCAAGAGTAGAAGGTGGGGAACTTCTAAATATTGAATTTAAAGATTTTAAATATGAACTTACTGATTATGATATTGGCAATGCCGCTCCAAGTTTGAATGTAGGACTTGTTGGATATTCAAAATCAAGTGGAATTAAAGCAGATAATCCAGATGCTGAAACATCATTATATAAAAATGTAAAAATTACAAACATGAGTGTAAAAATTAATACTACAAGTTCTTATCAGGAAGGTGGCTATCCATTCGTAGTTGGTTCACTCATCGGACTTGACGCAGATACAGTGGCAAAAGACCCTGCAATGAAGATAGAGGAAACTGCTACAAGAGAAAATATTACCGTTAAAAACTTCAATGTAGACATTGATATGCAAGGCGGAGCAATACTTGTCGGTGGACTTGCGGGGCTTAACAACTGGGAAAATGCTACTTATAAAAATTCTTCAGTAACAGGAACAGTTAAAGTTGTAAATCATGGCACAAACGCTGGTGCTTATGTAAGAAAGTCATTAGGTTCAATAATTTCAGCAGGTGGAGTTACAGGCGGACTAATCAAAAACGATGCTTGGACAATCGTAAATGTTGAAAATGTAAAAACTGATATAGATTTCACTCTTACAACTGCAAGTGGTGATGAACATTCAAATGTTGGTAAATATTTGGGAATTGTATGCTCTAAAGAACCACCAGTTTCAGAGGTTAATATCTCAGAGAACTGCACAAACGCTTCTACAGTTAAAGTAGGCGAGGCGGAAGTAGTTGCAGTAGAAAATAACTATATTGCAAAATAAAAACAATTTATTCTTAATGTAAACGCTATATCCTTTGATTTGCAAGGGATGTAGCGTTTTTTGTGTTAAAAAGCAAAGAGAATAATACAAAATTTTATCAAAATATGTCTAAAATCGTTTGTCAAAATAATTTTCTTTATGTATAATGACTTTACATTTAATAAATTCGGGGATTTAAATGCAAGAAACATGTTATAGAAAACTTATCAATGCTTATCAAGGTAAGCAGGATGGTTATATAGTCTTTAATAAACATAAAATGCGAACTACTCAACTACTAAAAGATGTTGATTCTTTTGCTTTATCATTAAAATCCCTAGGTTTTAAACGCGGGGATACCTTAACTTTATTTCTTCCAACCTGTCCACAGGCTATCGTGGCATTTTATGCATGTTCAAAACTTGGTTTAGTTGCCAATATTGTACATCCACTTATGACAATGGATCAGTTGGAAAAGAATTTGAAGATGACAAAGTCCAAGGGCTTAATGTTTTATGATATATTAGTAAGTGACCATAGAGAACTAGAAAAATTCAATCAGATACTTATAAATTGTTCTGTTGCAGATTATACTCTATTTAGAAAAGGTTTATTTAAACTATACACAAAGATAAAATGTAAAATAAGCAATAAAGCATATAAGTATAAACAATTGCTTCGTAAAGTAGTGGGGGGGGAGTTTCAAAATCCACCAAAGAGATGGGGCAAGGGGACTCCGTTGTCACAACTATGCACAGTGGTGGGACAAGTGGCTCTCCAAAAATAGTTTGTTTATCTAACAACGCATTAAACGAATTATGCGATAATTTATTTGAAATGTATACAAAAATACATCCAGTAGGGAAGAATGAGTATAGTCTTGTCGCCCTACCGATTTTTCACGCCTATGGTTTAGGTGTATCTATTCATACCTGTCTATGTAATCACTATAACTTGATTTTAGTTCCCAAGTTCAATGCTAAGAAATTAAATAAATATATAAAGTTCTATAATGTGTCATTTATGGCTGGTGTGCCAGTTATGTTTAAGAAGATGATGCAAGAGCGTAATTTTGAAGGAAAGCATCTTAAAAAACTTAAAGACATTTGGTGCGGAGGTGATGTTGTTTCAGAAACTCTCATCGACCAGTTTAATGTTTTGCTTAAAAATCATGGCTCAAGTGGAAGATTGATGCGAGGTTATGGTCTTACTGAGGTCGCTTCAGTATGTGCAGTAAATACAACTGCTGATTATTGCAGAAATAGTTGTGGAAAGCCAATACCAAACACCAGCATAGAGATTTGGGGCGGTGAAGATGGAATGACTCAACTTGAAGCAAACCATATTGGAGAGATCGCTGTTTCCTCACCAAGTATTATGACATGCTATGAAGATGGCAGTGGAATAACAGAAACTAGAGGTAAAAAATGGATTAAAACAGGGGATTTGGGTTATCTAGACGAAGAAGGCTATTTGTTTGTTATTGAAAGAATAAAAAGGACGATAAAAATTTCAGCAATCAATGTATTCCCTTCTGAAATAGAGGGAGTTGCACAAGAGCATGAATTTGTTAGAGAAGCTTGTGCTGTGCCATACTATTACAACTATAAAACATATATAAGGCTATTTATTAGTTTGAATAATCCAACTTGTAATGCAACTTTGGTGGCGAATCAAGTCAAAAAAATGATAAAAGAAAAACTTATCAAGTATGCGACACCGAGAGAAGTTATAGTATTAGATAATCTGCCTCGCACTCAAATGGCGAAGATAGATTACAAAAAATTGGAGAATATGTAGTATGGAAAAGATTGTACAGAATATCAATGTTGACTTGAAGAATGAAGAGAACGCAAAGATAGAGGGGCGTATAAAATCAATAGATAGATTTAGAGGTTTTTGTGTTTTTGCAATGCTCATCTTCCAGTTTTTAAAGAACTTTCCAAGTCTAGGTTTTTTATCACGACTTGCAAGTCATAGTTTAGAAACGGGTATCGTAATTCTTCCGGGAATGACGCTGGCTGATATAATTGCGCCTTCTTTCATTTTTGCGATTGGACTTACATATGTTTTAGCATTTACAAAGTATAAAAAATTGCATGGCAGAAAAATGGCGTATTTAAGATATGCAGCCCGTGCATTAAGCATAATTGGGCTTGGAGGATTTTTAGCAACTTGTAATACTATTTTAGATAGTTTCAGCGGTGCGGGTTTTGACGGTGTAGATATTACTTTTATAGTTTTTTCTTCCATTTTCCTTGCTTGCCTAGTATTTAAACTTATTACACTTATTCCTAAATTAAAAAATATTAGAGGAATTTCTACTTGGGTATTATATGCAAGTTTGTCACTTGTCGGCGTGCTTAATTTAATTGTTGCGGGTATAGACTTCTTTACTTTAGTTGGAAATATCAACGCCCAAGTTTATGGTTACTGGGTTACACTTCAAAATATTGGTATGGCGTGCCTTATAGCGCTGCCACTTGTAGAGTGTAAAAACTGGATAAGGCTTATTGTCGCTGGTGGAATATTTGTTTTGTATACAATATTTCATCAATTAGGCAACAATCAGGCTCTACTTGATGTAGTCGTTCATGGTGGATTTTTAGGCGGATTTGGCTGGGGAGCAATGCTCATATTTGACATTTTCCTTGCGGATACTTTTATAAAAAATAAGGCTTTATTCCTTTCCTTCACAGCACTATTTTTTGCCGTTGGGGTTTGGAGTACCTTCTTCTTTGGTAATATTAATCTTGGTAGTTGCAGCCCAGCATTTATCCTGACAAGCGTAGGTTTAAGCGGATTATTATTCTATCTTTTCCATTTGACTGATAAATTGCCACATTTCAAGTTTGATCCACTAATCTGGTGGGGTAAAAATCCGATAATTATGTTTTTGGTGGAATTTTTCGTGATAGGTGTATTCACTGAGTTGGCACCAGCAAGTATGCTGGGTAATGCACCTTGGTATATTGCAGCCATTGAAGGAGTGATTGCGGTGGTAGCACTTACCGCGTTCTGCTATTTATTGAATAGAAAGAAAAAATCAATAAGTCTATAACTATGGTATTACAAATGGCAACATTTTTAATATAAATCTAATTAAAAGGAGAGAAAAATGAAACAGAAAGAAAACACAACAAAAGAAGAAATAATACAAGAAAGTACAATAACTGAAAAGAAAAAAATGCCAAAAGAAAATAGGGCTGTTACTCAGGAAAAATCAAGCAGAATATTGTCTATTGATCGTTTTCGTGGACTTTGCATGTTTGTAATGGTAATATCCTTTTTCCTAGGTGCTTTCGGGGAAACTTTCTTAGGTTGGGGACCAATATTTGAACATGGTGCCAATGGTTTTCAAATACTTCCGGGCGTAGCTTTTGCCGATATCTTTGCACCAATGTTTATATTTGTAATAGGTCTTACATATGTAAAAAGTTTTAAATCTAGAGAAGCAAAATATGGAACTAAGAGGGCATATTTCCAAATAGCCACAAGATATTTAGGGCTTATGGGAATTGGAGCACTCCTTAATGGCTTTGAAGACGGATGGCTTGATGTATTCCAAGGCAAGGCATTCGCAGGACTTGACACTAATATTAAAATTTTTGCAGTAGGTTTCTTTATTGCAATAGCATTAGTGTTGCTGGTTGTCATTTCAAGATTTGTTAAAAATGATAAGTTTAAAACTGTCGCTTCTTGTATGCTACGCTACTTCCTTGCATTAATGGGATTATTTGTACTTTATTTCATCATAGTAAGTACAGGCGAGCAGGTTGGAAACAGATTTGATGGTTCATTTACTGGAAATAGATATGGTGGCTGGATTTGGGATACACTTCAAAACATCGGTCTAGCAGGACTTTTAGCACTTCCTTTTGTTAAATTTAATAAATGGGGAAAGTTTACAATGGTTGCAATTGCGTTTACAGCAATGACAATCTTTGTTCAAAATGGTGGATTTTTCCTTGCACAAACCATACTTGAAGGTGGACTTCTTGGTGGAATTTCTTGGGCAGGTATACTTCTACTTGGCTGTGTATTCATTGAAATCAAAGACGATAAAAAATACTGGGTTATTGCAGCACTAATGCTTTTAATATCAATTATATTAATTGTGGCATTTGGCTTTACCGCAGCAAAACGCGGGGCTACTCCAGTGTATGCACTTTTCTGTGCAAGCATATCAGCAATAATTTTCGCTGGAATTGATGCACTTAACAGATTTCAAATACCAAAATTTGCTTTCTTCTCATGGTGGGGTGGCAGTGCACTTCTCACATATACAGTGAATTATCTTGTATGTCTTGTGCTAGGAATTATACTTGAAGTTACAAGTGCAGTTCTTCCAATATGGGCAGCATTATTGATAACAGTGGCATTCCTTGTGCTTTACACAGTTATGAATTGGTTATTATATAGAAAAGAGAAACACATCAGATTATAAAAAAGGGCTCTTAATAGAGCCTTTTTTGTTTTAAAAACATGTTAAATCTCATGTAATTTTAATTTAGTATTAAAAACTTGACAATAAAAAACTTCTATGGCTATAATATAGATATATGTTTGGATTCTATGACACCTATTTAAAGTTTTTCGGACTTAATATATCTTATTATGGACTAATTATCGCCATTGGTATGGGGATAGGTGTTTGGCTTGCTTGCAACAATGCTAAAGCAAGGAAGCTGTCATCGAATGATATACTTATAATTGCATGTTTTGTAATCCCACTTGCAATAATCGGGGCAAGGGCATATTATATAATCTTTGAACATGAGTTTATCCATTCCTTTTGGCAGATTTTTGAAATTTGGAATGGCGGAATGGCAATCTATGGAGGCGTAATTGGCGGTGCACTGGCAATAGGGCTATACTGTCTAATTTTCAAAAAGAACTTTTTTGATGTCGCCGATATTGCTGTGCCAACATTGATACTTGGTCAGTCTATAGGGAGAATAGGTTGTTATTTTGCAGGTTGTTGCTATGGGATTGAAGTGACTGACCCAAACCTTATGTGGTTTCCATTATCTGTGCAAATTAATGGAGTATGGCATCTTTCCACAATGTTTTATGAAAGTATTTGGAATTTGGGTGTCTTTTTGGTGCTTATGCTCCTACTTCGTAAATTTAAAATTAAACAACGCGGGGCAATTTCGGCTTGGTATCTAATTTTGTATGGTACAGGAAGGGCTTGGATAGAGTCACTGCGCGGAGATAGTTTGTATATAGGTGCAATCAAGGTGTCACTTTTACTAAGTATAATATTGATTGCGTTGGGAATAGGTATTTTAGTTTTCTATTATGTTTGGAATAAAAAACACCCTAAAAAAGATGGAAAACAAGAGAATATCGTGTTAAAAAAAGATTAAATTGTTGCATTAAAGGCAACAATTTTTTTATGGAAGGAAGGATTTTTAAAATAAAAAAAACAACAATCTTGTCAGTCAGTTTTCATATGACATTTTTGTTGTTTGCACTTTTTACTCTTTTAAGCATTTTTTTATTTAAAAATAATTACCTTTGGTTTTTCTTTTTTTGCCTTTTTATAGGGGGACATCTCCTTATCAAATCGAGTTTGTTTAGACTGGATAGTTCCTGTTATTTTGGCTCGGTACTATTCTGGGTAGGGGTTATGGGGCTGCTAGTGAACTCACTTGGACTATACTTTTTTCAGTCTGTTTATTATATTTTGGCATTTTCATTTGCCTCCTTCACAACTTTTTGCTTTTTTAGACAAAGATTTCACTTGCTTTTATCACTCATTCTGTTTATAATAGACATAGCGTGGTTTTGCTATAAGGTAAAACTCATCGCACTTTGGGTATTTATAATGGTACTTGTCACTTGCGTGCTATCATTTGTAATAAGATACCTAATAAGTAATGTTTTCAAAAGGAGTTAAAGATGTTTTCAAACGAGTTTAATGGTTATAACAAAGCCGAAGTTGATAAGTATATTGCAAGTTTAAACGCTCGCCACGAAGCGTCTTTAATGGAAGAAAAACTAAAGGTGCTCGAGGCAGAGAAGAAACTTCTTGATTATAAAAATAAGAGTTTTGAAATTGAAAATAGGGAGAGAAATATTATGTCCGCTCTTGATGCTTTTAGGCGTTTTCAAGATGAAGGAAATAATAATATTAAAACTCTTCACTATGAACAAATCAAAATGATAAATGAACAGTTGAAACTACTCTATAAGCAAACTTGCCTACAATTTCCTGAAATACAGAATAATAACACCTTTACAAAAGTTTTTAGCGATTTAGATAGGATTTTAAGTCAGTCCGAAATAAAAACTGAAATTACAAGCAAGGCAAATACAGAAAATGATTCTATGAGACTGCTTCTTAATAAAATGCAAGACTATCGTAAGGTAGGAGAAAATCCAAAAGAGGTGCATATATACCGTGAAGAAAGACGAAGTCAAATTCGTCCTGTTAGCGACATGACACTTAGTGAGAATGAGCCTTTTGACACTCTCGCTGATAAATTTTTAAGTACTCAGCCTGAAGAAAAAACTCGTTCTATTAGGCCTCAAGAAAGTGGATTTGATCTTAAAGAAGCGATAAATCCAAAAGAAGATTTGGCTGAAATTATGAAAGCCTTTGACTTTTTCAATGAAAACAACTATGGAGCATAGTTGTTTTTTATTGCTAGATTAGTAAACTTTTAATTTTTCTATATAATAAAGAGATATTCTACAATATGTGGAATATATTTAATTGCAAATTTTGGCACTATAAAGTATACTATTTTCGTAAAGGGGAAAGGTATGACAGATTTCGGACAAAGGTTATCTTCATTAAGAAAAGCACAAGGTATGACACAGAAAGACCTTGCTTCTCTTTTGCACGTTTCGGACAAGGTGGTAAGCAAGTGGGAAAATGGTCAAAGTGAACCTGATCTTGCCACTGTGAAAGAGTTGGCAAAAACCTTTTCAATTAGTGTTAATTCCATGTTAGATGAACCAGAACCCCCAAAGAAAGACTGGAATTCAAGACTTTACAATTTCTTTAAGCGTAATTATATGATAATAATTCAATTAGTGCTATCTTATTGTGCGCTTCTTACTTTTGAAATAGGTATAGGCTATGTACTTGGCTATAATCTAATTATGGAATATGTTCCGCTTTGGACGACGATTTTGCTTATAATTTTCTCTTTCTTTATTTGTGTACTTCAAAGTGTTATTGCCTTTTTTGAGAGAGGAAAATCCACTTTTACAATAATAAAATCCTGTCTTTTATTAATGTATGCCGCAATGTTAATTGCAAGTTTCGTATTGTTGTCACGGGTTAATAATTCCAGCTTTAAGGATTTAACCATTGTTACAGGTGTGGGGTTTTCACTTTTGGTTGTTGCAGGTCTTTTAAGTCTACTTGTTGATGTCAGCGTTATAAGGACAAAGGCACCTATAAAACTTGGCAAACTTGCATTTGTAATTTTAGTAGTAATGCTAGGCACTCAAATTGGTTTCACGATAGGTGATTTGGTTGTCACCTTTGTTGCAGTGGAAAATCAGGTTAGTCAAGAGGATTATGACGCCAAAACTCCAACAGGAATAACATTTAAGGATCCAAGCGATCTAACTCTATATAATATAGGCGAAAGCGTAAAACTTGAAGTCGACTATTATCCAATAGGCTCGCGTCATGACCCTGTGACATATTATTCTTCAAATGAGAGTGTTGTCACTGTAGATTATGAAGGCAACTTAACAGCCAGAGATTATGGCACCGCAACTATTTCGGCATATGTTGGTAATGCCATAGGGACAAGGAAGTCTGTTACAGTCCTTCCGGTAAAAATTCCGACTAACACATTTTCTACAATTTTAGCCAACACAAAAAGCAGAGTGTCAATACCTGTCGACTTGTCAAAATATAATGTTGAACAAAGATTAGATATCTATATTACTTATTCCTTGAACGGCTCGCCCTCGTATGAAGAAATTTCAAATATCAAATTTTATGACGATCACATGACTCTCGACCTTTCGCCAAAAAGTATGTATGATAAATCTAATTATAAGTTATATCTATATATAAATGATATTGCAGGCTCAATTCCTTTCCGTAGATATGTTACAATCCCAGTAAGTGATATTTCTAGCATAAACTTGCAGACTATTAATGCAAAAGTCGGGGAATGCAAACAACTACAGTATAGTGTTGTGCCAACAAGCCTTAGTGTTGTGCCACTTGAGGTTACCTCCAGCAATAGTGAGGTTGTAGAAGTCTTAGCCGATGGTCGAGTACTCTTCAAATCCAAAGGCGAAACTGTGATAAAAGTGACGGCACCTAATGGTAAAACGGTACAACAGCTTGTCAAAATTACTGACACTTTGCCAAGCTCGTATTTCAGACTTGAAATGACAAATTCGCAAGGAAAGAATTGTTTTAACGGACTAAGTATAAACTCCACTTATAATCTAAAATTATGGCAAAGTGATAATAGCATATATAAAGTTGACGTTTCACTATTAAATTATGTAATTGAAGATGCCAGTGAAGAGGGGGTATATCAAATTATAAAAGAGGGTGACAAATATACTTTAAAAACCTTTGGTACAGAAAAAAATATAACGATAAATTATTCTGTCTATGTAGGTAAGCAATTATTACTTACCACTTCAGATAATGTTAGAATTAAAGACTTAAATAATATTGAATTTGAAAGAAGTGAGTATAAGGAAAGACAACCCAATAATTTTAGAGTGGGGTTAAAGTTCAGTAGTAGTGGCGTAGAGCAAGAAGATAAAGAGGTGACTTTGACGCTTCCTAGTGATGGAAAAATGCTTTTTGAAAGTACGGGGACAAATATAGCAACTTTTATTTTGACAAAGGGTAATACATTGTATGTTAATATTCTTTCAATAAAGGTGGGAGAGTGTGAACTTGTTGCAACACTAGGCGACGGACATACTGCTAAAACACGGCTTCAGTCTTTGTCTGGAATAAAAACCCTCACACTCAAAAATCCAGAAGATGCAAATATTACAATAAATAAGGGGGAGCGTGTCGAGGTGTATTTTGTTCCACATTATTTCGACGATGAATATGAGTATGGTGATAGTTGGCTATACGATAGCGACAGCCCAGTAAAATCAAGCGTGCAGGTGTCACATAATGCCACTTATGGTTATTTTTCGTATTATGTATGTGAAAATGTCCATAATGAACCATATATTTTAATTACTACGGAGGGAGGAATAATTATTGAGGACAAAGTTGTTACAGTTACTGTCAGTGTAAGGGGAAGGGAAGAAGTAAACTTTGTTTTTCAGGTTACAATATTAAAAGTTGACGATAGTACACCGTAGCCTTAAACACGATAAAAAGCCTGACATAAGTCAGTCTTTTTTGTATAACCACCCAACATAAACCACAACGTGTGCTAGAGTATCACAAATAAAGTAAAAAAAGGTAAAAAATAAATAAAAAAAATGAAAAAAGTGTTGACAATGGAGTCAACAATATGATAGAATAACTACGCTAACGTAAAGATGTTGGCAACGAACCATGACAATTGAATAATACAAGTACAAGAATTGAGAAAACAATAAAATGTC
>CAMRTM010000013.1 GCA_947053645.1 uncultured Bacillota bacterium | reverse complement strand
CACAATGGAACTATTTTCTTTTATTGGAAACTCAAAAATAAACACCAAAATAATTTTATAAAAAACACACAAAAAAAATAAAAACTTTAGACTCTTCCCCCAACAAAAAAAAAAAAAAAAAAACAACCACGACTCGCTTTGACGACTCTTCTAAACAAGAACTTGTAGTATTAAATGCCGCTCTTGGTAATGCAAAATTAGACAAATTGACTGCAAAATATGAATTTGTTGCTTCTGGCTTAGGCAAAGAAACAGATGATTTTATAACTAGCATAGTGGACGAACTTGCGACTCTTGAAACTCCAAAAGATTTCAAAAGCTCTGATATTAAAGAAGTGGCCACTACTATAGTTGGAAAAATGGTTGAACATACAGTTGCTACTGCTACCATTTCAACAAGAACTATAAAGGCAAAGAAAACTGACGAGTCAGAAGGTTAAAAAAAGAATTGCAAATGCAATTCTTTTTTATTTTATATTTTTCAATTTTTCAAACTCCGCTTCTATATCAAGTCTTGGGAAAAGCATTCCTGGTGCCCCAACTTCCTCCCCCGCCTTCAAAGCATAAAATTCATTGATATCAGCAAAAGTGTAGGTATTGGCATTTAATGAATTAAGTGTTTTAGTGGCACACTCTGGAAGAAAAGATTGTAAAAGTGACGAACCTATTCTTACTGTTTCCAATAAATTTCTCATTACATTTGCAAGAGTTTGTTTTTTATTTTCATCTTTGCTAAGTGCCCATGGCTCAGTTTTTTCTATATATTTATTCGCTTGTGAAAAAATATCAAAGATACTTGCAAGAGATTTTGAAACATCAAAATTCTTCATGTATTCAAACACCTTAGCAGTTTCATCTTTTACTACTGACTTTAGTTCATTGCTTGCTTCCAATTCATCATTTTTAACCTCCGGTACAATAGAGGCGAAATATTTCTTAAGCATTCCTAGCGTCCTTGAAACAAGATTTCCATAGTTGTTTGAAAGGTCGCTATTAAATCTATTTAAAAATATTTCAGTTGTATAGTTACCGTCAGACCCAAAAGGAATTTCTCGAAGCAAAATATATCTTACCGCATCCGCAGAATAATTTGGCACAAGCACGCGAGGATCAATACATTCTACCGAACCAGTCTCCTTGCTCTTAGAAAGTTTGTCGCCGCCAAACAACATCCAGCCATGACCAAACACACGCTTTGGAAGAGGGATGTCCAACGCCATTAAAAGAGCGGGCCAAATGATTGCATGAAATCTTACAATCTCTTTCCCAATAATATGTACATCTGCTGGCCAATATTTTTTGAAGTTACTGTCATCTTCGCTTCCGTATCCAAGGGCAGAGATATAATTTGAAAGAGCATCTATCCAAACATAAATTGTATGCCTTGTATCAAAATCTACTGGTACTCCCCACTTTACAGAAGTGCGGGTAACACAAAGATCGTCAAGTCCACCTTTCAAAAAGTTGTTTACCATCTCATTAACTCTGGATTGTGGTTGCAAAAACTCAGGATTGTCTTTATATAGTTTTAAGAGTTTATCTGTAAAATCGCTGAGTTTAAAAAAGTATGCTTCCTCTTCTTGCATAGAAACTGGCCTTCCGCAATCTGGGCAATTACCGTCCACAAGTTGACTCTCAGTCCAAAATGCTTCACAAGGTGTGCAATAAAGTCCTTTATAATGCCCTTTATAAATATATCCTTTTTCATAAAGAGTTTTAAAAATCTTTTGTACTATTTTTTCATGACTAGGATCTGTTGTTCTTATAAACTTATCATAGGTGATACCGAGAAACTGCCAAAGATTTTTTGTGTCGGCAATAATCTCATCTAAATATTCTTTTTCAGTTTTACCTTTTTTAGCAGCAGACTGGCTTATCTTTTGACCATGCTCATCAGTACCAGTTAAAAAAAACACATCCTTTCCCTGCATACGATTAAACCTTGCAACAGCGTCACAAATTACCGTTGTATAACAATTTCCAAGCGTCAATTTGTTACTTGGATAATATATTGGTGTGGTTATATAAAATTTTTCCATTGTATCCTCCATTTCAACCTCATATTAGCACAGCCTTAATTTATTGTCAATTCATTCCCACCTTATCGACAAAAATAGCCCTTAAATTATTTTATTTTGCTCCGACCTTTTCATTAATTTTGATACAATTTTTATATGCATAAATATATATTTCTCATTGGTCTTATTGCCATGTTTGTAATTGTATATTTTCTTACCTTTTTTGCCCCTACTATAAAGTAGTAGCCTTTGTCATAACATTTTTCTTAAGAACTTTCCAGTATAACTGTTTGCATTAAGTGCCACCTCTTCCGGCGTACCCTCCGCTACTATTGTTCCGCCACCATCGCCACCTTCTGGTCCTAAATCGATAATGTGGTCAGCGCATTTTATAACATCAAGATTGTGTTCAATTACAACAACAGTATTTCCGCCTTCGACTAGCCTATTTAAAATTGAAATAAGTTTTTTTATGTCAAAAGCATGAAGTCCAGTGGTAGGTTCATCTAAGAGATATATTGTCTTTCCTGTTGATTTTCTTGCCAATTCACTTGCAAGTTTCACTCTTTGTGCTTCACCGCCAGAAAGAGTCGTCGCAGGTTGTCCAAGTTTGATATATCCTAGCCCAACATCATAAAGTGCAAGCACTTTATTTTTTATCGCAGGTATATTTTCAAAAAAGGCTAAGGCTTCCTCTATCGTCATTTCAAGTACATCTGATATCGTTTTGCCTTTATAATGCACTTCAAGTGTTTCCCTATTGTATCGCTTTCCTTTACAAACCTCACATGGCACCGTTATATCAGGTAGGAAATACATTTCAATCTCTTTAATTCCAGCACCTTCGCAGGCGTCACAACGCCCGCCTTTTATATTAAAACTGAAACGCCCAGAACTATAACCTCTTGCCCTTGCGTCAGGAGTGCTCGCAAATAAATCTCTAATTGCGGTAAATAAGCCGACATATGTGGCAGGATTCGATCGTGGTGTTCTACCAATGGGCGATTGATCAATCGCAATAACCTTGTCTAATTCTTTCACGCCGTCTATCTTGTTAAAATTTCCCTGTTCTAACCTTGCTCCATTAAGCACATTAGATAGGTAAGGATAAACTATGCTGTTTATAAGACTGGACTTACCACTTCCAGACACCCCAGTAACAGCGGTAAATACGCCAAGAGGTATCTTAACATCAATATCTCTAAGGTTGTTTTCTCTTGCACCTATCACCTTCAAATATTTATTCGATTTGCGTCTAGTACTTGGCACCTCAATCCTTTCTTCCCCAGTCAAAAACTTCGCCGTAACTGAATTTTTGTTTTTCATGATAGTTTCAAGAGTGCCATTACCTACTATCTCTCCACCATGTACACCAGCATATGGGCCCACATCAACAATCCAGTCTGCTTCACGCATAGTATCTTCATCATGTTCCACCACAATAAGCGTGTTGCCAATGTCACGCAAATGTTTCATTGTCCCTATAAGCCTTTCATTGTCACGCTGGTGGAGTCCAATACTAGGCTCATCAAGAATGTATAACACTCCGCTTAAACCACTACCAATCTGTGTCGCCAGCCTGATTCGCTGAGCCTCACCGCCAGAAAGACTTTCTGCCGATCGAGAAAGAGTGAGATAGTTAAGTCCTACATCGTTTAAAAAATTAAGACGAGCATTAATTTCCTTTAAAATACTTTGGGCAATGCTCATCTGCCCTTTACTAAGTTTTAAGTTTTGGAAATATGGCACAAGTTCGCCCACACTCATGTTGCAAGTTTCAACTATGTCCTTATTGTTCACCCTAACAGAAAGTGCAGATTCATTTAATCTTTTACCATGGCAAACAGGACAAGCCTGTTCTCTTACAAATTTTGCTATTTCAAGTCTTATAAATTCACTTTTGCCAGTAGCCAGCCGCCTTTTTAAGTTATTAATAATTCCTTCAAAGGAAAGTGCCTTTTTCCCATTATAATGTTCGAAAGTTTTGTTTCTGGTTTCATTTTCATATAAATCTAATTTTTCTCCATTATTACCATATAAAAGAATGTCTAGTTTTTTTCTAGGCAGTTTATTTACAGGAGTGTCAAGGTCTATATCATACTTTTTAGCCACCGCGTTTAAATATCTGCTTGTAAGTGAGCCTTCGTCCATTCTCCAACCTGTGATATTGAATGCTCCGCCATTTATTGATAACTCTGCGTTCTTTAATACTAAAGCTTCGTCAAAATCCGTAACCACTCCAAGTCCAGAGCAGTTAGGACATGCACCAAAAGGAGCATTAAAAGAAAAAATTCTAGGTGTAATTTCCTCTAGCGTCCACCCGCATTCTGGACAAGCATAATTAGTGCTAAACAGTTCTTCCTTTCCGTCATTGTCAATTATTACAAGCCCTTCTCCAAGTTTAATTGCCGTTTCAAGACTGTCAGTAAGACGAGTGCGAGCAGACTCCTTAAGTACAATGCGGTCAATTACAGCATTGATGTTGTGCTTGATATTTTTATCAAGATTAATTTCTTCATCCAGTGAATAAATATTGCCGTCCACTTGCACTCTTACATAACCTGACTTTTTCAGACTTTCAAAGGTTTTAGCAAAAGCACCTTTTTGTCCGCGTGCAATAGGTGCTAAAATTGTAAGTTTGCACCCCTCTTCATAATCAAAGACTGAGTCTACAATTTGATCAATAGTTTGCTGAGAGATAGGCTTGTGACAATGTGGACAATATGGAATTCCAACCCGTGCATACAAAAGCCTTAGATAGTCATATATCTCAGTAACCGTGCCTACCGTAGAACGAGGGTTATGGTTGGTGGTTTTTTGGTCAATTGAAATGGCAGGGCTTAAACCATCAATCGCCTCCACATCAGGTTTCTGTGCCTGTCCCAAAAATTGTCGTGCATAAGAAGAAAGACTTTCAATATATCGTCTTTGCCCCTCTGCAAAAATCGTACCAAAGGCGAGCGAACTCTTGCCTGAGCCGCTAACACCAGTAAAAACAATAAGTTTGTTTTTAGGGATTTCCAAACTTACATTCTTTAAATTATTTTCTTTTGCACCAGTAATAACAATTGAGTTTTTCATATGAGTATTATACCCTTTTTTTATTCAATTTCAAACAAAAAACAGCATTAAAATGCTGTTCTGTTTTCATCTGTTAATTATTGATTTTCTATTGCATAAAGAGTGACCCGAGCATCGACATCTGCAATTCCACTAATTCCTCTTTCTCTTTTAACTTTGTAAGAGAAAGCGTCAGCATTAATTAATATCTCTTCTGGAACATATCTGAGTACATTCAACATAGAATCGCAGTACTCTCCATCGTAACCAATTAAAGGCAACTTTACATATACATCCTTTAATTTAATAAGCCCTGTGGCACGCTCATTTATCTTTGCATAACGAAGCGATGTGTTAATTTCAGGCATTGTTGCATAACATAATCTGCCTATATGTTTTTTAACATATTTAAGTTTGTTTGCATAATGCAAAATTACTGGTGTGTTTAATTGTTCCATCTTTAACCTCTCTTACAAAATTATAGCACACCTTAGATTATTCGTCAAGACCCAAATTTTATTTCTTCGCTTTTTCTAGGCGTTTCTTAAGTTCTTGGATTTTATTTCTTAGTTCAATCGCCCTTTCAAATTCAAGAGAGTTGGACGCTATTCTCATCATTGATTTTAGTTTTTCAATCTCTTTTGGAATTTCTTCAAGTGCAAGTTTCTTATCTTTCACCTTTTGTGAAATTTCCAAAGTATTAGTGATTTCCTTGATGATAGTTTTTGGTACAATGCCATGTTTTTTATTATATTCATCTTGAAGTTTTCTTCTTCTTTCAGTCTCATCAATTGCACGCCTCATAGAATCCGTAATAACATCTGCAAACATTATTACCCTCCCATTGGCATTACGCGCGGCACGACCTATCGTCTGCACTAACGCTCCTTCACTACGAAGAAAGCCTTCCTTATCTGCATCAAGAATACATACAAGTTCCACCTCAGGCATATCAAGCCCTTCACGAAGTAGGTTTATCCCCACAAGCACATCAAAATCCCCGGAACGAAGTCCATTAATAATTTCCACACGCTCCATAGTGTCAATCTCACTGTGCATATATTTTGCTTTAATATTGTGTTCAGTGAGATATGTGGTAAGACTTTCCGCCATTTTCTTAGTCAGCGTGGTTACAAGTACGCGTGAATTGTGAGCGGTTACAATTTTAATTTCCTTCATAAGTTCGTCAATTTGATTTTCTATAGGACGCACTTCAATAAGAGGATCAAGTAGCCCAGTCGGTCTAATAAGTTGTTCAACAACCTGTCCTGCACGCTCTAGTTCGTATTTGGCAGGAGTGGCAGATACATATATTGTTTGTTTAAGACGAGAGTTAAACTCATCAAAGGTAAGTGGCCTGTTATCTCTTGCGGCTTCAAGTCTAAAACCATAATCGACAAGTGAAGTCTTTCTCGCTTTGTCGCCATTGTACATCGCACGAATCTGTGGAAGTGTCATATGACTTTCGTCAATTATTGTCAAAAAGTCTTTTGGGAAATAGTCTATAAGTGTGTATGGTGCCTCGCCAGCCTTTCTGCCGTCAAAATATCTCGAATAGTTTTCAATACCACTACAGAAGCCCACCTCTCTCATCATTTCAATATCGTAGGCAACACGCTGGCCAATTCTTTCTGCTTCGATAAGCTTTCCTTGGCTTTCAAAATCTTTAATCGCCGTCAACCTGTCGCTTTCTATTTGGCTTAACGCCTGCTCCATTCGCTCACGCCCCACAGCATAATGTGTTGCAGGATAAATCGCAACATGTTTAAGTTCATTTATTAGATTTCCGGTCACCGGCTCGAATTCATAAATGCGCTCTATCTCATCTCCGAAAAATTGCACACGAATGGCCATTTCTGATTGACTGGAAGGAAAGATGTCAACCACCTCTCCTTTAACGCGGAAGGTAGACCTTTTGAAATCAATATCGTTTCTTGTGTATTGTATGTTGATAAGAGCGGTTATCAAATCCTCTCTATCCATAATATCATTTGGCCGCAAGGAAATATGCAAGTTGTAATATTCATTTGGGTTTCCTAGACCATATATACAAGATACCGACGCAACTATTATCACATCATTACGCTCGAGTATTGACGAAGTGGCACTAGAACGGAGTTTATCTATCTCTTCATTTATTGACATATCTTTTTCAATATAGGTATCACTTGAAACAATGTATGCCTCGGGTTGATAATAGTCATAGTATGAAACAAAATACTCCACACGGTTGTGAGGAAAGAATTCACGAAATTCATTACAAAGTTGTGCCGCAAGTGTCTTGTTGTGTGCGATAACTAAAGTAGGCTTGTTCACCTTTTGAATGATATTTGCCATAGTAAAAGTCTTGCCACTGCCCGTGACACCCAAAAGCACCTGTTCTTTAAGCCCGTCCTCCAGTCCTTCCACAAGTTTGTCTATTGCTTCGGGCTGATCCCCCGCAGGACTATACTTCGACTGTAAATCAAATTTTTCCATAAGTTTATTATACCTCATCTCACTCAAAAGTCTACAATGTTTTATTTTAATTTTAAAAAATTTTTCTTGTCATTTCGACCGTAGTGCTTTTTGTTACTTATCATTTCGACCGTAGTGCTTTTTGCTACTTGTCATTTCGACCGTAGCCCGTAAGGGCGGAGCGGAGAAATCTAAAAAATACACTTTGGTCGGTATGATAAAATGACAATAAAAAAACACGGAAATTCCGTGTTTTTTTATTATACTTCATTAGCATCTTACTTGCCTTTAAGAATTGCATCAGTAAGTTTATCAATCTTTCTGCCAAGGTCTTCAATGCCCTTAGTCTGTTTCTCACCTTCTTTAAGTTGACTTTGCCCAAGTTTATCACCAGTCTTAGGAGCATCTTCTTTCTTACCAGCATCGCCGTATCCAAACATTACACCCGCAAGTGAATCCACAAATCTTCCTCTTGCAAGTTTACTCTGCTCGCGACGATCATTAAGCTCTTTCTGAGTTGTTGCGGCGGCTTTTGCCTCACCATAAACTCCGTCAATCTTGCCTTTATCATCAAGTTTATAGTTTGTTGCTCTTCCAAAGGTTCCAATAAGTCCACTGAGATTTAAACCGACATCTTTCATGCCATCTTTAAGACCTTTCATAATTGCACCGCCAAGACCTCTCGCATCATTTGCAACCATTTGTTTTTCAAAATCAGGAACCATATTTCCTTTTTCATCCATGTAATTGGAGGTACGAATTGCTTTCATTCTATCTGTAGCAACTTCTGCATTATGCCTATGCTCTTGAGCTAATTCAAAATTTTTATACTCTTCTGCAGACAATCCTTTTCTATCGATGGTCTTTTGAGCTTTATCATATTCCGTTTTGTAATCTTGGTTATTTCTCATTGCATGGTCATGCATCTTCTTATTTACAAACTCAGTAGCCTCTTCTCCAGATAAACCTTGCACTTGTGCTTGTTTAATATATTTATTTGTCAAATCAGCATTACTTCTTTTATAGTTTGTAAGCAGGTTTGTTTGTTCCTCTTTTGCATCTGATAGATTTGTTGCTGCACCGTTCCAATTCAAACTTTCTTCTAATTTGTCAGCTTCTTTATTTTCATAGTTGGCCTTTTTCTGTGCGTTTCCTGCTCTCCATTTAGCAACACCCATTCGAAGTCCCTTTTCAGCAGCACCTACAGCCATACCTACACCTGGAATAAATTTTCCTACCTTCATTGCTACATTTGCTGCGGCCAATGCTCCACCTATGGCTTTTCCGCCAACCTCTTTAATTCCAGCTTTGGCATCATCGCCTGTCTTAACTGCATCGGCACCGCCAATAAGTCCTGATAGAAACCCAATAAAGGCCTTTACCATACTTAGTCCCGCAATAACAATAAGGATGTTCATAATATAGTCCATCGGTGGAATATTAAAGAATTGAATGTTATTTAAGAATGGCAATAGTAAGAAGAATAAGTTCATACCCACTATGGCACCAAAAGCCATAAGTATTTGTTGCATGAATTCTCCACGCCACTTCTTAAATGCACCAAATTCGTCTAATGGCGCAAGCCCTAAAAGTGCAGGATAAATTAAGAATAGCGCCGCTGATTTTATAATACGCGTGATAAGCCCTAAAACAATACTTACTGCCAGCCCAAATATTACAATTACCGCCCCAAATGCAATTATGAAATTGAAAGCCCATAAATCGTAATAATTATAAACAAGTCCTACATTGTATTTTGAGAAAGACCAAACATAAGTATTAAGCGCATAAAATGGGTCCCTCGTTGCTATTGAAATAGCAGACATACCCGGGTCACTTACATTGATTAAAGAAACTGCTTTTTGTAGCTGAATATTATTTGCAAAAGCATAATCAAACTGCTGAGCAACCCATTCCTGTCCGTCCTGTCCTGCCGGAATGTTTTTTCCAAATACGCCGAAATCATAATACCAACCGTCGCGTTTTCCATCTCCAAAAGACGGATAACTTTCAGAGCCATGTTTGTAATTATATCCCCCTCGACGTAACCTATTAGCATCGTATCCCGCAACTTTAAAAATCAAGCCCGAGAAAGTTTCATTTGAAGAGGCTGCACCAAAACCAAATATATCATATCTGCCATAAACTTCATCGCCACGGTTGTTTGTATAAGATTCAAACTTGTCCTTATAACCAGAGCTGCTTCCAAAAAGCTCCTCTACCTGTTCCACCGAATTTGTGCCAGCTGTGATAGAATCTAAAGTTCTTAAAAGAAAGGTCGATAACCAGAAACTTGCAATAACAACCACAGGAACCAAGGCAAAGGTAAGCACAGATTTGATTGCTGTGTAAATATATGTAATTGGGTTTGTCTTACCTGAATCTTCGTTATAATGTGATTTAATAATTGCAAACATTGTTGTAAGCACAAGCACTATTGCACCAAAGATTACAAGTGACCAAAAGGTAGTAGTAAGTGCTGAATATGCTGGGGCATTTTCGCCAATGCCAAGTATGCCCATAATAAATTCAAGCACAGGGTCAGTATTTTTAATTGCTTCACCATTCACATAAAACACATCAAGTCCTGCAAGTTTTCGAAAAACGAATTGAAGGGCATCAAGTACACTAGCAATGGCGGTGTAAATGAAATACATGATTTTAGGAATATAACTAAAAAATCCGCCAACATAATCCCATAAACCCAAACTTAATTGAGAAACCACCATTGCCCTCCTTTATATTATCATTTACATTATAACAAATTAAATTACAAAAAACAACATATTTCAAAAAAGAAATTGCTTTATAACAATAAAAAAATTAGGCATTTTTATAAAAATGCCCAAATTTCAATTAAGTCTATTAAAGATCTCCACAAACTCATTTATATCAAACTGCTCAGCACGCTTTTTAAGAGTTTCTTCATTCAATTTTTCTTGCAATATTTTTTTATCATAAAGTTGCGACAAGTTATTAAGTAACGTTTTTCTTCTCATTGCAAAAGCGGCTTTGATAAAGCGTGAAAAACTTTTTCTATCAATACCAACAAATTTGTTTTCATCAATATCAATTCGTACAATTGCGGAGTCTACATTAGGCACTGGGCGAAACATGTTTCGTCCTACATTTCTCATGATTCGTGGTTTTCCATAAAAAGCAATCATAATTGAAAGTATGCCATAATCTTTGTTTCCTTTGTTAGCAACTATACGCTCTGCAACCTCTTTTTGCACCATGATTGTCATAGAACTAATCCTACTTGCTTCTTCTAAGAATTTAAATATCAGCGGGGTGGTAATGTAATAAGGAAGATTTGCAATAAGTTTATACCTTCCACTAAAGTGGCCTTCAATCACATTAATATCTTGTTTTAATGCATCATCAAAAATAAATTCAACATTATTTAATTCCAGTGATTTTAGTGTATTTTCAAGGTCTTTATCAATTTCATAACTCACAACTTTTTTTGCATATCGAGAAAGACTTTCTGTAAGCGCCCCCGCACCTGCACCTATTTCCAATACTTCATCTTCTTTTGTCACTCCGCCGTCCCTTACAATGGCATCAAGCAAGTTTTTATCTGTCAAAAAGTTTTGCCCAAACTTCTTTTTAAAATTATGTTCTATCATATGCCAAACAATCTCCTTGCATTATCTGTTGTACATTTTGCGATTTCACTGACTTCCACTCCCTTAAGAAGAGCTATCTTTTCTGCAATCAAAGGAATGTACGCAGGCTGATTAAGTTTCCCTCTGTTCGGTTCTGGCGCCAGATATGGACAGTCTGTTTCAAGAAGCAATCTATCAAGCGGTATAGAAGGCACCACCTCTTGAAGTTTTTTGCCATTCTTAAAAGTTACAACCCCACCTACTGAAATATGAAGACCTAAGTCGAGGACAATTTTTGCACTCTCTAAACTTTCGCTAAAACAGTGAAAGGTGCCGCCATAAACAATTAGGTTTTTATTTTGTTTTAAAAGTTCCAGCATATCACCAACAGCGTTACGACAATGGATTACCAAAGGTAGATGTAAGTCATGAGCAAGATTTAACTGCTCTAAAAACACCCTTTTTTGCACCTCTTTGTCAGGGCAGCCTTCCATGTATTCAAGTCCTATCTCTCCAATACCTACAACCTTCTTGTTTCTTGCCAAATCTCTTAGTGTTTCCAGATAATCATTTTGTACATTTCCTGCGTCTTGTGGATGCACCCCTATCGTGGCATAAACTCCCTCATACTTCTCCGACATTTCTATTGCCTTATACGCTGAGTCAATATCGCTTGCCGAACATACAATTTTCTTAACATCCATGTCATGTGCGTATTTCACGATATCGTTTAATATGCCGTCAAATCTTTCGTTATACAAATGTGCGTGAGTATCAATAAACATTTTTTTCTCCTAATCTTGATATTAACAAACCTCGGCCTAAAAAGTCAAACAAAACCAGGTGAAGCCACCTTCTAAATGCTTGTCCAAAAGCATATATTACAGCATGAACAAGATTTGGCTTTTTATGATAATTAGTTCAATGTGCTTTCTTTTGTGGTCAAGCCCTGCCACCATTGTTTCGACTATGGTGGAGGCATCAAGCGGAGCACTTAAACTGTCGATAGACCTCTGTGCAGTGTATGCGGTATGGCTTGGCGTACTTGAACTAGTAGACGCCAGCGGACTAGGACAAAAACTTGCAAAACTTCTACATCCGATAATCAAAAAACTGTTTAAAATTGACAACCAAGAAATTGAAAAGATGATTGCCCTTAATATGTCTGCAAACATGCTTGGGCTTGGCAATGCTGCTACCCCCATGGGTATTAATGCCATGAAAGCACTTGACGACGGTTCTGGAATTGCCAACACTGCCATGATTATGCTTATTGTTATCAATGCAACATCAATACAACTGCTACCTAGCACGGTAATTGGTCTTCGTGCCTCCGCTGGAAGCGTCGCACCCGCTGACATAATTTTCCCTACCATACTTGCCACTGCGGTCACTTCAATATGCGGGGTAATCTTAGTCAAACTATTCAGTAAAATATGGCGGAGGAAAAAATGAGTGCATATATAATCCCCATTCTCTTCGTTGCATTATTTGGCTATTGCTATATCAAAAAAATAAACACCTATGACACTTTTGTCAAAGGTGCTAAAAAATCCATTTCTCTTGTTGTAGATATTTTTCCTTTTATCGCCACAATCATGATTGCCGTGGCGCTTCTTCGTGCAAGCGGTATCACATCTATCTTGGCAGGCTGGCTTTCCCCCGTCTTTAATCTACTCGGTATACCTCCCGAACTTATTGAACTGGTGCTACTCCGCCCCTTCACTGGTGCGGGAAGTTATGGACTTCTTGAAAGCGTGCTACTTCAGTATGGACCTGATTCATATATTTCTCGTTGTGCCTGCGTTATTCTTGGCTGTAGCGAAACTATATTTTATGTCGCAACCGTCTACTTTTCGCAAACCAAAGTTAAAAAACTATTATATGCCATTCCCGTCGCACTAGTGTGTGCACTGATAGGCTCTATTGTTGCCTGTCTGTTATGTAAGGTTATATAAAATTCCTCGTTTGTAATTTCGCTAAAAATTTTCCATCTTGATTGTTTGTTTTTAAGTTAGGAAGTACTTTCACACCCGCCTTACCGCCTTTTACAGCCTCGATTATAACTAAAACAACCCTTCCTTTGCCATTCTCTGTGAAAAACATAGTTTTAGGTTGCAAGTCACACTTTGATAATTCATAGATTAACTCGCAACTTCTCTCGGCCGAATATATAATATAGAATCGCCCGCCGAATTTCAGCATATCGCTTGCCACTTTACAAAGATCTTCAATCTTAAGCAAATTGTCATGCCTTGCACAATTTCTTACATCGTTTTCTCCCCCATTCACAATTTCTTTCATGTATGGCGGGTTTGAAAAAACAACATCTATGCTTGCTTTTTTCAAAAATTTTCCATAATTTTGCACATTATCATTGACGATTTCAATCTTGTCTTGCAAATTGTTAAGTTCAATGTTGCGTCTTGCAAGGACACTCATCACCTCGTTTATTTCAAAGGCTATAATCTTCTGAAATTTATTTTTTGCGCTTGCAAGAATAGAAATTACTCCACAGCCCGAACCTATTTCCACCGCATTCTCTTTAGGTTTTATCTTTAAAAAATTTGCTAGTATAACGCTGTCCGAAGTAAAAGTATAAAGGCTTTTATTTTGAATTATCTTCAAGCCTTTACACTGCAAATCTTCAATTCGTTCGTTTTTATTAATCATCATTTTTAAATTTTATATCTTTTCTATTGTTGCTTTGTAAATTTCAAATCTTTAAGTTCATAATCCTTGATCTCTGATGAATTTTCCGACTGAAATTTAACATTAACTTTCTTCTTGATAAGGTCGCAGAATACCACCTTACCTTCGCCGTCTGGAGTTTTTACAATGGAATTGATCTTTGGCATTTCCTTTAAAACTTCAATATAATATGGATTCTCATAACCTAGGCAACATAAAAGTTTTCCACAAAGCCCACTTATGCTATTTGGATTCAAAGATAGCCCTTGGTTTTTTGCCATTTTAATTGAAACATGGTCATTTATACCCAAGCCTTGATGACAACAACAAGTCTTCCCGCAGGGGCCTAGCCCACCCAAAATGCGAGATGCGTCGCGAGCCCCTATCTGCCTTAATTCCACCCTCACCTTATATTTTTCAGCAAGTTGTTTTACAAGGTCACGAAAATCCACTCTGTTTTCTGCAGTAAAGTTTACTGTAATTTTACTTCCGTTGTAATTCCCCTCCACTGAAACAACCTTCATCTCTAAATTATTTTTTGAAATGAGTAACTTTATTTCTGGCAAAAGTTGTGAAGCCTTCTTATCGTTTTCAAATGCTAAATCAACCTCTTCACTTGTAGCAATCTTAATTACATTTTTAAGCGAATCTTGCAAAGATGAAGCATCAACTTCTTCTTTATCTTTTACAATTCTTACTATATCTTTTCCCTTCTCAGTATCTACAATTACATAATCACCCTTTTTAAGTTCTAAACCGTTTGGGCTGAAATAGTAATCATTGTTTCCATGCAAAAATCTAGCACTAACTACTTCTATCTGCATATGTATTTTACCTCCAAAATATTAAGTAACAGATTTTCTAATGCCAAAGTGAAATTGACATTAAATTGCTTTTCTTTATTGACATTATTTATTAGACCTGCTATTTCACACAATGCACGAATTGTGTAATCGCCAGCGACATTTTCTAACTCTGATTTAAGAGGCAATAGTTTTACAAGTTCCTCTTTGCCGCCTTTAATCTTTATCAAATCCTCTACTATCAAAGTAAATAATTCCAAAATTAACTGTCCTTCATTTTTATATGATAGCAATTTTTTGGAATATTCTAGTACCTGTTTGCTATTTTTCATCTTTGTAAATATGGAAAGACAATCTGTGCAAAGTAAAGTAAAATCTTTCATCTTTGAAAGAGTTTGTGCCCTACCAATCTGCCCTTCACTACAAGCAATTACAAGTGCCTTGTCTTCTACCTTATCAACCATTCTTTCAATGCAGTCATCATTAAGCCGTTTCAACTCCACCTTGTTGCATCTAGATTTGATTGTAGGCAATACCAAGTTTGTATTCGTACAAGTTAAAATCAAATAAACATTTTTAGAAGGCTCTTCTAGTACCTTTAAAAGTTTATTTTGTGCACTTTCCATAGAATTGTCAATATTATTGATGATAAAAACCTTCCTGTCAGCAAAGATAGGCTTTATAAAACTTTCCTCTCCAATTTCTTCGCTATCGGCAACAAGCAATTTGTCTTTGATTGGATAGACTTTAAGGTCGGGATGAGTACCGGCTAAAACCTTTTTTGAATTTTCGCTGTCATAGTCAACTCCCTTGTCCATAATTAATAAAGCGACAGCCTTTGCAAACTCGTTTAAATATAATTGGTCTTTTCCAATAAGCATTAAAGACTTAGGGAAGGCATCGATCTCCCTTTGTAATGCAATAAAATCTTCAGTTTTACGAATTTCATCTATTAACATAGATATATTTTATCATAAATCTTTAGCAAAAGAAAGCACTAGCAAAAGAAAAACCACAATTTATGTGGTTTTCTTTTTGCTAATTAATTTATATACCCATTTATAAAGTTCGCTTGCCAACATCATGATTATTGAAAAACCGATAATTATGCTCCATTGTACCCAATTAAGATGCACAAGTTTCAACATGCTATTTAATGGAGTAAGTGCAAGTATCGCTAATAGTCCAAAACAGAAAAGTATTGAAATGGTAAAAAATTTATTTTTAAAAGGATTTGATTTAAACATATTTCCATTTGTTCTCATCGACGCTAGGTAGAACATTTGCACAATATTAAGTGTGTAAAAAGCCATAGTAGAAGCAACATATTGATTATATAATTTCAATCCAAAAGCATACGCTCCAACGACCAACAAAGTTTGAATAAGTCCTAATACAACTATCGCTCCACCTGTGCCATCTGAAAACAAACTTTTCTTGCTATCTCGAGGCCTAGCCTCCATTAAATCTCGTTCAGGTTTTTCCACCCCAAGTGCAATGGCTGGAAGAGAATCAGTAATTAAATTTACGAACAAAATTTGTACTGGGAAAAGAAATACATAATGAGGAAAGAAAACGGTGGCAAGGAAAAGAGATAACATTTCTCCCATGTTGGCTGAAAAAAGGAATTTTACAGTTTTTTGTATATTCTGATAAATCTTTCTTCCCTCTTCCACTGCAACAATAATGGTAGAGAAATTGTCATCAGTTACTATAATATCGGCTACTTCTTTTGTTACATCCGTGCCTTGTATTCCCATGCCAATGCCGATACTTGCTTTTTTTAAACTTGGGGCATCGTTTACACCATCACCTGTCATTGCAACAACTCTGCCCTGTTTTTTTAAGATTTCAACTATCCTTACTTTGTTATCTGGACTCACTCTTGCAAATACATTAATGTCTTTAATCTTTTTAAGCAACTCTTCATCGCTAAGTTCGTCGAGTTCACTGCCCGTAAGCACTTGACTTTTTTTACTAACTATGCCTATTTCCCTAGCAATAGCAAAAGCAGTATCTTTATGATCGCCGGTAATCATAATTGGACGCATACCCGCTTTTTTACATTTTTCTACCGCTTTGTCAACCCCTTTTCGAGGCGGATCAATCATACCAACAAGTCCTATGAAGATGAGGTTTTCTTCTTCCTTTTTCTCACTATTACCCATAGGTTTGTAGGCAATAGCCAGCACTCTTAACGCATCCTCAGCCATAACAGAATTTGCATGCATGATTTCTTTTTTGTGCTGGTTATTTATTGTACATACCTGCCCATTGATTAAAATTTTGTTACATTTTTTAAGCAAGAAGTCGGTTGCACCTTTAGTAAAAATAACCTTCTGTCCGTCAACCATATTCACTGTGCTCATTAATTTTCTTTTGCTGTCAAAAGGTATTTCGTCTACTCTTTGATATAGGTTTTCAAGTTTTACTTTGTCAATCCCGCACTTTTCACCAAATTCACTTAGTGCTACTTCAGTTGGATCTCCCACATATCTTCCCTTAGACTTTTTTGTGTCATTACATAATAACATGGCATTTAAAAATATTTCACATTTTGTTTTTTCTATCTTTCCCTTGATTATTTGTCCATCAACAAAACTTGATACAATCGTCATTTTGTTTTGGGTGATAGTTCCAGTTTTATCTGAACAAATAACCTCACAGCAACCTAAAGTTTCCACAGAATGCATTCGTTTAACAATCGCCTTTTGCTTTGCAAGTCTTGCCACACCCATACTCATAATAATTGTAATAACAGCCGGCATACTTTCAGGGATGGCAGCCACTGAAATTGCAACCGCTGTCAAAAATGCCTCTAAAATATTCCCGGGACGAGCAACAACTTCCAAAAAGAATGTCACTGCTGCCATCGCAAGAACAAGATAAGTCAAAACCTTTCCCACATCTTTAATACCTTTTTGGAGTGGGGTCATTTCTTTTTCAACATTTTTTATTGCTTGGGCTATCTTTCCTATTTCAGTTTCCTTGCCTATTGCTACAACAACGCCACTTCCTCTACCGGCGGTAACAGTGCATCCCTTATAAGCCATGTTGTGCCTATCAGCAAGCGGCGTGTTAACAGGGTAACATTCATCTGCTATCTTTTTTACAGCAAAGCTCTCCCCCGTCAAAGAACTTTCATCCACTTGCATAGATGCACTTTCAAGTATACGAACATCAGCGGGAACGATAGACCCTGACTCTAAAATAACTATATCTCCTACGACGATATTTCTAACATTGATTTTTACCTGTTCGCCACCTCTAAGCACCACCGCCTCGGGTTCAGTCATTTTTTTCAATGCATCCAAAGACTTTTCCGCCTTGTACTCTTGCACTACGCCAAAAACAGCATTCATAATAACTATTGCAAGGATTATGGCACCATCAAAAATCTCACCAAAACTTCCTTGTACCGCACCAATTACTATTGATACGGCAGACGCAGAGAGTAGGATTAATATCATAAGGTCTTTAAACTGTTCAATAAATTTCAAAAAGATAGATGTGTGCTTTTCCTGGCCTAAATCATTCTCCTGTCCTCTGTTTAATCTTTGACTTACTTCCGATTCGCTAAGTCCAGCCCTAGACGAATTAAGTTTTAATAGAGTTTCACTAGTTGTTAAGTTATAATACTTTTCCATTCGCCCTTCCTTTTAAAACACAAACGATAAGATAGCGACTAAAATTAGATAGAATGCAAACCATCTAAAATTAGTCTTTTGGGTGACTTTTAGCATCATTTTTATAGATAAAGTACCAATTATAAATGCAGCAATGAAGGCGAGCACAAGCCCTAAAACATTCACACTTATAACCTGCCCTGCAGTAGAGATTTCATATATTTCCATTAATAATGAAAGCAATATTATAGGCAAACTCATTAAAAATGAAAATTTTGCAGTTTGTTCCTTGTTTGCCCCTGACAAAATTCCACCACAAATTGTGGCACCTGACCGTGATATACCGGGAAATATTGCAAGCCCTTGCGACACCCCCATAATAATTGCTTGCTTTATAGTTATATCTTTTTCTACAGACACCCTTTTTTTAGAAACTATGTCTGTACTTAATAAAACTATAGCGCTAATTAAAAAGCAAAAGCCTAAAGCTCCTCCCATAAAAGCCTTATTTACAAGAGGCATAAGAATAAGTGCAAGAATACAAGTTGGAATTGTTGCAATATATAATTTAATCGCATTATCACTAAATGGATGTTTTATTAATTGCCAAATTTCTTTGCGTAGACAAACTATGACTGAAAAAAAGGTAGCAAGATGCAATAGTATGCTAACAAACAAAGTTTCTTGTACACCAAACCATCTGCCGAGTAGCACCAAATGTCCACTTGAAGATACAGGTAAAAATTCAGTCAATCCTTGTACCACTCCAAGCACTACTAAAAACAGTATTTGCACGCTTGTCTCCTTCTAGTTTAAATATATAAACAAGCCTGTACAAATATTCATAATAGTTCTTTTAGAAAACTTAACACAAAAAAACAGAGCTGTCGCTCTGCTTTTTATTTACTTATTAAGAGAAGATATTTCTTTAATAAGATCTTCAATTCTATTGTTTATATTAGCCAGTTCATCAGGAGAAGATTGTTCTTTCACTTTTTGAGCCTGTAATTGAAGATTTTCGATTTCTTTCATTATTTTATCGGTTTCTTTTGCAATAGCCTCGTTCTGTGATGTTTCCATTGCTTCATCAATTTCTGAAGATATAAGCATCTTCATTTTACTGAGTTTATTTTCTTCTTCACTAATCATGTCGTTAATCTTTTCAAGGCTTGCAAGTGTACTTACCTGATCATTATCTTCTTTTTTTTCTTGAATTTGAACTTTTCTTGGTCTTCCAACAGGTTTCTTTGGTTTCTCGTTCACCTTTTCATCTTCCGGCTTTCTTGGTCTTCCTCGCTTTTTCGCCTCTTTGACAGGTTCTTCCTTAACCTCTTTCTTTGGTCTACCACGCTTTCCTTTAGGCTTTTCTTCCACCTTCTCTACTTGAGGTATCTCTGCTGTTGTTACCTCTTGTTCAGGCGATTCCTCGACTGGTAGTTCTTCCTGTTTCTCTACAATTTTTTCAGCCCCATTAGAATCTATATAAGATCCGAATGCTACAACATCATCAAGTCTTTTTTCTTCTTCAATCTGTGCTTGCTCTTTAGGCTCATCAATGAGTGTACCATTCATATCATACACTTTTCCATCAACATCATGGAAAAGTCCATTAGGGTCGTGGTAAGAACCATCTTTATAAACGAAATTTCCATTTTCATCATAAACACCATCATTGGTATTTTCTACTATCTCGTCCCCAAGCCTTGCTCTTAAAGTATTGTTTTCATCTACAAGCCTTTTTATTTGAGTCTGAACAACTATAAGTTCTTGCTCATTGTTATCCCGTTGTTTGATGAGTTCGCTCTTTTCTTGTGCCACCTTACGCTCAGCCTGTGATTGTGCACTTCTCATAACCTTTTCATAGAAAGATTGATACTCACTAACCATGGCCTTTTGCACAGCCTCTTTTGAATCGTCAAGTTGTATTCTTAAGTTGTCTACTTCTTGATTTAATTCTTCAATAGAAAGAGCAAATCTGGTTTCTTCTTGGTCATACTCACTTTGTAAAGATTCTTGTTTAGATATTTCCTGCTCTTGTTGTTTTCTTAAGAAGCCAACCTCCATTCTGTTTGTGGTGGCCTCCTGTTGCTGAATAAGTTTGTTTATATTCTCTTTTGAAGCCTGTATCTTTCTTTGTAAATCCTTTTGAACATTCTCATGATTTCTGCGAAGTGACTCTTTTTGTGCTTCTACCTGAGATATTTTAGAAAGAGTGCTTGTCTTTTTGTTAATGAAAGATTCAGTTTCCTTCATCGCTCTTTCAAGCACAAGTGAGCCATCTACACCAGCGTCTGTAAAGTTGTATTCTACATATTCAATATCACTTTGCTTTGCATTTTCAAATTCTTCTTTTGCTTTGCGCGCTCTGCTTTCATAATATTCACGAAGTTGTGGATTGCCTTTACTAATTTCTTTTGTAGAAAATAGCAAGTCGAAATCAATATAAGAAGGTAAATCAACGCATGCATTTAAAATAAATCTTGCAAAGATGTGATAATGACTATAAATATCATCAAGGTTTGTTGTCTTTCGTCCTTTTAAAACCATTGAAGCAACTATACTAATAATGATTACAAAAACTGGAAGTGCAAGTGCAGAAATCAAGTTTAATCCTGTAAGAGAAGTTATGCTGCCCATGCCAAATAATAAAACAATTAAAGCCCATATTATTGAAACAAGGTTTAAGTTTTTAATATTATTTGCCCAGCCACTTGTCTTAAGAGGTTTTTCAACAAGATTTTCAAGTGAAAGATAGTGCGTAGGCTCCTTCTCTCTAAATAGTATGTATTGTTGCCAATAATATTGAAGTCGCTTTGGACCTTTCTTTACAAGTTCGTTAAATTCTTTTATATTATTCTGATCAATCTTTTTGTTTATGAAAAGCCAAGAGTTTAGTTTATCTAGACTTCTCCTTAACCTCATCTCATAAGAGAATCCTGTCTTTAAAGCAAAAATAAATACGAAAAACAATTCCATAACTAAAGCAATGGCAAGTAAACCTTCAAAATGTATGGCCTGTGCCACTTGCTGAAAAAATGTTTTAAATGAACTTTCTATTTCGCATAACATGGAAAAATTCATAATTTCCTCCTAACTTAAATTTAGTATAGCATAACAAAAAAAATAATC
>CAMRTM010000012.1 GCA_947053645.1 uncultured Bacillota bacterium | reverse complement strand
AATTCCACAGCTTTTTGTTTTCTATTTTTCTCCATATTGCCTCCATTATAAATAAGACTTTTTAGTTGGTATATTTGTGTCAACAAACAACGAAGTCTTTTTTTTGATTTTTCACTTTTGATTTTGCGATAACCAAAATCTATTTTCTACAAGCCTTTATGAGAGCCTTAAATATTGCATTATGTTCTTCATGTGTTCTATACAAACTTTCCGGATGAAACCTGACGGCAATATTAAATTTTTTATTTGGTGCTTCTAAAACATCATAATATCCATCATCGCATACAGCAGCAATTTTATAATTCGAGGTAGGATTATCTATTGTTTTTTTATGTCTTGAATTAACCATCATCATGTCACATTTCACAATTTCATAGAATTTACTTTCTTTGTTTATAAAAATTGGATGTACCTCTTCTACCCACATTTGGCTATGTTTAGCAGTATTCTGGACTTTCTTTGTTGTTCCGCCAAGACCTCTAATCATTGCATTTTGCCCAGCACAAATTCCTAATGTTGGTATATCATGTTCAAAAGTATATTTTGCAATCCAACTCTCATATTTGTCTGAATCTTTTCCGCCTTGCAGAATTATTCCGTCACATAGTTTTATTTGCGAAATAATTTCATCTTTTTGCTTCTGGGTTAAATAGGCAGACCAACTGTCTTGTCCATCTGGAACAAAATTGACTTCTCTGTCAGGCGACAAAATCCCAATAGCAATACCGCCATTATCAAAAATGGCATTTTTTACTTCGTCTCTTATCAGTCCGTCTTGCCTTTTATTATCAACCTCAATATGTTTAGATACAATACCTATTATTGGTTTTATTTTCATACCCCCTCCATTTTGATTTTTGATGTCTATTAAAATTTTGTTTATTTAATCAAAAAAATCAAAATCCTCATAATTCAGAATAGACACCAATTTTTCATTTCTATCAAAATTTCATGCTTGTCTTTTCTTACAATCTGCATCCAGTGTCACAATTTATATTTTACCACTGCTTGCAGAATACTTTTGTCTTTCTCAAAAAAGACTTTTTATTGCATATAGTTGTGTCAACTGACAACAAAGTCTTTTTTTGATTTTTTAGTTATAATTTTGCGATGGGTTTTGATTTAAAATTAATTATTCACACTTCTTGCAACATTTGCAGGAATATACTTTGCCCCAACTTTATCTGCTATTGCCAAACAAATTTGTGGCAAACCATCGGTTATATAATTCAACCCTTCTATTAACTTTTTTGATTCTTCAAATTTTTCAAGCCTAAAATAACAAAGAACTATTAGGCTACAATCAATATACCATTTTGCTTTATTTTCAGTCATTCTTAGTCTTTGTAAAATATTATATGCCTCTTCATATCTTGCTTCCAGATAAAGATTGTTTAGATCTTTTATATTATTAGGCACTGGCATCTGTCTTTTTAACATCCATCTCAAAATTTTAGGCACCTTTCCTAATTCGTTTAAAAACTTTCTTTCTCCAAAATCTTCGATTAAAATCTTATTTAATTCTTTGTCACTTATTGCCACTACTTCAACCATATTTAATTTAACTCCCCTGTTAATTAATTATATCATACTTTTTACAAAACTTTTTTGTTTTTTTGATTATTTTATCATAAAATCAAAACTTTATCATTCCAGAAAAGACACTGCCTCTGCAACTTTTTCAAATCTTCTGTCTTGTCTTTTCTTTTATGCCTGTATCCAGTATCAAAATCATTCATACACCACTGCATACAGTATGTAAAAGCCTTTCGCAAAAAAGACTTTTTATTGCATATAGTTGCGTCAACTGACAACAAAGTCTTTTTTTTGATTTCGTTGTTTTGATTTTGCGACGGCAATTTTTGGTCTAAAAAATCAAAAATTATCAAAATTAATCAAAAATAATCAAACTTTGATTTTGCGATCGCACTTTTGATTTTGCGAAAATCAAAATTAATTCATTTTTTTTTCATATATCTAAACAAAAATTCATAGGCTTCAACTTTTGGTGTCAATTCTTTATATCCATCATCCATCATTTTCTTCAATTCATCAAAAGTCACAAATTTTGCTTCACATACTTCCTCTGTTTGCAAATTTAATAATGTGACATCCAAGTTGGCATTAGCAACATAATATTCATTAAACATATTGTCTTTTATATCGCCTTTGATAAAACTGTTTTTTGTACAACCAATAAAAGTAATATCTTCTTTTTTTACTTTCACGCCTAATTCCTCATAGGTTTCTCTAATGGCTGTTTCATATCCAAACTCGCCAGCATTGGAATGACCGCCCGCAGAAACGTCCAACATGTTAGGCCATTTCTTTTTTAACGGACTTCTTCTTTGCAATAAAACTTGATTTTTACTATTTACAAGAAAGACTACAACCGCTCTATGCCATAATCCTTTGCTATGAACTTCTTCTCTTTCTTCTTGTAAGTTTAGAAAATTTCCATTTTCATCTAGAATATCAAATATTTCTTTCATTATTTTCTCCATTGTTTTTCAAAAAAAGACTTTTTAGTTAGTATAGTTGGTGCTTCCAGAAGGACTCGAACCCTCCTCAATGGTTCCGAAGACCATTGTGTTATCCACTACACCATGGAAGCGTGACTTTATTATATAATATTTTCTCTTTATTGTAAACATTTTATTGATAATCTTATGAAATATTTGATTTTTCTTAAAAAAAATGGTATCTTAATGTATATATGAGGTGTTTATGAACAAATTTAAAAAGACTTTGATTTACATGGTACTTTTAACTATAGTTGGTTATGGTATCGGTATTGGAATTACGGTAGCAACAAGTGGCGGTACATTTAAAATGCCAGATACACTCACCAATTCTCTGACCTTTATATGTGCCGGCATGGGTCTTCTTGGCGGTTTTGCATTGGGACTTGCCTCCAAATCTAAAAAGAAGGACAATGGTAAAAATACTGGTGAAACCGCACAAGGCGACAAACTTGATGTAGAAACAGACTCTACTTATGCGACTCCAGAAAGCATCAAAGCCGACAGGGACTTTATTAGTACAACTTGGGATAAACTTCCAACAGTGAGCAAGACAGGATTTCCTTTTCGCTACAAAATGGAAAATGGAAAATACAATATCAGTATGAAATATGAAACTCACGCTCTTGTCATTGGTACTACCGGTACTGGTAAAACACAGATATTTGCAAACCCTACCATACGAATATTAGCACACTCTGCGGAAAAACCTTCTATTGTTGTTACCGACCCTAAAGGAGAACTTTATGCGGACAATGCCAACATATTGAAAAAAGAGGGATACAAAGTTGTTGTATTAAACCTTGAAGATCCTTATTCTTCATCTCGTTGGAATCCTATGGAACCAGCATTCAAAATGTACCAAAGGGCGGGTAACCTTGCACAAGAGGTAAGGAAGTTTTCAAACTGTACCCCAGAAGACATGGGCTATAAAAAATTTACGACTGAAGAACTTAATGGAGTAACCTATGGAGATTCTTGGTACGGCTTTGAAGGAAAAGCCTTCCCTAACAATGAAATACTTAAAAAAGAATTAGAGGCCAGAAAAGCTCAGCTTGAAACTGAAGCAAATTCAAAACTAAGAAATGTTGCCATTTCATTAATGCCTATTACACCTGAACTGAAAGAGCCTTCTTGGACACAAGGCGGACAAGACCTGATCACAGGTATCATGCAAGGAATGCTTGAAGACTCACGCAACCCCGAGCTTGGCATGACAATAGAAAAATTTAATCTTTACAACCTTAACAAACTTGCAATGCATCGTGATAAAGGTGACCAATTACTTAAAACGCTCTGCGATTACGCAGAAGGTCGTGACCCCAAAAAATCTAATGTTAAAAATTTGATGTCAACTATCTGCTACACAAGCCCTCAAACACAAAAATCCTTCTTAGGTACGCTGGGTTCCAGTCTTGGGAAAACTCTTGGCGATGACGGTATTCTCTACATGACAAGCGGAACAGATGTAGATTTCTCCCGCATTCCAGAAGAGCCTACAGCATTCTTCGTGCGCATACCAGACCACAAAGCAGAGCGTCACCCTCTTGGTACACTTTGCATTCAACAGTTGTATCAAGAACTTGTTGACATAGCCAATAGAACAGTAAGCGCAAATGGCAAAACAGGCACGCTTAAAAGACAGGTATACTTTATTCTTGATGAATTTGGTAACATGCCTCCATTCCAAGATTTCGATAAAATGATGAATGTTGCTCGTTCAAGAAATATCCGTATCGAAATAATATTACAAGCCTTCAAACAACTTGATGTATTGTATGGTCCGGAAAAAGCCAAAAACATCCTTGGTGGTTTCCAAATGCAAGTGTTCCTCGGCTCAGAAGACCAAGATACAGTGCAAGCATTCTCAGATGCCTGTGGACAAATTACTGTGTACACCAATGAAGAAAGTGAAAGTGAAAGCGAAAGTGACGGCAAGAAAAACAAGACAGTTAACAAGAGTGTACAACGACATAGGCGTAATCTTGTGGAAAAAGAGGTTCTTAGGGCATTGCCAATGTGGAATGTTGTTGTAAAACTTTTCCGTAAGCCTATTATTAAGGAAGAGATGACACCTTTCTGGAACACTAAGTGCATGGAAAAAGACCCTGCAAACCCTGCCACTGGACTTGCAAAGAGTTTGGATTATGATGCTATATATTATGATTATGAAAAGAGAAACAGACTCGTTGTTAAACCTCGAAGCCCATTCGATAGATTTTAAGTAATAAAAAGACGGCAACCACCGTCTTTTTTTGTAACCCACTTTCACATTTATTCATATATACTAATGAGGGCAATTATGGAATATAATGATGAAAAATTATTATCAATAGATGAATATGAGGTTATGGCAAAAGCATACTCGCAACATCTTAAAGATAAAGGTTTTATTTTTATACAGGTTGATAGCGAACAAAATAATGAGCTTATTGCTGAAACCAATGAACTGTTTTCTAAAATAAAAAGTTCTCTATTTTTCTTAGGAAACTTTTTAGGGACAGGTAGATTATACACTCTTACAGAAAAGCAAATAAAACTTTTTCAAACTATATATCCAGAATGCACTCAAACAAACTCCTACAAGATACGCGGAGATAAAACAAAGTGCTTTTTAAATATGATAGCCCTTGAAAGCACCCTCATTTCAAAACTCTTAACTTTAAGTGAAAACTCCCCCTTTTTTAAACAAATAGACACTATGATTCGCGAACGACTTTATGTCTGCGGAGAAATTTACAAGATAAAAGGACTAATTTCTTAGTCCTTTTTTTGTGACATTTTTTCAATTACGCTAGGCAAAACATAATCTATCGCTTTTCTGTAATCTCTAAAATATTCTGGGCGATATGGCAGATGAACATCCTTAATTTTTGAAAGAGCATCCTCATTTAATTCTAATTTTTCTACTAGTGCTTTGCATAACTGCTGTCCTATAATGTAAATATAATTATATTCATCTATTTTATTATAGTATTTAATTTTTGGAAACTCTTTTGATTCCACAATCTGGTCATAGGCATAGCCCATAAAGAATTGAAGTTTTTCTATGGCAAATTCATTCCCATTTGCACCAGCAAGAATCTCCCAATTCATATATTTTTTATAATCTTCGTCAAGTAATCTGTCTACCCCACTTTTATAATAGTAAGCTACAACATCTTGCAAACAAGGATCTCCCTCCCCTGCCATTTTTACTGCTTCTTCAAAAAGTGGATAAAAGTTACTACGACTTACTGAAGATTTATTTATCTTTTCTCGCCATTCTAAAAACTTTGAATAGGCGTCCTTTCTCGATATTCTTTCTTTTTCCAAGTGCTTCGCTCCTTAGAATAAGTATACCCTAAATTAAATAACATTGTAAATTAATTTCATGTCTAATTCTGCTTTTTCTTAAGTATAGTAAGCACTTCAAAATTTGCAGTACGCGGAAACATGTCAAAAAGTGTCACACTTTCAATGTTAAATGTATTCAATCTTCCCAAATCTCTGACGAGTGATGCTGGATTGCAGGAAATATAAATTACAGTTGCGTCTACCTTATTTATGCTCTCACAAACTTCTCTCGCACAACCAACCCTTGGAGGGTCAAGAACTACAAAATCAAAATCAATCTTTAGATTTGCTATCGCGTCTTTACAATCTCCATTGATATTTGTCAAATTATCTAGATTGTTTTTTTGTTTTAAAGATTCTGCACTTAAATTTTCCTCTTTCCCTAGTTCCACACCATAGACAGCAATTGCTTTTTGACATAAAAGTCCACTTAATAGCCCTGCCCCACTATAGGCGTTAAGCACGACGCCACCAGATACTGCATCGCAGACCTTTTGGTACATTTTTTCTGCAACAGAATCATTTACCTGTCTAAAAGCATCAATTTTGAAGGTGTATTTCAAATCGTTTTCAAGTAACTCTATTTCTTCTCCAAATACTCTCGCTATACCTTTTCCATTAATTGATTTGTATAGATAAACTTTATTTCCAAGCAATAACGATAATCCAGTAAAATCTACGCTTGGCTCCTTTAGGAAATCGAACTTAATACATATAATATTATTAACTTGCCGAACAGTAATCGTGTCTATTATTTTGGTTAATTTATTTCTTAATATAAACTTATTAATTTTATCTATTACGCTGTTAATTCCGTCTTTAGCAAGCAAACAGTTATCTATAGGCACAAGTTTATCACTCATAGCATGTTTTAGCGAAAGCCCTTTGTCACCACAAAAAAACTTCACTTTATTGCGATAAGAATAGTTTGATTTACTTGTAACGATATTAAAGTCTTTTGCAAATTGAATTTTGCTGAGTTGCCTTGTTAAAATATTCTTTTTTAATTCAATTTCGTCTTCATAAGACATATGCTGGAAATCACAGCCGCCACAACTTGTATAATATGGACAAGGTGGAGTTATTCTTTTTTGTGAAGGAATTATAACCTCATTTGGAAAAGCTTTTATGAAAGTTGAAGTTTCTTTTTTAATATCAACTTCCACTTCTTCTCCCATAAGCGTATAAGGAACGAAACAAACTTTACCATCCATATGTCCTACACCTTCGCCGTCATAGCCAAAATCCGTTATCTTCATTCTTCTCCAACCTTATTTTCTATATATTCAAGTACTTTTTCCTTGCCAAGACCAGTTTCGCTACTAGTTAAAATTATCAACTCCTCACGAATCTTAAGTGTTTTAGCAAGCATTTTTTTCTGTACCGATTGCTTTGCTTTAGATAGTTTATCGGCTTTTGTCGCAAGCACCATGAAAGGAATTTGATTATATATCAAAAATTCTAACATTGCCCTGTCAAGAATGCTTGGCTCATGCCTAAGGTCAACCAGCACAAATACTGTATCAAGTGACTGAGAGCCTGTTAGATACTCCCCCATAAGTCCAGCCCATACATCTAAATGGCTTTTGCCCACTTTTGCATAGCCATAACCTGGAAGGTCAACAAATCGGAAGGTGTTGTTAATATCAAAATAGTTCACCATTTTGGTAAGTCCAGCAGTTGAAGATGTTTTAGCGAGCCTTTTCTGCCCAACCAGCATATTTATTAAAGAACTTTTTCCAACATTACTGCGACCAACAAAGGCAAACTCAGGCACATCGTCCTGTAATAGTTTGCTTTCCTCAACTACGCTTGTTTTGTAAACTGCACTTTTTATTATCATGGTTTTATAATATCATACTTTGTGACATTAATCAATAAAAAACCGCCATTGGCGGTTTTTTATAAAATATCAACTTTAAAGTTGCGACTAAATTCACATACATGTGCATTTACGCTTGGTCGCAAACGACGAGCGTGACGGTAAGGTTGTAAACTTTTATGTATATAAAAGTTGAAACCGTTTAGCCACAAGCGAAGTCTTATTGTGGAAGTTGTGCCATAGGGGCTGTAATCATAGCACCTATTGGTGAATGCATAGTAATGTTTGCAACTACCACTGAAAGCGTGCTTGCAAGTACGCGTGCAACCTGACTATTTGCAAAGTAAAGTGGTGCATCATCAAGTTTATCGTATTCATTAGCGTCGACTATAACTTCAACACTCATTGACGCCGCCAAAGATAAAATACTTTTTGGCTCTGGCTTGATATTTCTTTGCATAGTCACTTTTACTGCATCACTTCGAAGTCTTTCTACGCTCACTTCGTCCCATACTCGCATATTGATTGTGCTGTTGTTTGCTGGTGGGTCTAGCTTTTCATATTCCACCTTTTCAAGTAGTGGCTTAAAATTCATATTTCTAATTACATTTTCCATTTTTTTCTCCTTTTGATTTTTTCCTTTAAGCATGATAATTATAACATAAAATTATTAAAACTCCAACATATTAGCCCTCGACTTCAACATTTGGATTATCATTTATTCTTGTCATAGCAAACTCTTGCGCTTTTGCAACATCATTGTCAAAAACTTTTTCCAATGCTGTATATTCTTTCCAAAATTGTTCCCCACTTTTTCCACAACAACTTAGGTAAGATAAGTTTCTTCCACACAATTTTTTATTTTCTTCAGCTGCAACTTTTTGACACTCCTCTAAATTATCAAAGACGCGTTCTACCTTTGTTACATTTCTTCCCACATATTCTGGTTTTACTATTTCTTTGCTTACATCTTGAAACTGTGACCTTCGATATATTTCACTATCCCATGTAAATACAACATGATGAAGGGTTTCACTTGTTCCATTACCATAATAACGGGTTTCATCTTTTACAAGCGCACACCTTGCTGGCACATAAGCAAAAATTTCATCCTCGCCATAATGTGCGTATTCTTTTCTTCTAGATAACGCCAAAACCGCATATTTCAGTGGGTATTTTAATATCCTTTTCTCTAGCAAACTCATAATTTCCTCCTACCGTATTATATCATAAAATTTTAACATTTACAATGTTTTTCTTTACTATCTTTTGATAAAGATTTATAATTTAAATAGGAGTAACAATGAAAATATTTGGACTTGAAAAACTTTCTATGGTGGATTACGAAGGGCATCTATGCTGCACTGTCTTTACCGCAGGTTGCAATTTCCGCTGCCCATATTGCCATAACTCTGACCTCGTAGAAGGGAAAAATCTTCATGAGATAACAGAGGAAGAATTTTTTGATTTTATAAATAAACGCAAAGGACTTTTGGACGCGGTATGCGTTTCGGGAGGAGAGCCCTCCTTGCAACCCGACCTTATTGATTTTATAAAAAGAATTAAATCTCTTGGTTATCTAGTCAAACTCGACAGCAATGGCACAAACCCTAAAGTAATAAAAGAACTTGTAAGGCAAAATTTATTAGACTACATTGCAATGGATATAAAAAACTCTAGGGAAAGTTACAGAAAAACAGCACACGGATATTTCGATTTGGCAAAAATTAAGGAGAGTGTAGAATTTTTAAAACAAGGAAAAATTCCATACGAATTTCGCACTACACTTGTCAAAGGTCATCACACTGAAAAAGAAATTAAAGAAATCGCACTATGGCTTCAAGGCGCCGACAAAATCTACTTACAATGCTTTGTGGATAGCGGAAGTTGTATAACTGAAGGCTTGGAAAGAATTGAAAAAGAAGAGGCCGAGAATTTTAAAGAAATTTTATCGAAAACAATTAAAGAGGTTTATTTAAGAGGATATTAAAAAAGCAATAGCAAAATGCTATTGCTTTTTACAAACTTTCTAGATAAGTGCAAGCGTTTGTTCCTGCTATCGCGCCGTCACTACACGCCGTAGTGAGTTGTCGTACCTTTTTGGTGCGGCAGTCGCCAGCGACAAAAAGACCTGCCGTTTTAGTAGTTAAATTTTCATCAGCCAAAATATAACCGTCATTAGATAAATCAACAAGACCCTCAAAGATTTTGTTATCTGGGACCTGCCCTATTGCAACAAAAAGTGCGGGAGTAACAACTTCTAAATTTTTTCCATTTTGGTCAAAAACAAGACCTTTAAGTTCTTTATCTCCAATAAAACTGGTAAGACGCGCATTATGTGTAATTTTAACATTTTCTTTCTGCCTCACAGCCTGTACAAGTTTTCCATCGCCAAAAAACTTATCAAACAAAGTGAAAACATGGACACTTTTAGATGTTGAACTTAACAATAATGCATATTGTAGTGCGGTGTTTCCATCACCAATAAGCACAACATCTTCGCCTTTATAAAAAGCCCCGTCACATAATGCACAATAACTGACACCATGCCCGATGAGATTCTCCTCATTTGGTAGATTCAATTTTCTATGTTTTACACCAGTGGCAATTATAACACTTTTCGCCTTAATTTCATCAAATTCAGTATTCACAATAAAAACATTTTCTTCTTTTTTAATTGAAAGTGCTTCACCAAATTTGAACTCAACCCCCAGTTCAGTAACTTGGTCAAAAAGCCTATCGGCAAGTTCCACCCCCGACAAAGACTTTATAGTCGGAAAGTTTTCCACTCTTGGCGACTCGGCAATCTGTCCGCCTATGGCATTACGCTCAAGCAAAGTTACTTTTTTCCCATTCCTAAGTGCATAGAGCGCAGCAGTCATACCTGCCACGCCTGCACCGATAACTAAAATCTCCGTCATGCTCTCCTCTTGTGTGCCTCTACAAATCTATTAATTTCGCTAGCATTATCATATCTGTCATAACCTTGGCCATTTGGCACAATCAGAGTTGGTGCTTTTTTCACGCCAAATTTTTCAGTAAGTTCGCGCTCTTCCTCAGCATCTATAACTCTATATTTAACACCAGCCATATTTAATATCGCTTTTGCCATTTTACAATTAGGACAAGTTTTGGTTGTGAAAAGCAGAAGTTCTTCTCCGCAATTATCACAGCCCCCCTTATTCTTTAACTCCTTATTCTCTGTAGCAGCATAGTTCTTTTTCAAATGAGAGTTAGCAATATTGTAGACCTTTCTATCTTCAAATTCTTGAAGTTTTCCGTCGTTCCAGTTTTGAACAGGGCGATAGTAGCCAGTAATTCTACTGTATACCTCAGTTTTAGCACCGCAGGTAGGACAAGTGTGATGCTCACCTGCTATGTAGCCATGCTCCTTACAAATTGAATATGTAGGCGACATAGTGTAATATGGCAATTTGTAATTCTCAGCAATCTTCCTTACAAGTTGTGCCGTAGCCTGCCAAGATTCAAGTTTTTGACCTAAGAATGCATGGAACACCGTACCCGAAGTATAAAGAGTCTGCATTTCATCTTGTACATCAAGTGCTTCAAATATATCAGCGGTATAACCAACAGGAAGATGTGAAGAATTTGTATAATATGGCGTTTTACCTTCGTTGGCTGTAATAATATCAGGGAAACGCTCCTTATCATGTTTAGCAAAGCGATAAGAGGTGGACTCAGCAGGAGTTGCCTCCAAGTTATATAAATCGCCATACATCTCTTGATAATCAGAAAGGCGCTCTCTCATATGATTAAGGACTTTCTTTGTAAAATCTTGTGCGTCCTTATCAGTAAGATCTCTGCGAAGCCATTTAGCATTAAGGCAAGCCTCATTCATACCTACAAGACCGATTGTAGAGAAATGATTATTGAAAGTGCCAAGATAACGCTTTGTATAAGGATAAAGTCCCGCATCAAGAAGTTTTGTGATAGTTTCGCGCTTGATTTTAAGGCTGCGAGCAGATATATCCATAAGTTTATCAAGACGGGAGAAAAATTCCTGTTCGCTTGATGACTGATACGCAATTCTAGGCATATTTATAGTTACGACACCAACTGAACCTGTGCTTTCCCCGCTTCCAAAAAATCCACCGGACTTTTTGCGAAGTTCCCTTAAGTCAAGGCGTAAACGACAGCACATACTTCTTACATCAGAAGGCTCCATATCGCTATTAATATAGTTTGAAAAATATGGCGTGCCGTACTTGGCTGTCATTTCAAACAGAAGTCTATTATTTTCAGTGTCCGACCAGTCAAAATTTTTTGTAATAGAATATGTAGGAATTGGGTATTGGAAGCCACGACCGTTAGCATCTCCCTCTATCATGATTTCAATAAAAGCCTTGTTGACCATTTCCATTTCTTTTACGCAGTCTTTATATTTAAAATCTTGGTCTTTTCCACCTACAATAGCAGGTAGTTCAGCAAGGTCATTTGGTACAGTCCAATCAAGGGTAATATTTGTAAATGGCGCTTGCGTACCCCATCTAGAAGGCGTGTTTACACCATAAACAAAGGATTGAATACACTGCTTAACCTCTTTGTATGATAAGTTATCTATTTTCACAAATGGAGCAAGATATGTATCAAATGAAGAAAATGCTTGCGCCCCTGCCCATTCATTTTGCATAATACCAAGGAAATTTACCATTTGGTTGCAAAGAGTAGAAAGATGTGAAGCGGGAGATGAAGATATCTTCCCCGGAATGCCACCTAAGCCTTCCCTAATAAGTTGTTTTAGTGACCAACCAGCACAATACCCTGTAAGCATAGAAAGGTCATGTATATGTATATCGCAATTCTTATGCGCAGAGCCAATTTCTTTATCGTAAATCTCATTTAGCCAATAGTTGGCGGTCATTGCACCAGAGTTAGACAAAATTAATCCTCCAACAGAGTATGTAACAGTGGAGTTTTCCTTAACACGCCAGTCAGATAAGTTAAGATACTTGTCCATAGTCTTTTTGTAGTCCATAAGAGTTTCATCAGCCTTGCGGATTTTTTCCCTATTCTTACGATAAAGAATAAAGCATTTTGCTACATTGCCATAACCATTGTTCATTAGTACAGTTTCTACTGTATCTTGAATATCTTCAACCGTAGGAAATCTGTTTTCAAACTTTTCCGACAACTCGAGTTCAGTAAGTTTAGCAAGTTTTTTGCAATCCCTCACCTCTCCATCTCCTAATGCAAGCATTGCTTGAACAATGGCGTTCTCGATTTTCGAGATATCATAGTCCACTACTCGCCCGTCTCTTTTGATAATTTTCTCCATAATATTTCTCCTTTTCCTTAGTCTTTTGCGACCTTGACTACATGATATCACTACACAATATATTGTGTCAAGCATTTTCAAATACAATATATATTGTGTTTTTGAAAAATTTTTACCCCTCTTTGACAAGGAATTAAAGAGTAATATCTATAAAAAAATAACCATTGTTTAAAAATTGCAAAAATTTATTTTTTAGTAGCGCTTAGTTAAACAACAAAAAAGAAAGCCTACCGCTTTCCAATTTAACTATAAATATTTATAAAAACCATAATCTTCACCATAGCCCAACTTTTTGTAAAAGGCTCTCGCACTTTGGTTCTCAGCATCGCATCCTAAAAAAAATAAAATCGACGCTTTTTTCTTTACCAAAACTTTCTATAAAAGCCATAATTTGCTGACCTATCTTTTTTCTGCGATAATCCGGATGTACTCTTAAATTCCAAAGCATAATTATTGGCTTTTGCTTTTACACTATGTCATGATTGATAACTATAGAGCAAAACCCAACTAGTTTACCTGAATCAATTGCAGAAACAAATTTATAATCGTCATTTTTACTTAATCTCTCATACTCACAAATCATGCCTTCATAGTCAGTTTCAACATTCGTGTCACCATCATGATACTGCCTATAAAGCCAAGGCAACTGCTTTAAATCTTCTTTTTTAGTAAATCTAATTTCTATCATTATATCTCCTTAAGGCAGTCTTATCATAGCATAGTTTTAAAGATATCAAAAACAATATTGTCTTCCATATCTTCTGGATGCCATTGTACCCCTATTATCTTTTTTGTATTGTGCATAATCGCCTCTATTGTGCCATCCTCTGCCCTAGCAATCACAGTTAAATCTTTGCCCAACTTGTCAATACACTGATGATGTCTAGAGCCACTTAAATAATTTTCTCCCATATAATCATCAAGAAGATTTTTTCCTTCAATTTTGATATTGTGTAAAACTCTCCTATGATTTGGTATATCTTGTTTAAGTGTTCCACCAAATGCAACATTTAAGATTTGCTGACCTTTGCAAATACCTAAAATAGGTTTATTATGTTGAACGCAATAATTAATTGCTTGCAAAGTTATTTCATCCAGTGCGGTATCAATTTCCTCACATGCATAATTTTCTTCACCATAAAATTTCGGATCAACATCCGCTCCGCCCGGGATTATCATGCCGTCAAATTCATTTATTCTTTCAAAGTCCAGACTACACTCTGCTTCTATCCCAACCTTTTGACAGGAGTTTATATATTTCGTTTTAGGTTCACCTGCCAATATTAATACTTTTTTTCTTGGCAATCTATCAATCGCTTCATAAAGATATTTCTCATCAAAATCAAAATATTTATAGCCAACAAGTAATCTTTCAAAATATTTTTTATCTGGATATTTTGGATGCGTGTCATTAATAAGATAAACAAGTGCTTCTACTTCTTTACCATTAAAGTTAATCTTCACATATTCTTTTCTATAAACGGTTGGATACTGTTCAATAATATCCAATTCTTTCTCCGCCTCTTCATTAATTTCCCATACTCCAACTGGTATTTGTCCACCTTTGCAAGGCTCAAGCGTGATATATCTTTTATAGGCTATTTGCCAATCCTGCAAAATCGCCTTGCCTACTAAAACACAATGAGGACATTTTTCCTTCATTCTATTTAAATCTAAATTTCTTCCATATGCAATGGCGTACTTCATGCTTTCTCCTAAATATTGTTTTTTATTATTAATTTGGTTTAGTATTTGGTTTCAGTTCCCCGTGTTTATCCGACACAATAACTAGGTGAACGACGAGGCATTATATTTCATATTTCGCGACGAGTTTTTGGTTTTGCGAAAATATAAATTGTGACAACTAACAACGAAGTCTTTTTTTTGATTTCTCTGTTTTGATTTTGCGACGGCAATTTTTTGATTAAAAATCAAAAATAATCAAAATAAATCAAACTTTGATTTCGCGACCGCACTTTTGATTTCGCGAAAATCAAAATTCTGCAATCGGTAACGAAGGATCAAATTTGACATTTGTCTCAATAACCTTAGCCAATTCATTATGTTTTATATCCGCAACCGTATTTATCCATGCTTCAAAATTGTCAGAATTTACTCCTATTGCTTGATTATTTTCTGCACAAGCAAACCAATCAAAAAATTTTTGAACATACTCATCTAGGTTATTAGCTATTTCATCAGGCACTTCCATAATATCAACAAGTCCATTAATTTCTATACTATCCATATCTTCATTATAATCAAAATCATAAGCGACATTTATTTTTTTCATAGCCCCTCCACAAAAAAAGACTTTTTAGTTAGTATATTTGGTGCAGGAGATGGGAGTTGAACCCACAAGGTGTTGCCACCACAAGTACCTGAAACTTGCGCGTCTGCCATTCCGCCACTCCTGCATAGTTTTTGCGGCGCAAGTTCTGAAACTTACGCATCTGCCACTTGCACCCTGAAAATGCTTGCATTTTCAAAGAAACCCGCACCGCCACTCCTGCGTTATATTATGCCTGCTCAGCAAAACCGCATATAAAGCAATTACATTTTACTAATTTTATTAATTTTTGTCAACTTAACCCAAGAAAAATCGCCATAATATTTATGACGATTTTTTGTGTTTAATATAAACTTGTAAACATGCTTGCGCCTACACTTAGAAGAATTATAAAAAGCACAATCGAAATCCCTAGACAAACAAAGAAAGTAATCATCCAGCCTTTCATAAATGTCTTGCGTGCTATGGTGCCTTCTGGGTAGATACATATTCCAATAATTAATCCTATAATACCTAAAAACAAACCAAGCACAACACCAATGCCAGTTTTAGGAGTGTTGTAGTCTTTAGTTTTAGGATCTTCCTTTACTTGTCGCCCACAATGCACACATACAACTGCTTCATCTTGAATTTCTTTTCCACATTTAGGACAAAACATTTTCTTCCCCCTCCTTTTGTATAATTAAGATTAAATATCTCATTCTTATTATAATGGAACATAATGTTCCATGTCAAGCAATTAAGAACTATTTGTTCTATTATTTCATTATGAATAAATTTTCACAAAGACTAAAGGAAGTTCGCCTAGAAAAAGGAATAACTCGAAGAGAAATGGCGAAGGTGCTTAATGTAAGTGAGCGCCTGATTTCCTATTGGGAGAATAATAAAAGAGAGTGCGATTTTGACACTCTCTTAAAACTTTCAAAATATCTTGGTGAAAGCATTGATTATCTTTTAGGGAATATTGATTTTTAATTAAAATTGCACTTTGACATTCTTTCGTTCTTCTGGCTCTTCCACTTCAAACAAATCTCTTTTTTCAAACTTAAACCAATTCGCAATTAATGAACTTGGAAACACCTCGCGTTTAGTGTTATATATTTTAACATTGCCGTTATAATACTTTCTTGCTGACACAAGTTCGGATTCAATTTCATTTAGGGTACGCATGAGTTCACTATAGTGTTTATCGGATTTTAAATCTGGATAATTTTCGGTAACCTTGAAAAGTGATTTGAGTGTGCTTGAAAGTGCATTTTCTTTCTTTATTTTGTCGCCGCCTACTGCATTCATGGCATCGTAACGCGCACGCATAACACCTTCAAGAGTTTCGCTTTCATGTTTAGTAAAGCCCTTAATTGTTTCAACAAGATTTGGAATTACATCATATCTCTTTTTAAGATAGATATCCATTGTAGAAAAGGCTTCATCCACATTATTTCTTAATTTTATAAATTTGTTGTATGTTGCAACTAACCAGATTGCAAATATTATGCCAAGCCCTGCAAGCACCCCAACTATGATGAGTGCAATTACTCCTCCGCTCATACACACCTCCTTATATATTGATATTATACCATATTCTATTAAATTGTTAAACAAAAATAGCGAACTAATCGCTATTTTTTTACTTCTATCATATAACCAAGGGTGGCATTTTCATCAAGTTTTACCTTTTCGCTAATCTCTACACCTGCAATGGCATAGATTTCATTGCCATCTGCAAGCACTGGAATGCTGTCACGCTGACGAACAGGTATCTTCTTATCAATTAAGTAACTTTTAAGTTTTTTAGTACCGCCGCCAAACTTAGTAAACATATCTCCGTCCTGCCTAAATCTCCAAACCGCCGACTTAGGAAGTTTTTTATTATCGATATACAACCTTCCTTCCTTAGGCTCGAAAGTTTTCACTCTCTTCACAGTGACACTGCCAAAATTTGGCACATCAAATTCTCCACATTTAAAGGGTTGATTCAAAGTCACCTCTTCCTGTCTTCTATTTGAAATCGTTACATAGTCATATTCTTTAAATACTATCGCATCAAAGGGAAGATAAAGCCTATTACCATTCGCACCATTTATTGCAAGTTCTTTTATCGCACGAAGATGTTTTCTTTCAATATCACAGTTGATTCCTATACCCTTAAGAGCCTTAAAAATTACTCTTGTAACAATTGAATTTGGATAAAGGAAATAACTACTCGGAATCCTTACAAGTTTATCTTCAAACATCATCGCATCTGCATAGATATGAGAATTAATATATTCGTCATCATCTGTCACGCTTTGACCGAAAGCGGTGATCGCATTTATCGCGTTTGGCCACCTTTTTAAAATGTCTTTCATAATGACATTGCGTACATAGTTTCGATTATACGAGGTATCACTGTTTGTGTAATCATCAACATAGTCAATTTGATGCTCAGAAAGATAGTTTAAAATTTCATCTTTTGTTGTAGCAAGCATTGGTCTGATATATACATGATCGCGAATAGGCTCCATGCCCTTTGCACCAGCAACTCCTGCCCCTCTAAAAATATGCATAAGTATGGTTTCTGCTTGGTCTAGCGCGTGATGAGCAAGCGCAATTTTATCAACTACTCCCTTTCTTAAAAGTGTATTAAATACGCCGTATCTACCGTCACGGGCAGCCGTTTCAAGACTTACATTTTTGTCTTTTGCAAGTTTTGGTGCGTCAATACGAAATTTATAAAATCTTACACCTAGTTCCCTTGCTTTTTCTTTCACAAAATCCGCATCTATATAACTATTTTCGCGTATACCATGGTCAACATGAATAGCAATTACTTCTATGTCATACTTATGCTGATTTTCTGCTAAAAAGGAAAGCAGTGCCATAGAGTCGCTTCCTCCGCTTACGCCAACTCCTATAACCTCGCCTGGTTTAATTAAATTTTGTTTATCAATAAATTCACTAGTCGATAACATATTTTTTCTCCACGCTCTTAAATATACTCCAAAATATTTACCAGTGCAAGATTAATTTTGAAAATTTTATATAAAATTCATTATTTTTACGAAATTTATCTTAAAAAATTATATTATCGCAATTTTTGAGTACCTTAATAAATTTTTTTATCTATGTGCTAACATGACTCTAAAGAAATAGTACATAACTTTTTAGAGGTAAGTATGGTTGGAGAAAGAATAAAATCGTTGAGAACTGAAAAAAATTTATCACAAGAATCTCTTGCTAAAAAAATACAATCGAATCAAAAACAAATAAGTAAATGGGAACGCAATAGAATTGAACCTAACATTGACGCACTTAGCCGTCTGGCTGACTACTTTGAAGTGACAGTGGATTACCTTATTGGACGCGCAGATTACTAAAAATTATTGAAATAAATAGATATTTATGATATAATACACACATGCGAATAATCAATCTTTCTTCGGGAAGTGATGGAAATCTTACATATCTTGAAAGTGACCACGCCAAAGTGTTAATTGACGCGGGGCTTTCTTGTAGTGAAATATGTAAACGGCTGAGCCTACTTTCTGTAAGACCAGAAGAAATTAATGCAGTTCTTTTGACTCATGAACATAATGACCATACCAAAGGCGTAGATATTTTTTCAAGCAAATACAACATCCCCGTCTTAGCACACGAAAAGGTTTGGGTTACTTTTGACCATAAGGCTGAGCGAATATCTTCACTAAATAGAAAGAGTTATGATAATGCCTTTTCTTTACAAGACCTTTATGTTCAACCTGTAGAAGTTCCTCACGATGTAACTTGCTTTGGATATAGTTTTTTGCAAAATGACAAAAAAATAAGTATTTTAACAGATTTAGGACATACTAATGACAGAATACTAAATAGTATTGCTAATAGTCAGTTGGTTTATCTTGAATCTAATTACGATAAAGAAATGCTGATGAAAGGAACTAAATACCCACTTTCTCTTAAAATGCGTATAAGTGGGCCCAACGGGCACCTATCTAACGAAGACAGCTATAACGCACTTGAATACCTAGTTGGAACAGGAGCCAGACAAATAGTTCTTTCACATCTCAGCAAAGAGAATAATCGTCCTGACCTTGCTTACGACTATATGTGCGAGCATCTTCTTATGCAAGGTATTGAAGAAGGAGTGGATGTAAAAATTGATGTGGCATCTACAAGACCAGGAGTTTTCTTTAGACTAAAATAACCAACGACGAAGGGAGAAAAAATGAAATCTAAAATCGTGTTGGCTTTTTTATTACTTTCACCTTGCATTTTGTGTGGGTGCATGGGTTCAGACAATTCTTATTACATAGATAGGTCAGTAGACATGCGTGTGAGAGAAATCACTTTAGACGGAACAGACGAACTTGAAATGCTTGACAAGGCAAGAAGTGCCGTGGTCGGTATCAGTGTGGACTTAGGCAACGGCTATGCAATAGGAAGTGGAGTATCACTTAAAAACGGCAATTACATATTGACAAACAATCATGTTGTTGAAGACGGTGGAAATATCACCCTTTATTACGCTGATAAAAGCACAGGCAGTGGAAAACTATTATGGCGAGATGCTGGGCTTGACCTTGCTATACTAAAATCCTCTAAGGAAATCCCATATTTAAAAATTGGAAGTTCAAAAAATCTAAAGGTTGGAGAAAGCGTGTTTGCTTTTGGAACTCCCCTTACTTTGCAATTTAAGCACACTGTGACAAAGGGCATTGTATCCGCACTTAATAGAACTCTTGAAGTAGAAGGCACTAGTGGAAGTAATTTTCTTCAATCACTTGTTCAGCATGATGCAAGCATAAACCCTGGTAACAGTGGTGGACCGCTTATCAACTCTAAAGGAGAAGTGGTGGGAATAAACACCCTTAAAGCCAGCGAAGGCGAAGGGCTCGGGTTTGCAAATCCTATTGAAATAGGCGCCGTTATTCTTGACAGAATTATAGAAAACAACAATTACAAAGTGCCCTACCTTGGTATATTTGGATTTGATAGCGAAATTGCCCAAGTTTATGGTGAGGCTTTAAATCAAGATGGGGTTTATGTAATAGACGCTCTAGGTCCCGCAAAATCTGCTGGAATTGTAAAAGGCGATGTGATTACCTCTTTAGGAGAGGTAAAAATTAAAAATATGCAGGATCTAAGAACTAGTCTATTTAATTACAATGCTGGCGATAACATTACATTAGAATATCAAAGAAATGGACAAAATACCATTGTAAATATACAACTTAGTCAAAAATAACATTAAAACTACCAAAAACTGACCAAATTTATCAAAAAACAGGTCAGTTTTTTTGTTTACCCTCTTGAAAAGCACTAAATTTTGTGGTAAAATATATAAAGAATGAAGGAGGGACAAATATGGACTCAAAAAAATTCTATACAACTATGGCGGATGCCTTATTAAGACAATTTTCAATTGATAAGGAAGGGAAAATTTATAACGAATATGGCGATATTAAAAGCATCGCAATAGAATGCCTAAAAAACAGCGATATTAGCACATCTTTGTTAGATTCAAGTTGTATCACTTCTAGACTGATTTTAGGAGATATGCTTGTTGAAGATCTTCCAAAAGAAATCGACGCAAAATCTGCATCTGGACAAAACGAAGCCACTAGACACAATGAAAAAGCAGCAAAGATCAACGCGGCTATTAAAGGCCTAAAAAAATGCACTGCAGAAAATTTTGTCGACCTATTAAATGAGCATGAAGATTTTGTTTCTAATAAAAAATATAGAGAGTTACTTTGCGACATTATATCAAAAAATGATAAACACAACCTACTTTCAAGCATTTTTGCTGCTGCGGTTGTTTCCAAAATTAACAACAAGGAGAATTTAGAGGAAAGCAAAGAATTTGAATATGAACTCGAACCAATCATCAAATCTTTAATTGTTAATAAAAAAGTAGACGGAAAAATTAGTCTATATGACACAAATGTAAATCTTACAAATGAAGTTATGGCAATCGCAAAAAATCATGCGGATCAAGACAAAGTAAATTCTTTGTTCCATGATCTAATTACAACCTACCATATAGCAACTACTATTGTGGGTAAAAATTCAGACTGGGCAGTGTCACTTAATGACAACGATAACAGAATGTGGTTTGTAGATAAAGAAGGAAAACAGAGAAAGTTATTCCACTACACTAATGATGAAAGAAAAACAACATTCCTAAAAGAGCCTACAGCAATAACAGAACTTTTAAAATTGAACGAAAGTGGAATCTATACTGCATTTAAGCGTTTACAAAAACGAATTAGCGGTAAAGAATTAAGTGACCAAGGTGAAATAGACACCCGTTTCGCAAGCGCAGATAGGCTATTACAACTTTTTGCAACAACCGTATTTTTATGCGATGCCATGAAATTAGAGGGACAACATGCTAAAAATCTTCAGTTTGCGATAATGAATCCATTAACAGATATACTGCATTCATTACAACTTGAAAAAGGTTCTGCACATGTAAACACTATTATTTCTCAGTCTTTAAAGGACGCCCAAGAAATTTTACAACAAGAACAGGGAATTAGTTACAAATCCAATGTAATGGTGGCAAAACAAACTCTTGAAATAGCACCATCTCGCAATACCCTTCCACAAAGATCTACAAGCAATAAATCTGAAAAGACTGAAGAGAAAAAGAAGGTGGCGCGCAAAGCAAATTTCCAAAAGAAAGTTATGGGAAAAATCAACCAGATAATAAAAGAAATTCCTCTAAAAGGTTATTTCAAACAGACCACAACAATTACAACTTTAGACTCTTCTGGCAACACTCAAACAAAAAAACAAACAAAAACGACTCGCTTTGACGACTCTTCTAAACAAGAACTTGTAGTATTA
>CAMRTM010000011.1 GCA_947053645.1 uncultured Bacillota bacterium | reverse complement strand
TATTTTTATATAACAGGGAGGGCGGCAAAAGTGCAATAGTTATTTATTATAAATATAGAAAGGTCTTTTTTGTAATTTTGCACTTGCCGCCGCCCGAGCCCTAATATAACCCCAAATTTTACAAACCCCCGCACCCCGTAACAAAAGGAGAAGAAAACATGAATAATATACTAATAATATATAAGTCGAAGAATTACAAGCGTTCTTGGAGTTGTCTATGTTGAATAGTAGAGTCATCGACAAAGTAATATGCGGCAAATCGTGGAAATGTATTGTTATTGATTATAGAGATATTGACGGAAAGAAAAAACAGAAATGTAAAAAGACTTCGGCAAAATCAAGTGACTATGAGCGGGGTAAGAAGAAGGTAGTTGAAGAAGAGCGAGTCAAGTTTGTCAAAGAGTTTCAAAAGCAGTTAGAGGAAGAACAAGGCAAATCATTTAATTATAATAATCTAACAGTAAAGGAAATGATGGTGTTGTATGCGAATAGCAAAAAAGCATCTGTTGTGCCTCAAGTCTATCAAGATTATTTTAGATACATGAAGATAATGAATGCATTTCTTGCTTGTCGCCATTTGGATAATATTAAACTCAAAAACTTTACTGCCGAATTGCTGGAAGAGTTTTACGCATTTGTAGCAAAGACTAAGAACCGCAAGGGAGAACCTATCTCAAATAATACTATAAAGCATTATATGTGTTTCTTTAATCCTGTTTTTCGAATGGCTTATGAGAAAGATTACATCGACAAAGATATAACAAAAGGCATAAAGCCGCCGCCCATTGAAAAGCCAAACATTTCATACTTAAAAGAAGAATATTGCTCTAAATTCATTGCGGCGGCGGATGGTAGCAGAGTCGGCTTTGAATTGAAACTACTACTCTTGTTAGGAGTCCGCCGCTCCGAATTGCTAGGCATTACTTGGAGCGACATAGACTTTCAAGAAAAAGAAATCTCTATCAATAAAGCAGTTCACAAAGGCAAAGGCGGCAAATTATATATTACTTATAAATTAAAAACAGGTTCAAGTAATAGAGTGCTACCATTTGGCGAAAATGTGAAAGAATTATTATTGCAGCAAAAAGAATTATTAGCGAGTTGCAAGAAAAGTCTAGGCAAGGAGTTTTGCAAAGATAAACGCTTCAAAGATTATATTTGTTTAGATTATAAAGGCGACTTAATAAATCCCGAACGGCTAACTCGTGAGGTTAAGAGTGTTTGCAAAAAACATAAATTACCAGATATACATTTACACTCTTTAAGGCATTCCTACGCTTCCGTCATGGTGACTAACGGAGTTGACATGAAAACTACTCAAACTTTGCTAGGTCATTCTAACTTTTCGACTACTGCTGATATATATTCTCACTTAGATATGAAAAATAAACGACTTGCAGTCGAGAAAGTGAAAGGTGTCTTTGATAAAAAATAGTGTCTTTTTAGTGTCATCTATGGTGTCCTTTTAGTGTCATTTGCAAAAATTCATAGTTAGAGTGTGAATAAAGTGTGAATTGAAATAAATTAATAAAGTATTGATGTTGACAAAGGCGGCGACAAGCATACAAAATAAATTATAAAAGTGTGAATTGAATATTAAGCACAAACACAAAAAGTGTGAATAAAAAAACGCCTATAAGTCCCGAAAACTAAGGCATTTTTGGTGCCGATGGTGGGAGTCGAACCCACACGGTGTTGCCACCTCGGGATTTTAAGTCCCGTGCGTCTGCCATTCCGCCACATCGGCATATTAAGTTGTAAGGCGTTGGAACGCACAAGATTTTAAGTCCTGTGCGTCTGCCATTCCGCCACACCGGCGTGCGTCACAACCTTCGCTTAACTCGGCTTGCTTTTTGCAAGCACGAAGGCGTGCACTTGGTTGCTCCTTTCCACAAAAACACGCAAGGTGTTTTCGGGGTACCACATTAAGGCGGTGGGGGAGCGTCCCTGCTGGAGGTACCACCCGGATTTGAACCGGGGAATAAAGGTTTTGCAGACCTTTGCCTTACCGCTTGGCGATGGTACCGAAACGAAAATTCTGCTCTACGCTCTTAAAATTTACAATCGTAAATTTAGTAGGCTATTTAAATATATCATAGCGAAAAACATTTGTCAAATTGTTTTTTAACTATCTAATATAAAATTTATGCAAATAGTCACAAAAAGTTTAAAATAAAATATTTCTGTTAAGTTTATTTATATATGTTAGAATATCATACCAACTATAACACCTTGTTATATTCCCTCCCCCGCAAGTATTGTTATATGGTGCATCGAAGCAGATCACAGGAATTAATGAAGAAATTTCATTAATATTGTAAGGACTGTCTTCAATCATGATATCAATATTGTGTTCAGTCATCTCCTGCAATTTCCTCTCTTTAGAGGCTTTTGAAAAAACGAGTTTATCATAATGTATTTTGTTTTTCTTAAGCCATTTCTTTACAATGTTTCTCGTTTTTTCACCACACTCGTCATCCCTATTAGTTAACCACCTTGCAGTAATAATGTAAATTTCATGACCTTGTTTTTTAAGTATATCTATTACTTCAGATGCGAACTCGCGAGCTTTTTCATCTGTTGCATAGTAGTCTAAATATTCTTCCCAAAAGGCATCTTCTTCTTTTTTGCCAAGCCCAAAAGATTTATATATATCATAATCAAAGTTTTCGCAAGTTATGGAGTATTTAATATTATTCTCATAACAAAACTTAGTGAAATAATCCACCGAAAATTGTTGTAGATTTGTTAGTACGCCGTCTATATCAATTCCTATTCTCATTTTTACCTCTAGAAGATTATATCATACAAAACAAATGTTCGCAAATAAATTGACAATAAAAAGTCTCAACAATGTTGGAGCTTTTCGTAGTGGAGCGGGAGATGGGGATCGTTCGGAATTGTTTTGCAATTCCAGTGGCAGGGCACGCATGCCTCTTGTCCGCCCAGACCGCGAAGCGGGTGAGATCCCCGTAAAAGTATAATAAAAAAAAACAACATGTTAGACATATTGTTTTCGTAGTGGAGCGGGAGACGGGGATCGAACCCGCGACCTCAACCTTGGCAAGGTTGCGCTATACCACTAAGCCACTCCCGCATTAAGTATGCTTTAATAATATATCAAAATAAAAAGAAAAAAGCAACTATTTTTAACTTATTTTTTAAAATTTTTTAGTCAGTAATACTTTATCAAAAAATATGATGACTTTTTATATATTTTGCTACTTTTGACGGCAAAGTGACTAAATTATGGCGAAAAAAACTTAAAATTTGTCGAAAATAGCATAATTTTACTTTGAAAAGGCTTCGCGAAATATGTTGAATAATATATAATGGCATTCGCTAGGAGGTAAAAATGAAAAAGATTTTAATAGGAGTTGTTGCATGTTTTATGCTATTTGTTGGACTTGCAGCGTTTGGGTGTGGTAATAACAGTTTGCCACCAAGTGGCGAAGAGGTTACGCAACCAAGTCTGCCTGTTGTGCCAGTTGATCCAACTCCAGAGGAGCCATCGCCAGAGTTGCCAGATAAACCTGAAGTGGTGGATTTTACAAATGTGATAGAAGAATTGAAAGAATTTCTATCATACGGAGCATTTGTCTTTACTGATGAGTATGAAGATGAAATCCTATCGCAAAGTGCATTTTTAAAAGTGGATTCAGATTATGCTGCAGCTGTTGAAGACATAACTTATGAACTTGAAACTTTTGAAGTTGAAGGATTTTCAATTAAGTGTTATGAAGAGTCAGGAAAAATTGTTTTTGCTATAACTGTGGAATAAGTTGACAACATACATTAAAAGAAGGTATAATTTTCTTACTTTGGAGATAAGAAAATGATAAAGAATGAAAAAATTACATCTCGCGATGTAGACTTTGCAAAATGGTATACTGATATTGTAAAACAAGCGCATCTTGCCACCTATTCTGGAGTGAAGGGGTGTATTGTGTTTGAACCATATTCCTATGCAATTTGGGAGAATATGCAAAACACTTTAGATAGAATGTTTAAAGAAACTGGACATCAAAATGTATATATGCCTATGTTTATACCAGAAAGTCTTTTAAAGAAGGAAGGGGAGCATGTTGAAGGTTTTGCACCAGAGGTTGCATGGGTAACTCATGGCGGAGAGAATCCACTTGATGAGCGACTTTGTGTTCGTCCAACATCCGAAACTTTATTTTGTGAATACTATTCAAAGACTTTAAATTCATACCGTGATTTGCCAAAATTATGTAATCAGTGGTGCAGTGTTGTAAGATGGGAGAAAAATACTCGTCCATTTCTTCGCACACGCGAATTTTTGTGGCAGGAAGGTCACACCGTGCATGAAACAGCCAGGGAAGCAGAAGAAGAAACTATGAAAATGCTTAATATATATAAAGATTTCTTTGAAAACTACCTTGCAATTCCAGTTGTTGTTGGTAAGAAGACTGAAAAGGAAAAATTTGCTGGTGCGGAGTACACTCTTACAGTAGAAGCACTAATGTATGATGGCGTATCTCTTCAAAGTGCGACAAGTCACTATTTTGGTCAAAAATTTTCAAAGCCATTTGATGTTAAATTTTCAGGTAGAAATAATGAACTTGAATACGCTTATCAAACCTCATGGGGTACAACTTCAAGGATGATAGGGGCAGTAATCATGGTGCATGGCGATGATAACGGACTTGTCCTACCACCAAAAATAGCGCCTACACAGGTTGTGATTGTTACAATTAAAAATACCGACGAAGTGCTTGCAAAGGCACAGGAATTTGCTGATCAACTTAAAGCGGAAGGCATTAGAGTGGAGATTGATGATAGTGATAAGAGTGCGGGCTATAAGTTTGCCGAGCATGAAATGAGAGGCGTGCCTATTCGACTAGAAATCGGGCCAAGAGATCTTGCGAATAATCAAATAGTGCTTGCACGCCGTGACAACCATGAAAAATACACCACAAGTCTTGACCAAGCAGTAACGCTTGCAAAAACCCTTCTTGACGATATTCAAAGCAATATGTATAAAACAGCTAAGAAACGAAACGAAAGTAAAACATATGTATGTAAAACTTTTGAAGAAGCAAGAGAAACTATAAACTCTCACGCAGGTTTTATCAAAGCAATGTGGTGCGGAGATGAAGCTTGTGAAATTAAAATGAAAGAACTTCGTGGTATGAAATCTCGTTGTATTCCATTTGAAGAAGAGCATCTTTCAGACACCTGCGTAGTGTGTGGTAAGAAGGCAAAACATATGGTTTACTGGGGCATTCAGTATTAAGAGGAGAAGAATATGACGGAGAAAAAAGGTTTGGTTTCTATAGTTGTGCCAGTGTTTAATAGTGAGGGGACTATTGGCAGATGTGTCGATTCATTATTAAACCAAAGTTATGATAATATTGAAATTATAGTCGTCAATGATGGCTCCACAGATAATACGCTTAAAATTTTACAGGGGTATAACAACAATAAACTCAAAGTTTTGACGCAGGAAAATAGAGGTGTTTCTAGTGCGAGAAACAATGCTCTTAAGCATGCACAGGGAGAATATTTTGCCTTTTGCGATGCGGATGATTTTTATGAAAAAGACTATCTTCAAACCATGATAGGAATGTTTGGAAAAGGGACTTGTATGACATGCTGTTCCTATACTGGAAAATTGACATCCCAAGAAGTCAATCCACAGCAAACAACCTTCACGATAGAAAAAGCAATGGAGGAATTGTTTTTTGATAGATATTTAAGTGGATTTATGTGGAATAAGGTGCTAAAAAGAGAGTATATGCAGGGATTATCTTTTGATGAGCAAAGTTCGTTTGCTGAAGATTTATGTTATTTGTGGCAGTACTTGAAAAATTGTCGTAGCCTTATGGGTGGAGAAGGAAGTTGCCAATATACCAACCAGAAACTATACCACTATATAATTACAAAAGGCAGTTTGTCGTCTTTACAATTGGGCAAAAGATTTAAATCAAATAAATTAAACTTTTTGACTCGTCTTGAAGAGATTAATGCGGAGGCGAAGTTATTATATGACGGGCTAGCAGAAATCGTTTATGCGGAACAGTTTTTAATAATGTTGCAATTTTTACTTGAAACTAGATTTGGTAGAGAAAATAGGGAACTACATAAACAACTTAAAAGAAGAGCTAAAACAAGATATTGTTATTATAAAAAGTATAGAAAAAGATATAAAGCTTTTATTAGAAGACATGGTGGAGTTTATAGAATTTTATAAGATATCGTTTGATATCTTTTTTTTGTGGGAAACACTTTTTTTTGTTGACAATTTATTTTGTATATCATATAATTATTATGAAAAATGACATACATTTGTGGGAGGGGCTTATGGATGTAATGTTTTGGGTATGGCTTGGTATCATTGTTGTCACGACTGTCTTGGAGTTTGCTACAATGGACACCACTTCAATTTGGTTTACTGCGGGTGCATTAATTCCATTTATATTGTCAGCGGTAGGTGGAATAAGTTGGATTATTCAAGTAGTATTATTTGTCGCGTTATCTTGTTTGTTTATAGTGCTATTAAGACCATTGGCGAAGAAGTACCTGCTTAAAGGTGTTAATCATAAGACAAACACCGAAGCGTATATAGGGAAGCAGTATAAACTTTTGACAGGCTATGACGGAGAAGAGTTAGGCTCAGTCAAAATAAATGGTGTAGTTTGGGGCGTAGTTTCTAAAACCCCACTTGATAAGGATACACTTGTAAAAGTGATAGAAATAGATGGCAATAAACTTGTTGTAGAAAAAGTAAATAAGGAGGGAAAATAATATGCCAGCATGGGGAATTGTATTAATTGTATTTGGAGTTTTATTACTTGTTACATTTGCGTGTTCAATAAGGATAGTAAGACAAGCAACAGCAGTTGTAGTGGAAAGACTGGGTAAATATTGTAAAACACTGGATACCGGTGTGAGATTTGTTATTCCATTCTTTGATAGGACAAGTAAGCCTATTTCACTGAAAGAGATAGTTGCCGATTTCAAACCACAACCAGTTATTACTAAGGATAATGTAACAATGCAGATAGACACAGTGGTATATTTTCAAATCACTGATGCGAAACTATTTTCATATGGTGTAGATTCACCAATCAAAGCGATTGAAAACTTAACAGCAACTACATTAAGAAATATCGTGGGAGAACTTGAACTTGACGAAACACTTACATCAAGAGATACAGTAAACACAAAAATGCGAGTTATTCTTGATGAAGCAACAGACCCATGGGGTATCAAAATTAATCGTGTCGAACTTAAAAACATTCTTCCACCAAAAGACATTCAAGACGCCATGGAAAAACAAATGCGTGCAGAGCGTGAGCGAAGAGAGCAAATCCTGCGTGCTGAAGGTGAAAAGAAATCAAGTATCTTAGTTGCGGAAGGCGAAAAACAAGCGAAGATACTTCGTGCTGAGGCTGATAAGCAAGCGAAAATTCTTGAAGCTGAGGCTAAAAAAGCCGCACTTATCGCAACCGCAGAAGGTGAAAGCCAAGCAATTGATTTAATTAATAAAGCAAAACCTACTCCAGCATATGTTACAATGCAGGGGTTTGAAGCACTTAAGGTTCTTGCCGAAGGCAAATCTACCAAGATTATAGTGCCAAGCGAAATACAGAATGTTGCGGGACTTCTTACAAGTATCACTGAAACAATTAAAGACCCTTCTACTCAGGTGAAAACTGAAAGTAAGAAAAAATAACTTAGGAGAAAACAATGAAAAAACTTTTAAATGCAATTTGCAACATCTTAATGTTTGTTTGTCCTGCTCTTGTCTTTGCTTTCATGTCACAACCATATGTGACATTAAAACTTGGACAAGCGGTAATAAATAATACAGATGGATATAGTTTAATCGATTTTGAAGCAGAGGGAATGAATCTTGCTATAACATTATTAGTAGTCGCATCACTTGCTCTCGCGGGAATTTTAGTGCTAACATCAATAGTTGGACTGTTCAGAAATTCTCGCCCGGGCATATTCAGAGGTCTTATGCTCCTACTGCTTATGACAACCACGGTAGCAACAGCAATACTTATTTCAAAAAATATTGCTGATGTTGAAGGTTTAATCATTGTTGGCTGGGGTGCCATTGTGTGTCCTTGCCTTGCCTTCGGGGCATTTGTTGGCTATAACTTGTCAAGAGCAAGTATAGATAAAAAAATAAAAGGAGAGAAAAAATGAAAAATTTAAAACATGTACTTATGAATTTAGTTTTGCTTGTATGTCCAGTGTTACTTTATGTGTTTATGTCACAGCCATACTTAACTTTGTCGGCTGGGCTTTTAGGTAGTACTTCATCAAACGGCTATGATTTTATTAGTTTTGAAGGGGATGGAGTACACGATTTTCATGCTGTATGCTTGATTTTATTATGTGTATTTTCAGCATTGTTATTATTAACAAGTTTAATTTCATTACTTGGCAATTTCGGCGTTCTAAAAACAAAGAAATTTGAAAAACTTCTTGGTGGAATTAAAATTGCATCAGTGCTTGTGCTTCTTGTAACAACAGTTGCATCACTTTCAGTAATATCAAGTGAATTTGTAAAAGGTTCTACAATAGTTGCTGGATGGGGTGTAATAGTGAATATGGTTATTTCAATCGTATTGACTCTTGGTTATTCAATCTACCTTGTTTCAAATTTAATGAAAAGAAAATAAATAAAAAAATCGCTTTTATTAGCGATTTTTTTGTTGCCATAATATAATAAAACACAAGATATTTATTTGAAAAAACTGGTAACATCTGATATAATTAAGGAAATAAGGAGCTTGTATGGTAAAGAAAGAAGTTTCAGTAGATAAAAAGCAAAGCACAAAAAAGCAACCTGTAAAGTCTAAAAGAAAACAGAGGAAACCTATGTCGCTTCAAACTAAAAAGAGGCTTATTTTTTCAAGCATAACTCTTGCTTTATGCTTGTTTTTTACAGGTATGCCAATTCTTATCAATGAACTTATTTCTTATCCAGCATATACCCATTCATATACCTCATCAACAAGTGTGGGTTATCATGCGGAGTATCTTGGGTCGTATAAAAGGACGAATATACCAAAATCCACTCAAGACGGTGGTTTGAATACAGGTTATCCAACTTATGGAAGGACGCTATCCCTTACCCAAGAGCAAAAAACTGAGATGATCGCGGAAAATAGAAGTCTATGTGGGGTTGGAACAAAGGTAGATGTAAAACTAAGCGCACAGAACACCTATGACAGTATGGATAGTGAAGGTAATTTATATTTAAGAGGCGAGAAACTAGAAAGAAAGTTATATAAGCATACTGGCTCAGTTGGGTTATACGGAGGCAATGTAAGCGATAACGAGCCAGCATTAAAGAAAAAATTCACCATGAAAGGAAGAGGTGGCGGTCAAGGCTACTTAATTACAGGTCTTTATGCTCCTGCTGGCGAAGTAATTAAAATTGAAATGAGTAAAGAAGACTTGGAAGCAACAGGTGGTTTAATTGTCTACATAGGTCAGGCATTGTATAATGGTCAAGCAAATAATATTTGGGAATCAAAAAGTTTCAATAGAATGCCAATTATCTTAAATATGATGATAGTAAACGGCAGCACAACAACCGCAGAGGTAGATGAAAAAGGTAATTACACTTTTTATGTAGGGTCATTTTTAGGCGGACCAATATATATTCAACCAGGAAAAACAAATGCAACATTTTCAACTACAATAAGTGGCGGAGTAGGTTATTCTCACTTTATCTTAGGTTATACAACACAACAGGAATTTAATAGAAATAAAAATTCTTCAGCACCATATTTTGATTTAATGGTTTGGGATCAGGGTGTTCTTCACTCTGGGCCAAAAGCCTATGCTAAAAATTTTAGTTATGACGAATTATATGATGCGGCTGTCCTTTGGGAGAAAATAAGTCTTGTTTCCACCTCTGTAAGAGGCACAACCTGCGGAATAGTATTCTTGTATGACGCATTTGTTGCTGCTGGTGCAGCCGTGGCATTCCCAGGAAGGAATTCAGTAAATTGCCCAGCAGGCTGGATGAGTAATTCACTGAATTATAATAGTTTTGTAAACTCAGGTGCATGGGGAAATATGCATGAATATAACCATAACTTTCAAGGTTGGGGACTCCCAGGCGGAGGCGAAGTTACAAATAATGCGTTAAACTTAGTTTCTTATAGTTTGTTCACAAGAATATCATCTTCAAGACATATTGGTTCAGTGGAAGAAGGCTTAGGTGGATGGAATAGATATACCAATCCATCATGGTCAGTAAGACAGGTGTCTGGCAGTAGGCAAAATGATTTATCCATTTATTCCACCCTTCTTCATTCCTTTGGACAAGAGAATTTTATTTCTTCCACAAAAGCAGGCGGAATTGACGGCTATTTTACTCGTTTCAGTGAAATTACACATCAAGATATGACATACTACTCAAATCTAGTTGGAAAGGTTATGAGCGATACCGCTAAAACCACAATGGCGGAGAAAAACTATCCTATGTTTGTTCCGATAGCTTCTGTATATCAAACAGGGCGTAGTTATATGGACTTAGGCGTAAAGAAATATATAGAAACGGCACAGCCATATACAATAATTTATGATAAAGACTTCACAGTGGATTTAAGACAGTACAACTTTGACGGGAACTTTTATTTAAGTGGAAGTATTGCTTTGCCAACTGGCTTTACATCAAGGGTAAAAAGCATTTCACAGCCAGAATATGGAAAAATTATAGAAACTGAAACCGCGGGTGTTTACACATATACTCCAGATAAAAACCATATGCGTTCGGGTAAGATAATTGCGACTATTGAAATAACAAATGAGAATGGCACCTTCGAGGTTGATGACGTAGATTTGGTACTTGAGTTTGAACAGTCGCATGAACTTAATAAAACAATAGTTCAGCGTACCACATATACATATACCTCGGAAAATATGTTTACAAGTCCAGTAGAGGCATATGAAGCCAATTACGGCAAATATGAAAGTAAGGTAGATGAAGATAACGATAATTATATGGGCGATAGACTTGTTCAGAATGCAAATTCAGAAATTTGGTATCTTCATGGACATACCTCAAACACAGTAATGGAACTTCGTGGCAAACTCTATGTGTCTACAGACGGCGACTATCGTATAGCACTTCGTGGCAGAAAATATGGGGCTTTATATATTTCTCTTGACGGCGGAAAGAACTATAATCTTGCAATCGATATGACAAATAATACAACCAAATATGAATTTTTAACAGGAAATACCTATGATGAAGGCTTAGAGAATTTAAAAGCGGGACAATGGGTATATTATAAAGCGATATTACTTGTAACCTATGATAAAAGTTTTATAGGTGTAGGCTGGGGCAGATGGGAACCTCCTACTGGTGTATTTGACGAAGAAGGCAATTTCATAGGGGGTGAACATACAGAGCCAACAGTACACGTAGAATATGCTTCAGCATACAGAAATTCCTATGAATTTGCGACTGGTAAGTTTGATACCGACTATTTTACTAAAAGAAATTATAAAGTATCAGCCAGTGAGGTTGTAACTCATTCTAAGCAATCTTTAGTTTCATATAGTGGATTTAATCCATGGGATGATAAATCCAAGATAGAGAACTTATTTGACAAAGATGAAACCAATTATATGCACTCCAAGAAAGGAGAGCCGGTAAACGAAAATAACCCATTTGAAATGACGGTAGACCTAGGTAAAGAGGTAAATGCAAATACTTTAGTCATGTACGGGCATCCAAGATTTGCAAATGACACAAAAAAATCCTGCGTTCCTAAAGATTTTAAAATATATCTATCAAAATCGGCGAATGAGGGATTTGAACTTGCCGGAGAATATCAAAATCAAGAGCTTTCAAATTCTTGCGTAACTGTTAAATTTGATACTAAGAAATTTAGGTACTATAAAATAGTGGTTACTAAAACTAGCAGTGATAGCCAGTATTTGGCACTTAAAAGCATAGCAATGTCAAATGTGAAGTCAATTACAAACGCAAATCTTCTCTCTCCAGATAGCGAAAATATAAAATACTATGGCTTGTGGGAGAGAAAAACACTATTTTCAAATTTCGGTCATATTTATTCATGTAAAATGAAGTCTAAAGTCGAGTTTGAATTTACTGGCACTCAGTTTGCTTTAAATTCCTATGTATCAAAGGATTATGGCGGTTATGATATAATAGTAGATGGGAAAAATGTGGGTTTTGTAAGTATCAATGACAATGCTAAAAAGATAAAAACCACATATATTTCCGAAGTTTTAAAGGAAGGGAAACATAAGGTGACGCTAATAAGTAAAGGTGCAATAAATTTAGATAGTGTTGCAGTAATATAAAAGGAGAAAATATGGATTTAGTGGTACTCGCGGCTGGAATGGGAAGCCGCTTTGGAGGTCTTAAACAAGTTGAACCAATAGATGAAGAGGGTAATTTTATATTAAATTATTCTATCTATGATGCTGTTAAAGCGGGCTTTGATAGGGTTGTACTTATAATCAAAGAAGAAAATTTAGAATTGTTTAAAGAAAGGGTGGGTAAACGCCTAGAGAAGGTTGTCCCAGTGTGTTATGCCTTTCAAAAAATAACCGATGTTCCAAAAGGGTTTGAGGTGAAGGATAGAGTAAAACCATGGGGAACAGCACATGCATTATATTGTGCTCGTCATGTTGTCGGTGATAGATTTGCAGTAATCAATGCAGATGACTTTTATGGCTATGAGTCCTTTAAAATTATAGCAGATTTCTTAAAGACAAGTAAGGATAATGAGTTTATCAGCGCTGGCTATTATGTTAAAAATACAATCACTGATAAAGGTGCGGTAAAACGTGGCATATTTACAGTAAAGGACGGCAAAGCAGTAAAACTTATTGAAAGTCAGGTGGAGAAGCGAGATGGAGAAATAGTTGCAACCCCTCTCGGACAAGATATATGGGAAAAGGTGTCGCCAAATACCTTGGTTTCCATGACGATGTTTGGATTCTCAAAAAAACTTATGACAAGAATAGAAGAAGATTTTTATAAATTCTTCCAAAAGCCTGCTGATGAACTTGAGAAGGGTGAATTTCTTCTTCCAGATGAAGTTAATGTTATGATGCAAAGTGGCGAGATAACGCTTTATGTACAAACCACACCAGCGAAATGGTATGGAATAACTTATAAGGAAGAATTAGAAGGCTTTAAACAAGCGATAAGCGACATGAAGAAACAAGGGAAGTATCCAATAAAACTATATTAAAAATCCGCCAGTAAGGCGGATTTTTTATTAAAAGAAAAAAAATAAATAAATTTTGAAATGCAAAGTGGTGCTTTAGTAGAATAAAACGAGCGCTGATAGGCTCCATGCAAAGGTAAAGCTTTTGCTTATTTGCTAAGCAAATAAAAAAACTTGCTTTAAAGCAAGTTTTATGGAGCTGATGACGGGAATCGAACCCGTGACCTCCGCCTTACCAAGGCGACGCTCTACCGACTGAGCCACATCAGCATAAGTGGCTTTTGCCACTTAGTTTAGTGATTAACATCAGTTACAACCATATTAATCCTCCTAAGCGAAAACGATTTTCGCATAATATAGTATATTTATTTTTATATTAATTGTCAATAAAAAAGATATATGCTAATGCAAAATTAGGGAAATCTTCAATTTTCGCATGAAATTTAGTGAAAAACCTTTGATTAAGGTGCATTTGTTTGACTTGTCACCACTTTTTTTATATAATTTGATTGTTTATAATCCGTTTTTTCAAAATATCTTGATATCGCCGATATTTTGTGTTATAATTAGGTATAAACGGAGGAGAATATGTTTAAAAGTCTACTGAATGGATTTTTTGAAGATGTCAATAGTTGGATGGCGACTAATTTAGGTGGTGCTGGGATAACAATTCTTATTGTATTGTTTTCAGTAATTGCATTATGTTTATTATCAAATATTATAGTTGCAGCAACAAAATTAAAAGATCCGAAATTAAAGATTAAATGGGGGCAATTGATATTACTAATACTCATTATACTAATTATTGTATGGCTTTGCTTAACATATTCAGCACCAACATATTAAAATAAGGAGAAAGCAATGAATTTTATCACAACATTATTAGAGGGCGGAGTGGCAAGCGATTTTGCCACAAATGTACTACCAATTCTTCGTTATATTCTATTTTTTATAGTAATAGCTTGTGCGATAGTAATAATTGTAACTGTGCTTATGCAGTCAAATGATTCAAGCGAGGGGATGGATGTAATTTCTGGATCTCAAGAGAGTTATTATTCTCAGAACAAAGGCTCTTCACGAGATGGCAAACTTAAGATAGTGACCATAGTAATGGCAAGCGTATTACTCGTATGTGCTATTCTCTATTTCGTTACACTATTCTTCAGTGGTAGAAGCTAAAAATGACATTAAAAGAAAAGATATATAGTTTAACAATGAAAGATAGTTTAGCCTACTCGGGGCTAGACAATCTTTTTTGCTATATGTCAAAGTCGTTAAATGTGGAAATTCCACAAATAAGAAAAGAATTTAAGAAACTTGAAGCCAGCGGTGATGTCTTTGAAATGAGAAAGGGGAAATTCATTGCAATTCCTTCTCATGGGTACGCTAAAGGGCTTTTTTTAGGAAATGCAAAGGGTTTTGGATTTGTACAACTTGGTGCAGTTAAAGGTGAGCAAGATGTTTTCATTCCAGGGAATATGACTAAGGACGCAATTGATGGAGATAGAGTAATAGTCAAAATTTCTTCGTCAAGTGAAGAGGGGACAGATGGAGAGATAGTGTCTATCTATCAGCCTGTAAAACAATTAGTAGGTGTCGTTATTAAAAGAAATTCTAACTATTTTTTAGAGCCTGACAACAATCATATACCCTTTAATATTCGCCTAATCAAAGGTAATCTTCGTTTTAATAATGATGACCGTGTAGTGATTGCGGTAAGACGAGGGCAAAGTGGGAAGATAAGTGGTGAAGTAAAAGAGGTTCTTGGGCGTCAAGACGATGTGAAGGCTATGGAACTTGGTATCATCAGAGAGCATAATTTTTATGAAACTTTTCCTGATGAAGTTTTGAAAGAGTGCGGAAAAATTTCACTGAAAGTGAAACCAAATCAAAAGAAAGGTAGAGTAGATTTAACTAATGAGGAAATTTTCACCATAGATGGCGCGGATGCTAAAGACTTTGATGATGCGGTTTCCATTAAAAAGATAAAAGAGGGGTATGAACTCGGAGTTCATATTGCCGATGTTGGAGCCTATGTGCCGGTTGGCTCTGCAATAGATGAAGAGGCTATGCGAAGAGGTACGAGTGTGTACTTTCCAACCTCAGTTCTACCAATGCTTCCAGAGATGCTTTCAAATGGCATTTGTTCACTTCAAGAGGGGGTAGAAAGACTTACGCTTTCCTGTGTTATGAAGGTGGATAAGCAAGGCAATGTTCTTTCTCACGATATATTTGAAAGCGTGATTAAAAGTAAGGCAAGGCTAACATATACAGAGGCATATGGGGTTAAACTAGGTGAAAATAACAAGGCTTCAAGGGTAAAGAAAAGTTTAATGCTTATGTATGAACTTGCCCAAATTCTTGAAAAGAAAAAAGAATCTCTTGGTTATCTAGACTTTGAAATTCCAGAAGCGCAATTTGTGTTTGATGAGGAAGGGAAAGCCATTGGGGTTGAAAAGAGGGAAAGAAATTCTGCCCATAGACTCATAGAAGACTTTATGGTGCTTGCAAATGAAACTGTTGCAAAAGAATTTAATCTAAAAGGCGTGCCATTTGTCTATCGTGTTCACGAAAGTCCACGGAAGGAAAAACTTGCAAATGTAATAGATTTTATGAAAGGGCTTGGTGTAAAGGTTCCCCAGGTGCCAGAAGATATAACGCCAGATTATTATCAGAAATTACTTGCTCTTGTCGAAGGGAAAGACTACCAGTCGATAGTTAATAAAGTACTTCTTAGAAGTATGCAAAAGGCAAAGTATACAAATCAAAATTTGGGGCATTTTGGGCTTGCACTAGAATATTATTGTCATTTTACATCTCCGATTAGAAGATACCCAGACCTTACAATTCATCGAATAATTAAGGAGTGGCTGAGAAAGAAGACCTTAAAAAAGACTCGAATAGAGGAACTTAAGGAGTTCACAAATGAAAGTGCTCTTGCATCAAGTGAAACAGAGCGAAATGCAGAGAAGGCAGAGCGTGAAGTGGACGACTTATGGAAGGCTTATTTAATGAAAGACCGAGTTGGCGAAACTTTTGAAGGTGTGATAACATCGGTAGTTAGTTATGGACTATTTATAGAACTTGAAAATACCGTAGAAGGTCTACTCCGCATAGAGGATTTGCCACGAGATAGTTACCTTTTTATGGAAAAACAGTTAAAACTTAAAGGTCAAAATTATACATTTTCAATAGGGGATAAAATAAAAGTCGTACTTGCAAATGCCAATATTTTCACTAGAAAGGTAGATTTTGCATATAAAATTAATTAGAAAAGTCAGTTTTTAATAAAAAAAAGTGTAAAATTTTATATAAAATCACGATTTTTTTTAAATAGGGTCTTGAAAAAGTGAAAATAGGGTGGTATAATAGGAGGCGAGATGAAGATATTAACTAATAATAAGAAGGCATTTCATGAGTTCTTCGTTTCAGACTTTCTTGAGGCAGGCATAGCACTAGAAGGCGATGAGGTTAAGTCGGTAAGGAAGGGAAGTGTCAGTTTGATAGATGCGTTTGTAGTCATTAAAAATGATGAAGCGCTACTTAAAAATTGTTACATTGCTCCTTATGAAAAATCATCAAAACCTAACTATGAAAGTCGCAAGACAAGAAAGTTGCTTTTGCATAAAGATGAAATCTTAAAACTAGGACGACAAACACAAGAGAAAGGCTTTTCAATAGTTCCTACCAAGGTGTACTTAAATAAAGGGCTTATCAAGGTGGAAATAGGACTAGCGAAAGGAAAGAAACTTTATGATAAAAGAGAGGTTCTTAAAGAAAAGGCTATTAAGAGAGACCTCGATCGCGTGCTAAAAAGTTACTAATAATCCCTTATGGGGGCGTTATTGGTTTCGACAGTTGGTGCGTGCTTAAGCGGAAAGCGTGCAGTGGTGCATCATCCACTTAAAAAGGGTGCAAGCGTAATAAACGCAAACAATAATGTAAGACCTATGGCAGTTGCTGCGTAAGCGAAACTAAATAGGCACTTGGTCAAAAAATTGACCTGCCTCACCTTGGAGTTGCCGACTAAGGAGGGAGGTATCATTTAGGCAAAAATTTCATAATATGCCTCGCGGTGACATATTATGGAAAATAAAGACCGCTTTGTCAGTTGCCATTTGTTTGTGGAGGGCATATGATAAGATAGAAACACAAACTGCGCACGGAGAAAACCTTAAGACGGCTGGCTGGACGCGGGTTCAAATCCCGCCGTCTCCACCAAAACCCTAGGGACTAAGGCTAAAGGCAAGCGAATATGAAATTAATAGCAAAAAACGAAACAAAAGGAAGTGAAATTTATGAGTGGAACAGTTATTTTAAACATCGTTATCGTTCTTGGAATTATCATTGCTGGAGGATTCTTGATATTCTTTATGGGAGATCTATTATTGTCAATAGTAAATCCAAAGAAGGATAAAGAGGCATTAAAAGCTAAAAAGCAAAGAGAGGAAGAAAGACTAAAAGAGGAAATTACAAAACTTTCTCCAGAAACAGCAGAAGAGGTAAAGAAGATACCAGAAGTAGCCAGCATTGTATATGGTGGTGCTGTAGTTGAAGCATATAATCCTGAAGAGGAAGAAACAAAAGAAGAGGTAGTAGAGGAAACTGTTACAGAAACAGTAGAAGAGCCAGTAGAAGAAATCGAGGAAGAAGTTGAAGAAACTGAAGACGATAGAGATGCTTACATCGCTCAGCGTAGACGCGAACTCATGGAACGCCTTGCAAGAATAGCCGAGGAAGAAGAGGCTGAAGAGGAAGACGATGAGGAAGAGGTAGAGGAAATCGAAGAAGGAACTACTGAGGAAGTTCAAGAAGTAGAAGAGGTTGAACAACCAATAGTTAATAATGTTGAACTTGATGAAACTAAGAAAGCGCTTGAAGAGGCTAATGCAAGAAACGCAGCACTCATGGCAGAATTCAATGCATTTAAAGCGCAAATGGCTGAAAAAGAAGAAACTAAGCCAGCAGAGGAAGTTCTTCTTACTGAAGAAGATTATATCGCAAGACTTAACGAACAAGAAGAGAATCTTAAAGCAAATGAGAAAGAACTTCGTGCTTGTAAGAAAGAATTTATGCCACTTAGACGCGTTAAGAAAACTCTTGAAAATGATGAGAAGAAACTCCGTAGAAAGGAAGCTCTTGTTGCAAAACAAAAGGTTGTTCTCTATGGCGTAAATAACTATGCTGATATCGATGAAGAAAAAGCAAAGAAACTTGCTGAAGATCTTGACCTTCTTGATGGACTTAAACTTTCAGTTGAACACTGCCAAGAGGTAATGAATAAGAACGAAGAGAGATACCCACTTCTTGAAAAGATGTATGATATTCTTACATCACAAAACGCAGAACTTAAAGCAAGTATAGAGCGTACTAAGGCTGAACTTGAAAAAGTAAGAGCGAAGAAAGACGAGCCAGCAGAATAATTAAATTTCACAAAACATATATAAAAAGGCAACCAATTTTGGTTGCTTTTTTTATTAGAAATATTTAAAAATTGTTGACATGACAACGATTTTTTGTTAATATATTATAAAGAGAGGTAATATGGAAAATCGATACGAGAAATTTTCATATCTAATTACAGATATCAATAGAAGCCTTCAAAGGATTAAAAATTTAGAAATGAAGGAACTTGGTCTAAAAGGTAAACAGGTGCAAGTAATGTATTATTTGTATAGACATTCTGAAGGGTGTAGCCTGTCACAGTTAAGCAAATTATGCGGGGAAGATAAGGGTGCAATTTCTCGCACTGTAAAGGAACTTTATAGCCTGAAATACCTTTCAACCGAGGGAGATAATGGAAAATATAAAAACCCGATAAAATTGACGATTTTAGGGCGAGAAATAGGCGAAATAATAGCAGATAAGATTGAAATACTTCTTAATAAGGGGAGTATGGGAATAAAGAAAGAAGATAGGGAAGATTTTTATAGCAACCTAGAGATAATATCAAAAAACTTACAAGAAATATGTAATAAAAAAGGAGAAGATAATGATTAAAATATTAATTGATTCGGCCTCTGATATTGATAGCGAAGAGGCAAAAAAAATAGGAATAAATATGATACCAATGCCAATTCGTTTTGATGATGAGGAGTATTTAGATGGAGTAAATTTAAGTCATAGACAGTTTTTTGAAAAACTGATAGAAAGTAACGAACTTCCTCAGACTAGTCAGATAAATGAATTTCGCTTTGAAGAGGTATTCAGCGAACTTACAAAAACCGGTGATGAGGTAATAGCAATCACTATGTCATCCAAACTTTCAGGAACATATAACTGCGCCAAAAAAGCCAGTGAGAAGTTTAATGGTAAGGTATATGTAATTGATAGTTTAAATGTGTGTGTAGGAGAAAGAATACTCTGCGAATATGCGATGAAACTAGTAAAAGAGGGGAAACTTACTGCAAAAGAAATTGTTCAGGAACTTGATAAACAAAAGTCTAAGATACAACTTTTGGCAGTACTTGATACCTTAAAATATCTCAAGAAAGGTGGTCGTATTTCATCGGTTGTGGCGTTTACCGGTGAGATGTTTTCCATTAAACCAGTAATATCAATTGTCAATGGCGAGGTAAAAATGGTTGGAAAGGCGATAGGTTCAAAGAAAGGGAATAACCTTCTAATGCAACTTGTAGATAAATGTGGCGGAATAGATTTTTCAATGCCTTATGGCGTGGGCTATTCAGGGCTTAGCGATGAATACCTAAAAAAGTATCTCCAAGATAGTGAAGTGCTATGGAGTGGTAAAACTGAAGTTGTGCCAAAGTATATGATAGGCAGTACAATTGGCACACATGCCGGCCCGGGCGCAATCGGCGTAGCATTCTTTGCCCAAAACTAAAAAAAAGCATCGTTAGTCACTCAATTTTGAAACTAGCGGAATAATTAAAGAAAAACATAGACAAAAACAGCCTATGTTTTCTTTTTTGTGGTTACTCTCTCTTAACTGCAAAAGAAACGAATACTTCTGCCGTTGTCATAGGTTGCTAACAGCATGCACTTTAACCTTGACAACAAAGAATATTCGTTTACACTAGAATAATAGAGAGAACAATACAAAAAGCAAAAGAGCAGGCTGCGTTATGCTCTGCCAGCAACCGCTCTTTTTGCAACAAAGTTTAGTTGTAGGTGTGTGCTTGTCTGGCGAGGCGAAGCCGAGCCCTCGTATCAAGACAAGCACACGCCACGATCTCAAATTAGTAAATATCATTGTCTAGCATGTTCTGAATATAAGTTATACTTTTTTGAATAGTGTCATTATTGACATGGCTTAATGATTTTCTAAAATTTGTATCAAATGTAATAAATATTGCATCTTCATTATGTTCCTTTATGTATTGCAAATAACTTTCGGCTATTAGAGCATCTGTTATATCATTGAATTCTACTTTTTCGTTGTTTACGAATAACTTATTTAGGATGGTATTTAGTTTTAGTTTAAAAACAATCCCATCATTTAGAGAATGCAGATCATATATTCTTCTTCTTTTTTTAGATGGTTTCTCTAAAGCACGATAATTATCATTAGCAATATCAAAGTCTCTAAAGAATATAAAGTTTTCAAAATTACAACTATAGGATTTGGAAAAGTTGTCTGATAAAATTTCATCTTTAATTTTATTTAGTGACTTATAAAATTCATCTTTACTTATTCTTCTAGACGGTATTTGATTAAAATAGAAGCAGGTAATATTTAGAGTATTATTAAAGGCGTCTAAAATATTTGAGTTTTCAAATTTATCATTATCAATAAGTTTTTTTAGTTTTGTTCTTATGATTTTTTCAATATGTAGCCTCATAGGATATAGTATGTTACTTATTTTTTTACTGTAAATAATATATTCTGCTTTATTATCTTTGAACCCATTAAAATCTTCTATAAGTCCCAGCCAAAAACTAATAAAGTTAAAGATTAGCTTTGATAGTTGGGTTGCGTAGATATCTATTGTAGAAGAAATAATTTTATAATAAAACTCTTTATAGTTTTTTGATTCTTTTACTTTATTGAATGCGCTTATAAAATAGTCTGGATTTCTTGAATAGGAGGAATAAAAAGTTGCTTTATATTGTTTTATCTTTGTGAAAAACTCTTCTAGATTTTTGTGTTTTTTTTTAAGATTTCAAAAAGAACAAATGAATCGGTGATTATTTCACTTTTCCCCATTTTATTTTTAAAATGTTCAATATCAAATTTTTGGTCAGTTGTCTTCGTATATTCATTATAACCAAGCAAGTATCGAAGTGAATTTGAATTAAAAAGTATTTCAATTTGTAACTCCTTTTTGGTATAGGAAATTGCATTATTTATTTTTGTTTAATATAGTTGTTAATGTATCTTTGAAACTGTTTATAAACTTTAAACTCTAATTTGTCTGTGTAAAACTTATTGCGTGTTTTAACTAACTGTAGCCTTTTAAATCTATAAGTTGCACATTTTACACTAACTCCGCACATTTGCTCGATTTCATGGATAGAGGAGGTATTAGTTTCATAAAGAACGCACATGGGCATTAGAAGTCGCGCAGCAAACATATTGGCTTCTTTTTCTCTTGTGAATTCATTAGATAAAGTGAAATGTTCTAAAACTATGTGTCCTATTTCATGTGCTATAGTAAATCTTTGAGATTGATAGGGGATTTTATCATTGTAAAAAATTAAGTTTATATTGTCGATATGTGCTGTGAATCCCCAATTGTTTTTTAGTAAATATTCATTGAAAAGTGAAGACTTCTCTATAGCTTCAGTGTAAGATATTAAAAACCATCCATTTTTTTGAGATAGATATTCTAAATCTATAGGGAGTTGATTTATGTTGTTGTCAAGTATAAAGTTTCTAACTTTATTGCTTATACGATAATAGTCATTTTTTGTGAAGTGATCGTTGTATAAATAGTTTTCAATGTTTAATCTAGTTCTACAAATTATATTTTCAGTTTTTTTTAGTGGGATTATTTTGCGCTAATGTTTCGGTGAATGATTTTATCGCTTGTTTTTTTGCATCATCTACAATATAAGTATCGAAATCCCCATTTCTACCCATGATGGTTATAGTGTTTTCAGTTTTGGGTACATTAATTGAAATGGTTTTGTTTTCAGTACTTAGTAGCCAATCTATTGATACATTAAAAAGTTTAGATACATTTAATAAATTCTCTATATCTGGATTTCTTTTATTATTTTCCCATAAAGCAACTGTAGAGTCGGAGACTCCTAATAGCCTTCCAAAATCATTTTGAGTTAATTTTCTATTTTTTCTGATATGGCGGATTTTATCGCCCAATTTAGT
>CAMRTM010000010.1 GCA_947053645.1 uncultured Bacillota bacterium | reverse complement strand
GCTTGATAAGTATTCCAAGCAGAAAGATAGTTTTGATATGCCACTTTTTGTGCTGGGTCATCTTGATTATTGTTGTAAATTTCACACAAATTAAGTATATTTACAGTTGCAGTTTCCAGTTTTTGTGTTTCACTTTTCAAATGATCTGTGGTTGCCTTGTCGTCTAAAGTTTTGTTCAGCACAAGATTTGCAGGAAGATTTGGTTTGTCTGGGTTTTCGATTGTATTGTAACTAGACACTGCCGCCAGATAATTATCCAACGCCGAAAGATAATTGTTATATGCCTTTTGTTGCACTTCATCTACCTTTGGTGTGCAGGCTGTGAGGGTAGAGGCTAATACGGCGGGTATGGTGACAGCAAGAGATGTAAGAGTTGCACCTTTATACCATCTTTTCCAAAGTAACTTATCTAGGAAACTTGGTTTTGTGCGTAGGCTTGGGTCCCTTATTTCAGGGTCGTTTTCCAGCATATTTTTTTCTTCATCAATAAATTTGTTCATATTTTCTCCTTATTATATTTATATTCTAACATAAACGCACCGCTTTTGCAATAGTTTTTAAATTTTTTATTAAACTTTTATCTTTACTGTCATTTTTCTTTGTTTTTCGTCATTTTTCTATTAAACTATATTAGAAAAATGAAAGTCAAGTCGAAAGTTTTACATTTTAGATATGTTTTCTATCCCTTTATGGCTCTTCTTTTCGGTCTTGTAGTTAGCCGAAAACTTTTTGCTGGAGATATTTTAACTTGTGTTATTGTTCCTCTTCTTTTTGTTGGGCTTGCGGTATTTTGTATAATTTTTAGGAAGTTTAAACCATTAATTCTTCTTTCTATCTTCTTTTTGCTTGGAAATGGTTTATATTTTCTTGGACTTGTTTGTTATGACTGTAAAGATTATGAGGGCGACAATATTGTTATAGGGCGTGTCACTGATGATATTAGAGAGTACGAATATTCCACTATGTACAAACTTGACAGTGTGCTAATCAATGGCGAGGGTGCGAAAAACATCTATCTTTATGTCAGTGGCGGGGAAATGCTTGAAGCGGGTGACAAGGTCACATTCTCGGGTGAGGTGGAAAAGATTAAACTTTTTGAACTTGGCTCCTTTAATTCAACATACTTAAGAAATAATATGGGCTATACCGCAAATGCAAAATTTGCTGATATCACAGTGGTGGACAAAAATCTTAAATTTGACGAGTCCCTGCGTATTTCCGTCAAGAAAATGCTTTATGCAAATATGTCGGAGGAGAACGCCGCAATCTCCTATGCTGTACTTTTTGGGGACAAGTATGATATTCCGCATGCGACTAAGGACATCTATCGCAACGCTGGCATTATACATATTTTGACTGTTTCTGGTTTACATGTCGGATTTTTGATTTCGCTCATATATTTCTTTTTGGGACTTTGTCGAATAAAACGGCTTTACACCACAATTATCACTGCCGTAATATTGCTATTATACAATATTATCTGTGGCTTTGCGCCCTCTATTGTTAGAGCAAGCATCATGGCAATGGTCATCATGCTGTCAAAACTTTCGGGAAAGGAGTACGACAGTCTAAATTCGCTTGGGCTTGCGGGCTTCATCATTCTTGCCATAAACCCGCTTTACGCTTTCGATAGTGGATTTTTGATGAGTTTCTTTTGTGTAACAAGTATATTCATGTTAAATCCGCCACTTTCAAAGATGTTAAAGAAAATTATGCCAAATTCTGTTGCTACATATATTTCCCTTTCAATATCTGCACAAATTGGCATATTGCCATTTGTGGCAAGTTTCTTTCAAAATTTGAATTTTCTATCTTTTTTTGCTAATCTCATAATTGTACCTTTATTTGGTATCATTTATCCTCTTCTTTTTATTTCAGTTTTAATTTTCCTTATTCTGCCTTTCCTATCAAAAGCACTTATTGTTCTTGACTTCGCACTTACCGGTGTGACTGAAATCGCGAAGTTTTTCGCCTCCACCTCGCTTACCATTCCTCTTCATGCCTTTGATGTAACCTTTTCAATCTTGCTTTTTATCGTTTTGTTTCTTTTCAGCAGATTTTTAATGGTAAGGAAGATAGTCAAGTTTTTAGGACTTTCGGTGCTTAGTTTATTCTTTGTAGTGGCGGTGGTGATATCTTCAATTCCTTTAAATCTTGGTTCAAGTGTGAGGTCGCTAAATACCGCACACATGGACAGTCTGCTGATAAGTGCCTCGAATGGTCAAACCGCATTTGTCTACAACGATCTTGACCAACAAAGGCTATATCAATATTTTTATGTAAACAAAATCTCCAACATAGATTATGTGATTATGAAAGATGAGCCAAGCGAAAAAGAAATGGATTACTGGCAGCAATTTAATATTAAAAAGTTCATCTGTTATCACGGGGAGGTGTCAAATCTCGTCGTTGTAGGGGATGAGTTTGCCTATGGTTCTATGCGTTTTAAATTCCACAATATTGAAGACAAATATTTAGGTGCAGAAATTAATTTTGACGGAACAAGCATTTTCGTTGTCACATCGGGCAAAATGAGTTATAATGAGATAGAGTCGTTTACAAAGGACTACAACTTAGTTTACACTTGGGACTATTTTTACCATATGGGTGAAAAAGGACTGGAAAGTCACTCCTATCACAAAGAGGGAAATCTTTCATTTTCGTGGAATGGATTAGGTTGGGAGAAAAGAGGTATAGATTGAAAACATTAAAATCGAGATTAAAACAAGAGATTATGCCATGCTATTATGTAGCGGGCGATGACTATTATCTATTTGATAAAGCGGTTAGCATGATAACAACCGCTATGAATTTGCAACTTCCTGATTTTAATAAAATGGTTTTTGATGATGATAATTTTTCCTATCAAGGTTTCCTTAACGCCTGTGAAATGATGCCTATGGGAAGTGAAAAAAGATTGGTAATTTTAAAAAATCTTACTAAAATATCAGAAAATGATAAGAAATTAATGGAAATTTACTTAAATAATCCTTGTAAAAGCACAGTGCTGATAATTTTAGATTTTTATGACAAACTTTCATTTGTTAAAAATCTTTGTGAATTTATTGATGCTAGACGCATGGATAGAAATCTTTCTAAAAACATTATTGTTGCCGATCTTGCAAAGCGTGGCAAGCAGATAAGCGGTGAGGCTGTCGAAACACTTCTCGATTATTCTAATGGCTATTTGACAAATGTAATGAATGAACTTGATAAACTTGTTCACTTTGATACAAGTGAAAGTTTGATTACAAAAAAACTTGTTGAAAATGTTGCAATTAAAAATGAAGACTTTGCCATTTTTGAACTTACAGAAGCACTTGGCAAAAAAGATGCAGACAGGGCAATGAAACTTATTTCGCTCATGGAGAAGGAGCAGGGTACCCTTTCGCTTATTTCAAACCATTTCAGACGACTTTTCTTTATTGCATTGTCTTCAGATGCGTCAAACGCCTCGCTTGCTTCCCTTCTTGGTGTGAAAGAATATGCCATTGCAAAGCAAAGGCAACAACTAGGCAATTTTTCCAAAATGCAACTTAAAAAGATATATTCGCTTCTTGAAGAGGTGGATTATAAGGTAAAAAGCGGACAAATGCTGATAGGTAATGCACTCTACTTTTTGGCATTCTCCATACTATTTGTCTAACCGCGATATTTCGACATTTTCTCTCTTTCCTCGACGCTTAAATTTGTTTGGAAAAAATATTCTTCTTGTTATACTTTATGTGTTTTCGTGAAGAAATTAAAAGGAGAGAATTATGAAACGAGAAGTGCTAAAAAGTCTTGCACTAAAGGCAAAAAACAGAATGATACATAAAACAGCAACAACAAACGCACCATACAATGAAAACGAAGGACTTAACATAAGGGTAATTAAAAGTAATGATGATATATTTCTTAGTAAGGTGAGAACACTTCTCGAAAATGATGAAGATATTTTAAATCCAATTAAGCAACTTATGGATGAAAATTTACTATTAAAATTAGATGCTCATGGTAAAGAAAAATATCTACTTGAAACTGTAGAAAAGTATCACAAATTTAGAAAGATGATTCAGGAAGAGAAAGAATATAAGTATGGATGTTAATAGCGATAAGTAAGTCGCTTTTTTCATTTTACCTTAAATTCATTTTGTTTTTATTTAAATATTAGTTATCATATTAATATGAATAGTTATGACTTGAATTCTTTAAATGAAGAACAACTTGCTCCGCTTATGATTACAGAAGGGGCAGTGCTTGTTTCAGCAGGTGCGGGAAGTGGTAAAACGCGCCTTCTTACGCATAGAGTGGCATATTTAATAAAAGAAAAGGGAGTAAGTCCTTTTAATATTCTTGCTATTACATTTACAAACAAAGCAGCAGGAGAGATGAAAAATCGTATTGCTGAAATGGTGGATGGGGCGAATAATATTTGGATTTCGACATTCCACTCGATGTGTGCAAGGATTCTTAGAAGAGATTTACAGTCTTTAGGAGGGTATAATAAAGATTTTACCATTTACTCCGAAAGTGATACCGATAAAATAATCAAAGAGGTGCTTGAAGAAAGAGGAATAGGCGATGATAAAATTAAAAAGTCGCTTCAGTTTCATCTTTCTAATTGGAAAAATGGTGTTTTAAGTTTAAGCGAGTATATTGAAGCATTCAAAGATGAAGATGACATTCGCAAGATTGGAATCCTTATGGAAGAATATGAAGGTAAGTTGAAAAAAAATAATGCCTTAGATTTTGATGACCTTTTAAGAAAAACATATTTACTTTTTAAAACTGTGCCAGCCGTGCTTGAATACTATGCTACAAGATTTAGATATATACTTGTTGACGAGTTTCAAGATACCAACCTTGTGCAGTATGAACTTGTGAAAATGCTTGCAAGTGTCCATAAAAACATATTTGTAGTTGGCGATGAAGACCAGTGTATATATAGTTGGCGAGGGGCAAATTTTAAAAATTTATTTAATTTTAATAAAGATTTTGACAATGCAAAGGTTTTTAAACTTGAAAGAAATTATCGCTCCACAAAGGAGATACTTACTCTTGCAAATAATGTGATTAAAAATAATGTCGCTAGGCTTGATAAAAAAATGTGGACTGAGAAAGCAGAAGGTCAGACGCCCACATTATACAATGCCTATGATGAACGAGATGAAGCACTGTATGTGGCAAAGAATATAGATAGATTAACCAAACAGGGCTATGAATATAAAGACATAGCGGTACTTATGCGTATGAACGCACTTTCAAGAAGTCTTGAAGAGGCTCTTTTATCATATAACATACCCCACCGCATTTATGGGGGATTCAAATTCTATGAAAGAACTGAGATAAGAAATATAGTTTCTTATTTAAGGCTTTTTATAAATCCTAAAGATGATGTAGCGCTAGAGCGAATAATCAATTTCCCAAAACGGGGAGTTGGAGAGGTTGCAATTTCCAAACTTAAAAATATTGCCATGGAAAATGGCAAAAGTATGCTTGAAGTTATATTGGGAAATGAACTTCTAAGCGATTCGCCATTATATAAAAAGTTAGTCAACTTTAGGGAAACTTTTTTAAGTTTGAATATTCTTAAAATTAAATTGACTGATTTTGTAAGTGAAGTTATTAAAAAATTTCAAATTGTCGAGGCTTTTAACGCCAAAGATGAAGAGGATTTGAATAGAATTTTAAATATAAATAGTTTTATTTCTTCGGTAAAGGACTTTGTAGAGTTGAATCCAGAAGCGGGGCTTTCTGAATTTTTAGAGAGTATAACATTGAAGGCTGATAGCGACGAAATTGGCGAAAACGGGGCGGTAACAATAGCAACCGTGCATGCTGTAAAAGGTCTTGAATTTAAGGTTGTGTTTGTGATAGGGCTTGAAGACGGTATTTTCCCTATAGTACGCTCTATGAAAAATTCGGAGGTGGAAGAGGAGCGAAGGCTTCTATATGTGGCACTTACTCGTGCTGAAGACTTGCTTTTTATGTCGCACTGTAGTAAGCGATTTTTGTATGGTGGCAGTCAGTATCAAGTTCCAAGTAGGTTTGTCAGGGAACTTGGATTATTGTCATTAGATAGGCCGATAGAAAAGCCTGTTTTTATGCGGACGGAACCTAAAGTGAATAATTTTTTCAATCACTCTACATTTTTGGAGAAGGATAAAGAGGAAAAACCAAGCAAGGATGTTTCTATATATAAGGTGGGGCAGACGGTGGAACATCCAAAATATGGCGAAGGGCTTATTGTAGAAATCACGCCTGATGGACTTGTTGGCGATATAATTTTTGAAGGTTTTGGCAAAAAAAGTTTAATGCTAGAACTTGCACCACTGGAAATAAAGGAGGGGTAATGGATAAACTTGAAGAAATAAAAAAACTTATAAGTGAAATAAGAAAACATAATATCAATTATTATGTTTATGACAATCCTACTATTTCTGATGCTGAATACGATAAACTTTATTATCGACTTGTCGATTTGGAAAATGAAACAGGAATTATCCTTCCAAATTCTCCCACCCAAAGAGTGGGAGATACCGTACTTGACGGGTTTACTAAAAAGCGTCATGAGGTGCCACTTTATAGTTTGAATAAGGTGCGTGACTATGAGGACTTGCGTTCTTGGATGAATGAAATGCAAAATAAGACTGGCGGCACTGACTTTGTCATGGAATACAAATTTGACGGACTTCAAATTGTACTTAAATATGATAATGGTGAGTTTGTTTCTGCGACAACACGGGGAAATGGAAGCGTGGGCGAAGATGTTTCTCTACAAGTAAAAACTATAAAATCGGTGCCACTTACTATAGAATTTAAAGGTGAGCTTCTTGTACAAGGCGAGGGTATGATGACTAACAAAGCCTTTGCAAAGTACAATAAGAACAATGAGGAAAAATTAAAAAATCCACGCAATGCTGCGGCAGGTGCAATTAGAAATCTTGACCCAAAAGAAACTGCAAAAAGGGAACTTGATTATTTTTGCTATTCGGTATTAAAATGTGAAGGGAAAGAGTTTTCCACCCAAAGCGAAATGCATGAATTTTTAAAAGCGAATGGTTTTCAAACTGGAATATATTTTGCCGTAGTAAAAGATATAGAGGGCGCTGTTAAAGAAATAGAAAAGGTTGATAAACTGAAATCAAAACTTGATGTCCTTATTGACGGTATGGTGATCAAGATAAATAAGGTCGCTCCTAGGGAAAAGATAGGATTTACAAACAAATTTCCAAAGTGGGCAATTGCATATAAGTTTGAAGCACAAGAAATCACTACTGAAATTTTAGATGTTGCGTGGCAGGTTGGGCGAAGCGGAAGAGTGACGCCTATTGCCATTCTTGCACCTGTGGAACTTGCTGGTGCTACTGTGAGTCGAGCCACCCTAAATAATATTGAAGATATTCAACGCAAGGGAGTATTTAAAAATAGTAGGGTTTTTGTAAGGCGTAGTAATGAGGTTATACCTGAAGTAATGGGTCTTGCTGAAAAACTTCCTTCTTCTACTGAAATTTTGCCACCTAAAGTTTGCCCAAGTTGTGGGCATGAATTAACGCGTACTGGGCCACTTTTATTCTGTTTTAATCATTATGGCTGTAAAGAACAAATAGTTGACCGCTTATCTCACTTTGCCAGTCGTGACGCATTTAATATAGAGGGCTTTTCAGAAAAAACAGCGTCGTTATTTTATGATAAACTTAATGTGAGAAAACTCAGCGATATATACAATATAAAGAAGGAAGATTTACTAAGTCTTGACAGTTTTAAAGAAAAAAAGAGCGAAAATATATATAATTCCATTCAAAATAGTAAAAAAATTGAATTAAATAGATTTTTATATGCTTTAGGCATAAGCGAGGTTGGCAATAAAACGGCTAAAGATCTTGCAAAACATTTCTATAATTTAGACGCGATAAAAAATGCTTCATTAGAGGAATTATCTAACATTAGGGATGTCGGTGGGGTTATTGCGCAAAAGATTTATGAGTTTTTTAGGAGCGAAGATAATCTAAAAGAAATCAATAATTTGTTAAATCAAGGTGTTAAGATCATAGAAACTAAAGAAAGTGTACAAAATTCCTCTTCGTCCTTTTATAATAAGACTGTTGTGCTGACGGGAAGTCTTGAAAATTATACCCGCAAACAGGCAGAGGAAATTATAGAAAAACTAGGAGGAAAAACCTCATCAAGCGTTTCTAAAAATACAGATTTTGTGCTGGTTGGCTCTGACGCTGGCTCTAAGTATGATAAAGCAGTGGCGCTTGGCGTTAAGACAATAAACGAAAGTGAATTTATAGAAATGATCAATTCTTGACTAGTGAACTGAAATGTTATAAAATTAAATAAGGGGAACGAAATGAGAAAATTAAGCCTTGTAAGGATGTTGCAAAATAAAATGACTTTATTAATGGGTAAAAAGGGGGATATAGAAATAATTAAACTTTTTCAAAATATGCCTGCTAACCCTAGTAATTATCAAATCTTTAAAGAGAAATACTATGCCTTAAATAACATAGCACAGAGATATGAAGAGATGATCTATGAAAAACTAATAAATGAGGCGGCGAAAAATCCAGCAGGGATAGAATGTTTAAATGAAGCAACGCTTTCCACTGTCAAGGACATCGAAAAATTCTTATCACCAGCGCTTGTTCGTTTAGGAAAGATAATAATTGATGAAGAAAAGCGATATAGCAAGTTGGAAACAGGAGAAGAAAAACAACTTGCAACTATTGAAACGAATCGTGAAATAGCAACGCTTGCAAAGATTCAAATCGAGTGGGAACTTTTTAAAGATAATCCATTCTATATTAGGGACTTTGTAGAATGCTATGGAATAGTTGCGAAGCGTGACGAAGATAACAATATTATATTAGACCCTCAAACAAATAGCCCTATTTTGGAAAAACCAAAGGATTTTGATGTCAATCTTATGAGCAGTTTGCAAGCGTCTTCCTTTGGATTGTGCAAAGAAGAACAGAGATTAATCCAAGATGGCGAGGAATAAAAGTGCTTTTTCTAGGCACTTTTTTTATTTTTCCATATTGACAGGTTGTAAGGCATATGTTAGAATAGAGGCAGTTAAGGTGAGGTGGTTATGAGCAAAGATTTCGAGCGCGCAATGAAGAAAGAATATGATGATATATTTTATGGTAGTGGGACTGAAGAGGAACAGGAAGCATATAGATTAAAGGCGAAGTATTATAGTCAAATAGCAAGTGATATAGAAGAGCGAGTTATTAAACCTTATTGTGATATGCTTAGCGAAGAAATAAAAGTTGGGTATAAAGATGTGCAAACAAGTGTGATAAAAAGTTGCATTTGGGCGGCTTTAACTGCAATTGGTTTGGTGAGCGGAATATGGACAAGAGTCAATGAAATTGCGACTTCAAATCTTTTGTTGGGTATTGCTGGTGCTAGTGCAGTAGGGGCAGGCTTTGCAATGGCTGATACTGCTATAAGTGGGCATGGTGCAGGAAAGAAAGAACTGTCTAAAGATGAAGTTTTACAGGAGTGGCAAACCCTTAAACAATATCCAAAATTCATACAAGAATTTATGAAGGCGAATAGAATTTCAGAAGGCCCATATAGTGAAGGCTATAAAGTGGCAGAGATTGAATTGCCAGAAGGAAGGATTAAAGAACTTATAATGCCTTCTTCCTTATGGCAGACAGTGGAGAGTGAGTAATGGGAAAAATTGGCGATGCATTGATGCAAACTGAAGAGTATATTAAGAAAAATCCAAAGCATTATGAAAAATTGAAAAGATACTTAGATGAAGACGATGATATTAGAGTGATATTAAAGATAAAAGGTACCAAACAGCAAAAGATAGATTATCACCTAAATCAAGCTAGATATATGGAGGCTGCGCAAATTATAGAAATGGATATAATATGGCCTTATATTGAAAGTCTAAATAATCAGATCAAAAATAAAGATGCTAAAAGTTTGCTTTCTTCTGAACTTTGGTGTATGGCGGGTGTTGCAACATATTTGACTGGAACTGCTGCTGATAACTTGCCCCTTCAAATTGCATCGTTTGTATGTAATAGCGTGACGATTTTAAAGTTCGCGAAGAATAAACTCTTTCCTGCTGGCGAAAGGTTAATAAAAAGGGCAGAGAAAATTCTTCAAGAGTGGACAATATGCAAGCATCTTCCACATTATATACAAGACTTTGCTGTGCTTAACGATATTAATCTTTTTGATAGTCCTTTTGAAGGAGATAATCAAATTTGTGTAAGTTATGTGGGATGGCTGACGGATATAATTCTTCCGTCTGAAGAGAATGTAGTAGAGATAGAACAAGGAGAGTAAATCCCCTTTTTTTATTTTGAAAAAGTTGGGAAAAATAGTTGACAAAGTGGGGCAATATGGGTATAATAATCCGCGTATGCTTTGTTGTCGAAAGCAATGCTCTAAAGGGCATAAACAAACAACAAGTGTCAAAAACTTCATATAAACTTCGCAATTCTGCGTTTTCTCGTACTCACTTAGATTTTACTAAGTTTATACTCGAAAATGGCGTCGAGCCTTGATTTGCTTGTTTCTATAAAGTTTTGAAAGTTCCATCTATGGAATTGACGCTGATTTGCTGGAAATCCAGCGAAGTTGCAGAAGATGCAATCGTGTTGTTCATGTTTGATACACTTTTTATGCATAATCAAATTCACGACAACTTTGCCGTGAATTTTTTTAGACAAAAATTAAAAAAGGAGGAAAAGGTATGCCTACAATAAACCAACTTGTTAAGAAAGGACGCAAAACTTTTGAAAAGAAATCAAAAGCACCTCTTCTTGAAGAGTGCCCTCAAAAGAGAGGAGTTTGTCTTTCAGTAAGGACAGCAACTCCTAAGAAGCCTAACTCAGCGCTTCGTAAGATTGCAAGAGTTAAACTTTCAAATGGACAAGAAGGTACTTGCTACATCCCTGGTGTTGGACACAACTTGCAGGAACACAGCGTAGTACTCATTCGTGGTGGTAGAGTTAAGGACTTACCTGGTGTAAGATATCACATTGTTCGTGGAACACTTGATACAGCCGGTGTAGTCAACAGAAAACAAAGCCGCTCTAAATACGGCGCTAAACGCCCTAAGAAAACAAAGTAGTGACTGAGAGAGGTCATTGAAATTTAAAAAGGAGGAATATTATGCCAAGAAGAAATAGTGCCGTAAAGAAATCTGTTCTTCCAGATCCAATATATAAAAGCACAGTAGTAACAAAACTTGTAAATCAAGTTATGCAAAGTGGTAAGAAGGGTCTTGCACAAAGAATAGTATATGGGGCATTTGATATCGTTAAAAATAAGACAGGCATGGAGCCACTCGAAGTTTTTACACAAGCAGTGGAAAATGTAAAACCTGTTCTTGAAACAAAGTCTAGAAGGGTAGGTGGTGCAACATACCAAGTACCTATGGAAATTAGACCTGAAAGACGCCAAACACTCGCAATCCGTTGGATGGTAGCATTTGCTAGAAAGAGAAGCGGAGAGAGAGGAATGGATGCAAAACTCGCTGGTGAAATTCTTGATGCTTACAATAATACTGGTGCATCAATCAAACGCCGTGACGAAATGCACAGAATGGCTGAGGCTAATAAAGCATTCGCACACTTCAAGTGGTAAGAGCGAACTAACTTTTCCAGCGTGGAAAAGTTACAAAAGGCGTTGGGGACTTTCGATTTTCCCCAAACCCCTTTAAACGACTTACTTTAAAAAAGTAAGCAAATTATATGAAATAATGTTAAACCTCATTAAAAAAGGTTATAAAATAAGGACTGGCGGATTTCCGAGGAGAAGGGCTTTGCCCGGCGAGGAAGCGGGAAAACAAAATGTATCATTTTGCCCGCGTAATCCAAAAGGACACCTCTTTGGAAGAGGACTAGGCGGAGAAACCAACGCAGTAGCGAGTTAGACTTGCGTTGCAAGGCGTGTCCGCGACCACGAAGTTGGTGTCTGTCCTAATAAAATTAAAAGGATATAAAAATATGGAAAACCTAGAATTGACCAGAAATGTTGGTATCATGGCGCACATTGATGCTGGTAAAACAACAACTACCGAGCGTATTTTGTTTTACACTGGTAAATCCCACAAAATAGGTGAGGTTCATGACGGTGCTGCAACCATGGACTGGATGGCACAGGAGCAAGAGCGTGGTATTACAATCACATCTGCTTGTACCACTTGCCAATGGAAGGGACATAAGATAAATATTATCGATACCCCGGGCCATGTTGACTTCACAATCGAAGTTGAACGCTCCCTTAAAGTACTCGACGGCTCAGTGCTTGTACTTTCTGCCCGTGATAAGGTTCAGCCACAAACTGAAACTGTATGGCGTCAAGCAACAAGATATAAAGTTCCTATCATCATCTATGTTAATAAGATGGATAGAGATGCCGCTGATTTTATGGGCTGTGTTGAGTCTATCAGGGCAAGACTTAAAACAAACCCTCTTCCAATTCAATTGAATATTGGGGCAGAGGACAACTTTAAAGGTATTATCGACCTATTTACAATGAAAGCCGAAATATATAAGGATGATATGGGTAAAGAAATTGAAATTACCGATATTCCAGCAGAATACAAGGCAGAAGCTCAAAAATTGCATGACGAGATGGTTGAGAAAATCGTAGAAACTGATGATGCACTCCTTGAAAGATATTTTGAAGGTGAAGAAATTAGTGACGAGGAACTTAAAAAAGCTTTAAGAAAGGCCACTATCAATAAAACCCTTGTTCCTATTCTTTGTGGATCATCTTATAAAAACAAAGGTGTTCAAATGCTTCTTGATGCAATGGTTGAATATCTTCCATCTCCACTTGATATTGATCATATTAAGGGTATCAACCCAGACACTGGTGAAGAGGAGTCACGCGCTCCAAGAGAGGATGCACCTCTTGCTGGACTTGCGTTCAAGATTATGACAGACCCTTATGTTGGGGGACTTACATTCTTCAGAGTATATTCTGGAAAACTCACAGCAGGCTCTTATGTATACAATTCAAACACTGGAAAACAAGAGCGTGTTGGTCGTCTTATCAGAATGCACTCCAACACTCGTCAAGAAATCACTGAAGTTGGTGCTGGTGACATCGCTGCTATCGTTGGTCTTAAAGATACAATCACAGGACATACTCTTTGTGATGAAAAACACCCAATTCAACTTGAAAGTATGGAATTCCCAGATCCAGTTATTCAACTTGCAATTGAGCCTAAGACTAAAGATATGCAAGAAAAAATGGCTCTTGCCCTTGCAAAACTTATGCGTGAAGACCCATCTTTCCGCGTAACAACAAGCCAAGAAACAGGACAAACCCTTATCGCTGGTATGGGCGAACTTCACCTTGAAATCATGGTAGATCGTCTTCTTCGTGAATTTAAGGTTGAGGCAAATATCGGTGAGCCACAAGTTTCTTACCGTGAAACTATCAGAAAAGCAGTTAAAGCGGAAGGAAAATTCATCCGTCAGAGCGGTGGTAAAGGACAATATGGTCACTGCGTAATCGAAATGGAGCCACTTCCAGCAGGAACAGGCTATGAATTTGTAGATAAGACTGTCGGCGGATCTATTCCAAAAGAATATATTCAACCAATCAACAATGGTATTCAAGAAGCTGCACATAACGGCGTACTTGCAGGTTATGATACTGTTGATTTCCGTATCACGGTTGTAGACGGATCATACCACGAAGTAGACTCTTCTGAAATGGCGTTCAAGATTGCCGGATCAATGGCATTCCAAGACGGCGCTAAGAAGGGTGACCCAGTTATCCTCGAGCCTATTATGAAGGTTCAAGTTGAAGTTCCAGACGATTACCTTGGTACAGTTATGGGCAACCTTACATCTCGTAGGGGAATGCTTACTGGTAATGAAACAAAACCAGGCGTGCAAGTAATCAACGCTGAAGTTCCACTTGCAAATATGTTCGGTTATGCAACCGACCTTCGTTCACAAACACAAGGAAGAGGAACATTTACAATGGAATTCTTGAAATATCAAGAGGTTCCACGCTCAATTGCTGAAGATATTATCGGGAAAAGAGCAAAAAAGAACTAAAAAATTTTGAAAATATATAAAAATCATTTTGAAAAAAAGATTTTGTATGTTAAACTTACTGAGTAAAATTAAAAATAAAAAGGAGATTTTAAAAATGGCAACTGGTGTATTTAATAGAAATAAACCACATGTAAACATTGGTACTGTAGGTCATGTTGACCACGGTAAAACAACCCTTACTGCTGCAATCACAATGACTCTTGCTGCAGAGGGAAAAGCGGAGCAAATGAGATATGATCAAATTGATAAGGCTCCAGAAGAAAAAGCAAGAGGTATTACAATCAATACTGCTCATGTTGAATATGAGACTGATAAACGCCACTATGCTCATGTAGACTGCCCAGGACACGCAGACTATGTTAAAAACATGATTACTGGTGCTGCACAAATGGATGGAGCAATCCTCGTTGTTGCTGCAACAGATGGTCCTATGCCACAAACTAAGGAGCACATTCTTCTTGCTAGACAAGTAGGCGTTCCTTACATTGTAGTATTTATGAACAAAACTGATCAAGTTGACGATCCAGAACTTCTTGAACTTGTTGAAATGGAAATCCGTGAACTTCTTTCACAATATGAGTTCCCAGGAGATGACATCCCAATCATCAAAGGTTCTGCTCTTAAAGCACTTGAAGCTGCTCAAGCTGGTCGTGCTAATGATCCTGCATGTGACTGCATTCGTGAACTTATGGATGCTGTTGATGCTTATATCCCTGAACCTCAAAGAGATATTGATAAACCATTCTTAATGCCTGTTGAAGACGTATTCACAATCACTGGTCGTGGTACAGTTGCAACTGGTAGAGTAGAAAGAGGACAAGTTAAGGTTAACGATGTTGTAGAAATCGTTGGTCTTGGCGCTAAGAAACAAACAGTTGTTACAGGCGTTGAAATGTTCCACAAATCACTTGACGCAGCAATCGCAGGTGATAACGCTGGACTTCTTCTCCGTGGTATTCAAAGAAATGAAATCGAAAGAGGACAAGTTCTTTGCAAACCAGGTTCAATCACCCCACACACTAAGTTCGTTGCTGAAGTGTATGTTCTTAAGAAAGAAGAGGGTGGCCGTCACACTCCATTCTTCAATGGATACCGTCCACAATTCTATTTCAGAACAACCGATATCACTGGTGTTATCGACCTTGAAAAGGGCGTAGAAATGGTTATGCCTGGCGACCATGTTAATATGACAGTAAGTCTTATCAACCCAATCGCTATCGAACAAGGACTTCGTTTCGCTATCCGTGAAGGTGGCAGAACTGTTGGTTCTGGTGTTGTTTCATCAATCATCGAGTAATTACATTTTGATTAGAAAAACAAAAAAGATATGAGTTTTCATATCTTTTTTTATTTACTTTTCTTTCTTAGTGTTAGAAAGAAAAGATAACAAAAGAAAGAAACAATTACTTTTTTATGCTAAAAAAGTAATCAAAAAACTCGGGGAGTTTCGATTCTCCCCGAGCCCCTACAAACGACCTACTTTGTAAAAGTAGGCAATATACATATTTAATTTTCTGCTTTTACTAAAATTTGTCATCCCGACCAACGCGGAGGGATCTAAGAAATAAAAAGATATGAGTTTTCATATCTTTTTTTTGTTGTATTCATTGGCATACACAAGGTAATAGATTGTTATTTTGACTGAAGGGCAGTAGAGGACTCTGGCGAATCGTTTGTTTTCTGCCGTTGTCATTCTGAGCGGAGCAACGCGGAGTCGAAGAATCTAGCGGAGCGAAACAATTAATAATCTACAGCACCTAATAAATAGTCTATGGAAACATTGCATATTTCTGAAATTTTTAACAACATAGATAAACTAGGCTCTAATTCTCCTGCTTCCCATTTTGCAATAGCAGATTGATTAATTCCTAATTTATCACTTAATTCTTGTTGGGTTAACCCCAAATCTTTTCTTGTTTCGTAAATTCTTTTAGAAAATTTTAATTCTTTCATGTAAAAACTTTATTCTTTGTATAAAAATTTTTCGGTTATTATCCAAAAATCGGATAAAATATTTGACACAATTAAACAAAAGTTGCATAATATATATATTCTTTACAAGAATATATTATTCTATGCCTAGCAAATAATCGGCTGAAATTTTAAATTCAAAACATATAGTTTTTAATGTGGGAACTGAAGGAAATTGATCAGCATTCTCCCATTTGGCGATTGTAGATTGTGTTGTGTGAAAAAGAGTTGCAACTTGTTTTTGTGTCAATCCCATTTCAAGTCTGCATTCTTTAAATCTTTCTGCAAAAATTTTATCTTTCATGTTTTGATTATATTCCGTATAAGAATAAAACTGACCAGTATTCTCTAGAAGAATGTTAAAGGAGTAATTATGAAACTAATAACAAGGCAGGAAAAATTTAAAAAGTTTATGGAAGAAAGGGGGATGACCGTAACAGAGTTTGCTAAGTTTTGTCATATTAGTGAAAGACAAGCCAAAGGGCTACTTGACGGAAAGGTGACAATTGGACTTAGGAAGGTGCTTGGTATTTTATATAATATGGATGCAAAATCTAATGAATTATTTTTAAAGTTAGATTTTACTGGTAAACGGGAAATACTTTTACGAAATATATGTATGAAAGAATTATATGGCATCGATTTAACAAAAATTGATGATTAAATGTTAGTTAAGGCATTTGCTTTTTTTAATTCTTTGTGTTATTCTCTTTTTAAGAGGTGCAGTATGGGATTTATGGGTTATGTGTTCAAGGCTCTTGGCTTTGAAAATAGCGAACAGAAAGCAAAACCTGATAAAAAGCCTAAAACTAAGGCTACATACAAATTTAAAGATGGCAAGGCTACAAATAGGGTAGACCATATTGATGGTATACCTGTTTACTATCCTGTCACTTTTTTGCAGGCTAAAGATTATGCCCAGTTCTTAAAAGATAAAAAAGCGGTTATAATAAGTACTGAAAGTTGCGAAAAAGGGGAAGATGTAAGAATAATAGACTATTTCAAGGGTGTAACATATGGTATGAACGCTAAGTTTATCGTGTTAGACGAAGATAGACTTTATCTCTTGCTTCCAGAGGGGCTTGAAGTTGAAGAATAAAAATAGGTGGGCGCCACTCATCATCGCTATTGTAATCACTTTAGTGGTGTTTGGGGTGGACATTGGCAGCAAATATTATTTTGACGGTTTTTTAGGCAGTGAGCCGGTGCCTTTTTTGCCCGGTTTTATTAGGTTTATTAAAGTGCATAACACCGGTGCTGGGTATGGTATTTTTGAAGGCAAGACGATATTTTTAATACTTTTAACTACCGCTTTGATTGGGGTATTTATCGCTTGTTACATTACAAAGTTTGTAAAAAGTAAAACGGCAATTTCTAAGACACTTAGTGTAGCCTTTGGCTTTATCGTTGGGGGCAGTTTTGGCAACCTTTTTGATAGAATTTTTTTAGGATATGTTCGCGACTTTATAGATTTTGATTTTATGACTTTCCCAGTATTCAACCTTGCCGATGTTGCACTCTGTGTGGGGCTTGTCATACTTGTTGTTTACTTTCTATTCATTATGCCAAAAGAGAACAAAAAACCTAAGGAAGAAAAATGAAGGAATTTTATATAGAAGAAAGCGAAAAAAATAACCGTCTAGATATCGTCTTTAATACGCGATATCCTAATTTTTCACGCGCACACATTAAAAATATGATTGACGAAGGGAAAATACTGCTCGATGGAAAAAGAGTGAAAGCGGGGGAGAAGGTAAAGCCTAATCAAAAGGTTTTGTTTGAAGTTTGTGAGGTAAAACCACTTGACGCACTGCCTCAGAATATTGAATTTGAAATTGTATATCAGGATGATGATCTTATTGTTGTGAATAAACCACAAGGACTTGTTGTTCATCCATGTTCATCCACCCGTGACGGTACCCTTGTAAATGGACTGTTGTATAGAATAAAAGATTTAAGTGGTATCAATGGAGTCCTTCGTCCAGGAATAGTACATAGGCTTGATAAAAATACTTCTGGGCTTATGGTTGTTGCTAAAAATGACACTGCACACACCTCACTTGCAAGACAAATTAAAGATAAAACCTGCAAGCGTAAATATTTGGCGCTTCTTGAAGGTAATTTAAAGAAGGATGAAGGGGAGATTGAAACCTACCTTGACCGTAGCAAGTCAGATAGAAAAAAGATTGCGGTTTCAAGTTCTGGTAGGCTTGCTGTGTCAGGGTATAGGGTTGTCAAAAGATATACCACGGCTTGCCTTGTGGAGTTTTCACTTAAAACGGGGAGAACACACCAGATCCGCGTACACGCAAAATCGCTTGGACATCCGGTGGTGGGGGATGATGTATATGGAAAAGCGGTCAAGGGACTAAATGGACAACTACTACATTCCTATTACTTAGAGTTTACTCATCCACGAACAAATGACCTTATGCACTTTGAAATTCCTCTTCCCGATTATTTTGAAAACTATCTAAAAAAATTAAAAGTAATATAAAAGCCCATAGTTAAAACCATGGGCTTTGTTTTTTCCGAGTGGTGTCTGTCCAAAAATATTATCGCGGAAACATTGGGGTTTCCGCCCCTCTTATGGAAGAGGACTAGGTGGAGAAACCGCGAGGACAGCGGTTAGCACATTTTTGATGTGCGTACCCGCGTAAAAAAATACATTTTATGTTGGAGCAACTTAAAATGTATTTTTCCGAGTGGTGTCTGTCCTAAATTAGTGTCTAATTTCAGTAAGGCTAACTCCGCGTTTCTTTCTTTCAAGTTCAATTGTATTTGAAAGGAGATCTCTTACCTCATATGGATGTGCGATATGCCTTAAGTGGAAAACAGGGGTGTCAGCATCGTCAGTCATAATTTCTATTGTTCCGGTACGGAAAATTAAATCAGTAAGAGAGCGATGCATTGAAATATCATTACATCTGTATACATTTGTTTCGTGAATAATGGCAGATAAAAAGCCTTTATGTCTAAATAGTTTTACCCATTCGCCTTCTTTTTTTACTAAATAATATCTGTAAAAAGACCATGGAAGACCAAAATGTCTTTTTCTATCCTGCCAAACAACTTCTGCGCCTTTTTCAAATCTCATATTTCCCTCCTAAGGTTATTCTTAATTATATTTTATATGAAATTCTATTAAAAGTAAAGAGTTTTAATAAAAAAAGGACTATTTTTTAGTCCTTTTCTTGTTTTTTAAACGATTTTTAGCATCTATTTCCGCAGGTTGTGCCGCATCCGCATAATAATAAGATAAGTATTAATGTGCAGGTGTCGATTCCGCAACCGCCGTTATTGCCGCCGCAAAGGCATTGTAATAAAAGTATAAGTGTAATTATAGAGCAGCAATCACAGCCACAACCGCCGTTGTTCATGCCGTTGTTAAAAAAGTTCATTAGTTCCTCCTAAAAATTCTTATGTATTTTTGAGAGAGCCTAAAAGGCTTTCACACTAACATACTATTTATGCTTTTTCAAAATTGTGCAAGAAATTAAAAAAATATCTTAAATTTCTTCTAAAAGTATTCGACAAAACTAGACATTTTCCTCTCGTATAAATATACTTTGCTTCCACAAAATATTTTTACTTCTAATGATAAAAATCTGTTGACATTACCGGCAAAATAGAGTAGAATAAAGACTATTACGAGACAAATAAAATTTGAAATGAGAGGTTTATTTTATGACTAACAAATCTAGAAAACACAATTTTCTTTTTAAAGGGATGATGTTTGGCTTGGCGTTTTTAATGTGCGTGTCTTTCATGCCACTCAGCGCACTTGCTTCACTTGCTGATGCGGTGATGGATACCACACTTTCTTCACTTCACCAAATCACTTTATCTGCTGACCCTGATGAAAAGGTAACCAAAGGTGATACCTATACTTTTGGCGTAGGACAATATTCATATAATGGAAAAACATATGTGGTTGGTAATCCTGAAAAAACTGAACAGGCAAAAGATGATAACTTTGAAACTTCTGATGTGACAGTAAAATATAAAGGTACATCAGTTTTTGAAGATATAAATATCACTTATAATAAAACTACAAATACTACTACCTATGGTACATTCACTCCTTCAAGAACTGGTACCTATGTTGTTTCTTACTCAGTGACTGATAAAGGTGGAAATGTTTACTCATACGATTATGAAATTGAATGTACAACTTCAAACGCACACTTTGCATTTGAAAGTGTTGAAGATTCTGCGGCTTCTTTCCTTACCTATGACCTTGCACTTCTAGCAGCAAAGGGCGGAGAATATACTGATATCACTCTTCCTCTTCCAAATATCTATGATGAGAATGATAAACTCATTAAAGACAACAAAAATGAAACAGTTAAATGCTATTTAGATGCTAATGATGCTACTGATGCTGGTGTTGAAGATTATATTCTTCTCACAATCTCTGGTGGGTCAAAAGATGGCGTTAAGATTACACAAGACGGAGATAAATTCTTTGTAGATGGAGATCTTATTAAAGACACTACTGGTGTTGGCACATATATTATCACTTACACATTCTATCAAAACGGAAAATATGTTGTTTCTACTGATAAGACATTTGTAGTTTCTGATAAGTACTATACTGATAAAGACGGAAAGGCAGGCTATACTCTTGAAACTTCTTGGAAGGACAGCGTGTTCTCTACTGCAGTTACCGGAGTTAAAAGTAAATTACCAGTAATTCAAGGTCTCACTTCTAACAACGACACTCCAAAGAGTGAACGTGTTCCAGTGACCTACGATATCAAAATTACTCACAAAGTAGACAATAAATATGTAGATGTTACTGAAAAATGCTATAGCGAAGAAGATGGAGTTAGATACTTCACTCCTTATGCTGACGGTGACTATGTAATTAGTTACGATGTGACTGACTTCTATGGCAATCATCCAAAGGAAGGAACTGCACAATTCTCAGTTACAGGTGTTAAGGACCAACAACTTCCTTCAGTTTATATCTATGATGCTAATCCAAGTTATGCAAAAGACGGCGACGATTATGTTGACGCAAAAAATAAATTAAAAACTAAGACTCCTTACAACAACTTTGTCATCTATGCTATTGGTGCAAAAGATAATGCTGCTGACTTGAAAGATATTGAACTTAAGAGAATTATAAGAACTCCAGGTGGTACAACAGTTGTTGAAACAACCGAGTATGCTGATTACAACTTAATCTTCCAGTTCACAAATTACAACGAACTTCTCACTTACAATTTTGCTCTAAGACAGGATATGGCGAAAGACAACATAACATCTTCAAGCTCTGACGAAGAGATTAGTCAGTGGCTTAAAGACAATCATTATCTTATTGTTACAAACGAAGCTGACAAAAAGGATATAGAAGGTTACGCATATATAAATTATTCACATAAGTTTGAAGCACAAGCAACTTCTGCTTCTGCTTACAAGGTAATTTATGAGGCTAGAGATCCTTATGCTAAGAATGGAAATATAAGTTTATCTTCAAGTCGCGCTCAGCAAATACTTGATATAAACTTTACTGAACTTAATGTAAAAAATGAAATTGCTCCAGTCGTTACTGGCCCTAAAAACTTACAAAGTTCTTATGCAAAAGGTGATACCATCACATTTGCTACACCAAGTGTAACAAGTGACGCAGATAAAGGAAGAACAGCAAACCATTATGTTTATAGATTCCTTGATGCTAGTGGAAATCCAATCAAACGCAATGCAGAAGATGAAACTATTGAATTTACTCCAGTACAAGGAGAAAACAGCAATACAAACACAACAGTAAGACCAACATCTGATGGCTGGTATAAACTCGTTGCAGAGAATTCTCAATTTACAATTTCTCTTGATGAAGTTCCAACAACTGCAGGTGGGGTAGAAATCTGCCTTTACGCAATTGATGATGATGGAAATATTGGTTACTGGCTTAAGAGAATGACAATCGTCAACACAAACGATACTGCGGCTCCAACATTACACGGCTTTGAAAGCGATCTTGCAACAGCAAAGAATCAAAATGATAGAATTACACTTCCAACATTATATTACTCTGATGATAGAGTAGAATTCATGACAGCAGATGTTAAGGTTTACCACATTAGAGATGGTGTTAAACAATTAGTACCTAGCGATGGTAAAAATTACTATTCTAACCCAGATGCAGGAAGTTTCATTGTTGAAGCAGGTTCATTTGTAGCAGAGCGTGCAGGACAATACCAAGTTGTTGTAACTGCAATAGACTCAGCAAATCACAGTGTAACAAATTTCTTTAATGTAACGGTAAATGAGAAAACAAGGGTAGAAAAACCTTCTATTGAAAATATCTCTACTTCTACTAAGACAATAAGAGTTGGTGCTGACCCAGAATATCTTCCAATTCCAGTTGTATCAATTCAGTCTAATGATACCTTTGGATACATTGGACTTGATGCTAATGACAAGTCAGTTAAAGACGGATATTATATAGTTAAAGCAGAAAGTTCTGCAAGCAACAACTTTAAGATTATAAACAACAAGCATTTCAGTGCAACAACTCAAGGTGTATACAAACTTCGTTATTATGTTTATTTAATTCAATATAACAAAGCAAGCCTTAAAGAAAACACTACAGGCCTTTCAAATGGCGACTTGTATATGAAAGATGGCAATTTAATGCTTCACGCTGATCAAGAATACTATATCACAGTAAACCTTAAAGAAGGAACACTTGCTGTTAATACACTGCGCAACGGCTTTGGTACTGAGTATAAGGGAACTCTTACAAATGTTTCACTTCTTCCATTAGAGCCAAGTGATGTACAAATCTTTGATGTACAAGATACTGAAAATCCAATAGTTAAGGTAGACCTCAGTGGTATTAAGAGTTCTAACAATGAGTTAAATCAAGAGATTATTTTACCTGAAATCGCAGCTGACATTAAGAATGCAGAGGGTATTGATGAGAGTAAGTCATATGTTCAAATCTCTATTGAAAGACCATCTGGCACAACTCCACTTGTTACTATTTATATGGACAAATGGACAGATGCAACAAATGAATACTATAAAGACGGAAATGTAAGATATACTCTTTCTCAAAACGGTACCTATACAATCAATTATGTTGTATATGATAAGAATGGTAAGAAGGGAGAACTTTCTAAGACTATATACAATGGTGATACAGTAAAACCTACTATCGAAACAACTGATGCTCTTCTCAACAATAAGACAGATGCATACAAGATAGGCGATAAACTTTCACTTTTAATTTCAAAGGAAACATTGAAACTTGAAGATAAGGGTGGTGCAACATGGGAAGAACTTCTTGAAACATTGGAGGTTAAACTTACCAACACTACCACAAGTACAGAAATTAAGAACAATGGTGATGCTGCCGCTCACACATATGAGTTTGATCTTTCATCAGCAGGAACCTATGAACTTATTCTCACTGTAAAAGATGCGGCTGGCTGGAAAGCAGAAAAGAAGATTGAATTTACTATCGGTGGCACTGATACTACTCCAACAGTATCATACCAAACAATAGGAACAATCCTCATCGTAGTTTCAGCAGTAATCCTTGCAGGTGTTGTTGTATACTTTGTAGTTTCTAAAGTAAAAAACGATAAGAAAGAGAAAAGAAAATAATTAAAAAAGACTTTCATTGAAAGTCTTTTTTTTGCCCTATTTGCTTGACAAAAGAGTTGCATTATGATATATTATCTCAGTATCCGCATGTAAGGGGTTTCAAAGTCTGAATTCAGCACCCGCGAGGCAGCGAGTTTGGTTAGAGGAGGTAAAGAATATGTTTGCTATAGTACAAACTGGTGGAAAGCAATACAAAGTTAGTGAAAACGATGTAATAAGCGTTGAAAAACTTGATTATGCAGTTGGCGATAAGATTGAACTTGAATGTTTACTTATCAGCGATAATGGACAAGTAGTTGCTGGAAATCCTGTAGTAAAGGGTGCAAAATGTGAAGCAGAAGTTCTTTCTCATGGCAAGGGCGATAAAATCGTAGTATTTAAATACAAGCCAAAGAAGAATGAAAGAAAGAAACAAGGCCACAGACAACCTTTTACACAACTAAAAATCTTGTCTATAAAGAAGTAAAATCATGACAAAAATTACTTTTTATAAAGAAAAAAATGTATTTCTTGGTTTTGAAGTGAGTGGACATACTGGTAAAGATGAATATGGAAAAGATTTACTTTGTTGTCAAATATCCACGGTAGCACAACTTGCTGTAGTAGGTGTGAAAGAGTGTGCGAAAAAAAATGCTTTCATAGAAATAAGTGATGGGTATTTAAAGATAAAGACAAATTTTCAGGATGCACAGGAAGATAGAATCAAATTTTTGTTTGATACTTGTTATAAGTCATTTCAATCAATCATCCAAGATGAAAAAAGATATGCAAAATTGGAGGTAAAAAATGTTTAAGTTTAATGCTCAACTTTTTGCTCACCACAAGGGTGGCGGTAGTACCAAAAACGGCCGTGACTCACAAGGACAACGCTTAGGTGTAAAAGCATATGCAGGCGAAAAAGTAACTGCTGGTTCAATAATAATAAGACAGCGTGGAACTAAGGTTTATGCAGGTGAAAATGTAGGAATGGGAAAAGACTACACACTCTTTGCGCTATGTGATGGCACAGTAAAGTTTGATACAAAGAATGCAAAAAAAGTTGTAAATATCATAACAGAATAAATTTTAGCACAACAGAAGTTGTGCTTTTTTTATTCAATATGCTATACTCTTTTTAAGAGGGCGGTATGAAATATATTAAGCATAAAGATAAAATTGAAATTATTGGTAAAGAGGATTTTAATCCAACTCATATCTTAGAGTGTGGGCAAGTTTTTTCTTATTCTAAAGAAGGGGAGGTTTATAATGTTTTCCCGCTTGATAAAAAGGCTACAGTTATACAAACCGAAAAAGGTTATGATATTGTCACTGATAATCCAGACTTTTTTATAAACTATTTTGACCTTAATACAGATTATGGATATATTAAGAGTCGGTTGTCGAGGTTTTCAATACTGAAAAAACCTTTAGAGTTTGGCCATG
>CAMRTM010000009.1 GCA_947053645.1 uncultured Bacillota bacterium | reverse complement strand
TCATAACAAGGTAGCGGTATCGGAAGGTGCCGCTGGATCACCTCCTTTTAAAGAGAAAAGATGCGAAAGCATCCAGACAGTCGAAGTGCCTTAGGCACCTATTAAAGAAGTGCTTAAGACATTAAGTCAAAACAAGACCATATGCCAATAACTAGGTATTTGTTTTAAACAATTTAAAAAAGAAGACTCTTAACCGAGCCTTCTTTTTTATTGTCCTAAAAAGTGGCTAAGCCACCTCTTTTTTCGTTGATAAAAAGTGGCATATATATATTTTTCATGCCTATAGAGAAAAACACACCATAAACATTTCCTTGTTGGAGCTTACGCAAGACTGCGAAAATGCTTATGGTGTATTTTTTAACAATTGGCGAAGAAGGCAATGAAAAATTATACATTTTGCTACAATAATCCGCCTACAGGCGGACTTCCTCAGCAAACAATAGGTGACGGGGACTTTGCGCAGGCTTAGGTCCCCAGTGCCTTTTGGTTACTTTCAGCATATGAAAGTGACATTATTCCCAATTTATAGGTTCCATTCCATGACTTTTCAAAAATTCATTACATTTTGAAAAATGCTTACACCCGAAGAAACCACGATATGCCGATAGGGGGCTTGGGTGAGGTGCTTTCAAAATCAAATGCTGACTTTCTATGTAGGGTGCAAAACTTTGAGCATATGAGCCCCAAAGTAGAAATACAATAGGCTCTTTTCTTGTTCCTAATTTTTTTATTATTTCACTAGTCAGTTTTTCCCAGCCTTTGTCTTTGTGTGAGTTTGCTTGCCCGCGTCTTACCGTGAGTACGGTGTTTAAAAGTAGCACCCCTTGATTTGCCCATCGGGTAAGGTCGCCACTTTTTTGGCAAGTAATGCCAAGGTCATCATGAATTTCTTTCATAATGTTTACTAGTGAAGGCGGAATTTCCACGCCCTCTGGCACAGAGAAGGAGATGCCCATTGCCTGATTAGGCTCATGATAGGGGTCTTGACCGATTATCACAACCTTGACATTTTCAAAGGGTACATGATTGAGAGCATTAAAAATGTTATCTTCGCTAGGGTAAATTGTGCGAGAGGAATACTCCTCCGCCAAAAAATCTTGTAAAGTTTTGAAATATGGCTTTTCAAATTCTTCTTTAAGTAGGTCGTACCAACTTCTTCTTATCTTTATCATAGAAAGATGTTACTAAAATCAATGGAAAATGTCAAACAAATTTACATTTGACTATTGTATTTCAATAGGAAATGTGTTAAGATATATTCAAGGAGAAAATGATGGATATTTCAAAAATTAGAGGGGAACTTTTAGAGAGAATTATTCTCACTTCTGCAAATCGTGGGGGGGGGAGTTTTTGGATTAAATCCATAGATTTTGCAAGGGCTGCCAGTCTTGACGGTACAAAAGTTAAGGTGTCAAATGGAGATAGAAACAGTTTTTCAATTATAACTTTTTATAAATCTAAACTGGAAGTGCAAGGCGAACTTCTACCTTTTGCTAAAGATATGCAAAGAGAATACATCGCTGTGCTTTGTGAGAATGATTTAGAGTTTAAACAGACATATGAAAAGGCACTAGAGGAAGTAGATGCAGAGGTTGAACGCATTAGAGAGAAACTTAAAGAAAGTGTATTATTGAATGGTTTTGTTAAGGTGGAGGACGCTTTAGGTGCACCAGACTTTAAAGCAGCGTTAAGAGAAAGTAGACATGGAAACTTTTTAATGCCAATTCAAAATAGTGCCGATAAGACAGTCCGTACATTTAAAGCAGGCGAGATATATTATGCCGACCTAAATCCTGTTCTTTCAGATGAACTTGGAGGTGAGCGACCTGTAATAATTTTGATGCAGAATAAAGCCGACAAAACAGTGATATGCGTACCTTGTTCAAGTAAACTTTCCAAGAACGGTTTGCCGGTGTTAAAGAAAGAGGAGTATAATCTAATTTATGATAGCCAAATATGCTTGGGACAGATTAAAACGCTATCTTCATCAAGATTATTTGAAAAACTTGGAGAACTAAAAAAGGAAGATTTGCATATTGTTAAGAAATATCTTATAGAACATATGGGAATTGAAAAAACGCTCATACAAGAAGTCTTAGACGCAAAAGTGGGGGCAGAAATTTCTGAAAACGATTTTTTATCAAATGAAACGGAAAAACAAAAGATAATAACTCAGCAATATAGCGAGCAAAATGAAATATATTCGCTGACAAAAGCGGAAATTGGGCAGATAGTAATGGCAAAGATTAAAAATATGCAAGAGCACGGCTCTTCCTTGCAATTTGATAAAGATTATACTATTGAAGGTGAGGATTTTTCAAAGGGAATCACTATTAAACTAAACGCAAAAGATTCTTATAACAATGTATTTTACACTGATATAATTATTTATCCATTCTATGCTCATTATTTCTGCGGAGACAAGAAAACCCTCAATGATTTTATACTGCAAGAGGAACTTGTTAAAATTCTAGCAAAGAAATTTGCTACTTATCCAAAAAAGTATGCAAAAGCAATCGCGGATGCTTACAGCAAAAAGTATAACAATGCAAGAAGTACAAGTGGTAAAGATGGTGCAGAAAAAGGGTTCCAGAAGTCTTTAAGTTTTATAGGTAAATATTTGAACAACTGTGATGACATTATGCGAGAGGGGTCAAAAGCATTAAACTATTATGACCTTGCCGATATCACAGAAAGTGTATAAAAAATTGCTACGATAAGTAGCAATTTTTTATTTTCTTGTACATACTGCTACGGTTGTTGCCACCGTCGCTCCAACGATAGGGTTGTTGCCCATTCCAATAAAGCCCATCATTTCCACATGTGCAGGCACTGAGGAAGAACCAGCAAATTGTGCATCGCAGTGCATTCTTCCCATAGTGTCAGTAAGTCCATAACTAGCAGGCCCAGCCGCCACATTATCAGGGTGTAGGGTACGCCCAGTACCGCCACCAGATGCCACGGAGAAATATTTTCGCCCATTCTCATTGCACCATTTTTTGTATATGCCAGCCACTGGATGTTGGAATCTTACAGGATTAGTTGAATTGCCAGTAATAGAGACATCCACTTTTTCATGTTGCATAATTGCCACACCTTCTGGTACATCATAAGAGCCATAGATTTTAATATTGCCTCTCTCGCCTTTAGAAAACTTCTTTTTATCAAGTATCTTAAGTTTGCCAGTGGAGTGGTCATACTTAGTATTCACATAGGTAAAACCATTTACTCTTGCAATGATGTATGCCGCATCTTTGCCAAGTCCAATCAGCACAACATTTAGTGGGGTGCGTCGTACCTTGTTTGCAGTGACAGCAATACCAATGGCGCCTTCCGCAGCTGCAAAACTTTCATGTCCGGCAAGGAATGCAAAACTCTTGGTGCCCTCGTCAAGAAGCATTGCCGCAAGCCTGCCATGTCCAAGTCCAATTTGACGCTCGTCAGCAACAGACCCTTTCACGCAGAATGCTTGCAAGCCTTCGCCAATTTTAACTGCAACTTCCTGTGCCGTTTTTGCCTTTGAATTGATTGCGATAGCCACACCAAGTTCATATGCTTTCACAGCGTTGTCAAAACAGATAGGCTGTATTCCTTTAACAATGTCGTAAACATTTATATTATTTTTCAAACAAATTTCTCTTGCCTCTTCAAGACTTTTGATTTTGTATTTTTTAAGGACGCTTTTTATCTCCGCATATTTGGTAAGTTCGTTCATATTTAAACCCTCCTTGGGTCTACAATCTTGACCCCTTCATCAAATCTTCCATAAGTCTTGGTCGCTTTCTTGATAGCCTCTTGTGGGGAAATTTGCTCGTCTTTTAGGTAATTCATAAGTGTACCCATGTTCACATATTCATAGCCGATAATCTCGCCGTTCTCATCAAGTGCCTGACGGGTGATGTAGCCTTCCGCAAGGGTAAGATACTTTGTACCAAACTCGTTGTTAGAGTATACAGTGCCAACATTAGATGAGAGAGTTTTTCCAAGATCTTCAAGTGCCGAGCCAACAGCAAGCCCGCCTTCTGAGAATGCCGATTGACTTCGCCCGTATACAAGTTGTAAAAACACTTGCTTCATTGCGTCATTGATTGCGTCGCAAACAAGGTCGGTATTCAGTGCTTCTAAAAGTGTTTTCCCGGGCAGAATTTCTGCTGCCATTGCTGCCGAGTGTGTCATACCACTGCAACCAATGGTTTCCACAAGTGCCTCTTTGATAATTCCGTTTTTCACATTGATTGTAAGTTTGCATGCGCCCTGCTGAGGTGCACATTTTCCACAGCCATGTGAAAATCCTGATACATCTTTGATTTCTTTAGATTGCACCCAACCGCCTTCTTCTGGAATAGGCGATGGGCCGTAACCTTCCATATTTTTTGGATAAATCGGACAAGACATAATTTTACCTCCTCATATTCATTTCTTAATCACATACGAAAAGCAAATGTGCTTTGAACGACTTCCACAGGGCTGAAAGCCCGAGGACTTGTGAAAATAATATTTGCTTTTCGCTTACCTACTCCAAGTATACCTTAAAAATTTTGCAATACAAAGCGATTGCTTGACAAAAAAGGTGGAAGAATGTATTCTAAATCCATAATGGAGAAAAATATGAAAATTGATACACAATTATATAATGTATTAAAAGAGCGAGGCTTGCTCTATCAATGCACCAATGAAGAAAGATTGCGCGACCTTCTTGCAAGCGGTCAGCCTATCACACTCTATGAAGGCACCGACCCAACCATGGATAGCCTTCATATTGGACATTGCGTGCCTTACTGCATTTTAAGACGCTTTCAAAAGGCGGGGCATAAGGTACTTCTTCTCATGGGCGGGGCAACCGCATCTATCGGTGACCCAAGCGGAAAAAGCGAGCTTCGCAAAATGCTGTCTTATGACGAACTTAATAAGAATATAGAAAAAATCAAGAAAAGCCTGTCAATCTTCCTTGATTTTGACGGCGAAAATCCAGCAGAAATTGTGAATAACGCTGACTGGTTTAAGAACTTAAGTTATATAGACTTTATGCGTGAGATTGGCGTACACTTTAATGTTAATAGAATGATGTCCAATGAAATCTATGCCAATCGTATAAAAGAGGGTGGACTTACCTTCTTTGAAATGGGCTATATGCCAATGCAGGCTTATGACTTTGTTCATCTTAATAAAGAGTACGGTTGCACTCTCCAATACGGCGGTGCAGACCAATGGGGGAATATTGTTGCCGGCGTTGAACTTCAGCGTAAACTTAATTATGCCAATAATACAAATGTCGAACTTATCGGAGCAACAAACCCACTTCTTCTCACACCAGAAGGCAAAAAAATGGGAAAAACTGAAAAGGGTGCAATTTGGCTTGATAAAGATAAAATTTCCGCCTATGATTTTTATCAAGGCATCTATCAAACTCCAGATGCCTGCGTGGAGATGATGTTTGCACTTTTCACTGATATTCCAATGCCAGAGGTAAAAGCCTTAATCCAAGAAGATATCGTCAAGGCAAAGAAGAAGATGAGTTATGAAATCACAAAGTTTGTTCGTGGCGAGGCTGATGCAATCGAGGCACAAAAAATGAGCGAAAATCTTTTCACAGAGGGCGGCGATGATGCACCAGTTGTAGAAATGAACACCACTGATTTTGCAGAGCCAAAAAATCTTACCAATCTGCTTGCTGAGGTTAAACTTTGTTCCTCTACAAGTGACGCACGCCGTATGATACAAGGCGGTGCAATCTCCATGAACGGCGAAAAGGTCACAGACTTTAATACAAAGGTAACCACCGCTGATTTCAAAGATAATTCACTCCTTCTTAAAAAAGGCAAAAAGAACTTTGTTAAGGTTGTAATAAAATAATAAAAGTGGCATAGTCACTTTTATTATTCAAAAATGTCAGCAGGATGAATACCAATCGCATGTGCTACTTTGATAATATCTCCAATGTCGCAATCAGAGTAATCGTCAAGTATATCAGCAAGTGCTTTCATGCTGATTTTGCATTTTTTGGCAAACTCACGAAAGGTAATTTGATTTTTATAAATGTAGTCATAAATCAAATCAAGTTTAATCACCCCTGTCATTTCGCTTTTGTTTATAGGTTTAGTCATATTACACCTCCTTTTACTACCGAATGGTATTAAATATTATACATTACCGTTCGGTATTAGTCAAGTATTATTCTACCATTTGGTATATAATTTTTATATAAAAGGAGATTTTATATGAAAGTTTTTGCTGAAAGACTAAAAGAATTAAGGACTGAGCAGGGGCTATCCACAAAGAAACTAGGTAAAGCATTAGGAGTAAGTGATGCTGCAATCAGTCGTTGGGAAAGGTGTGAAAGAATACCTAATATAGAAGTGTTAGTAACAATCGCAAAATATTTCCGCGTATCATGTGATTATCTTTGTGGACTTGAAGATTAGGTGGAACTTAAATATGGAAATATTTGCAGAAAGATTAAAAGATTTAAGAAAAGAGAAAGATCTTACATTAGAAGCGTTAAGTAAAGAAATTAATGTTAGTATCAATACTATTAGTAGATGGGAAAGATGCGAAAGATTGCCTAATATTATAGCAATAGTCGCACTCGCTAAATATTTTCGGGTTTCTGCTGATTATCTTTGTGGTCTTGAAGATTAGGAGTTTCATGTTCATAAAACAAGTAGAATTTATCGAGAAAAAATCCAAATTTTATGGCTATCTTTTGGAAAATGCGGATTTAGATAAAATTAAGGTGGCACTTGGGGAGTTAAAAACTCAGCATAAAAAAGCCACTCATATTTGTTATGCTTATAAAATAGAAACTCCGTTTGCTGAAAAGGCGGTGGATGACGGGGAGCCTTCTGGAACAGCGGGAAGACCAATACTTAATGTTCTTCAAAAGAAGAATGTGAAAGATGTTTGTGTGTTTATAGTCCGATACTTTGGCGGAATAAAACTTGGTGCCGGTGGGCTTGTGCGTGCATATACTCGCACAACAAGTATGCTTTTTGACTAGGAGGCATTTATGCAAATTACAGAGATAAAAAAGGTTGGCAAGGGTTTTAGATATAATGTCTATGTTGATGAAAACTACATTGGCACTTTTGAAGCCGAGATACTTGCAAAATATAAATGGAAGACGGGGCAGGAAATCAGCCAAGAGGAAATTGAAAAAGTCAAAATTGTGAATGGTGACCTTGCGTGCTTTGATAGGGCGCTTGGCGTACTTGAAAAGAGTATGAAAACCGAAAAACTTTTAAAAGATTATTTAAAAGAAAAGGGGTACCCAGAAGAATGTATTGATAGGGCAATAGATAAACTTAAAGATTATGGATATATTAATGATGGCGTTTACGCTGAAAATTATATACGCTCATATTCGCATATGAAGGGTAGACGCAAGCTTAAATATGACCTTCTTTCTAAAGGCGTGCCAGTGGATGTGATTGAAGAAAAACTTGATGAATGTCTAAGCGAAGACGAACAGTATGAAACCTGCCGAAAATTAACTGAAAAATATATGAAAAATAAGGAGTGGGATCAAAAGACAAAACAAAAATTATTTTCACATCTTGTTGGTAGGGGCTTTGATCTTTCATTAATAGGGCGTGTTGCGAGGGAGGTAAAGGATGATAGGGATTGATTTAGTAGAGGTAGATCGCTTTACTTTAGATGAAAAGTTTATCTCTAGGATTGCGGATGAAGAGGAAATAGGGTATATAAATTCCGCTCCAGCCTTGTCACTACAAAGACTTGCAGCACTTTGGGCAGTCAAAGAGGCAGTGATAAAGGCTTTAAATCTTGGCGGAACAGGGGTGTCTTTCCGTGACATCAAACTCTGCCATGAAGAAACTGGCAAGCCCTATGTGGAATTATCTGGCAAGGCAAAGCAGGAAATGGACGCCTTCCATTATGGTAAAAGGGTGGAAGTTTCTCTCTCACACACCAAAAATTACGCCACCGCTATTGCGATAATCGTTTAATTTGTTCAATTATTTTAAAGAGTGCTGTCAGCACTCTTTTTGTATATAAGTTATAAAAAGCATCAAACTATGTTTAGAAAAATATGCGAAAGGAGATAATCATGTTCGATAAGTGGAATCGCGACTTAAGAAAAAAGATGAAAGATGACGAAAGAGAAAGTCGCGACAATTTAAGTGGAGTAGATGAGGAAACTTTTTCAAAACTCCAGCATAATATGCAAGTAGAGAAGGATGTTCTAAAAAAGGTTTATTTAAGCCTTGCTGACTTAGAGCAAGCCGACCTCGAAGATTATAAAGATATAGAAAGGAAATATGGTCGATCAGATTAAACGCGGAGAAATTTATTATGCTGATTTAAGCCCTGTTGTTGGAAGTGAGCAGGGCGGCGTTCGACCTGTACTTGTTATTCAAAATGATGTTGGAAATAAGTATTCCCCAACAGTGATTGTATCTGCGATAACCAGCCAATTAGGCAAAGCCAAACTTCCTACTCATATAGAACTTTCGGCAGAGCGATATAACCTACCAAAAAACTCGGTGGCATTGCTCGAGCAAATTCGTACTTTAGATAAACGCCGACTTCGTGAAAAGGTGACAACCCTTGGCGAAGACAAAATGCGGGAAGTAAATAAGGCGCTACTTATATCCTTAGGTTTTTAGGTGCAAAAGCACCTTTTTTGTTGTCCAATCAATTGACAATCATAAAAAAGTATAGTAAAATAGGGAAGTATTGTAGGGGTGTAGTTCATCGGTAGAATGAGAGTCTCCAAAACTCCAGAGGAGGGTTCGATTCCTTCCACCCCTGCCAAACTCGAAAGCATAGGCTGACTGGTCTTATTTTGCTGTTCGCAAAAGTTGCGACCTTGACGCCTCGCTTTCTCGTTACCGACCAAGCGAAAATCGCACTGCGTTGGCGATTTTGTCGGTACTTTTCTTAAGTGGACTTATAATTAGATTTGTATTTTTTATATTAAAATAAAAGTCTTAGACAAAACACAAGGTAAACTAAAATAAAAAGACAGCGTTTGCTGTCTTTTTTAATTATTTTCATCTTGTTTAACTAACAAATTTAAACTGTTATAGACTTTGCCTATTGCTTGAATTAAAAGTGGAATATCGACATTGTCATTTTTTATATCCTCGATAAGGTTATTAGTAATAAAAGATAAAGGCTTATTTCCGGTTCTAATAGTTCTTGTTTCATAGCACTCATTTCCAAGTTTCTTTGTAAATTCAAATATTTTAAAGTAGCAGTACTTATAAACTTCCAATGCACGGGGAGGGGCGTTTTTGTATTGCTCTAAAAGTTTATCAAAGGTAGCAGTGCCTTCCCCAATAAGTTCTAGACATTTGGTGGTTAAAAGTGACTTTTCTATTAAAACTTCAGTTTGTCTAGTTTGTTGATATTCATGTTTTGGTGTTTTAAAATTAAAATGTGTAAGATATTTATTGTGTTCATCTTTGTGAAAAAAATAATTTCCGCTTGTAGTTCTATTTCTATAAACATTTTTCTTTGTGTCAGCCATAATATTCTCCTGTGAAGGATTATAACATATAGAAACAATATTTTCAAGACAAAACATAAAAATATTTTGACTATTAAATTGAAAGTGTTACAATTTATGCTATGGAAATAAATAGACTTAAAGCAGAATATATGGACGCAAATGTTTTTGTGATTATTGAAAATGACAACGCGCTCATTATTGATAGCGGTGCAAAGTTAGAAGATGTTAAAAAAGTGGTGGGCAGTAGAAAGGTGCTTGCCACATTGATTACGCACGGACATTTTGACCACTGCTATTACGCTCTGGATTATGCCAAGGAATTTAATTGCAAAGTTTTCATGAATGAAAATGGAAAAGAAATTGCCAGCAACGCAAAAAGCAATTATGCTGAAAATGGCTTTACGATAAAAGACTTTTCAAATGTTGAATTGCTGAGTGGAGATGGGGAGTTAAATATCTTGCCTTTCAAAGTAAAGTATTATTCCACCGCAGGACATAGCCCATGCAGTACTTGTTATAAAATAGGGGAAGATCTTTTTTCAGGCGATACGCTTTTTTCAAATGGAATAGGACGCACTGACCTAATAGGTTCAAACAAGGAAGATATGATAAAAAGCCTTGATAAATTAAGTAAAATAAGTTTTCAAACTGCACATAGCGGTCATGGAGATGATAGTGACTATAGCCGTCAAAAACGCAATATTACGCTCTTTAAAAGGTTTTTGACAAGATAATAAAAAATGACCAACTTAGGTCATTTTTTTAATCTTAGATCTTCGCCTTCTAGATAAATTTTAATTGTGTTTTCATCAGCAATGCGTGAGGTAATACGCTCGTCATAATTGTCGCTTAGGTCTGCAAGTGATAGGTTGGAAGTAATGATAGTAGGCAAATTTCTCATCTTTCTTTCATTTATGATTGTGTAGATATAACTATTTGTAATAGAAGACTTATTCACTTCGGTGCCAAGGTCATCAATAAATAGAATTTCACTAGAAAGGTATTTGTCAATTATGGAATCTTTTTCCTGTAGGTCACGGCTGGCATAGCTTTTAAGGCAGTCTTGGCTAAGTTTGTATGCTGTGACAAGGGTTGTGAGTTTTCCGCGAGAGATGAGTTCATTTGCCATACATTTTAAAAGGTAGGTTTTGCCTGTCCCTGTGCCACCACTAAGATAGACCATGTTTTTCTTAAAGTCGCTATTGCACCAAGCCCTTAATTTGTCGTATACCTTTTTCATATAATCGCTGTTATTAAAAATATCATATTTAACATTATTAAAGTCTATAAGTCCGCCAAATCCACTTTCTTCTGTAAGTATTTTATTGATTTCTCTTTTAAGGCATTCGCATTGTTTACCATCAAGATAGCCACTGTCTTGACATTTAGGGCATGAGTATTGTGGTTCAATTGAAGAAATGTTTAGGTTTTTTAAACATTTTTCAATTTTCTCTTTTAGATTGTCAAGATTTCCGCTTGCTTTCCCAGTTTTTGCCTCAAAAATAACTTCACTTATATATTCACGATAGTTTTTAGCAAATTCAGGGTGGGAGAGTGCTTTCGCTTTATTTTCTCTTGCAATCTTTTCAGCATCAAGCCTGTTTTGATTTATTTTTTGTAAGGCTTTATCTAAATAATTCATTTCTCCTCCTAAATTTCAATATCATCTATTGACTGGAATAGGGCGTTCATCTGCTCACGCGTATAACTTCTTCCAGTAAAGTTTTGTTTCTTGGCTGGCGTGCTATTTTCAAGTGGGGTGGTCTTTTTCGCTTCTTCTACAGTGACAATGCCTTTTGTATGCCAATCGCTAAGCACTCGGCTTAAGTATTTCATAGGGCTATCTTTACCTTTTGCAAGAGTGACAGCATATCCAATAAGATCGCTTGGCATTTTCCAATTCTCTGTCCAAGTTTTATAATTTTCGCGGTCTATATAGTTCACATTGCGACTAAGCCCAAATGTAACAAGAATACTTTGTATCTCTGCGTCTATTTTGAATACACTGTTTAAATGCTGATTAAGTGCATCTAGAGTTAGTACGCCAAGTTTATAGAATTTACCTACAGTCTTGTCCATACCTTCCAGTTTTCTTATACCATTTTTAAAGCAATAGAAAGCAATTTCTTTAAGCACATCTTCGTCAAAACCGAGGTTAATCCATTTTAAAATATAGTTTTCCACTTCGCTATCAAGTGACTCATAATATACACCGATAGTTTTGTTGATTTCCTTTGCAAGTTCATAGAGTCTAGTTTTTTCATTTTCAAAATTATTGATTTCGCTCATAGATAAGAGTTTCATTTCATAATATTTGGTAAGTAAAATGTCAAGTTTTTCAAAACTGAAACGAGATTTTTTCTTTAAATTCTTGGCTAAACTTAAAATTACATCGAGATTGAAGCCGTAGTCATTAAGCCACTTTTCCATAAGCGAGCGTTCTTCAATTGTGACACGCCTTTTTATTCCCACCGCATTTAATAGGGTAGTAAGATCCGCTGTTTTGTTTTCAAAGGATTCCAGTCGCTCTTCAACGGCTTGTGCTGTTACAATACCTTCGTTAGCCCAGTTGCGCGCCACCGTTAATATATAGTTGTAGCCCACACCAGAAGACTTACTGTCCACACAGTATTTCATAATCATAAGAAGAGCCTCTTGCTCCATATGATAACGCTCTAAAAAATCATAATATTCGTTATATTCGGTTTTAGAAATGTCGCGTTTTCCTTCAAAAATTTCCTGTGCTTGGGTATTAAATACTTGATATTTTTCTACCTTGTAAAGTTTAGTAGCCGAAAGTAAATTTTTAAGAGGGATGTATCTCACTTCAATAGGGTGAGTACTTAAGATCTTAACAAGACCTTGTTCCTGCCAAAATTCAAAAGCCCCAAGTACATCTTCTTCACTCATGTTTAAATGTTTGGCAAAACTTTCCAGAGTGTTGTCAAAGGCACTGGCGTCATTACATTTATACAAGCCATAAAGATATACTTTTACAAATTCACCCTGTGCAAAAGGAAGATAGTCATTGATAAAAATGTTATCAATTTCCGTCTTAGAACTTGCCACATATTCAGTTGAATACTTACAAAATGCCATAATAACCTCTAAGTGATTTTAACATAATCGTCAAAAATATACAAGAATTATGTGAATGATTTTTGATTTCACCTCATAAATTACGGTATGAAAAGAATTATAGTTGTAATTTTAATGATGATTGTGTTGCCGCTCACCCTTGTAGGATGTGGACAGGAAGAGGTTAAATTAAGTGAGTATACATTAAACCTCGAGTATGATGAAGAGGGGAAATTGCTTAAAGGTGTGGAAGAGGTTTGTTATGTAAATTCAAGTGATACTTCTTTTAATAATTTGCTTTTTCATCTATATGCCAACGCTTTTAGAGAGGATGCAAAGAATAAGCCCTATACAGTGGCAAGCCAAAATAAAGCATTCCCAAATGGAGAAAGTTATGGCGATATAGTTATAAACTCAGTTAAATCTGGGGAGTCTGAACTTAAGTTTGAAATTGTTGGCGAGGATAAAAATATTTTAAGCGTAACTTTACCTACCGAACTATTTCCAGAAGAAAGCGTATTGCTTCAAATAAATTTTGAAGTAAAACTTGCAAATATCAATCATAGATTAGGATATGGAGATAACGCAATTAACTTTGGCAATTTTTATCCAATTGCCTGTGTCTATGAAAGTGGAAATGGGTTTATAACTGATGTGTATTCATCAAATGGCGACCCGTTTTATAGTGATTGCGCAAACTACAAAGTCAAAATGAGTTATCCAGACTCTTTCGTTATGGCGTCATCGGGAGAGGTATTATCTTCAAATAGTGAAGATGGCAAAACAACAGTTTATATAGAGGGAAATAAAATACGAGATTTTTGTTTTGTGCTTTCTAAAAATTTTAAGATGATAAGCCGTGAGGTAAAAGGAGTAAAATTAAATTACTATTATTATAACGACACCACAAGTGAAAATAGCCTGCAAGTGGCTTGTGACAGCGTTGCATTTTTTAATGAAAATTTTGGGGAGTATCCTTATACTACATTGAATATTGTGGAAACCAATTTTTTAAATGGCGGTATGGAGTATCCAAATCTTGTTATGATTTCTGATACATGTTCTAGTGCTAGTGAATATCAATATGTTATTGTGCATGAGATTGCACATCAGTGGTGGTATGGCGTAGTAGGAAATAATGAATATTCAAGTGCATGGCAGGACGAAGGACTTACTGAATACTCGACAATGTTATTTTACAAAAAGAATACACAGTATAATGAAAACTTTGACGAATTAATCTTAAACGCCACCAGCACTTATAAACACTTTGTACAGGTGTATACAGATATAAATGGTAAGGCGGTAGACACCTCCATGTCAAGAAGATTAGATGAATTTGCAACAGAGCCAGAATATGTCCATTGCACATATACGAAAGGTGTGCTGATGTTCAACACTCTAAGGGAGATGGTGGGAGAGAGAAAGTTTACAAAAGCACTTCGTGATTACTATAGAAGATATAGTTATAAAAATGCCAGCCCTGCCGAGATGATTGCAAGTTTTGAAGGTAGCACAGGGTATGAACTAGAGTCATTTTTTAATAGTTGGCTAAGCGGTGCGGTACAAATTTTATAAAAAAAGTAGGCGATAAGCCTACTCTTTTATTTTTAAGTGAGGGTGGTTAGTTTTAGTTACATCGTAAAGCATATCTTCCATTTCCTGCATGCATTCATCTAGATTGAAGTTGTGTGCACTTTCAAGATACTGCTTTTCGCATTTTGTCTTTTCTTCAGGATGTTCAATCCAAAAATCAATTACTTGTGCAAGGTTTTCTGGATTGCGTTTTTTAAATATACAACGCTTGTCAACCGCAAAACCTTTAGTTGCTGAAAATTTAGAGTCAGAAACAATCGTCAGTTTTCCGCATACCACAGCTTCAAGACAAGCAATGCCTTCAAGTTCGACATCAGCAGGGTGTACATAAAGGTCGCAATAGTTAAGAGCGTCAATAATTTCCAGTCTTGGAAATACTTTAAGGGTACAATTTACTGAAAGTTTTTCAGCAAGTTTTCTGTATTTATCCTCTTTAGGGCCCAGTCCTGCTAAAATAATTTGTATATTATCTTTGTATTTGGATAGAGCCACTGCTTTGATAAGTGTGTCTTGCGATTTTTCTTTACCATATCTACCAGTCGAGAGAATTACAATTTTATCTTTAAGTTCCTCTGGCTTTTCCACTTCTTTCTTTTTCACATAAGCATGCACACCATTTGAAATAACATGTGCAGGGGTAATTTTCTTGATGTTTGTTTCAAAGATACCTCTGATAAAATCAGTAGGGTAGTGAATAGCACTGCAATATCTATAAAGATGTTTATAAATATATTTGTAAACTGCATAGTTGGCAATAGGCAGTTTGTCTATTTTAAGATGAGAAGTTAAGTTTTGTGCCTGCATGTGAAAACCAGCAGTGATAGGAATTCCCATTTTATGGGCAATCTTGGCTGATGCAAGGCCAAGGCTAAGAGGGACAATAATATGCACAACATCAGCCCCATTAAGAGCTTGGTTAATAACTCTCTTGTCAGGCTTTGCTAATGATACACCTACTTTTTCTACATAACTATTTAGAGGCTTACCAAAATTATGGATAGGCACAACATAATATCCTTCTTTTCCCATCATTTCAATTTCAGGACAAAGAACTCTAACTTCATGTCCTTTTTTCTTCAAATAATTTATAAGATTTTTCGACGCGACCACTGTGCCATTTGTTTCTGCACCTAGCACATCACAAACAACTGTAACTATCATAAAAACTCCTTCTTTTGAACTATGCTTTTTATTATAAAAGTATAATCAAAAAATGTAAAGTAAAAATAAGAGAGATGTTAATTTAATGATGTGTAATTTAAGAAATAAAAATGCACACTTTTGCATATATTACAAACAAATGTTTGCAAAATTTCATTTTATTATGTTATAATACTAGAAAATATTAGAGGTAAATATGGAAATTTTTAATTCATGGCTAGTATCAATGCCAATCGCACATCGTGGATTGCACGATAAAAATATACCAGAAAATTCATTCCCGGCATTTCAAAAAGCGATTGATGCTGGCTATCCAATAGAAATAGATGTGCAAATGCTAAGTGACGGCACACCAGTTGTCTTTCATGATGAAAGTTTGGCGCGCCTTACTGGAAATGATGGCTATTTAAAATTTTTAACGCGTGCGGATCTTGATATTTTGCATCTTGGTGGCACAAAGGAGAAAATTCCAACTTTTGAAGATACCCTTAAATTTATTGATGGACGCACTCCACTATTGATTGAAATTAAAAATAAGAATAAGGTAGGGCAACTTGAAAAGAAGGTTATCGACCTTTTGAAGGATTATAAGGGGGAATATGCCATTCAATCTTTTAATCCGTTTGTGCTAGGATATTTTTATAATCATGCACCAAATATTGCAAGAGGGCAACTTGCAGGTTATCTTAAAGATGAGAAAATGCCATTCTTTCAAAAGTTTGCACTTAAAAGAATGCTCTTAAATAAAAAGACCTCACACCCTGATTTTATTTCTTATGAGGCTAGGACACTTCCAAATAGACATGTAAGAAAGTATAAGAAGATACCGCTTCTTGCATGGACAGTACGCAATCAAGCAGAATATTTAAGGGTTGTAAAATATTGTGATAATGTTATATTTGAAGATTTTGAACCAAAAATATAATAAATTAAAAAAATAGCGTGTTTTCACGCTTTTTTATTTATTTTTCCGAGAACTTGCCTCATTTAATAAATTAAATAAGATAATTTTTTAATTCCATATCTTTTTTCATCTAAAAGTTGAAAATTTCCAAGTGGAAGGATGTAATCTTTTTCATGTTCACAAACAATTACACCATTTTCGCTTAATAATTTTAAGTCAAAAATAATATTAAGTGCAGGAAGATAAAGTTCACTTTTGTAGGGTGGGTCTAATAGTATAATGTCAAATTGTTTGCCTTTAAGTGAATTTAGTGCTTTGTCAAAAGGCAGATTTAAGACTTTGGCAAGAGCGCCAAGTTTTTTTAGATTTGCTTTTGTGTATTCCACACTTCTCATATCAGAGTCCACGAAAATAACTTCTTTGGCACCGCGACTTATTGCTTCAATGCCAAGCGCACCACTTCCAGAAAAAAGGTCAAGCACTCTGGCATCAATCACATCAAAAGCCAGTTTATTAAAAAGTGCTTGTTTAACTATATCAGCAGTTGGTCTAATATGCTGATATTTATTATCAATTAAAACTCTACCCTTATATTTCCCTGCGGTTACTCTCATATAATAATTATAACACAAAAAATCAAATAAGTAAAATATTATACTTTAAAAGGGTGCCGTCAATCTGCCGTCAAATCGACACTAAAATGCAAGACGCAAAGTAAAATGGTAGTAACACTAAAAGGAGAAAAAAATGAGTAACTACCCAAGATTTACACTGCGTATACCACGAAGTATGTTAAATAAGTTAGCATATACAGCGAAATTTTATGGCAGGACGAAGAACAAAGAGATAGAAATGATGATACGCAAGTATATAAATGATTTCGAGCGTATGTATGGGACAATAACCTCAGTTGAAGAGGACGAATAAAAATAAATAAAATTTTGATAAAAATAAAAAAATGATTGACAAGGGTAAACAATGAGAGTATAATAACCCTTGTAAACTTTATTATGCGAAAAAGCAATTATTGTTTATGGTATATGTGATTTTGATAGATTTAATGTCTAGTCGAAAAGTGTAGAAACCATATTTCAGAGTGGTGAGAGTTTTAAATCGGACTGGCGGACTTTCTGAAAGGAAAGCGGAGGAAGAGAAATGTATCATTTCTCCCGCGTAGTCCAAAGGACACCTCATTTGGAAGAGGACTAGGTGGAGAAACCGCGAGGGTAGCGGTTAGCACATTTCAATGGGCGTGTCCGCGTAAAAATTTGTATTTTAAATTGGAACAAATGAAAATACAAATTTCCGAGTGGTGTCTGTCCTAATATGGACTTGTAGCTCAGTTGGTAGAGCAATTGACTCTTAATCAATGGGTCCGGGGTTCGAGTCCCCGCAAGTCCACCAAGTGTAGAAGGGAGTGATTAAAAACTCTCTTTTTTATTATAAGCGGGGACACACAACTTTTCAAGTTGGCTCGCTCCGCAAGTTGAACCCCGGACATCGTCCAGGTCAAAATCTTTTAGATTTAGCCATTCGGCAATAATGCACTTCAAAAGTGCATGCCTCATACACCGAGTCCCCGCAAGTCCACCAAGTTAAAGGGAGTATCTATTGATACTTTCTTTTTTTATAAACTATAGCGGGGACTCGAACCAATAGTTCGATGCCTGTTGGCACCAGACCGCTAACAAGTCGCTCCCGCTCATTTGCTGAAAACTTGCCACTGGCAACTTTTCTTAACGCATTCGCTCCGCAAGTCCACCAAGTTAAAGCAAGTTAAAGAAAGTATTTATTAATACTTTTTTTTTGTTTTTCATATCAACAAATAAAATGGAAAAATTGATAAAATTTAACAATTTGCGCATAATTCATTTGACTGGGGGGGGGATTTTTATGTTATACTCATAAAAATTAAGGAGGGAAATAGATGAATACGGAAAGTTCCATGAAAAAGAAACTGTGGGCAATGATAGCGGCTATTGTCCTAGTGGTTGGCTTGATTATAGGAATTATTATCCTATCTAAAAAAGATGATGGCAAACAAGAAGGCAAAAATTATAATATCATTTTTGCACAATCCAGCATTCCACCAACACTTGCAGCGATGGATTCTATTTTAGATGGTGGAAACACATATGCATTTATTCAAAGAGGAAAGACCTATGCTGGGATAGAGTCTGTTTCAAACTTTGATAATTTGGGTTTTCAAACAAGTAACCAAAACAATGCTACTTCTTTGGAAGCAATTCAAAATATGATTAGTCTTGTAAAAAGACTGAAATCATCGGATAGTAAGGCAACTTTTAATATTTATGTAACTGACTTTGATGCTTATACTGGTTTTGCAATTGGTATTTACGCAGGACTCAGCGATAAAGATTATAAAGTTGTTATGATAGAGGATGGCGCTTCAACATATACCAACTTTACTCAATATTTTGTAACAGGCAAAACTGTTGGAGGGGATATTGATGAAACTTATGATGCATTTGACTCTCTTTTAACAGATGCTACTGCTAAAATAGAAGCAATGAAGGAAGATGCAAACAATTCAGTTGCTGGAAGTGAATTGATGATTAATGACCTTTATGCAGTCTATGCACTTGCAACCTTTGATAACGCTGAATATCGTGTGCAAGATAAAAGTAAATTATTAGATACTTTAAACAATTATGTTCAAACTTCAAGACTTACAAGTATTTACAATGGAACAGATAAAGAATATACAGTGAACATAAAATCTTCTTCAATAAGTAATACAATGTCTAAATTTAATGAAGAACAAAGAAATAAATATCTTTCATTAGTATTTGGTGCTGATAAAGATACAACCATTAATTTATTACAAAGAACAGTGGATGGTAATGGCAATGAAGTTCCATCAAAGAAACTTGTTTATATCGGATCTCGTGCATACAATTACGATTATGCTTTAGTACCTGACATTACTCTTGATAATTATTCTGAGTATATGGTTGACTATGATAGACTTAAAGAACTTAAAGCAGAGGGTGATGCCCTCGCCACCTTACTTGTTGACGAATATACTCAAGAAGATTGGACTGCTTTCAAGGCTCTTTTACCAAGTGAAGGAAATAATAAGTGGGTTAAAGCATTCAATATGTTCCAAGAATATAGATATGCCTTCTCATATGTACTCACTCTTTATGGAGACGAATATGACTTGTTGTACAAAGGACATCCATCTGAACTCGTTGATAGTTTATCTACATTCAAAGATGGACATTATCTTGTAGATGGTATAACTTATAAAAATGAAATGTATGCACTTGTTAATCATTTCCATTTCGAGGATTCATTAGGAAAGAGAATCGGTGTTATGCCTGGTGGTGTTGCCGCTGAAAACTTTGCATACCTTGGACTGGATTTTGCAATCTGTGGACTTAATTCTTCTACTTACACTGGTTATGAAGTTTCTGTACCAATTCAGTTTGTAATTGGCAAAGATAATTACAATGTTTTAAGTACTGCAAACCTTTCAGGCAGATATGCTGCTGGAACCTTACTTGATAGTGAAGGAAATAACACATTAGTTATGAATAAAGGCAACATCTTAAAAGCACTTGGAAGAGAAACAGAATATCGTGCATGGATACAATCAATATTTGGTATTAATGCTTCAGAAGTTGATAAGTATGATTTAAGTAGAACTGGACTTTTACAATATGCAAATGGACAAGAAATCACAAGAAATGTTTCATTTGGACATTACAATGGTGATACCTATGTTGTAGATACTACTGTAACAGCCAAAAATGGACAATGGCTTGTTGATATTGCCCCTGAATATACTGGCGAAGTTCCTTTAGGTTGTGTATTTGCAGGTTGGGCAATAAAGGGACAAACAAATTTATGGAATAGCTATTACAATGGACTTGGAACAGATACTGAAATGTATGCAGTATTCACAAAGGTAGTACAACTGGTTTCACACTATCCAACAGAGATTGATAAAGAAGAGGCTAAAGCAAATCTAACAGTTTATTACAATTGGGGAGTTGAAATAACAAAGATTGAAACCCTTGGTTTTAATGCTGAGGGATATACCTTTGCAGGCTGGGCAACAACTGAGAATGGAGAGGTTGTCTATGCAGATAATGCTAAGTTACCTGTAAGCACCGATGTTACAACTCTTTATGCAGTTTGGACAAAAACTGATGCTGAATAACAAATAAGATAAAATTAACTAAGAGGATAAAATGGAAAAAAGTATTTATTGGTTAAAATTTGCAAGAAAAGGAGCTACAATTGTAGCTTCTCTTGTTATGTTTATGAGTATTGTGCTTGATACAATCTTTAGATTTATAGGAATTACATCTTTTGTTGGTTTTCAAATTATGGCTTCAGGAATGTTATTGATGGCTGTGACTTTTGCTCTAAATATTGCAATCACGCTAATTATTGATAGAATTCGCCATAAGGAAAATGCAGTTGCAAATAGCACCGCTTCTGAGGTAACTAGTAATAATAATTTTTTTAGTAAATTTATGACATTTGTAAATAAATATGAGAATGTTATTAAATTGTTCAGTTATATTTTTGCCTTTGTTTTAACGGTGTATCTTTCATATAGCGTGCTAGCAAGTGAGCATTATTGGGACTATTACTATTTCATTTGTATATTTTTCTGGATTGTCTTTGTTTTGGGTGCTATTGAATTGCTGTATGCTAAAAATAAGGCAACATTGATTACACATGCAGTTCTGCTTGGCATCACTTTAATATTATTAATATGGACCACCGTATATGCCCATGATGTACATTTTGCCATAGTTTCGATGGTAAATCTCACAACGATGAATTTCCTGTATCTTGCTCTAATATTACTATTAACTGTAATTAGTTTGGTTATAGTTTCAGACAATGATATTAAAAAGGTAAAACGCACAAGAAACTTTGGAATAGGGATACTATTAATGTGTATAAGCATATGTATGTATTATGCGCAACCAATTGCTTCTTTCCTGCTTAAAAAATGGGGCGGTACAACAACACACTTAAATTACTTTATCTCTGCTTTGGATAGTTGCACCTATCTTACCATAGGGTTGGTGATACTTGCAATGGTCAATGTTGGTGCAAATGCAATTCATTATGTAAAAACAAAGAATTGGTTGGGACTTGTAGATATTGTTGCTTCCTTTATCGCAATAATATTATGCTTGTTGGGAATACTTTTCTTTGCGAGATTTGTAATCTATATTTAAAACAAAAACGGCTTAAGCCGTTTTTTTATTGATTTTTATATTAATTAAATGGTATAATTCTAAATATGGATAAACTAGAAAGAACACGAAATTTTTGTATTGTGGCACACATTGACCATGGTAAAAGCACACTTGCAGACAGATTGATTGAAAGGACGGGAACGCTTGCAAAACGCGATATGCAGGCACAGCTTCTTGATAGCATGGAACTTGAGCGTGAGAAAGGTATAACTATAAAACTCACACCTACAAGGATGAAATATAATTACAATGGAGAGGAATATATATTGAATCTTATTGATACTCCGGGACATGTGGATTTCACATATGAGGTGTCGCGTTCTTTGCAGGCGTGTGAGGGGGCAATACTTATAGTTGACGCTTCACAGGGGGTGGAAGCACAGACTCTAGCTAATGCTTATCTTGCAATAGACAATAATCTTGAAATACTTCCAGTGATAAATAAGATAGACCTTCCATCTGCTAGACCTGAAGAAGTTAAAGCCGAGATTGAAGATATAATAGGGGTGCCTGCGGGGCATGCTCCTTGCATTTCTGCTAAAGACGGGACAAACATTGATAGCGTACTTGAAATGATAGTAAAGGAGTTCCCTTCGCCAAAAGGTGATAAAGAAGGAAAACTTAAATGCCTTATTTTTGATAGTTATTATGATAACTTTAAAGGAGCGATTTGCTTCGTTCGTGTAGTAGACGGCAGAGTAAAACAAGGCGATAAAATTCTTATGATGCAAACTGGAAAGACTTATGAAGTCACCGAAGTTGGCTACTTTGTACCTAATATGAAATCATGCGAGGCATTAGAGGCTGGTGATGTAGGTTATATTGCCGCTTCAATAAAAACAATTTCAGATGTTGCGGTTGGCGATACTATCACACATTTAAATGCACCTTGCGATAATGCTCTTGCAGGCTATAAAAAGGTTCAACCAGTGGTGTATTGTGGTGTATTTCCAGTCGACGGAGCGAAATATAATGAACTTAAAGATGCTCTAGAAAAACTTAAACTTAATGATGCAAGCCTTGAATATCAGCCTGAGGTCAGTGACGCACTAGGCTTTGGCTTTAGATGTGGTTTTTTAGGACTATTGCATTTAGAAATAATTACCGAGCGTATTGAACGCGAATTTAATTTAGACATTATTACAACCGCCCCAAGTGTATATTATAAGGTGCATAAAACGAATGGAAGTGTGATAGAAATTTCCAATCCATCAGATCTTCCTTCGCCTGTGGAGATAGAATATATTGAAGAGCCTGTTGTGAAGGCTAATATTTTCACTCCACCTGAATATGTAGGTGCGGTAATGGAATTATGTCAAAATAAACGCGGAGAGTATAAGGGGCTTACCTATTTAGATAAAAGTCGTGTGCGTGTGGACTATGTTTTACCACTTGGAGAAATAGTCTATGACTTTTTTGATAGTTTAAAATCTCGTACCAAAGGTTATGCAAGTTTTGATTATTCTATGGCAGGCTTTGCGAGGAGTGAACTTGTTCGTGTAGATGTCCTGCTTAATGGAGAAAAATGTGATGCGCTTTCTCTTATTGTTCATAAAGACGATGCATATTCAAGAGGGCGAGTACTTACAGAAAAACTTAAAAAGATTATTCCAAGACAACTATTTGAGGTGCCTATTCAGGCGGCGATAGGCAATAAGATTATAGCGAGAGAAACTATTTCCGCTATGCGAAAGGATGTCCTTGCAAAGTGCTATGGCGGAGATATTACAAGAAAGCGAAAACTTCTTGAAAAACAAAAAGAAGGTAAGAAAAGAATGCGGCGTATTGGCTCTGTGGAAATACCATCGGAAGCATTTATGACAATTCTTAAACTTGATAATGATGAGTAAGGAGATGCTATGAAGCATATTGCAATTTTAAGACAACCATTTTTTGATATGGTGCTAAGTGGCGAAAAAACGATAGAAAGTAGATGGTCAATGAATAAGGTCGCGCCTTATAACAAAGTTAAGGTCGGAGAAATTATATATCTTAAAGAAACAGGGAAAGATGTCACTGCGACGGCAAAAGTCAAGCAAGTAAGATATTATGAATTGACGCCAGAACGAGTGGAAGAGATTAGTATTAAATATGGAAAAGAAATCGTCACTGATAAGTTTAAAGATTGGCAGTCAACACTCCATAAAAAGTATTGTACTTTAATTTGGCTTGAAGATGTAAAGAAAGTTGAACCAATTAAAGTCCCACGAAGTAATGGTGCAGGGTGGCTGGTAGTAAATGAATAAACTTGGTATATATATTCATATTCCTTTTTGTGAAAGCAAATGTATCTATTGTGACTTTGCTTCCTTTTGTTGTGCAGAGCAAGAGAAGGACAAGTATTTTCAATTCTTAAGGAAGGAAATTGAAAGGTGTGATATCAGGGGAAGAGAGGTTGACACAATCTATATAGGTGGTGGCACACCTTCTTGCGTAGAAGAAGGTTATCTTGAAGAAATTATTTTTACCTTAAAAGAGAACTATATTTTTAGTAAAGATATGGAAATTTCTATTGAATGTAATCCAAATTCAATAGATTTTGAAAAATTAAAGAAGTATAACGAATTTGGAATAAATAGAATTTCTTTTGGCGTTCAGTCCCTCCATGATAATGCCTTGAAAACCATAGGTAGACTTCACACCAGTGAAATGGCATTACAAGCAATCAAGATGGCAAAAAAAGCAGGGTTTAATAATATTAATGCTGACCTTCTCATCGGACTTCCAAACAGCACGATAGGGGGCTTATGTGAAGATGCAGAAAAATTAATTAATGCGGGCGTCACTCATATTTCGGCATATATGTTGCAGGTGGAGGAAGGTGCAAAATTATTTAGCCTTGTAAAAAGTGGTAAATTAATCCTTCCTTCCGATGATGAAAGTGTATCTCAGTATGATGCACTTGTTTCCTTCTTGGAGAAAAGAGGATTTTCACGCTATGAAATTTCCAATTTTGCATTAGAGAATTTTGAATGTAAACATAATTTGAAATATTGGTCTGGAAGTGAATATCTAGGTTTTGGCTTGAGTGCACATTCTTATTTAGGAAATATAAGGCAGGCAAATTCCCGCAACTTTATGGATTATTATAAAGGCAAAATTAGCAAAGAAATCCTGACAAATGAGGACATGGTTGAAGAAAAGATAATGCTAGGTCTAAGATGTAGACTTGGTTTTAGTTTAAAAGAGTTAAGTGTTCTTGGCTATGATATAACAAAAAATCAAAACTTTCAAAACTTTGTAGATAAGGGTATTTTAAAAGTAGAAAAAGGTATTGTTAGATTAAAACCAGAATATTATGGCACAAGCAATTATATAATCGCAAATTTGTTGCCATAAATTTGAAAAAATAGTTGCAATTTAAGAGGAAGTGTGGTAATATCTTAATGTAAAGTAAATTTACTTTACGAGGTTGGTATGAAAATAGAAGATAATATTCGTTTAAGTAAATTATTTGATGCTTATGGGGTTTTACTTTCTTCCGCTCAGCAAGATATTATTTCTCAGCATCTATTTGATGACCTTACGGGCAGTGAGATTGCTGAAAATAAAAATATATCTCGTCAGGCGGTTAAAGACGCTCTTAAAAAGGCAATAAATAAACTTGAATGGTATGAAGAGAAACTTCATTTTCTTGAAAAAGCCGATACCTATGAAAGAGAAATAGAAAAATTAAAGGAGGGGAAATAGATGGCACTTTTCTCATCATTATCAGAAAAATTTAATCATATCTTCTCCAAACTCACAAAGCGTGGACGCCTGACTGAACTTGAAATCAAAGAGGCAATGAGAGAAGTTAGAATTGCACTCCTCGAAGCCGATGTAAACTATATGGTGGCAAAGGACTTTGTCAAAAATGTTTCAGAAAAGGCAGTGGGAGATGAGGTGCTTAAAAGTCTAACCCCAGCACAGCAAGTAATCAAGATTGTTCGTGACGAACTCACTTCTCTTATGACAAGCCAAAATCAAAAACTTGCAGTAAGCCCAGCACCACCAACCGTGATTATGATGTGCGGCCTTCAAGGTGCTGGAAAGACCACCATGTGTGGAAAACTTGGTGCACACCTAAAGAAGACTGGGAAGAAGATACTTCTTGTCGCATGTGATATCTATCGTCCTGCCGCAATAAATCAGTTGCAGGTGGTAGGAAAACAAGCGAATGTTGAAGTGTTTGAAAGAGGTACGCAAAATCCCGTTAAAACTTCTCGTGAGGCGGTAGCCTACGCTAAAAAGCAGGGCTTTGATACAGTAATCATTGATACCGCTGGTAGACTTCATATCAATGAAGAACTTATGAAAGAACTTCAAGATGTGAAAAAGGAGGTATCTCCAACTGAAATTCTTCTTGTAGTGGACTCCATGACAGGACAAGACGCAGTGACGGTGGCGGAAAGTTTTAATCGTGACCTTGATATTACAGGCGTGGTACTTACAAAACTTGATGGCGATACTCGTGGTGGCGCAGCACTTTCAATCAAGGCAATTACTGGAAAGCCGATAAAGTTCTCGGGTGTGGGCGAAAAGATTGGCGATATAGAACCTTTCTATCCAGATCGTATAGCTTCAAGAATACTTGGAATGGGCGATGTGCTTACATTAATTGAAAAGGCACAAGAGGCGGTAAGCGAGGAAGAGGCGAAGGCGCTTGAAAAGAAACTTAGAGAAAGTGCATTCACTTTTGAAGATTATCTTACTCAACTTGAAAGCCTTAAGAAAATGGGATCGCTTAAAGATATACTTGGCATGATTCCGGGGCTGGGGTCAAAGATAAAGAGCCTTGACATTGACGAAGGACAACTTCAAGTTAATAAGGCAATCATACAATCTATGACACCAGAAGAGAGAAGGAATCCCGATATCATCAAGGCTTCAAGACGCCAGCGTATTGCAAAGGGCAGTGGAACAAGTGTACAGCAAGTGAACATTTTGCTTAAGCAATTCGAGCAAAGCCGAGAGATGATGAAACAATTAAAGGGCGGGAAATTTAGGGGAATGCCTAAATTTTAGATAACAAAACCGCAAATCTAAATTGATATTCCACGCTTAAAGCGGAGAATATATACGAAATTAACAAAAGGAGAGGAAAAAATGGCAGTTAAAATCAGACTTACAAGAATGGGAGCAAAGAAAGCACCTTTCTATAGAGTTGTAGTTGCTGATTCTCGTGCTCCAAGAGATGGAAAATTCATTGATATCATTGGAACATACAACCCAGTAACAGATCCAGCACAGGTAAATATTGATACCGCAAAGGCTGAGAAATGGCTTAAGAATGGCGCAACTCCAACAGAAACAGCAAAACAATTGCTTGTCAAAAGTGGCGTAATCAGCAAATAATCGCCTATGGCGGCGTCATCCTGAGCGGTGCGTAAGCAAAGTCGAAGGATCTAGGAGGCTTATCCTCCGTAATTTATAGGAGTTAAAAATGAAAGAACTTGTAGAGTATATCGTTAAAAGCTTAGTTATAAACGAAAGTGCAGTTTCAGTGACCGAAACTGAGGAAAATGACGAAACAGTAATCCATGTAACAGTTGCCGAAGAAGATATGGGCAGAGTTATAGGAAAAGGCGGAAAGGTTGCATCTAGCATTAGATCAATCGTAAAATCTATTTCCGCTAGAGAAGGCAAAAAAGTCTTCGTAAAATTTGGAGAATAGTGTGATAGAAGTCGCACGCATCTTAAAACCGCAGGGCATTAGAGGGGAGGTAAAAGCGCTTCCACTTACTAATGTCCTTGCTGTTTTTGATGGATTAAAAAATGTGAGAATTGACGGAAAAGAGGTAAAAATAATAAGCCTAACAATCCGCCAAGGTTTTTTATATGTATTATTCGAGGGATGTACCTCTCGAAATGATGCGGAAAATTTAAGAAATAAACTAATAGAAATTGAAAAAGATTTACTAGAAAATGCAAAAGGCGAAGATGAGTTTTTAATTGATGATCTTATCGGTATGACACTCTATGATACTGACGGCGAATATGTCGGTCAAATTGTCGATGTTGTTGATTATGGCAGTGGCGATATCTTTGTTATAGAAAATAATGGTCGCACCATAGAAGCCCCATATGTTGAAAAAGCATTTAAAAAGCAAGGCGAAAAACTTGTCGTAGTGAGAAAATATTTTGATGAGGTGGCGGTATGAAGATAGATATTCTCACGCTTTTTCCAGAAGCCTTTTCAGCCCTAAATTGTAGCATATTAAAACGCGCACAGGAAAACGGAAAACTCGAGATTAATATTATTAATATCCGTGATTTTTCAAAAGATAAACATTCTAAATGTGATGATTATACATATGGCGGTGGTGCGGGTATGCTGATGACTCCACAGCCAATTTTTGATGCAGTTAAAAGTGTAAAAAAGAGGGGAAGTCATATTGTATTCGCTTCGCCTTGTGGCGAAAAACTCAGTCCTGAAGTCGCACAAAATCTTTCTAAAAAGAAACATTTAATATTTATTTGTGGACATTATGAAGGTATTGATCAGCGAATAATAGACATTTTTAAACCTCAAGAAATTTCGGTTGGCGATTATGTTCTTACAGGTGGGGAAATTCCTACTATGACAATCATAGACTGCCTTGCTCGATTTGTAGACGGAGTGATAACAAAGGAAAGTCTAGACGAAGAAAGTTTTTCTAATGGCAATTTAGAGTATCCTCAGTATACTCATCCTCAGGTGTTTGAAGGCTTAAGCGTACCAGAGGTACTACTTTCCGGTAATCATGCCGAGATTGCCAAATGGCGAAAAACAGAAAGCGAAAAGCGTACCAGAGAGCGTAGGGCGGATCTAATAAAATAAAAAGAGGAATTAAAGATGAAGATAAACTGGTTCCCAGGGCATATGAAAAAGGCTCTGGTAGAGATAAATAAACAATTGTCCAAAGTGGATGTGGTCATCTATGTGCTCGACTCGCGTGCTCCACTTTCTTCTATCAATCCCAGTTTAAATAATTTGATAAAAAATAAAAATATCCTATATGTTTTTAATAAAATCGACCTCGCTGATGAAAATCGTATAGCCGAAATTGCTCCAAGATTTAAAGGCGAAGGTTATGATTACATAACTCTTAACAGCACAATGAGTGGTGCTGGTTTAAAGATAAAGCAAAAAATATCCAGTCTATCTAAAGCAAAAATAGAAAAATATAAAGCAAAGGGTGTGAATATTACAATTAGGGCGATGGTGGTAGGCGTACCAAACTCTGGGAAAAGCACCCTTGTTAATAATCTTTGCGGCAAAGCGAAAGCCGTTACGGGGAATAAGGCTGGTGTTACAAAATCGAATTTGTGGCTTAATATTGGCGGGAATATTGAACTTTGTGACACTCCAGGCACACTTTATCCAAACCTTGCTGATCAGACTACCGCAAAACGCCTTGCTTTTGTTGGCAGTATTAAGGATGAGGTTGTAGACGAAACCGAACTTGGGCTAGAACTTTTAAAAACCCTGCTTTCAAGTCATAAAGAGTCTCTTTTTGCTCGCTATGGAGAGGTCTCTACTTTAGAGGATATTGCTTTAAAACGCGGCTTTAAATTAAGTGGAGGAGTGCCAGATATTGATCGTGCTGCAGCGGCTCTTATTGACGACTTCCGTAAAGGTCGTATTGGAAGAATAACGCTTGATTAGGAGAATTTATGCACGAGAAAAATCGTAAAGAGGGGGCAATTGGCGAAACTCTTGCCCAAAAATACCTAAAAAAGCAGGGGTACAAAATTATTGAATGCAATTACGCTAATTCTATAGGAGAGATTGATATTGTTGCGAAACAAAAAGATTGCTATGTTTTTGTTGAAGTTAAAGCAAGAAGTACATATGCTTATGGTCGTCCTTGCGAGGCAGTAACGCCGTTCAAACAAAATAAAATTCGTGCTGTGGCACAAGTATATATCAAACAGCATCGTTTATTCAACTTTCCGTGTCGCTTTGATGTTATTGAAATTTTAGGCGAGGAAATCAATCATATAGAGAATGCATTTTAATTGTTTAAAGCAAGAAAATATGGGCAATATTTAGAAAGAGGTAAATATGAAAAACTTTCTTAAAAATTTTGCTCTTTTTTCGTTGTGTCTTATATCTGCGATTATTTTTGTAGGTTGTGAAAATTCAACCGCACTTCGCACAGCGTCTTTTAGTGATATTTCTGTAAGTGGAAGTGATAACTACGGAATTGGAGTCAAGTTTATGACCGATAAAAGGCTGGAAGGCAAATATGTAGATGTTCAGGTAAAAGCCGATAAGGCAATGCAAAATATTTCCGTATGGCAAGATAATGGCAAAGAAAAATATACCTTTAATATTTCAACGCCTGATGAGTGGCAAAGCATAACAACAATTCTGGTTAATGGTCAAGATAAGCCGAATACAGAAAAGTTTGAAAGGTATGAAAATGTGACAGCCCGAAGGTATTTATTTTCTTCTTTAGATGTTATAACTCTTACTTTCCGTGTAGTAGTGGGTGATGTAGTCGAAAATAGCCAAGGTACAGGCGATGTAATAGTCGAAACTGAGCCTATATCTGATGAATTTAAACTAAAGGTAGATGGGAAGAACAATAATAACTCTGATGATTAATAAACCTAGAGTTTAATCCAAGTCATAAGATTTCTTTAAGGTTTATTGCTGTGATTGCTTGCTAAAAAAACAGTCGTTTAGGGTTGCTAAACTCCTGCCTTGTGGCATTTTCTAAGCCTTGACTGGTATGTTTGTAAACGGAATAATATTTATATAAGTTTTTTCCTGTAAAAAAGGAAAAATCGTTTTTAAAAAATTAAGGAATATAGTATATTTAGAATATAGGGGAGAATTATGCTTCAAGTAAAAAACTTATATCTAAAATATACTAGAGAATACTATGCACTTTATAATGTCAATATGAATATTTCAGAGGGGGAGAGTGTTGCCTTTGTCGGCGAAGATGAAAGTGGGAAGACGACGCTACTTCGTGTACTTTCAAAACTTGAAAAGCCTACAAAAGGCGAGATTTATATTAAAGATATTCCGCTGTCAAAACTCAACTATAAAACTGACATAAGTGCAGGATATGTGCCAGCCACACCGGTTTTTATTGAAAAGAAAACGGTATATGAAAATCTGAAATATATATTAAAAGCCCGCGGAGATGATGAGGCTGAAATTGAAAATAAAATCAATAAAATAATAATAGAATATGCAATTGAAAAAATTAAGGACACGAAACTCAAATTTTTGTCGCTGGAAGAGAAGTATGTACTTTCGCTTATACGCCTTTCTTTAAGAGAACTTGATTTGCTTATGGTCGATAATATTTTTGATAATATTTCGGCACCTACTATGGAAGTTGTGATAAACCTAATCAAGAAGTTGAAGGGAAAAAAGACAACTCTAATAGTTGCCACAACAAAGCCAGATATTGCAGGGAAATTATGTAAAAGAAACATTTATTTCAAGAATGGTTCAGTTTCTGATAACCTAGAAGATCTTAAAGATGAATTATAAGATCACTTCGTCATGAGGCATGGCTTTTTCACTTTGTTCACCGCTTTGCGGTGAATTTTTTGTCTGTGAAGTCAAAAGGGTTGCAAGAGGTTCAGGCAGACTTTTTGAAAGTGCAGAAACTCCACCACCTCCCATAAGAGATAAGAGGAGTGGCATCATTGATGACATATCATTATTTTGCGATACGCCAAAAGAGTTTTGACCGTAAGGAGCATTTGGGTAGGAAGAATTAGGGTATATGGAACTTGTGTTTTGCATGTTGTTAGATTGTCCCATAAAAAGCCTACTAAAAAGATCTAAAAAATTATTTTCCATATTTAATATATATTCGATTAAATAAAATATAGTGCAACTTTTTAGACCTAATCGCCATATATTAAAATAGAGGTGAATATGAAGATATCGAATTTTAATAACCAAGTAAAAAAAGATAAGTCCCAAGAAGACATGATGGGAAAATATAATGAACTTAAAGATCTTTCAGAGGATGATCTAACTCGCAAGTTGTTTGAAGAAACTTCAAGACAAAAACAAGAGGGGACATTTGACTACGAAAAATTATCTTCAACCTTAGATTCTTTAAAAGGATATTTGCCAGAAGAAAACTACAAAAAAATGAAAAGTATTTTGGAAAACTTAAAATGAAAAAGGAAAAAATCGACAGAAGTTTACTATTAGTCGTTGATGCCTTAAATGAAAGTAAAAAAGTGGAATGTATAGTAAAAGCACACGACTATCAAAGATTAAAAGGTTATCTACAAAAGAAAAACATACATATTTTGCATGAATATTTATTCATAAAGTCATTTAAGATTGAATTAAATAAAAAGGAACTAAGTAGCCTATCAAATCTTACGCAAGTGGAATTTATATATTCAATATCTAATGCCTGCGCTCTTATGAATGTGGCTAAAAAAGTATTGAATTGCGAAGATAAACAGTTAAGTGGAAAGAATTCAACCATTGCTTTTATAGACACGGGACTTTCCTCGCATTTAGATTTTATGTTAGGACAAAATCGCTTAGTCCATTTTGAAGATTTTGTGAATGGAAGAAAGTATCACTATGACGATAATGGTCATGGGACTTTTGTCAGTGGAGTTTGTGTAGGGAATGGTGGTATGAGTGGAGGTAGGTATAGTGGTATTGCTCCACAGGCAAAAATCATTTCCCTTAAGGCACTTAATGGTGAAGGTGAGGCTACTGCTGACCGTATATTAGATGCAATGGAGTGGGTTTATAATCATCATAAAGAATATGGAATAGATATTGTTTGTATGAGTTTTGGAAGTGAGCCGCTAGGGTATAATGACCCTATTATGAGTGGAGCGGAAGCCCTTTGGAAATGTGGAATTGTTGTAGTTGCTGCTGCAGGAAATAGTGGCCCCGAATTTCAAACTATAAAAAGCCCAGGAGTAAGCGGAAAAATAATTACGGTGGGAGGCTTTGATGATAATAGATTAGACGATGATACCTACAGTGAAGACTTTTTTGAAATAGCAAACTTTTCATCAAGAGGTCCTGCATTCCAAAGATTTAAACCAGACCTTATTGCTCCATCTGTAGATATAATTTCATGTGGATTAAAAAAAGCGTATACCACATTAAGTGGAACAAGCGTAGCAACTCCTATGATTGCTGGTATGGTGGCACTACTAAAAGAGGAAAATCCAAATTTAAAACCAGACGAAATAAAAAGGATATTGCTTACAAGTTGCAAATCAATTACATTCAATCGCAACCTAGAAGGTTTTGGATATCCGAGGCTAAAATAAAACGAGTAAAATATACTCGTTTTATTTTGTTTTGTTTTCCACTTTTTTAATTAACTCGATAATTTTATCACATGCGTTAAAATTTTGCATATTTTTCATGTTTTGCTTGTAATTTTCACAATTTAAATACAATCTTTGCAGTTTTGCTAAAAAGATGTTGTCATCAAAGTTTTCTTCTTCTAGTATATCAGCAAAGCCTAAACTAGAAAATAGTTTAGCATTTTCTATTTGGTCGCCTCGTGAACATTTTTTAGAAAGGGGAATTAAAAGCATAGGTTTTCTTAGTGCAAGAAACTCATTTATTGCTCCAGAGCCTGCTCTCGATAATATTATGTCAGCATAAGCAAGATAGTCGCCTACATTTTCTGCATAATCAATTTGTTTATAACCATTATGTTTGTGAGAGTCTTTTGCCTGTCTGCCAGTTATATGTACCACATTAAATTTATTTGTTAAGTTGTCAAGATTTTTCCACACTTTGTCATTTATAAACTTCGCACCCAGCGACCCGCCAATTACAAGCAGATTAGGTTTGCTTTTATCAAAGGCGGGAATTATTTTTTCTATACTTTCCTTCCTGCCATTAAATATTTTTTTTCGTATAGGCTGCCCGGTGAAAACACATTTCTTGTTATGTTTACCTGTTTCTTCAAACGAGGTACACATAAAGTCGCAATTATGTAAAATGATTTTGTTTGCTAGTCCCATGCTTAAATCGCTTTCATGGCTTATAATAGGAATATTTAATTTTCTTCCTGCAAGAACGGTAGGCACCGAAACAAATCCGCCTTTTGAAAAAATAACATCTGGCTTAATTTCAAGTAAAACTTTCTTTGCCTGATTAATGGATTTTAAAAGTTTGGCCGGGATAAGAAAATTTTTTAATGTTAATTTTCGTTCAAGTTTGACAGCACTTATCTCATGGAAAATGATATCTTTTTCTTCAGCAAGAATCTTTTTTTCCATTCCATTGCCACCTATAAAATGCACCTCATATTCCCTGCCAAGTCGCTCCTTTACCGCCAGTGCAGGGTAGATATGACCAGCAGTGCCACCACCGGTTAAAACAATCTTTTTCATATATGCTCCTTAAAAATATTATGTGTAAATAGTGTAAAAATATAAATGAATAAGTATTCTTGTCTTTGTATATTTATGCAAACAAATTTACTCAAATAATTCATAATATATTTTATTTAAGTTTTTAGAAAATGGTTTAAAATGTTTTATGAATTTTGTTTTTTATGTTAAAATAATTACATATAAGGGGTAAATATGGCTGATAAAACATATGATTCAAAAGACATTGTCGTACTTGAAGGGCTTGACGCAGTGAGACTTCGCCCGGGTATGTATATTGGTACAACAGGCTCAAAAGGAATGCACCATCTTCTTTGGGAGATAGTGGATAATGCTATTGATGAAATTTCAAATGGATATGGCGACACTATAACAATTACATTGAATAAAGATGGCAGTGCAACGGTTGAAGATAATGGACGAGGAATTCCAGTTGATAATCATCCAACACTTCACAAAAGCGGAGTAGAGGTTGTATATACCACCCTTCATGCTGGCGGAAAATTCAATAATTCAAATTATAAATTTTCAGGTGGACTACATGGTGTGGGTGCATCAGTGACAAATGCACTTTCAAAGTGGTGCAATGTCACAGTATATAAGGGTGGTAAGGAATATCAGATTTCTTTCCATTCATATATGGACGAGAATGGTAAGATGCATAGTGGTGTACCAGTAGAGCCATTAAAGCAAATAGGAAAGACTGATAAGACGGGAACAAAAGTGACCTTCCTTCCAGATAGCGAAATGTTTGGTGCACTCGAGTTTAGTTATGAAAACATTTCTCGCAGAGCAAAGGAACTTGCCTTTTTAAACAAGGGCTTAAGAATTACTGTAATAGACGACCGAGAGGGGCTTGAAGAAAATTATCACTATGAAGGTGGAATTGCAGATTATGTGGAATATCTTGTAGAGGGAAAGACAAAACTGCTTCCAAGGCCGATATTTTTCCATGCTGAAGATAAGAATTTTGACTTAGAAGTGTCTTTTACATACACCGATTCATACACAGAAAATTCATTTTCATTTGTAAATAACATTCCGACAATAGAGGGCGGAACTCACGAAACAGGATTCAGAAGTGCCTTTACAAAGGTTATGAATGACTATGCTCGTTCAAATAATTACTTAAAAGAGAAAGAGGCAAATTTGCTTGGCGAGGATTTTCGCGAAGGAATTACCGTAGTGCTAAATATCAAAATGAACAATGTTCAATTTGAAGGGCAAACCAAAACAAAACTGGGAAATCCCGAAGCAAAGACCTATGTTGAGAACTTAACAATAAAAGAACTTAGTAAATTCTTTGAAGATAAAAAGAATAACTCAGTTGCCGAGATTATAATCAATAAAGCCAAAGGTGCAGCCAAGACAAGAGAGGCGGCAAAGAAAGCAAAGGAACTCACTCGTGCTAAAAACAATGCTGAGAATTTTAACCTAGTTGGTAAACTTGCTGCGGCAACATCTAGAAACCGCGAATTAAGTGAATTGTTTATCGTGGAAGGAGATTCAGCGGGAGGTAGTGCAAAACAAGGAAGAGATAGACGCTTTCAAGCGATACTTCCACTTCGTGGAAAACCGCTCAACGCTGAAAAGAAAAGAATAGACCAAGTTCTTGCAAATGAGGAGATAAGGACGATAATAAGTGCCTTAAATACTGGTATAGGCGAGGACTTAGATTTATCAAGCCTAAGATATAATAAAGTCATCATTCTTTCCGATGCTGACCAAGATGGTGCGCATATTCGAGCAATACTTCTTACCTTCTTCTATAGATATATGAGAGAACTTATCAATGACGGACATGTGTATATCGGGCTTCCACCATTATATAAGGTTTCTAAGAAAGACTTTGTCGAGTATGTTTACTCAGATAACGAACTGCCAGATGCTATTTCACGGGCTGGTAAGGGATATGACCTGCAAAGATATAAAGGACTCGGCGAGATGAACCCAGACCAACTTTGGGATACCACTATGGATCCTGATAAACGAATGCTAATTCAGGTAAATATTGAGGATGCTGCCGAGGCAGAGAAAATGGTTACGACATGGATGGGTGATGATATAGATGCCCGCAAAGCGTATATATCCCAACACGCAAACTTTGATAAAGAGGACGAATTTTATAAAAATTATAAAAAATAAATCCCAATATGTCATTTCAACTTAAGGTGTAGCGGAGAAAGAAAGATAAGAAAATTCCGTTCCACTTATAAAAATCATAATAGCGTAGAAATAAATAATGAAGAGATAAAAAGAATTGTTTCACAGCTATAGTTCAGAACAGTGTAGAAAGATATAAAAATTAAGAGATAAAAAGTGTCATTTCACTCCTGTCATCCTGAGCGAAGCCGAAGGATCTAAAATAAAGCGAGGTAAAAAGTGCAAGAGGAAAAAGATAAAATAATACAAGAAGAAATGAATGGGCTTCCTGAAATAGAACAAGAGGAAGAAAGCAGAGAAGGAAACGGAGATAATAAAGGTATTATCTATCGTTCAATTGAACAGGTGCTTCATGACTCTATGATTCCATACACTGAATGTGTCGTTATGGATAGAGCGCTTCCAAGGGTAGAGGATGGATTAAAACCAGTACAGCGAAGGATACTCTATTCCATGCTTGAACTTGGTATGCAGCCTGATAAAGGCTATCGAAAGAGTGCAAGACTTGTCGGTGACTGTCTAGGTAAATATCATCCACATGGTGACAGTTCGGTATACGATGCTATGTGTCGTATGGCGCAAGATTTCAGTATGAGAATGCCACTTGTAGACGGGCAAGGAAACTTTGGTTCTATTGACGGAGATAGCCCAGCAGCAATGCGTTATACCGAGGCAAAGATGGCGCCTCTTGCTCTAGAACTACTAAGAGATTTGGATAAAGATACAGTGCGTTGGAGTTATAACTTTGATGATACTTTGCAGGAACCAGATATGCTTCCAGGACGCTTTCCAAACCTTCTTGTAAATGGAACATCTGGTATTGCGGTAGGTGTTGCTACAAACATCCCACCACATAACCTTGGCGAAACCATTGACGGTGTAATTGCATACATTGACAACCCAAGAATAACCCTTTCTGATATGATGAAATATATCAAAGGTCCAGATTTTCCAACTGGCGGCGAAATTTACTTTGATGATGGGCTAGAACAGGCATATAAGACTGGTAAAGGCAAAATCATGATGCGTGGTAAGGTAAACCTTGAAACAATCAATGGGAGAACAAGCCTTGTCATCACAGAACTACCATATCAAGTCAATAAAGCACAATTACTCCAAAAAATAGCGGATTTAAAGGAGCAGAATAAGGAAAAATTAGGTGATATCGCTGACATAGTTGATGAAAGTGATAAAAATGTAAGGGCAGTCATTAAACTCAAAAAAGATGCTAAGCCTAAAAAAATATTGGAAATATTATATAAATCAACAAATCTTCAACAATCCTTTGCATTTAATATGGTTGCAATCGCTGATGGAAAGCCAAAACTTATGGGGCTTATTGATATTATTTCATATTATGCACATTACCAAAGAGAGGTTATTGCAAGACGAACTAGGTACGACCTAAATATGGCTAAGGAACGCGCGCATATTGTTGAAGGACTACTTGTTGCAATAAAGAATATTGATGCTGTTATCAAGATAATCAAGACTTCTGCCAATGTGACAGAGGCGAAACAAAGGCTTAAAGCCAAGTTCGATTTAAGTGATAAACAAACGCAAGCAATTCTAGATATGCGTCTTGCAAGACTTGTAAACTTGGAGGTAGAGAAACTTGAAGCAGAACTTGCCGACCTTAAGAAAAAAATCGCAGAATATGAGCGAATACTCGCATCAAAAATAGCACAATATGAGGTTGTTAAGAAAGAACTTCTTGAAATCAAGAAGAACTATAATTCTCCACGCCGAACTCATATTTTGAAAAACGGAGAAATTAAACTTGAAGAGAAAAAGGAAGAAGATGAGTCTCAAGGATTTGTAGTTGCTCTCTCCAGCGGAAATACTATTAAGAAGGTTACTGCAAAAAATTATTCTATGTCTAATAAAGTGCTTAATGATACCTCTACCATAACAGATGTACATCATCAGATAGAGGGGGTATCCTCTAAAGAAATGCTTTTGATGTTTACAAATAAAGGTAATTGCTTAAAAATCACCTGCGATAAAATCAAAGAATGTAAGTGGCGTGATAAAGGTATAACGCTGAATAGTTTAGATAGTGGGGCGTCAAAGGATGAATTTGTTGTATCATTCATGAAAGCGGGAAGCGAAGGCAGTTTGCTTTTCTATTCAAGACAGGGTATGATCAAAAAGAGTAGTTTAAAAGATTGTATAACTACAAAATCCTTCTATCAAGTCATGAAACTCGGAGAGGGCGATAGTGTCCTTGGAGTTCAATTAGATAAGGTGGGTAAGAGCGTGCTTATGATGACCTCGCAAGGAAATTGCCTAAACTTTGAAAAGAGTGATGTTCCAACTCAAGGTCGTATATCAGGCGGCGTGAGAGGAATAAATATGGAAGAGGGTGATAATGTGGTATTTGCAAGCCAACTTGAATTTGCAACTACCGTGGTTGTTACTCAAAATGGTTATATTAAACGACTCAATGTTGCCTCGTTACCAGTTTCACAAAGGTATAGAAAGGGGCTTCGATATATTAATTTTGAAGGTAGCGATAAGGTGGTTTTCGTAGATGTGGCAGATGACGCAACTATTGCTGTGGATTTTGGTTTAAAAATATTACCAATGCAATGTAAAAAGATTCCAGAAAGTGAAAGACTTACTTCAGGCAATCAAATAATAAA
>CAMRTM010000008.1 GCA_947053645.1 uncultured Bacillota bacterium | reverse complement strand
CTTTATTTTGACCAACAACACGCTTATGAAGAATCTCCTCTAAATGAATGAGTTTTTGTTTCTCACTTTCTGTAATCCTTGTAACAGGGATTCCCGTCCATTTTGCAACAACTTCAGCAATTTCATTTGCCCCTATCGCTTTGATTGCTTCCTTTTTTATATTTAGTTTATCACTCTTCTTCTTAAGTTCATTTTCAAGGTTTATGATAGAAGACTGAAGTTTCGCCGCCTTCTCATAATTGCGTTGAAGTGACGCCTCATCCCTACTTGCAGAAAGCGCTTTTATCTTATCTTCAATTTCTCGTATTGCTTGTGGCTTTACTGTATAATTCACCTTGGCTTTACTGCTTGCCTCGTCTATAAGGTCAATAGCCTTATCTGGCAAACTTCTATCCATGATATATCTATCTGATAGGTTTGCCGCCGCCTCTATTGCCTCATCCGTGATTGTGATTTTATGGAATGCCTCATATGCGTCACGCAACCCCTTTAGAATTTGTATGGTTTGCTCCACTGAAGGTGGATTTACAAGTATTGGCTGAAATCTTCGTTCAAGCGCCTTATCTTTTTCTATAAACTTTCTATACTCATCAGTGGTTGTTGCACCTATGGTTTGAAGTTCTCCTCTTGCAAGATATGGCTTTAACATATCCGCTGGTGAAGTTTCCCCTTTTTCGCTGCCTGCTTGCGCAAGAGTGTGAATCTCATCTATAAACACAATGATATTTTGACTTGAAATTATTGTTTCAATGGCGTCCTTTAATTTTTCTTCCATTGCCCCACGATATTTTGTGCCTGCCATAAGTCCACCTATTTCAAGTGAGTAGATGACTTTATCTTTAAGTATCTCAGGTACATTACCGCTTACTATTGCCTGTGCAAGCCCTTCGACCACTGCTGTTTTACCAACACCTGCCTCGCCTATAAGCACAGGGTTATTCTTAGTTTTACGACAAAGTATCTCGACTACGCGTTCTATCTCCTCCTCACGCCCGATGACTGGGTCAAGTTTATGCTCGCGTGCCTTAAGAGTGATATCTGTTCCCATTTCAAGAAGTTTCTCAGGGAGAGTACTGCCTGTTTGTTTATTTCCCTCCTCTTTCTCTGGTCTACTTGCATTAAGGGCCTTAATAATCTTTCCCTTCATTTCCTCTACATCTACACCAAACTGTCCCACCAATATCTTGTACGCTACACTGCCTACACTATTTAGTAATGCAAGCAAGAGATGTTCAGCACCTAAAAATGAATGATTCATTTGAAGAGCAATTTGCTGTGCCATACGAAATAGATCTTTTGTCCTTGGAGTAAGTTCTACCTCCATTCCAAAAAGATTATCTTCAGGAGCGTTTTCTTCAAAAAACTCGAACAGTGCAGGCTCGGTTACACCCGCTTCCGCCAAAAATTTAGAAGCAAGGCAATCTCTCACGCTTACAAGCCCATACAAAATATGCTCGCTACCCACTAGGTTACTTCCAAACCTGAGGGCAAACTTACTTGCATTTTTTATTACCTTTTCAATACTATCGGAAAATGAGCCACCTTGATAATTCATTCTTACCTCCGTTTTACAAGTGTTTTTATCTTTTTAGATATATACTCACTTCTTACTATATTTTCCTTTTTTGTTTCGGAAAAATCAAATATTTCTTTTAAATTTGCCTCTCCACCCTCATAATATAATTTTTGGAATTTATCAGTATCAATTATATGCAAAAATCCAAGACTATCTCCAAACTTTACTAGTGAAAGAAGTTTCATCATCTCTTCCTCTTCAAGAGTATAACAATTTGTAAGTATACCATATGCCCTAAGCACTTCATCATGAATTTGCGTCCTCTCATTCAACATATAGTAGTCACGCATTTCTTTTTCTTCATTGCATATTTCATAGATAATTTCACTTACATTATCAATAATTTCTTCTTCGCTTTTACCTAATGAGGCTTGATTAGAAATTTGATAAAAACTTCCTTGAACACCACTTCCCTCGCCATATATTCCACGAATGGTTAGTCCATTCCTACCCGCTCTATCAAATAGGTCATTAATTTTTCCCGCTCGTTCAAGGGCTGGCAAAAAGAGCATTACGCTTGCTCGCATGCCACTTCCCAAATTGGAAGGGCTGGCAGTTATAAAACCTAGTTTTTCATCATATGCTACATCAATATCTCTAAGTATTTCTTCATCAATTTTTTTTAGCCTTCTAAAAGGTTTCAAAAGATTAAAACCACTTTCTATACACTGCTCACGAATATGATCCTCTTCATTAAGCATGACAATTACCTTCTCATCCTCACTTATTGCAACAGAAGATATATCTTTATTTTCAATAAGTTCTCGACTTATAAGGTGTTGTTCAAAAAGTGCATTGCACTCATTTAACGAAAGATTTTTAAGTGTTAAAAAATTAAATAAATCAAATTTTTCAAGCACGCCTTTGACGCTTTCAGTAATGAATTTCGCCCCTTCGCTATCAAGTTTAGTGAAGAACTTAAGTCCTGAAACATTTCGGGCAAGCCTAATCCGAGAAGAAATTGCTATATTATCGAATACTTCCATATTTACCTCGCCCTTTATGTTTCTTCTGTCCATATAGCCCTTTAAGAGTTTCTTGAAGAAGCGGAATAGTATTGTAGCAATGCTCGCATCCTACAAATCCAGTTTGTATTATTTCTTCATAAGTCGTACCACAATATGGACATTTTTTTGTCAATAGTTTTACCTCCGTAAATCAATATATTGTACTAGTATGCATAGACAACCACCAGATTGTTGTAGTAGTATGCAATATTTATTCTTTTTCAATCCCTTTCATTGTAAGTGAAATTCTTTTCTTAACTGGGTCCACAGAAAGCACTTTTACATCTACATGCTGACCTACTTTAAGCGCTTCTGACGGATGGCGAATAAAGGAATCTGAAATCTGCGATATGTGAACAAGTCCATCTTGGTGTACACCAATATCTACAAAAGCCCCAAAGTCAATAACATTTCTTACCGTTCCACTGAGTACCATTCCTTCTTTAAGATCTTCCATAGAAAGAATGTCACTTCTAAGAATTGGTTTTGGCATACTTTCACGAATATCTCGACCAGGTTTTAACAGTTCATTTACTATATCATTAAGGGTTGGCACACCAACACCACACTCTTTCGCAACCTTTTCATCACCCATGTTTTGAACAAGACTTGGAAGTAGTGCAAGGTTGTTATTTTTAATATCCTCTTCTGTAAGATTAAATAACCCAAGTAGTTTTCTTGCCGATTCATAACTTTCTGGGTGCACTGCTGTATTATCTAGGATTTCCTCACCGCCTACAACACGGAGGAAGCCAGCACACTGTTCATAGGCTTTTGGCCCAAGTTTTGACACTGATAAAAGCTGCGCTCTATTCTTAATTCCCTTATTTTTTGCACGATAGGAAACAATATTTTTTGCGATCGACATGTTAAGTCCTGACACATAGGAAAGTAGGCTTGGCGATGCGGTATTAATATCAACTCCAACCGAGTTTACACAATCCTCTACCACACCTGTAAGTACCTCTGTAAGTCTATTCTGTGGCATATCATGCTGATACTGACCTACTCCGATAGATTTAACATCTATTTTTATAAGTTCCGCAAGCGGGTCTTGAAGACGCCTTGCAATTGATACCGCACTTCTTAGCGATACATCATAATCTGGAAATTCTTCAGCACCCAATTTCGATGCACTGTATACTGATGCTCCAGCCTCACTTACCACCGCATAACTTACTGGTCGGGACACCCGTTTAATGAGTTCCGCCACAAAAATTTCCGCCTCTTTTGATGCCGTTCCATTTCCGATTGAAACTATATCTACATTGTATCTTTCAATCAAGGTTTTTAATTTTTCAATAGACTCCTCTGTCTTAGACTGAGGTGGTGTTGGATAAATAACCGTAGTGGCAAGCACATCCCCATTCTTATCAATGACCGCTATCTTACAACCTGTTCTATATGCTGGGTCGAGCCCTAAAATAATATTATTTTTAAGCGGAGATTCCATAAGTAGTGGTTTTAAATTTACTTCAAACATCTTAATCGCTTGCTCATTTGCTCTATCAGTCAAATTGCTTCTACATTCACGCTCGAGAGATGGAAACAACAGTCTTTCAAAACTATCTGTAATAGTTTCTGTCATTAGGGCATCCGTATCTTCATTATTTTTCTTGAAAGATTTATTGATAAGGTTTATACACTTTTCTTCTTCAATATTGATACTAACCTTAAGACATTTTTCATTCTCACCACGGTTTATTGCAAGGATTCTATGGCTTGGAATCGCCTTAACCTCTTGCTTGAAGCCAGCGTAGGTTTCATAAGTGGCACTACCCTCATTTTCCACAAGTTCGCAGGAAATAGTCGCTTTTTCAGCTATCAATTCTCGTAGAGATTTTCTTAGTTCTGCATCATCACTTATTCTTTCCGCCACAATATCTTTGGCTCCTGCGATTGCATCATCAATAGTTTTAACCTCTTCAGTTAAATATTTTTCTGCCTCTTCTTTAATTTTAAAGGCTTTAGATTGCGCTTGCAAGATATCAGCAAGTGGCTCTAAACCTTTGGCAATAGCAACTGATGCACGGGTTTTACGCTTTGGCTTATATGGACGATAGATATCTTCCACCTCTGTCATTGTGCGCGCATTTGAAAGCGCTGTGGCAATTTCTTCAGTCCATTTTCCTTGCTCTGTTATTGCCTTTTGCACCTTTTCTTTTTCCGCTGTCAAGTTGCGTAAATATTTAAGTCTATCGCTAAATTCGCGAAGTGTTTGGTCATCACATGTGCCATGCATTTCCTTTCTATAACGCGCAATAAAAGGAATTGTACACCCTTCGTCTATAAGATTAATTATATTTTGTGAGTATTCGAGTTTAAGCCCAAATTCCTCTGCTAATTGATTTACTATTTCCATTGTTATATCTTCTCCTTTATCTTTTTTATAAGTTCTTTTTCTATAGCCAAAAACCTTTCTTTCAGTTCCTTGGAAACACTTATGCAAGGTCTTTCACCGCTTAGCATCATCCTCTCCATTACCCTTGTTGGATTTGTGGTCACTTTTTCTAAAGCCTCCACCCTTGAAATAGCATTCCTATCGCACAAAAGGTTTACAGTCTGTCCGCATGCCCAGTTTACTTCACTAAGCATATCTACATAAGGATAATCATCACTTGCAAAAGTAACTTCTATGCCAGAGTTATTTATCATGGCTAGATTTACAAATCCACGCCCTTTTAGCATATCGCTTTGTGGAGTGAGGCACAATTTCGTCCCATACATGGATAAAATGGCTAGGTCATCTTTATCAAAATAATTTCCTCCAAGCAAGGTACATTCTCTATCAAGAAACCCCATATCTTCAAGTACTCTTATTGGCGAAGTACCGTAGGTTTTATCTATACTTCCCATTTCATTTAAACTTCGACCGTAGTTAATAAGCACTGGCACCTTCTTCCGCCCAGCAAGCATTGAAATGTCCTGCAACTCATTTTCACTATAGTCTAGCACACTTTGTATATGTATAATTATGCAGGCTTCTTTACCATCTAAATCTTCTAGTTGCTTTCCATCTAACACCGCTTTTCCGCTAAGGCTATACTTTTTCAATGCACCAAGTGCATTGTCTGAATGCAAGCAACTTAGGTTTACCTCTTCTACTCCTGCAAGCACATTCTTTAACGCACCATATTCACAAAGTAATCTATCTTCCTCATCAGTGATTTTTACCTGAGATGTATCTAGGAAATGACATTTTAAAAAACTTCCTAAGGCATCATAATAACCATTTTTAAAATGTAAATAGTTCTGCTGTTGCATAAAACTCCTTCTCTTTACTAAGTATACAATAAAAGGAAGGTGCAAATCAAATGAAAGAGCGGGTAATCTTGCATTGTGACATAAATAATTTTTTCGCTTCTGTGGAATGTGCAAACCGACCTGAACTTAAAGACAAACCCGTAGCAGTCACAGGTAACCCCAAAAAACGCACCGGAATAATTCTTGCAAAAAACGAAATAGCAAAGGCACAAGGAGTGAAAACAGGCGAGGCTATTTGGGAAGCAAAAAACAAGTGTCCAGAACTCATTACACTTCCACCTCACTACTCGCTTTATGAGGAAATTTCAGAAAAACTACACGAGGTTTACCTAGGTTACACTGATTTTGTGGAGCCGCTTGGGCTTGATGAATGCTGGCTGGATGTCACTGATAGTTTGAAATATTTAAATAAAACTGGAAAAGAAATCGCTGACGAGTTAAGAGGAAAAATAAAAAAAGAATTTAATTTTACCTCATCTGTCGGAGTGTCATTTTCAAAAATTTTTGCAAAACTTGGGAGCGATATGAAAAAACCAGATGCCACCACAATAATTTCATCTTCTTCTTTTCAAGAAATGGTATACCCATTACCACTAAACTCCATTGTGGGAATTGGAAGGCGTCTTGAAAAGAAATTTACCAAGATGAATGTTTTGACGATTGGTCAGTTTACAAATCTCGATGACGACTTTTTGCAAGCCATTATGGGTATCACAGGGGTCCATTTGAAGCACAACCTTTTAGCCGACCGTGAGGAAAAGGTGGCAAACTATTATGAACTTCCCCCTCCAAAAAGTATAGGCAATGGCACGACCACACTTAAAGATATTTTTTCAAGAAATGAAATTCGTTCCACACTTTCTTTTCTTGCTGAAAAGGTATCTGCAAGACTGATAAAGCACGGCTTTGTCGCCTCCACACTTACAGTATCTATTAAGACAAACGAATTTGAAAGGTTTGCAAAAAGCAAAAAAATAGCCCCGACACATGACATTAAAACACTTGTGGAAGAGGCTATGAGAATTGTAGACAGTTTTTGGAAATACAACAAGCAGATAAGGGCGATTCGACTTAGAGCCTCCACCCTTTCCTCAGACAAAGTTAAACAGATATCTTTCTTTGACAAGAAAGATATCTCATCGACTATTGAAAAAGTGAACAAAAAATATGGGCATATTGGCCTTGCAAGCGACAAATCTAAATATATAAACACTGATCCTAGGCATGAATAAAAAATCCACCATTAGGTGGATTTTATACACTTTCTGATGAAGAAATCTCTTCTAACAATAACGCAAGTTTTTTCTTTGCAATGCTCTTATTATTGCCATATTTTAACAGGAACAAAAATTGACTATAAGTGAATGCTAATTTACTATCTCCTGACATATTCTTTTTAATTAGGGCGTTTCTAAAACTTTCTCTTGCAAGTTCTATTGCCGTATCACACATTTCCTCTTCATTCATCTGTTCACTTATTTCAGCATATCGAAGATATACAACTGGATTTCTATTCTCACTTAATAAGTTGGAAGAAATTTGTTTATAGGTTTCTGCGTAATGTGTACCTGCACTTCTAAGTCCTTTACTTTCTGCGTAGATTCCAAGCAAATAATTTTCTTCAAAATTACGACGAAGTTTTTGAGTAAATCGAGTTATATGCCTTATTACTGCTGGCGACAAAGCATAATGCTCCTTCACATTCATAAAAAAGTCTTGAAGTGCGTTTATCTGCCCTTCTTCCGCCAAAGTCTTTACTCCGTTTAAATATTCTTCTCTATTGTTTTCAAGCAAATATCTTATTTTTACTGCAATGTATTTCTTATCTAATTCATTAAAATCTTTTATTAACATCTCTTCTCCTTTTGACCATGCTATTTTATCACGCAAGGGGCTTTAAGTCAAGGGGGAAATATAGTTTTTTTCTACTTTTTTGGCGACTTTTTTGCCTTCATAAGTCCAACATATTTAATCGCTTCCATGGATGCAACCGCTCCATCACTCACCGCTGTTGCAATCTGTTTTACAAGCCCATTTCTTGCATCGCCACAGGCAAACACTCCCTCCTGTGAAGCGTGTAATCTTTCGTCGCAGACAATATATCCTTTTTCATCCAAATCAAGTTTCCCTACCAAGTTTTCTGTTTGCGGTCTTCTGCCTATAGCCACAAAAACGCCATCTAATTTAAGAGATTTTCTCTTTCCGTCCTTAACATACTCGAGGGCTGTAACCTTATTCTCTCCTAAAACCTTACTTGCCTCGGCACCCTTCAAAACTGTAATATTCTTTTTATCAAGCTCTTGTTCACTTCTACCAAAAAGTTTCATATTTTCCCTTGTGAGTAAATAGACTTTTTTACACAAATCACTAAGATATACCGCATCACTTATCGCGCTGTCACCACTGCCAACAACCGCAACATTTTTGTCTTTATAAAAATTGCCGTCGCACACAGCACAATAACTTACACCTCTTCCAACAAACTTCTCTTCCCCTTCAATTCCAAGTTCTCTAGGGTTTGCACCAAGCGCAAAAATTACACTCTTCGCCTCATAGGTGTGTTTGTTTGTCATAACCTTTTTAACTTCTCCAGTAAGGTTAAAATCTATTGCCTCTTCGTATATAAAATCAAGTTCAAGCGCCTTTGCGTGTGTTTTAAACGCCTTTGCAAGAGCCTGCCCGTCCATACTATGAAAGCCAAGGTAATTATCCACTTTATCAAGAAGGTTTACCTCTCCACCAACAGCAAATTTTTCAAGAATAACCACACTCTTATTTGCCCTTTTAGCATAAATTCCAGCACTAATGCCAGCAGGCCCTCCACCGATTATCAAAATATCATAAACCATAAAAATTATCTCCTATAATATATGATAACATATTCTGTGAAAAATAAAAAGCGGTAAAACCACTTTTTATTTATTCTTAGCGTTTATGTAATTATTAATAATATTTAAAACAGAATTTTGTTCTTCTTTAGTTAGACAAATCCATTTATCATACAAATCTTTAACTTCTGGTCTAACCTCTATGAGTGGGCTTTCAGCAAATAGTTCCGCTAATGTCATACCAAATGCTTGTGAAATTGCATCTAAAGTTTTATAAGAAGGTAATGCTTTTCCGTCTAACCATTTATGGTAAGTTTGTTGTGCAAAATCAGCCTCTTGTGCTAGTTTATAAACTGTCCACCCTCTTTCTTTTCTTAATCTTTCTATTTCTTCTATTATTTTTAACATAGTGAACACCTTTTTAATCCCTTACTTAACTTTTCTTTAGTATTATAAACTATATAAAAATTCTCATTACTATAAAAAAGTTTAATTTATTAGTGACTTTTAGTTGACTATTTTTAATCTCTGATTTATAATTTAAATGTTTTTAATCTTCTAAATTCTTAATTTTAAAGGATTTGTCATTAAAGAAATCAGAAAGTTCGATATTCAAACTTCCTAACAAATCAAACAAAGTATTTAATCTTAAAGATTTTGTACTTGATTTAAGAATTGTACTTATTGTAGATTCTGGCACACCAGAAATTTGCGACAATTCATATTGGGTCATATCTTTGTCTTTTAAGATTTTTATTATTCTATTTGCGACGGCTTGTTTTAAATTCATTAGAAACTCCTTAAAAGTAATTTTTCAAGCCTAGAATATTATATTTTTTTAAAAATATACTTCGGTATTTTGAATATTCGAAATTAAGTAGTAAAAAGGAGAAAAATTATGAAAAAATGTTGTTTTACAGGACACAGACCCAAAAGTTTACCTTGGGGGTACAATGAAAATAGTTTAAAATGTATTGCTTTTAAAAAACAGTTAAGAAAGGTTATCAATGATGTCATTTATAACGAAGGTGCAACTTACTTTATCACTGGTATGGCTATGGGTGTAGATATTATCGCGGGAGAAATTGTTGCAAAAGAAAAATTAAATTGTGACAACCTTTTTCTTGAGGCTGCCATACCCTGCAAAGAACAAACTTTAAAATGAAGCCAAGACTATATCGATAGGTATGAAGATTTATTAGATTATTGCGATAAAATTATTTATGTGAGTGAAAACTATACTTCTGATTGCATGCTTAAAAGAAATAGATACATGGTAGACAATAGCGATATTGTTATCGCTGTATGGGATGGGCGTAGTGGTAGTGGTACTGGGGCTACTGTGAACTATGCTAAAAAACAAGGAAAAAAGGTTATCATTATTGAAATAAAAAGAAACTGAAATTCAGTTTCTTTTTTATTATTTTAGATACTTTTTTTAATCTTCAATACCTAACAAATATTCTGCATTTACCTTGAAAAATATCATCATATCAACAAAAGTTTCCAAACTTGGTTGCTGTTTCCCATTTTCCCAATGATATATCGTTGTGTGAGAAACATTAAATTGTTTGGCAAGTTGACTTTGAGTTAGATTGCTCTCTTTTCTTAGTTCCTTTAATCTTTCTGCAAATTGTATCTTCATAGTTATATAATAAACTATCAATCTAGGCTTTTTACTGTTTGCACGATAATCGTTAATTATACTTGTCTTTTTTTTATTTTAGATACACTCCGCTACGCCCTTCGGGCTTCGGTCGGTATGACAGGAGTGGTATAAATACGCTTACGCTCGTTTCGGTCGGGATGACAGTTCCTTAGGCACTTTTTTACGCTTCGCTAGATCCCTCCGCTACGGTCGGGATGACAAAAGAAAAAATGGTCGGGATGACAAAAGAAAAAAATGGTCGGTTTGACAAAAGGAAAAATGGTCGGGATGACAATGGTAGGAGAAAAATAATCCGCTTGAAAAGTTGCGACAAATCGCCAACGGAGTGCGATTTCGTTTGGTCGCAAGAGACAAGCAAGGCGGTAAGGTCGGAAAAATTTATGCAAGTAAATTTTAAGACCATTTAGCCTTTGCGAAGTCGATCGGTCGGGATGACAGGAAGGAGTGGTCGAAATGACAAAAGAAAAAAGTGGTCGAAATGACAAAAGAAAAAAGTGATCGAAATGACATGGTGGGGCTGGTCGCGAGATGACATAATGGCTTGGTGTGATTAGCAACAAAAAACTTGTCCAAAGTGGACAAGTTTTTATCATAACAACCATATTTTCCCAAGAACGAGGGTTTTATTCTTTCGTCGCCTTTGCAGGTGTAAACCGAAACAGCGCGAAAAAGCGAACCCGAGTGACAATTATCTCTTTGAGAATTGTGACGCTTTTCTTGCTTTCTTTAAGCCGTACTTCTTTCTCTCCTTCATTCTTGAGTCACGAGTGAGAAGTCCTGCGTCTTTAAGTTCCTTCTTATAAGTTTCATTTGCTTTAACAAGCGCTCTTGCAACGCCGTGGCTGATTGCACCTGCTTGTCCTGCCTCTCCACCACCTACTACGCGTACTGTGATGTCATATTTATCTTGTGCGCCTACAAGTTCAAGTGGTTGGCGTGCGATAAGTAGCAAGGTGTTTCTTTGAAGATATTCACTGATATCTTTTCCGTTTACTGTGATTTTTCCCTTACCTAGAGCAAGTCTTACTCTTGCAATAGACTTTTTTCTTCTTCCAGTCGAGATGATTTGTGCTGGTTTCTTCTCTGCCATTATCTTCTTGCTCCTTTAATTTCTATATTTTCTGGTTTTTGTGCTTCATGATTGTGTGTTGCATCTTTATACACATGAAGTCTTGTGAATTGCTTTCTACCTAAAGTTGTTTTTGGAAGCATTCCTTTAACTGCTTTTTCAATCACTTTTGGTGAGTTTTCTTGCATGAGTTTATCATAACCCACTTCTTTAAGTCCACCTATGTAGCCTGTGTGCCATCTCATCTTCTTTTCTTCAAGTTTTTTGCCTGTTAAAACCACTTTATCTGAGTTTATTACAATACAAAAATCACCAGTGTCTACATGAGGTGTATAGATTGTTTTATTCTTTCCTGTTAATATATCAGCTACCTGACTTGCCACTCTTCCAAGTGAAACGCCAGCAGCATCTACAACTAGCCATTTTCTTTCTACTTCGGCTGCTTTTGCCATGTATGTCTTCATTATTTTCCTCCAAAATTTCGCCTTGTTCAAAGGTGATTTCTATCCGCGGGGCTAGTGCAAACAAAAAACGCCTTAATTTAAGACGATTATATTTTATATAATTGACAGCCTATTGTCAAGCGTTTTTTCAAAGATTTTAGGAAATTTCGGCAGTTTCTTGTGATTTTACTAGCCTACACTCTTCATCAACGATATAACTTACCACCCTTCCTATAAAATTTGTTTGTAGTTTAAGAAATTCATTCTCTTGTGCATTGATATTCTCTAGCACAACCCTCTTTATCTCCTCGATTGGAGTGCTTACATTGCCTGCACGCATCCTTATAAGAGAGTCAAGTGAATTTTCATCATTCTTAATGGACATAAGCATTTTATAATCCTCATACCCCCTGCCATAATTATATTTCCCTGCCTCTATCTTCTCATGAACATTACCAAACTTACGGCATCTTGAAAAGGTTTCTTGATACACCCTTTGACAACCCAAATTTACCGCCTCTTCATGAATAAGCGCAACCTTCTCTTCATGGCCAAAAGAAGAAGACAAAACCTTCTCTACAACCTTGTTTTTTGTATATTTCAAAAGTTCTTTTTCAATATCTTTTTCTCGTGTATCGACATTTTTTAAAAGTGGAGAAATATCGGCGGTTACACCACCTTCAAGTTCCTCTATTTTATTCACATATGCACCAAGTACAGCATAGTACTCTTCACCCTCTAAGGTTATATTTCTTTCCCTAAGTTGCGTTATAACTTCACTCATTTTTTCTCCTTTGAGAATTTTATGATATCACAAATTTTTGCATAAATCAAACAATTTTTGCATAATTATACATATTTTTTTGATTTTTTTGAATTTGACATTTTTCTACTTTTTTTATCAATTTTTTATAAAAAGGTATAATTTTTTGTTGACTTTGTATCTTAAATATTATAAAATATACTTGTTATATTTATATATAACAATAAATTTTAAATTCACGGGGTTTTACAACTCGTTACACTATATATACAACTTAATAAAACCCATTATAGGTTATATAATGAAAAATAAGAAAATTGAAGAGGCTCCTCTCGCTGAAAAAAGCAATGAGCATCTTGAGATAGATAAAAAACATAGAGAGCATAAATTTACCCTGCCAAAGTTTGGCTCTTTTGTCGTGGGAAAAATTGAGTTTCCAAGTCTTGAAGGTCTTACCCCTATCTCCCCTTCCCAAACCCAGCAACCTCTCTACAAAAATCAAAAAGACAGAAGGTACTCACAGGCAAAAAAGAAGAATCTTAACTTCATATCTGCAAAGAAGGTGCAGCCTAAAAGGCGAAGTTGGAAAAAAGCAGTCTTTAATCTTGCCGCAGTACTTGTTCTTGGAGTTGTGACAGGCTCTCTTTTAGGAGGCTGGTACAAAGATTATACAGAAAGTTTGATGAAGATTGATTATCCTGCTAGCGCTGAGCCTTACCTTGACGACACAAACAAGATTGTCGCTAAGATTAAAGCAAATGGTGGAACTCCACTTGATTACTCCCTCAGTGAGAACTTCGCTATGGCCACCTACAATGCGGAAAACGCCACAAGTTTCTGCTTTATAGGCCGAGGAAAGGTTGCAACTATTGCAACACAATCGGTTTTCAGTATTCGCGCCTTTGACGGCGAAACCTATGAACTTACAAGCCAGAGCGTGGGGATGATGACGGTGGCAATTTGCGCAGTGCATAAGAAAGACAGCGGAAATGTCAATCTCATCAAGGGAAAGAATGTCGGAGCAGAGACCGCAGACTGGACAGGAGAAAATCAAAAGTTTACCACTGACCAGTTTATTGACAAGAACGGCTCATTGCCTGACATTATTAGTCCTTATGTGGTTTCTTCCCAAACCGTGCTTAATGACAGTGAAAGACCAGAAAAGACCACGCTTAATGACAAAGAGGTGTACGCTTACACACTTAAACTTGACCCAGTGCTTGGGGCTATTCGCTATCACAAGCAGGTAATGCTGACAAGCGGGCTTACTTCCAAACCTAAATTTGATGATATTTCAATTAAAGTCTATCTTGACGAGGACTGGAACTTTGTTCGAACCGAGATCACCGAACACTACACCATCAAATACGGCATTCCTGCACCCTGCGAAGGCACACTTAATATCGACTATGAGTTCAACAAACCTGTGACTCTACCCTATTAAAAGGAGGATAACATGAAAAAGTATTTTAAGAAATTTGCAAAGATACTAGGCTATGCTTTTGTGTATATCCTCATTTCTCTTGGAACTGCAGTCGGTGTCATCTTCCTTTCGCCTATGGGCGGCGGAGATGGTGGAGATGAATTATACATTGCCCCACAACTTACACAGGTATATCAAAACTTTACCACAGTTAAGGCACTTAAAGTCGACCTTGATTTAGAGGTGGAAACCCCTACCGATGAATTTACCATACTTCTTGATGCCCAAATTGACCTTAATGGCGGAATTGAAAAGATGGGCATCGACGGAACAATTACCTTATATATAGACAATGAGCCTCTTATTATTGAAATTCGTTATACCCAAGGTACAATTTATGTCGATGTACTTAATGGCAAGTATATGATTGAAACTGACAATGTTATAGAAAGTTTAAATCAAATCTTATCTATCTTAAATGTTGAATTACCAGATCTTGGCATGAGCATCGGCTCTTTAGACCTAGACTCTATCCTTGCAATGCTTTCTGACCTTACCGAAACTAAAGGCGAAAACAACATTACACTTTCAATCAATGTGCCAGTCATTGGCTCGCTTAATCTTGTTTGCGACCTTAACTATTCTATTCGTGAACTTAATCTTCCTAAGACTGAAATTTCTGAAGGAACTAGTATCGCTGTCGCTTCCAAATTCAACTACCCTTCATCAGTTGTTGTGGAAGCACCTACGCAAGAGTATATCAATGCAACACACCTGTTTACTGTAATCGGCTCCACTCTTGACTACCTTAATCAAGAGGAAATAGGCTTTGATATTGACGCCGCTTACGACGGCTATACTTTCGCTGGAAACTTCTCCGCTAATATCAAAGATTTCAACTCTAAGTTTTCAATGAACCTTCTTGGTCTACCCCTTAATTTAATTGCTATTGACAACATTGTATATTTTGAATATGGCAATATAAACTTTGAATTTGCACTCAGCGATGCGAATTTACTTTCAGACCTTATCTATCAGCAATTTGGGATTAACCTTCCTATTAATGACATTATTTCAATTTTAACCTCATTAAAAGAAGGAAATCTCTTTGATATCATCCCTAGCCTTAATCTTGGAAATAATACAAAACATAAAACTAGTTTAAATGACATAGATCTAAGTATAATTCAAGACTTTGTAAAAAGTGGCGATATTTACACCCTTTCAGTGCGTGATATCGGTGAAATTAGATTTGGAATTAAGGAAAACAAACTCTCGTCTCTAGGCTTTACCGGATTTGGTGCGAACGCCAACCTCACAATGACTTCTGCTAAGCCTATTAATCTTGCAAGCGACAATTATATCAACCTTAAGAGCGTTTTACCTACCATTAACGCGATGATTTCAACATTTAAACAAAACAGTTACACTGGAAATGCACTTATTTCTAGCAACGGCGAAATTATAGGAAGTGCAAATTTTGCATTTAACAAAACCGCTTTAGCAGCCCACATCGAAGTAAGTGTTTATGGTCAAACTATCAATCTAGATTTTGTCGATGAACTTGTATATCTTCAAGTTAAAGGAGCGGGAATCTATCTTTCAGTTGAAGATATAGATAATTTGACGGATTTCTTAAAACAAAATTTTAACATTTCTATGGGTGAATTTGATTTGGATGATTTCATTAGACAGGCAACAGAAATCTTAAACCCTAGTGTTAATCCAAGTTTTATCAAATCATTGACACAAACTGAAAACTCCCTTGTTATCACACTATTCAACGACCTTATAATTGAAATCGGACACAAGGACACTATTTCTAATCTTAATATTAACATGGGAAATATTCTCGCATCGGTAAACCTTGACACCTCGGTTGAAGAAGTTACATTATCTGAAATTGACAAAACAAATTATCAATCTTTAACCACAGTCCTTAACGCCATCAGTGCAACAAAGAAATATATTGAAAATAAAAAATTCTATCTAAGTTTTGAACTTGATTATGACAAGTATTTTGTAAACGGCACTTGCAATTATGACGAAACTGGTATATCTTGTTATGCCATTGCAGATATAGACGGAATGAAAGTAGTGATTAGATATCTAAACGACACCATTTATCTTGATATCAACGAACTTAAAATCTCATTTGCACTTAGCGATATCGACACTGTATCTTCCTTCGTGTATGAAAAGTTTGGTATTAACATTAACCAAATGATTGAAGACATTAAACAAAAATTACAAAATAGCCAACCTAATGATTTTGACCTTCAACAATTCATAACTGACCTTAACATTATTCTTGACTCTTCCTCTCTCACACTCTCTACCACAGATTTTAATATTTCTTTAAACTTTAATGATATGCTTACTGGAATCTCTCTAAAATCAGGCGGGCTTAATCTTAATGCAAACATTGAAAGTTCCCCTTCCATTGTGGAAGTGACTGAAGAATATTTTAACCTAACCGAAATCCTTCCTTTCATTGATATTGTTATGAATTATGTAAGTGCTAAACAATTTGACATTACTGCAAACGCACAAGTATATGACAAAAAAGAACTTACTCATGACGCAATAGTTTCTCTTCAAGCGGATCTATCAAAAGGTCTTCAATTCTATGGCAAAGCGATGCTTACTGGCAAAACTCCTATCGACATTGAAGCAAGCATGTATAATGATTACTTCTACTTTAACTACAATGGGCTTTTAATTAAGATCAGTAGTAAAGATGTAAACGAACTTCTTGTTTTAGTTCTTAATATGCTTGGTATCGACCCTAGTTTCCTTCCTTCCCTTGAAGATGTTGCAAATGGAATGGATTTAGACATTTCTAATATTTCTAGTCTTACAGCAGGGGCAATGCCATCCCTTTCTAATCCTATTGATATAATTGGATTATTTAAGTCCATTAAAATTAGCGGAAACACCTTAGAGGTTGTCCTTGATGGAAGCAAGATTTCTACAAACGAAAGAGCAGAAAATATGCCTATCAAACTTGTCACAGACGGCAACAAACTTATTTCACTTGAAATCAAAAATCTATATACTGGCGTTTCCAACAATGAACACTTTGATCTTCACATTGACTTTAATCAATTTACTAAGGTAAGCGAACCTGACACATCTAAAAATTATATAGACATTTCTGGTTCAAACGAAGTCATTAAAGCCGCACTTAACATGATTGATTATCGTGATTTTGAAATTGCAGGAAACTTTGACATTGATATGTCCATTCCTGTACTTAGTGATATGCATATGTCTATGCCGGTAAGTTTCAAAGTGAAAATTGTTAACGGCAAACCTGAAGTGTTTATTATGATTGATAAAATTCCAGTTGCACACCCTCTTGTTTACAATCTTAACAACGATACAAACTGGGGCTACTCTCAGGTTAACACCCTTAATATTGCCACAATGAAATCATCTGGTGAAACAAGACGCTTAAGCATTTACTACAAAGATGAGCAAGTTTACTTCTACCGCCATGAACTTAACACTAAAGGCACTGCTACTTATGAGAAAAAACTTAAGGCACCTTTGGAAACTGTGATGAGCGATATTCTTTACTATGTTCAATGGGGTACTGGTTTTAATGACACTATTATTGACACAATACGCAAATCCCTTGCAAATGAACACGATATTAATCTTGGCAATATAATTAAAAACTTTGATTTTAATAGTCAAAATGGAATTTGTACTATAGTACTAAATATGACTGAAATCTCTGGCGATAAGAACATGGGCGATATGACTCTTACCCTTGGTCTTACTGATCACTCCACTACTATAAATGATGAAATAATTTCTAAGAAGATTATTGGCAAAATTGGGTTCAAAATGAACATGCCATTTACTGACAGCCTACAACTTAATCTTCAGACTGTACAGCCTCTGGAACTTGTTAATCTTGGCTCTATTATAGACTTCACGCAATTCTATAATTTCATAAACAACTATGAATACGAGGACAACATTGAATGGGAGGCTTACAACGGTAACTGGGTAAAAGCAAAAGAGCGCGAATTTGTTGTAACATTTGTAACTAACCAAGACGACTTAATTGAAGCCGAAATTAAAGGCACACAGGGCACCGCATTTAATCTTCCATCATACGGCACTAAGGAATTTATAACCGACACGGATTATGACCTTGTTAAGTTTATTGGCTGGTACAAATCCCCTACCTTTGAAGAGGGAACTGAGTTTACAGAGGGTATTATTCCTCGTAATAGTATCACTCTTTATGCTAAATGGGAATCACTTGAAAGTTTACGCACGGTAAACTACTATGTAGACGGAGTACTTCAATACACACAATATTCACAAATTGGCACCAAACTAGATGACTCTTGGATTGCTAAGACAATTACGGTTAAAGAAGGCGACAAACTTCTCACTAAGGAATTTGCTGGTTGGGTGGACGATGACGGATTCACAATTACCTTTGTTCCAGAAGATAGTGTAGACCTATTCGCGGTATATAGAACACTTGACGATCTCACACTTACCCTTTACACTCTCACTTTTAACACTGGTGTTGGCCCTACCCTAGACGCTAAGAGGGAATACAATTCTTACAGCATTCGAGAATATCTTGACGGCTATAACACTAGTGATGTCATCATTAATAAAGACGGAGTTACAACAACTTATGCCTTCGCTGGATGGTATACAGATAGCGAATTTACTAAGGAATTTGATGGGATTATGCCTAACACGGATGCAACAATATACGCTAAATGGACTGTAACAAATGTTACTTATGAAAGAGCTATCAACATTTACGATAATGGAAAAATCATTTATGCAGATAGATATGTTGTAGGAGATGAAATTTCTCTTCCAGACAATATTAAAGTTGACGAGAACACACTTTGGTATTTGGATGGCGATTATACTACCCTTGCCTCACTACCTGACATAATGCCAAACGAAGATATCAATTTGCATATAAGAAACAAATATACAATCACATACAATTACTTCACGAAAGAACTAATTGATGGTTATAGCGACAGATTTGAAAATGTACCACATACCAATTCCATATCAATTTATCAAGGTGAAACTTTCTTACTCCCTACACAAGGGAATTATCAATTTATTGATTACTATAAAGCAAACAATGAACTAGATTACAGAATTAATTACAATTTCCTTGGATATTTCTCGAATGGTAATTTATTAAATGAACAAATTGCACCTAATCGTGACATATTAATAGAAGCACGCTTAGAAGAAGTGAAAACTAAGTGGTGCAAAGTGACCTTTGATCTTAGATGGTTTACTCCTAATTTTGTTTTTGCTGGTGGCGGAGCACAATCTCAGCCTGCAGCGCCAATGGAAGCAGAATTCCATTTGGAAGGCACCACACTTGACCTTACACAATCCAAATATCAACCAACATGTAAAGGGGTTTACTCTTTAGTTGAGAAGAATAAAACTTACAAAGCAACTTCTTGGGGAACTGAAGCTTGGGCTGATAAAACAAAAGGCGGAAGCGGATTCACTTCAATCACTATAACTGACGATACTACACTTTATGCTTGTTGGGAAAGACAATAAAAAAGAACGGAATTTCCGTTCTTTTTTATTGTCTTTCACTATGATATATGTTATACTGATTATGATTTATATGTGTTCCCATAGTAAAGTGGATATTACAAGCCCCTCCTAAGTACCGACTTGAACGAAATAAAAATCGCTAAAACCCCTTAAAACACGGCAATTTAGCCCACTTGCACCACCACGAAAAACCTCAATTACACCCAAATAGTACCCAAACTTTTCAAAACTCAACAAAATCCCTAATACGTGGGTATAGCTCAGCTGGATAGAGCGATCGCCTCCTAAGCGATAGGTCTGCAGTTCAAATCTGCATACTCACACCAATTAATTTATTAATAAAAAGACGCTAGTTTAAGCGTCTTTTTGTTTAGGATATCTTTGATACCACCTCAATTTGTATTTTTGAATTGTTTTATCTATTATTGACTTAGATTTTTTGCCCATGTTCGCAATTGCACGAAACAATCTTTCATCCATTGTAAAATAATTACATTTTGTATTACCATTTTCATCTGCTCCAAATAAGGCTAACATCATTTTCGAATGATCATCGTTTTTTCCAACACAATCTTGTATTGCAAACTCTTTTTTAGTTATGATTTCACATGAAAGATATCTTTTGTTGACAAGCATGACCATAAATTCCTCTAAAGATTGAGATAAAAAAGGGATCAGTCTATTTTTTCTTTCCCAATTAATAATTTGGCCTCTTATGTTTGATGCAATCCCCCAAATATAATTATTTGTTTCTTGCAGATATTTAAAAAGTAAAAGTTCTTTATCTGTATAATAATTATTTTGAATTAATGAATCTATATCAATAAATTTTTCAGGCGTATATATTTCTTTAGAGGAAACTTTTTTAGTTAATGACATTTCCTCAAGAATTTTATTAACCCTAGTTAAATAAGCTTCTTTATATTCATTTGGCTTAACAGGAGAAATAAATTCATTTTTTGAGTATGACTGCAATTCTTGAAATAAAAAATCAATATGCCTGGAATTATTTAACCTTCTAATAAACCAGCCACTGTTCACAAATCCTTTATAATCTTTATCTGAATCAACACCTGGTAATCCAAAAATGATTGGCGTTTTCCCTGTTGCCCATATATATCCCAATTCATTACAGCAATAAATGCTATCATAATAATTTGGAGACAATATAACTATAAACTTCTGCGCTTGATTCAATGCAACTTTTACCTCTAATCCTAAATCATATTGCACTCCGCATGAATCAGCAGACGTGTACATTATCTCATCTTTGTTTATCCCTATATTTTCTAAATATTGAACCAGTTCATCCACTAGTTTGGAGTCTAACGATCTGTGACTTATAAAAATCTTTTTCATGTAAAATTCTCCTTATTGCAAGTATAGCATATTCAATATAATGTTTAAAATAATTTTGATACATCTTAATTAATCTCTCATTATCTATTCCAATATTTTATCAATTTCTGAGATTGATTAAAAGCAAATATTAACTAATATCCTCTGTTTTTAATGTAAGAATTTCTTATATTCCGATTTGCAAATTTACATACTTTTCTTAAATACTGTTTCTGAGTTTTAATAGCAATTTCATCTTTAACAATCTTCTGAAAAAACATTATCATATGAACTAGATTTGCTTTTTTATCATCTGTCTTTTGTTTATCTTTTAAATAATTGTTAACACACTCAATTAATGTATCGAACACAATGTCGTATGTTTTTATCTTTGGCGAAACTTTAATAATATCATAATCTGTTTCTTTTCTTATATCTGACAACTTGTTTACCAAAGATTTGTTAAGTGTTGATATTTTCGAGTAAAATACTTTGTCTTCTTTATATAAGACTGTCGTAAAATTATCGCTAAACCATTTATAAACATTTAAATATTTGATAGAAAAATTAAAGAAAGTATTGAAAAGCTGTGAACCTTTATTTATACCATCAAACTCTTTTCTTTTGTGCTTCTTATATTTCAATAACAATTCGAAAGCTAAAATTATAGTTATAGTGTTTTCACAAACTGTTGCTATAATCCGAATAAATCCATTATTAAATTCATATACATCCATACTTTCAAGTTGAAATAAAATTATTGCAACCAGATAACATATAAAAATATAAACTTTTATAAATTGAGTAATAGATGACTTTATAATGAAATCTTTATACTCACTTAGTTTAAGATTGTTAGACATTGTCTTCATGTATTTCTGAGAATCTGATGCTATATCCTCTATAAATGATGTTAGCAAATATGTTAAAAAAACTAACGCAAAACATATAAAATAATATGAAACTGAACCAATTACAATAATAATTTTATCATAACAAAGAACGAATAAAGAAATAATTGTCACAACAGCAATACTTAGCAAAACAAATAAAACAATAAAAATTTGATGGCTCGCCTTTAATTTTTCATCAATTGTGAAATTCTTTTTTTTATTCGTGAAAAACACAATGGTGTTTACTATATACGTAAGTGGCAAAATTGTAAGAAATATAAGAAAATAAATATCTATCAATGATTCTAGAACTTTCATAACAACCTCACCTTCATTATAACACAAAAAGTTAATTAAAGATATAGTTTTATAGAATTTCTTTAAGCATATTTTTGCTATTCAAATATTTTATTTATTATTTCACTTGCATGAACATCTGAGTTCGTTATGAAATGGCTATAGAAGTCGCTAGTAGTTGAAGCTTTACTATGGCCAGCACGAGCGGATACCGTTTTCATGTCTACGCCTGCGATTAGTTGCAAAGTTATGTTTGTGTGACGAAGTGAGTGGAGCGATACTTTTGGCAATCCTGCTTTTATTAGTGTTTTTTGTAGCCACACTCTAAACAACCCTGGTGAAATTGTTTTGCCGTCTTCTGTGCAGAATAGTCTATCAGTGTCTTTCCAGCGGTCGCCTAGGTAATGTTTTTGATTATCCCACCATTTTTGATACTCTTTCAAGTAACTAATCAGTTTATCTGGCATTGAGATAGTTCGTTTTGAGTTTTCAGTTTTTGGATCTTTGATTATTAGTCCAAAGCCAGTAATATCTTGCACAGACCTTTGAATTGTCATTGTCTTGTTTTCGTAGTCTATGTCTTGCCATTCAAGACCAGCAAGTTCGCCACGTCTTAGTCCCATAAACAAGATTGTTAATAGTGCGATCTTCCAACGAGGATTTGGTTCAGTATCCAAGTATTGTGCCAGTATCTTCGCTTCCTTATCATTTAAGATTTGTATCTCTTTCTTGTAGCCTTGTATTGGTGCAATATAATCTCTGCTCGCAAAGTTGTGTTCAACCAATCTTTGCCTCTTTGCTTCTGCTAATATGGTTGCAAGTGTTCGTTTAAGTTTTAATATTGTCTCTTTTGCGTAAGGATGAGTAATAACTTCTGTTTTGAAATATTCGTCATATTTTAGTCCTAACTCTTTACATATCCGCTCAGCATTTTCAACCCTTATTCCGTGTCCGCTTGTTGCTGAGAAGAATATTGATCTTGATATTCCAGTTTTATTTGTCGCATCAATAAGTTTAATGCAGTGCGATTTAAGATATTGAGTTATATCTTTAATCATCATAGCGGTTTTCTTTTCAACCTTTTTGAAACTCATTTCGTCTAAGAAACCTTGCACCATAACTGGTGTAATTTGGTTAAGTTTAATGTTTCCGAAGTAAGCATAGAACTTTTTGATGCTGTCTTTACCTTTAACATAGTAGTTGAGTGACTTAGTGTTTTTAACTTTTTCTAGCCACTTGTTGGCATAATCTATGAATAATATGTCATTATCTACGGCAAGCAAGCCATTCAAAGATTTACGAAACTTATCTTCAAACTCAAAGGCAATTCTTTGTAGCTCTCGTTCATATTGTCTTTCTGTAAGTTCTACCGGCTTTCTGCAAGTCATTACTTTTGCTTCAAACTTGCCAGTCCGCTCATTCTTTGCCTTGACTTGGATGCGATATGATATCGCGCCCGTGTCTAGCACATTTTTCTTTATACATGGCATAACTTTTTCTCCTTATCCAATAATGATTTGTTCCATTGGTAACTCATAACTCTTGCTTTGTAAGAATGCCAGTACGGAGTCGTAGTCTATCAATACTTTGTTACCAGTTTTGATGGAACGGATTTTGTAGTTATTCGCAAGTTTTCTTATTAGAAACTCACTTAAACAAGTTTCTGGATCTTCTTTCTTCAACATTTGTAATGTCTCCGTGATAGTCCTTATTCTTTGCATTAATACCTCCAGTCTGCTGTTCACTGCTGGACTTGTACTTTTGCTAACAAACACATACCGCAAAAGAACATTAAAGTCCAGTGAACAGCCAAATAAAATAAAAGATTTTTCCTGTATCTTTGTATCCTTGAAACTTTGTTTTTTGTAATTTTGAAATCTTATTTTTTTATATCTTTGTAAAACGCTTTAATTTGCCTTAAATTCGCCCACGATCGCACGAAACCATTTGTTTTGATAAATTATAGTAAATCTTAAAACTTTTCTAAAAAGCCCATTTAATCTTGTTGCCAAACCTAAAATTGCCGACTGGGCAAATATTTCGATTTTATTTAATTATTTTTTGATTTCTACAAATAATCAAAAAGTGCATTTTTGCCAGTAAAATAAGGAATTTAAGCAAATTTTAGTTTGATATTTTGATTTATTTTTGATTTTTGATTTCGCGAATTTTTGTGTGTGGCTGCCTGCCCGCTTAGGGTGTGTATTTCGTAGAGATTTGACCGCCCCTGGGGTAGCGCAAACAACTTCTCCCAGTCGACAAAAAGATATGCTTGATTTTTGAGCTCAGAAAACCTTTCAATTATTCCTTTTTGTTCCAAGCCAATAATCAAGTTTCTCAATTGTCTCTCTTTAATACGCAGAATAGGCAAATCGTTAAGCACCTGCTTATAACTAAGCCTACAATAAAATTTATCCACTTTGTCTTTTGTTTTAATTTCTTCGTTTTTGAAAAACTTGAACATATATTCAAGCAACACCAACTCTTTTAATTTTAAATTGAGTTGAACTACTTTCTCTTGTTCAAATTCAAAAATAAAATCTTTCATATTTACTCCTTTTAATTTTTTTGACTTTCGCTTAAAGTGATCAGTTTTAAGGTCAGTCCATATTTTAACGAGACCTCGAGCTCTCGATAAAACCAAACTTAATTTGGTTAATTGTAATGTAGCATTCCCGTGTGGACAGCATTTGTCCTCACGCAGAAATCTTTTTCTGTTATTTTAAAACTTTCGTTTAACACACATCGTGTGCTTCGGTAAATTTAAATAAAAAACAACCAACTATTTTGCTGGTTGTCAAGAAGATTTTTGCCTATAACTCTATTATACGGCAATTTTTTAATCATTCTTTAATCATTCATTTTCATAATTTATCAAAATCTAATCAATATTTTAAAATCATATGATTTCTTCACGCGTACGCGCGCGTAATAAAAACTATCTGTCATCCTGTCACATCCGTCATTTTAGTGACAGATGACAGAATGACGGATACATAATTTTTTTATTATATATAGGAATATCGCACGCGTGCGAGTAATTTTTGCCTATAAAGTTTAATGGATATATCTGTCACTTAGGAGGGATTTAGTGTATCTTTTTCTAAGAAATTTTGAAAAATGACTTGCAAAAGATTTTTATTTACGGTAAAACACACAACAACCAAAGGAGGACAGACTATGAAGACACGGTTTTTGTGTGATATTCCTAATGCAAGATTGCTTAGAAACAATCTTGATAAAGGTAACGGAAAAGAAGTTGAATGTGTCATTGAAAGGAATATTTATATTGGAAAAGATGACTTTATTTACTTTCGAGAACATTTACTTGAATCTAATCCCAATATAATCAAATACAAAAATGAAATGTTCATTGATAACAAAGGCATTTGGCACATTTTAATGTTTTGTAGTATGCGTTCAGATATTATGCTACTAGTTTACTGCGACGGATGCGATTATGCAAAATATGTTTCAATAATAACTAATGGAGGTGAGAAAGTTGAACCACGTTTTACAACTAGTCAGAGGTATACTAGAAAATGAAAAAAGAACTGCAGAAGAACAACTGCAGTTAAATAAAATTTGTGAACTTGAAGACAAGTTTGTTAAAGGCTTCTCAAAAGCAAAATGGAAAGAGTATTTTGATTTAGACATAGAAAAAGGTCAACTTCACAACCTTGAAATTGACCATGTGATTGAAATAACTTTTAATATTGCAAAACATATATTGTTGAAATAATTTATTATAAAATTAGTATAACCACTCTATTTCGTCTAATTGTCTCAAATAAAACAAGCCTTTATTGGAATCTATCATTTTTACAAAATATGCTATACCATAAAGATGTTCCTTGTAAAAAGATTTGTTACAATTTATTTTTGTCATATGGCTAACGACTCCATATTTTTTGCAATAATATATTGCATCCTCAAGTTCTTTTCTCAATTTGTGAGTGATAGAAACCTTTTTGTTAACGATTAAGCCAGTAACCTCTTGCCTTTGGAAACTATATTGAAGCCTGGTTTTCTTTTCATTAATTATAAACTTTTCTTCTTCGATAATTTTATAAATTAGAGGCAAACTGCTTTTTATTCCTTTGCTTCCAGAAATTGTTATATCATCCGCATATCTAGTATAAGCGAAACCATTGACAGTCGAAAGCCTTGATAATCTTTTGTCTAGCTTTAGACAAACCAAATTCGAAAGACTAGGGCTCGCTGGAGAACCTTGCGGTAAAACATTTTCTCCATTGGTACATAACTGAGTAAGCAAGTGAGAAACTTCTGTTGTATAACCAAAATATTTAAACAATTTGAAGACATCGGCATATGTTATAGTTGGGAAAAAGTCCTTTAAATCCATGTTGATCACTAGTTCTTTATTTACATGTGGTAAAGCATTGTCGTAAATAGATGTGTTTTTAATAAAACCTTTTGCATGCTTAGAAGCTTGAAACTTATCTAGTATATTATCCTTTATCCATTTTTGCATAATTTTTAATTCTTTTACTGGCGCTTCAATAGTTCGGGAATTACCACTTTTCTTAGGAATATTAAACTTATTGTAAGATTGTTGTCTACTCTTCCCAAAGAAACGTCCTTGTTCATTTTTCTTGATATGTAACAATTTTCGCAAATGTCTTAAATTGTAAATAATAGGCACATTATTCTGTGTCAATCTTTCATTATACTCTTCAATAAGTACTTTAGTTTCATTATCAATAATGTTTTTCTCTAAAGCATACTCTAAATCTTCTTCGTCTGCCATGTGTTTATATTAAATAAGAGAATACCTACCTGAACTGATATATAAAATATTGGTGTAAGCAAACTAGGGCGCAGTCCTGTGTATGTATGTGGGATGGTTGTGTGTGACGGTTTCGCCTTGTGCGTCCGTCACACCACCCGCACATACATAGGGCTGTTACAAGTGCCGTTTTTTATAGAAAAACTACTTGTTTTTCATTTTCTAGGCATTCTCTTATATTAATACCTCCTTAATTTTTGTATCCACTGAATTTATCCTTAAATGTCTTAGGTATGTAGGATACATCGTGATAAACTATTTTATTTTTCTCAGGTTCTTTTTCGTATAAGTGCTTAAACGATTTTAACCTTGAAGTATAAAGATATTTCTTTAGCTGATCTGTTGCACTATATTTTCCATTCTCATTTTTTAAATATTGTTTATTTAGCAAATAAGTAAGCATTTCATTTAATTGTTGTTCAGTTAGACCAAAATCAGTACATGCCTCATATATATCAAAATCATTTTGCTTAGACACACAATAAACCATAAATAAATCTAGTTTGTAATTTTCGACATCTCTAATAAATGGTTTTTCAGCTTGTAATTCCTTGTTTTGTCTTGATTTTATTTTCATACTATTAAGAGTAGTTCTCTTTTTATCATGTCGACTAAACAAAGCTTTAAATCCGCACATATTTTGCCAAAATAATCCCAATGTATTGTTTGGTGTATTATAATAAAAACTTACTAAAGCTTCAACCTCACCATATCCAAATTTAAAAAATGGATTTTGATTCCGTTTATCATAAATTTCACTATACAATTGCCTATGTTTATCAGCAAGACTTTCTGAGTATATATTACCATATTCAAATGCCTTCTTTGAATACTTGTTGACGATAATTGTTATATTGACTTTATTCTTCGCTGCATAATCATCAATTGCTTTTTTACCAATATAAGAGCCTTGATGTGCAATAAAATAAATGTTCTTTAATTTTATATTAGGATTTAATGTAACTAGTTTGTTAATATATTTAATAAATGACTCACCAGAACCAAAATAATCATCAACAATTACTAAGTTTTCGGTTAAATCTTCCTCGCAAATAATATTACTTAAATTTTCTTCAGTATAGTCATATAAGTTATTTTGAAACCAAAAACTCATAAAAAATATACTAGAAAAACTAGTCCCAAACTGCTTTTCAACTTTCGCAAAGACAACATCTTCAGAGTCGCAAATTTCTCTAAATTTTAAATACAAGCTTTTGACAATTTGAGGGATTTTATGTGAACTATAATAATCAAAATGATATAGCAATCTCAACATTTCTTTGCGTTCCTCTTTTTCAAATTGATTCAGCCATAACTCTATACGATTTTTCAGTTGCAATCGTGAACCTTTTTGCTCCCACTCTCCAACCTTCTTATATATTATTTCATCTGCAGTTAATTTAACTTGATTCATACGACAATTATAGCACATTTTTCTTAAATTGTAAATACTTTGTCAAATATGCATTATTTTCTATCTAGAATAAAATTTAAAAAGTCACCCAAACCTTAAAATCGCACAAAAAGTCACCATCTCTGTACCGTGGATTTGGATTGGTTTGTGTTTATGGTGCAAAAGATAGAAAAGTTGGTTGGAATTTTGCAAGTTAGGTGCTATAATGTTTGTAAGAATTGCGAAAGTGAGCGATAAAAAAGTTAAAATAACTATATTTTATTGCTCCTAAGGATTTCTTCTGGGTTCGAGTCCCGGCGGGGTCACCAATTAATATCGTATTGGAATAAATCCAATACGATTTTTTATTTACCTACTCCCCTAAAAAATAGATGGCAATAATCCTTTTGAAACTGAGCAAACTCCTTTTGCAAATAAAGAGTCCTCCTTTATCAGCTTTGCCTTTCGCCCTTTCTTTTTGTTGTGTTAGCATAGTTCTCTTCGGTGTAAACGGAAAAAATTATTGCTTAAGATTTGAAATGTTAAAATTTGCCAGATAGAAATATCTGGCTTTTTTATTTTTAAGTCAATATTTTTTTCTATCCGTTGACACCTTTAACTTGAATAGAAAGCATCTTTATTCCTCCCAAACTATGCTAGTTTTTTGTGTCGAAAGACAAATCTGATAAAGAAGGTAAAAAAATATGCAAAAGGTAGTTTACTCAATTTCAAAAGTGAATAGAGATGAGAAACTAAAAGGTGTAGGATACATTGTAGAAAATGATTTACTTATACCTGCAATCTCAAGTAAATGTAATGCTTATATTCGAGTGTTTGATGATGTCACCAAAAAATGCACTCCAATAAGCGATACCAACAACGAATTCAAAGGCTATGTAAGCATGTGCTACACAAATGTAAATGTTTACAACAAAGAAAAAGAAAGATACGATACCCTTGAAAACGTTGAAACAACCTACTATATATGGTTCAAATATATAGACTAACAAAACGTGAAGCGAAAACACATAAAACACTAACCTATTAAGATAAGTAAGGAGAAAAAAAATGAAAAAAGAAAACAACAAAACATATAACATATTATTAGATACAGAAACAGCAGGCAATTTACGACTTATAAAACTAGCCGACTATAACACTTTAAGGCAATACAATAGCGAAAAATTCTCGCGCATACTAGCAGACAAAATCAACAATGGCGTCAAGATTACTAAAGAAGACAAAACACTTATAAACAAAAAGGACTTAATTGACTTTTGGAATTATGCATCCAATGAGGCACGAAATACAGCTGAAAAAGGCGCAATAGGTGCTTTTGTAGATAACGAAACAGTATATAGCTGGGCTATACACTATTTTGAAGAAGACTCCATTGAAGGCAAACTTTTCAATGAAGATGGAACAGAATATAAACCAATAGCAAAACCCATATCAAAACCATCTACATCTATACCTACTATTAAAAAGCTAGAAAATAAACAACCTACCCTTTTTGATTTATTAACCGATAATAATCAACAAGAAAATAATGCTACCGAAATTGAAGATCAACAAGTTATTGAAGAAAAACAAGTAGCAAACTTTAAACTTGAAAACATTAAGGTTATTGAAAGGCCAAATGGGCATATTGCATATGACACCGAAAGTGGTGAAATTCTTACTGACAAAGAAATAAAATCTTCTTTCAATAGAGAAACAATGATAATTCTTTATTAAATACTTGAAGGCTAACTGGAACTAAGATAAAGGAGTAATAGAATGATTAAAGCAGAATATATAAAACCAATACCCAAATACATTATTAAGCGAATAAAAAATATAGATATGAAAAGAGATACTCGTGATAACTTTTATTCATATCTAGCAACCTTCAAGAAAGAACTTGTAAAAATCACCGTTGCTTGTAAAAAATATAAAAATCAATGGTTCTGTAAACAAATGGCAGTTCACGGTATTCATAGCGATATTGCACTAGTAAAAGATTTAAATTATTCTTTAATGGGATTTTATGTTAATTGGTATGAAGAAAACATTTCAGCAGCAAAGGAAAAGCATGACGAAAAATGGTGTGAAGTAAAGGATAAATATTTCGATCCTTATACACCAATAGTAAATAAATGTCATGCTTTAAAAGTTGATAAATACAAATATAGCGTGGCTGACAAATACCCTTATAGCAATATTTTCAAATATTTAAGAATATATGAAAAGTACCCTGAAGTTGAATACCTCATGAAATTAGGGCTTTACCACCTTTCAACAAATCAAACAATAATCAAAAAACTTAAAAAGGACAAACCATTTAGAAAATGGCTCAGATTAAATTATAATCCACTTAAAAATGAATATGGCAACTACCATTATTTTTCATCACTGAATATACTCGATTCATACAAGCGAGAAGTATCTTTGCTTAAAGCCCTGCAACAGGACAGAGAAGTTAAAAATATGCTTAATAATTATAACTATAGGGAGCATGTAAGTAAAATTATAAAGAAAAATGAGTTATTAAATTTTTTAGATTACCTAACAAAACAAAACACAGAAATAAATTCATATACTGACTATTTTAAGGCTTGCGAGTATTTGAATCTTGACATGTCGCTACCTATAAATATCCTCACGATTTTAAGAGATGGCACGATATTAGAATAGATGAATATCACACAGCAAAAGCCTTAGAAGATAAAAAGAAACGAAAAGAGTTTTATAGGCAATTCTTAACTATTGCAAAAAAATATATACCACTTGAAAGAAGTTTAAATGAGAACTTTATCGTTGTAATTGCAAAGAGCCCTGCAGAACTTATTAACGAAGGTGATAAGTTAAATCACTGCGTTGGTAGAATGGGCTACGATCAAAAATTTGTAAGAGAAGAATCTCTTATATTTTTTATTAGAAACAAAGACAACCCTACAACTCCATTCATAACAGTTGAATATTCACTAAAAAAACATAAAGTCATTCAATGTTATGGCAACCATAATAGTAGGCCAACGGCAGAAGTACTTGAATTTGTAAACAAGAAATGGCTACCTTACGCCAATAGAAAGTTAAGGAATTTAGTCGCATAGGAGGAAATAAAAATGACTAATTATTTTAGAATTACTGGATATAGTCCAACAGATGATTTTTGCTTTATTATGGTTTGCTATGGATTTTTTGAACAAATGTGGCAATTCAGTTCTCATCTCGTAAAGAAAGGATTAAAAGTCCTCGAAGTAAGTGATGCAGAAACATTTATTGATATAAACATAAAAAAGACCCAAGAAGATAAAGAACATCTTATTCTTAGAGCAAACGCAAAAGGCAAGCCAGAGAACATCACACAAGAAGTCAATGGCATCAAATACAAAGCAATAAAGGTTGCAAGCAAAATCTATATACCAGATAAATTACAAATATCATAAGAAACTATAATTAAATCATTAGCACCAATTAGCATCAATTAGCAAAAGTTAGAGAGCATTAGAATTCATAAGAATTATACTGAAAGTGAAATCAATAAATAAAAGGAGATAAAAAATGAAAAAATTAACTATTGATTCACAAGCTATTAACATAGCAAATAATTGCCTCAATGTTTCTATTCCACAAAACATGAGCAATTTAAAAATTGTAGATGCGTTTTTAAACATTAAAGTCGCATCTATGATTTGTCCAGAGAATGGTTTAAATGTTTATCTAACTGGCTCTGATTCCTCTACCTCGGATATCATTATTGATAATATAAGGATTACCGACATTACAGAGGAACTCGCTAATCAAATGTTAACCATTAACATTAGCGACGAATTACAAGATTACATAAATAAAAAAGAGAAAATATTAAGACTAAAATTCGACGAAGGAATCGTTTTTTTAGATGACAACACAAGAAATATTGATGTGGAATATATTTCTTTAGCTGAATTTCAAGAAAATGGTTCCTATCAAGAATTTGACATAGGGAAAGGGGGCAAAGCATCAATTAATCTTGCAACTGAAAAAGTTGATCTTAAGACAATAATTGTCCCATCAGATAATAATGTTCTACCTTTTTCAATATATGCCAGATATAATGATGTAAAAAATGATAAATTACCAGATATTGGAACGCCTGACGGCTGGCAACTTAATGTCAATCAATTTTTGATTAAAGATGTTGATGGCGAAAAACTTTCATTTACATACATAGATAAAGACGGAAAAAATCAAATAATCGAAGAAGGGTATTATTACTTGGACGAAAATAACAAAAAAATACGTCTAAGTAAGAGTTCATTAAATGTAGACTTAAACGGCAACTTACAATATGGAAGAGATGAAACTCTTAGGAATTTTAGCTTCGAAGATTCTTCCTATAGAGTTTTTGATAGTTCAAACAATATTAGAAACTTAGTTGAAAAATTAGAGAAACTCGATAATTTTAATTTTCTTTTCTTATTATTAAAAACTAAAAACGCACAAAAGACATACAAATGTACTAGTATTGAAATCTTTACACAGGAGAGGACAAAAAAAATAAACACTGGGAATCAAATGGTTGTAAAAGATTGTAAATACAATGTAAAAATAGCAATAGCAACATTTGAAAATGGTGAAGATGAGATAAGCCTTTTGATTGATAGTGATCCAACCGATTCAAATAAAATAAAAACCACATCTTCGGGGGCAATCGCCTTTGGAACAAACAAATTGGGGACAACAAACTCAGAAATTGACATAAATTATTTCGATTTTTCTTTCCAATACTTACCACAGGACTTGGAATATATTGAATTGAAAGAAGAGGGAATGGAAGTATTCACTTCACTTGAATCCCCTACTGGATTAAAACTCGTATCGTCAATTAAAGACATCCCTGGTTCCGAATTGGTTGATTATGAACCTGAAGAACTAATCCAAGTTCGTGACCAACTAAAACAATTAGAAGATAGTAAACTCGCTTATGAGAACAACCAGAGTCAACTAAAAAAACAAATATTTATAAATTGTTTAACAAAATATTGTGCCGGCAACAGTAATTTGAGTAAATATTTACCAGAAAATTCTTCCAATTCGGGCGGAGAATCAGCCTTGGACAAATTTAATGAGTTTGCGGATACACACATTTATAAATTAGAAGTTGATGAAACTTGGGATATTTTCACCTCATATTTTGGTGATAATAAAACATTTTCAAACGAAGAATTACGGCAGCTCATAGCCAACCTTAACGAAATTGGACAATACAAAAAAGAACTTGCTAGAATGTTTAAAGAATATGGATCAGACTATGACCTTGAAAATAACATTGTAAGTCCTGCTATAGGCGATGCTGAATTACTGAGTATTCAATCTACTCTCGATAGTTGTATTTTTCAATATAACGAAAATATTAAAAACCTCAGCCAAATAGAAAAATCACTTAAAAAACTTTCTCATAAACTTAAACAATTAGAGGCACAGGTCCCAGTCCATTATCTCTATGATGAAAATAATGTTATCTATGGTTTTGGTAAAACTGCTAACGAAAAAATATTTAGACTGATTTTAATAATGGATGCCTACGAGAATGCAATATCAATTTCCTATAAATCACTTGAATCGAATAAAATAGAAAAAATAATCGATAGTGCTGAAAAAACAATACTATTAAATTATGATAAAACTGGGCTTTTAGAATCAATAGTTGATTCTCGTGACCGAGTTATAAAATTCATCTGTAATGAAAATAATCATTTAACAAAAATTATTCATTCTGATCAAACATCTAGCAATTACTGCTATAATGATTCAGAAAACTATTTTGCTGTAGTTGACCAATCAGGTAAGGGTGTTGTAATTTATCAAGATGGTGATTCCAAGATAATACAACCAATCTCCGTTATTACCAGTGTTGAACACGGAAAAGTAGTTTATAAAGGCAAAGAGAGCTTTGAACAGTTTGATTTTAAGACTATTGATGACTTTGTAGAATATTTTATTGAAGATGAGAAGATTGAAATTTATAAAAACAACTATACTTCAACTACACTCACTGATTCTAAAGGCAAAAGCATGACCTATCTTTTCGACAAACTCGGAAAAGTTCGAACCATTTATGAGAATAAATTTGATGAAAATTTAGGTGAAAATTGTGTTCGAGCGACTAAGATAAACTATCAAGACAGTAAAATTAGCCAAAAGATTAGCAATCTTCCTTATTCACAAAACTATTTAGAGGATGTTTGCTTTGATAATGATTCTATTAAAGATGTCCCAGCACTTTTCTTAGGCACTACTACCTGCGGAGGACACAGCATTCCATTCAGTTATCAAGTTTGTGGAAAACTGCATACTTTACCAGATACAAAAAATAACTCTATGGCATCCATTCAGATAAGTGCTGAAATGTTAAAAGAGTTAAATAATAATGACTCGCTATGCAAACATAGAACTTTTGTCGTATCTGGCTGGGCAAAAGCAGATTCTGCATTCACTATTACTGATGAAGAAAAAGACTTCGCTGACTATATTAAAAACCGAAAATTTGAATTAAGAACCGAAATCTCATACCAAGGAGACGTAGACACTACAATTGTTCAACAATCTTTTGATTGGAGAAACACTGGTTGGCAGTATTGTTCTCTTGCAATAGATATTGATACAACAAAAACTATCACAAAGATAGAATGCATTATTGACTACTCTAACAATGTTGGAAATATTGAACACTCTGACCTTGAATTTAAAGAAGCCGATTGGGAAGTTGTAGAATATAACGCTGATAATCTCCCCGTTAGAAAAGAGTTTGCTCATGACGACTGGGCAACGATTTATGAATATGACAATTCAAATAAACTTATAAAAGAGATTCGCTTTATTAAAAACGACGATAAGGAAATTGAGAAAGTTTCAATTGAACAAGGGTTTATAACAACATATGAATACAACAAACAAGGTAAACTTCTCAGAACTATCGATTACAATGATATTGTAAAAGAGAATGTTTATAATGACAAAGGTTGCTTAATCAAAAGCATCACATACAACAAATATGAGCCATCATCTAAGTTTTATGAAGAACAAAACATAGATGAAAAAGGGAATATTACTAGTGATGTAAATGAACTTGGTAAAGAAGTAACTAAATTTGAATATATCAAAGGTACTGGTGTTATTTCTGCTAAAACTGATGAAAATGACATAAAAACAGTTTTCGGTTACGATAAATCCGACAGGTTACTCGAAACTTCTGTCGCTATTGATGGGGTTGAAAACACAAACACTTTTGGATATACAAATGAACTATTAACTTCTTTAAAACATAATGGTTTTGAAATCAAATATAACTATGATGACCATGGTCGAATATCTCAAATCAATATTGACAATGGACGCAATGAGTCAATATATTTTAAAAGAGAATACTCCGCGCTTAAAGAAATTACCACCCTTCCAAATGGGGAGAAGTATCTCCAAACATTTAATGCTGATGGAAATGTTCTTGACACCTATTTCTTCCCTGCCAATGTCAATTTCTCCAATGAGAATATTGGTATTGACTCCAGTTTAGATTTATACTTGATTTCCAGAAATATCTATGACACTTACGGCAACCTTGTGTTTATTAAAGATCTAACTAATAGTGAAAAACTCCAAAAAATATTCATCGATAAGTTTGGAAATAATTACGAAATGCATTCAGAACAACATGATAAAAATATCATTATCTCTAACACTTATGACGACTCGCATAAAAATATAGAAACGACAACAATAAATTTTGGAGATAATGAACTGTGTTGCCATTATGAATATCAATTAGATAAAGAAACTCCTGATTCAAAACTTGTTGGTATTGAACTTTCTGATGAAAAACATGAAAATCGCCCTATTTTTAATCAACTTCTGGATTATGACAAACTTGGCCGAATTTCTTCAATTACTACCAACAATTTATCAAAACATTTTTCTTATCTCAAATCTGGAGATCATACATCAAATCTTATCTCAATGCTTCAATTTGGCATTGATAAAATAGGAAAAGAGAGTCTTCGATATATTTATGACAACAAAGGAAATATCACTGAAATACGAGAGAACAACAATCTACTCGCACGTTATAAATATGATGGTCTTTCTAGAATTATCCGAGAAGATAACAATGTATTTAAGAAAACAGTAACATTTACATATGATGCTGGTGGTAATATAACTGAAAGAAGAGAGTATTCATTTACTTTATCTGAAACCTTTGATTCTCTGGCTTGCATAACATTCCCTTACTTTTACCCTATTTCTGGTTGGAAAGACCAGCTTAAAGAATATAACGGAGAAAAGTTTGAATATGACGCCATCGGAAATCCAACTACTTACCGTGACAAAAATCTAATTTGGTCGCATGGAAGACAACTTAATAAATTTAGTGACATAGCCGAGTTCAAATATAACTGCAATGGCCTCAGGACATCGAAGACTGCTAATGGCTTTACTACTCAATTTTTCTTAAATGGAAACAAAATAATTAAACAACATGACAGTTGTAATGACCTCACCTTCTATTATGGTGCTGATGGATTGACTGGATTCCATTTAAAAAACAATGTGGTTGATGCAGATTACTTCTATAAGAAAAATGCTCAAAACGACATAATCGGAATTTATTCGACAGATGGCACACAAATTACACGTTATTCATATGATGCTTGGGGAAATCAAAAGGCACAATACCTTGGCAATACCGGCAAATTCCTTGACATACCTAGTGATTTTATGTACAATGACACTAGTGACATTAATGCATTTATCACTTTCAAAAATCCATTCCGTTATAGATCATACTATTACGATTATGAAACAAATCTCTATTACTTGAATAGTAGATATTATGACCCTGAGATTGGCAGATTTATTAATGTGGATGATATAAGCAACTTATCACCTACCGAGTTGAACGGATTGAATCTTTATGCTTATTGTGTGAATAATCCCGTTATGCTAACTGATAATACAGGAACAAGTTGGTTAACTGACATTTGGAATAGCATTAAAAACTTCTTCGTAAATAATTGGGAAGTCATCGTTGGAACAGTTGCTAGTGCCGCACTGATAATTGGTGGAGTTGCTCTAACTGTGTTTACTGGTGGTGCTGCGGCCGCTTTTGGAGCCACAATGATTAGTGCAGGGGTTGGTAGTTTCCTTGGAGGACTACAAAGCAAATTAAATGGTGGTTCATATTGGGCTGGTTATTTAGGTGGATTCATTTCTGGGGGACTTACAGGATTAGGATTTGCATTAGGTCCAGTAGGGGCAATAACTCTCGGATTTGCTGGAAATTTTATTGGAAGTCTAACAACAGATTTTATGAACGGAGATTTTATCGATGACAAGAGCTATTGGTTGAATCTAACTGGTGAAAGCGCTGTTTCAGCTTTAATTTCACTATTTGGATACAAGTTCGGTAATGCATCAAAAGTACTAAAAGATTTGAATTTACAGAACATTTTTGCAGGAGTAACCGTAGGTGCCGAGTTTGTATTCTCATTATTAACAGATAAATTTAAAGAATTGTATAATTATATACGAAATTTTATTAGTAATAATTTCTTTTCTTTTTCTTAAAAAGGAGTTGTGATGAAAGTTGAATTTTGGAAAAATAGAACAGAATTAATCATTTTTAGCATTCTGTTGGTGCTATCCTTTATATTAATCTTAATCGGAACTATGTCATTCGCTACTCTGTTTCCTTTCTTTATTTGTGGTTCGCTCTTAGGAATATCGTGTATTATTACATTATTTTTCTACAAAGCACCATTGACTAAAATATTTTTGTCGAATGATGGAATTGAATGTAAATGGTTTAAACATAAAATAACATTAATAAGTTGGGAAGAAATATTTGAAGTAAAGGAAAATCAGCGTTCGTTCGCCTTAAGTTACTTGCGTCTAATTGCCAAAAATAAGCAAATTGATATAGACTTAACAAAAAAGATATATAAAACGATAATTATTCTATGTCCTTATGAACATATCAAAACCGAAATCAACATTATTCCATATTTTAAATACCTTCATGAATAAAAAAGATAAGGACTCTTCCTTATCTTTTTTATTAAATTAAACCGCCCTTTTGATAAATTATAAATAATAAAAAGAGATAGTAGAAAAAACTATCTCTTTTTTATTCCATCTCTCTCAAATTTATTCAAAAACCTGTTAACAAATAAAGCACATCTTTATTATCAAAAAAAAACATCTTATGATGTTCTTTTTTTATTTTAGTAAAAGATTTTAAATCCTGGTAACCCTCCGTCACCACCTGCACATCCACCGGCTGGAGACCCTCCACCGCCGCCTCCACCGCCGTTTGTTCCTGCTGAGCCACCTGAACCATTTCCAGTATCGCCAGCATTTCCACCAGCGCCATAACCACCTGCCCCACCACTTCCGTTTGTTTGTTCATACCTAGTTTGTGGTCCAGATCCTCCTGCACCAGTTAAAGCTATAGGTCCCTTATTATTTTCAGGATTACCTAAAGAAGGAGCAGTCGAATCTGAAAAAGTAATACTTCTACCAGCTCTTCCATTTTCTATCTTGTTTGCAACACCACTGGCAATTTTTCTTACTATTACTGCGACTTTATCAGTGCTTTTAGCCGAGACTGTTCCAGCACCTTTATAATCATCAGCATGCCACCTTGGATGGTTTGCTACACCACTCCATCCACCAGTACAAGTACAAAAGGCAGTGCCTTCAGAGTCATACATAATAAGACTTGGCGACTCAATAGCATAATCACTACTATCTGTTGTTCTACCTGTTTTAGCACTATCAGCCTGTGTCACAATTCTTACATAATCATTGTTTATAATTCGTATTGTGAGAAAAGCTTTTCCACCGCCAGCTCCACCGACGCCACCCCAGTTCCCAACTAAAAACCAGTATGCGCCACCACCACCTTTACCACCTGCTCCCCAGCAAGCAATGTTTAAAATAGCATCTTTATTAACGTCTTTTGTATTAACAATTAATGTTCCTGATGCACTATTAGCGGTGTCGGATAGATAAACATTCCCATTTACATTATTGATATATTTCGTTACTCCACAACCAGTAATCGTTGCTTTAGTTGAAATATTTCTTGGCCTTGTTCCGTCTACCATAACAGGAACCACCTGTCCATTGACTCTAATTTTACCACTAGCAGCATCATAAGGAGCACCATACACATTCCATCCAGTTACAATTTTTTTTGATTTACTATCAAGTTCTGTGGAAATACCTTTTATTTTATCTGTAAATGCAGAATGCGCTGTTCCCACCTCGCTTGTTGGGACTGGAGTAGTATATTGTAAAATATTCACACCATAAATTTTTAATGTTCCCATATTTACCTCCTAACAATCTATTACAGGTGAAACAATTTTCTCTTTTGCAGCATTATACAAAGCAAATAGACTAGAGTCTCTAATACCATCCACTGAAATTGACGCACTTCCGATAACGTCTATTTTTTTACTCATTTCTTCAGTAAAACCTAACAATCTCCACTTGTCTAAGTGTTTTAAACTTGTAACATCAATATCTTCTTTAAGAACTTTGTCAATGAGAAATATCCCCTCTGTTTGAATACTTTCATATTCTTCAGCTTTTGCCCTGATAGATGGATGAAGCAATAAAAATTCTTCTTTATTTATAATCGTATCCATAGGTTGAATTTGATTTGTTTCATTAATCAGGGTACTTACATTTGCAATTAAATATTCTTGCACTCTTTTACAAAAGACATTAACTGAACTTGCTAAACATTTTTCTCTATCTCGAGCACTTTGACTGCCATAGACTTTCATTTCAACTTCAGTTGCATTATTCTCAAAATCAGTTGTACTTTTTATGATTTTATGATATTTGTCATCAAAAATAATAGCCATATCTACCTCCTACACTAAATCCAAGGTATTTGTTTTTAATAAAGTAAATACGCTTGTCCCATTTTTCATATTATTAATCTCAGTTTGCAAAGCAGTAATTTGATCTTGTAATTGTCCAATAAGTGTTTGCAAATTAACGATACTTTGATTTGTATTGGCTTTATATGTATCAAAATCCACTTGATTTGCTTTTGTAGTAGCATCAAACGATGGTACATATTCTCCGTTTATATAAACTTTAGTCCCTTGTTTTTCTACTACTTGACCCAAAGCCTCATTTGATTTTTGTAACGCCGTATTAGCAGTTGTAATTGCTTCTTGCGAATTAGTTAAAGCAGTGGTTGCCTTTGCGTCTGCACTGTTAGCAGTATTATTAGCCTCAATAGCAGTACTTTTAGCAATAGTAGAATTGTTATCACTTCTTTCTGCAGCCTCAACCAAATCGTTCATGCGATCCGCATTAACAGGTGTTCCAGGCGTCTTTACTTTATATGCTGGTGTAATCTCTGCAAGAATAGTATCCGCTGTTTGAGATAATACTTTAATGTACATTTTGTTAGGATTCTCCCTAACTTCATCAATAAATGTTTCCATTTAAATTTCCCCTTTTTTATTTAATGTTTCTTTTAATTCTTTTATTTGAGTTTGTGTTTTGCTAATAGAACTTGTTAACATCTCTTTTTTTTGTTCAAGTTCATTAAGCTCATTATTTAGTTTTTCAGTGGTCGGAAGATCTTGAAAAGATGTATTAAATATGATACTATTTCTAATCTCTAAAAGATTTTCAATCTCTGAAACTACATTCGTTAGATTTTTTTCATCTAACTTTAACGCTTTTGATAATATGGTTATATTTGATTTTATGTATTTGATCGTCTCTTTACTCAGTTCATCGTTGTTGTTTATTGTTATTCCACCTTTAACTAAAATAACTATTCTAGTAAAAACTGCATATACACTTACAGCCAATAAATACGAAGTTGTCATTGAATCAAATACTATCGTATCAAACCATACAGATTTAAAAATACCAAAATATAGGCCATTAAAAATCAATGATAATATCATTGGAATAAAAACAATAACTGTATTTATTGCTTTTCTTTTATTATCATCAAACTTAGCTGTAAATTTTTTAATTGGCCATTTAATAAGCATTGTTAGACTGAAAACTAAAATTGCGATTAATATTGTTTCTAATGAAGTTTGCTTTAGATTAGTTATGAATTCACTTTCCATTGTTTTCTCCTTATTTTCGACTTTTAACTTTTTATTCTTATTTACCTCCTCACCTTATAGTTTAATTCTTAAAAATTCTAATGCTGTCTAACTTTTGCTAATAAGTGCTAATTTGCGCTAATCTTTAAATTATCTTTTTCAATATTTTTCAGAATCATTTGCAGTGCTTCATTATGTAATTGATAAATTCGTTTAGTAGAATAGTTCATTTTATCTGCAACTTGATCAAAACTACAAAAATTTATATACTTTAAATACATCAAAGTTTTATATGGCTGTTGAAGTTGTTGAAATAGATTCTCAATCTTTTGCTTTTTCAAATATATCTCAAGGACTATTTGTTTTTCATTTTGTCCCACTGTTACAAAAGTTACATCTTCTACACTCTCTTCAAAAATCCGCTCGGAGCGGTTCTTGATTTTTTCAAGCTCCTTAATTTTTTCCTTTAAATATTGTTCATCATATAAATAACTTTCTAAAAATTCTTTTAATTCTTCCTTTTCCATGCCAACACCCCCTCTGAATAAATTTTACTATATGTAAATATATTATCAAAAAGTAAAATTTTAATCAAGTAAATTTTAATAATTGTCAAATCTTTTATATTTTTATTAGTTAAAAGATAAAAAATATGTTATAATAAGTAAAGGAGCATATAATGAATATATACG
>CAMRTM010000007.1 GCA_947053645.1 uncultured Bacillota bacterium | reverse complement strand
TATTTGGACAAGATATTTCATTCGTTCACTCTGGATTTGCCTTCTAATCAGTGCAGTAACAAGCGGACTAATATACCTATTTCTTCGTTTCCTATCAAACAAGAAAAATAGTGCTTCAAATTTAAAAATAAAAGAAAAAGAAGAGGCCGAAAATATCTTTTTATCACTTGCAACAAAGGGAGAAAATCTTAATTTTTTCTATACCCTTGCCAAAACTAGATACCCGTCAGTGGAGAAAAAAAGTAAATATATTTTAATTAATAACAGTGAAAAAATAAAAAGCATAATTTTCCCTTGTCTAAAATTTTCCCAACTTACTAATGACGACATTATTAAAATCACAAATATAGTAAAAAAAGAAAAACCTTCTAAAGTAATTATTATTTGCGGAGAGATATCACCCGACACCATTAATTTTGCAAACAATTTTGACATGCAAATTCTTTTGTTAGATAAATATTCATCCTACAAAGCTCTGTACAAAGAATTTGATTTTTTTCCAGAAATATCATTTGAATATAAAAAAGACAAGGCTCGCACCTTTAAAGAAATTATTAAATTTGCATTTAGTAAAGATAAAGCCAAAGGCTATTTACTTTCTGCCTTTATTTTACTTTTATCAAGTTTCTTTGTAAGAATCAATCTATATTATTGCATTGTAAGTTCTATATTGCTCGTTTTCGCACTGATTTGCTATTCAACTAAGAGCGATGAAATGCCTAACGAAGTGCTATAATTAAATCAATTCAATATGTTTAAAATCTTTCTTAGAAGAAGTGCGGTAAATTATAAAATTAGCACCAATAACCTGCACTGGCTGGGACTCTAGTTTTTCACATACCATTTGGCAGACCTCTCTTGCGCGCAGATCGCTATTTTTAAGCACCTTTATTTTTATAAGTTCTCGCGCTTCAAGTAGTGCATTAATTGCCTCATATGAGTTTTCAGTCAAACCCTCTTTACCTATTTGCATTACAGGATCAAGAGCATTGCCAAGCCCTCGTAAATGCGCGCGTTGTTTTGTTGTTAGCATTTTTACCTCCTTTCCTGGGGAGGCACCATCTCGATAGACGCGGACACGGCTTTTGAAAACAAGCCTAACTCGCTATCTCGACGGTTCCCCGTCCCAATCTCCCTCCGTAAGGGGTCCTTCTGAATTTCAAGAGCGGGCATAGCCCTGTTACTTTGAAATTCGCCAGTCCGATTTTTTCACAATATATCACTAGTATGCATGCATAATAGCCACTATATATTGATTAAACCATGTATTCAAAGGTTATATCTTTTATTCTTACGCTATCACCATTTTTAAGCCCTCGGGCTTTGAGCATATCGATTATTCCCATTTCCTGCAATCTTGCTTGGAAATATGCAAACGACCTTGTATCATCAAGCACAACTCCCCTTATAAAACTATCTATTTTTCCGCCGCTGACTACAAAGGTTCCGTCATCCTCTCTAGTGATCACTATTGAAGAATTATCTTTTTTATCAAAGTTATGCTCTTCAATTTCAATTGGTTCACTTTTTGGAATTTGGGATAATTTTTCTAGGACAGTTAATTTTAATTTTTCAATCCCTTCATAGGTTGCACCAGAAATTTCCAGCGGTTTAATACCCGTCCGTTTTTCAAAGGCCTTTCGACGAGTATCAATAGTGCCTTTATCAACTAGGTCAGTTTTTGAAAGGACAACGATTTGCTCTACCTTTGTAAGTTTTTCACTATATTTTTTAAGTTCATTATTAATTTTATCATAATCCTCTAAGAAATTTCGCCCATCGCTCTCGGAAACATCAATAAGATGAATTATCAGTCTTACACGCTCTACATGCTTAAGGAAATAATGCCCTAAGCCCTGTCCCTCGCTTGCGCCTTCAATTAACCCCGGGATGTCAGCAACAACGAAGGTTTGCCCCTTTACTTCACACACGCCAAGATTTGGATATAATGTAGTAAATGGATAGTTGGCTATCTTAGGATTTGCATTCGATATACAAGAAAGTAGTGTTGATTTTCCTACATTTGGAAAACCTACAAGTCCTACATCGGCTATTGTTTTAAGTTCTAGTATTACTTCGCGAAGTTGAGTAATTTCTCCTGTCTGAGAATAATGTGGTGCCTGTTTTATCGAGGATTTATAGTAAGCATTACCATGCCCGCCATTACCACCTTTGAGAGCAACAAATTTCATACCATCTTCATACAAGTCTGCAATAATCTTATCTGTTTTAGCGTCTATAATTACAGTACCGCAAGGTACTTGTATTACCTCATCGTTTCCGCTCGCTCCAGTTTGAAGTTTTTTTGCACCATTTAAGCCATCTCCCGCTACAAACTTCTTTTTAAAGCGAAAACTATACAAAGTATTCATATTACGAGTTGCAACAAAAACTATGTCGCCACCCTTTCCACCCTCTCCACCATCTGGCCCGCCATTTGCAACCAGTTTAGTGCGGAGGAAAGATATTGCGCCATTACCGCCATTTCCTGCTTTAATTGAAATTTTGACTCTATCTAAAAACAAATAAATTCACTCCTTATTTTTTATTGTATTGACACGCCTTCACAAATGGACAGTCTTCGCAATCTGGATTTTGACTTTTGCATTTATATCTACCAAAATGCACCATTTGAAGATGAAGTTCGCTCCAAAAGTGTTTTGGAAAATATTTCATAAGGGCAAGTTCGCATTTAGTTGGATTTTCAGTATTGGCAAGTCCTAACCTATTTGACACCCTCAGTACATGGGTATCTACTGCCAGTGCATCCCCGCCAAAAGCCTCACTATACACCACATTTGCCGTTTTTCTTCCCACGCCAGCAAGGGTTTGTAAATCTTCTAGAGTATCAGGGACTCGTCCATTATATTTTTCCACAAGTGCCCTACTCATATTCAAAATACTTTTCGCCTTATTGTGATAAAAGCCACAGGAATGTATCTTTTCTTCTAGTTCTTCTTGAGTAAGTGTCAATATTTTTTCTGGAGTGTTATATTCTTTAAACAATCCCTCGGTGACTATATTCACACGCTTATCTGTACATTGCGCCGACAAAATCACCGCCACCAGAAGTTCGTAAGGGCTTCGATAATTTAATTCACATTTTGGCGAAGGGAAGAGTTTATCAAACTCCCCTTTCATTTCTTCCGCTTTCAATATTTACCTCATGATTGGGAAGAGAACTACATCTCTTACTGATTGCTGATTGTAGATAAGCATTAAAAGTCTATCAAGTCCGCATCCAAGTCCACTTATTGGTGGCATACCATGCTCCATGGCAAGCATAAAGCCTTCGTCAAGATCCATAGTTTCATCATCGCCCTGCTTCTTCGCTTCAAGTTGTTTCTCGAATGCCTCGCGTTGTTGAAGCGGATTTACAAGTTCTGAATATGCCTTACATAATTCGGTACCCATAACAACAACTTGGAAAACATCGATAATTCTTTCATCTTCATCATTACGGCGAGCAAGTGGAATTAAAGATGCAGGATAGTTATAAAGTATTGTAGGCTGAACAATTTTCTCACGAATCTTCTTCTTATACACAAAGTCTATAATCTGGCTTACTGACTTATAGTCTTCAAGTTCGCCCATAGAGAAAAGCCCTTTGGCAACAATGTTCTTTTTAAGTTCTACTGGGTCAGTACAAGCAAGAAAATCAAAGCCTAATATTTCACGCATAGTTTCTACATAATTTATTCTATCTAAGTTTTCTTTGCCGAAATCCAAAACTACGCCGTCTTTTTCAATGGTGGTCTTGCCAGTAAGTTCGATTAACAGATTCTTTAAAAAACCTTGGAAGAATTTAATATTTTCTTCAAAATCCCAGTAAGACGCATACCATTCAACTTGTGTGAACTCTTGAAGGTGTTGCGTGTCCATCCCCTCATTTCTGAAGCATTTTGCAACTTCAAATACCCTATCAAACCCACCTGCAATACATTGTTTTAAGTAGGTTTCTGGTGCTATTCTTAAGTTCAAATCAATATCAAGCGCATTATGATGTGTGAAGAATGGTTTTGCACTTGCCCCGCACACTGCGTTTTGAAGAATTGGAGTTTCAACCTCCATAAATCCATTTTCGCCAAGGTATCTTCGAATAAAAGCAAGAAGTTTACTTCTTCCAATAAATACCGCCCTTGCCTCTTCATTGGAAATTAAATCAAGGTAGCGTTGACGATATTTTGCCTCAGTATCGGTAAGACCATGGAACTTTTCTGGAAGTGGACGCATTGTCTTTGAAAGAAGTGTTACCTTCTCCGCCTTTACTGTAACTTCGCCTGTTTGGGTGGTATAGACCTCGCCTTCGACGCCAACAAAGTCGGCTATATCTACATATTTTTTATAAAAAGTATATGCCTCTTCATCAAGTTCGTTCCTACCCACCGATATTTGAATTTTATCTTCAATATCGCGTATCTGCATAAAGCCGAATTTACCCATAACGCGTTTGAAAACAACGCGACCACATATCTTAACATGCTCGCCAAGTTTTTCGCGCGCCTCACGGATTGTACATGTGCGGTCAAATTTCGCCTTATATGGAATTTCACCCATACCCTTTAAATCTTGGATTTTTTGTTTTCTTACATCTAGTTCTGTAGATAAATATTGTAAATCTGCCATAATATAACCTCTTGTTTTAAATTAACATAATTACAAGCGGTTTGTCAAATTTTTTGGAGTGCATTATGCACCTTTTATTTATATTTTCGGCTATAATATTTAAGATTTTTATTAACCTTAACGATATAATTTTCAGTTTCTTCAAAGGGTATTTTTTGTAGCACCTGCCCATCCTTAGAATATTCACTATTTTTCAGCCAGTTATTTACATTAGTTGGCCCTGCATTATATGCACAAATAGCAGAGTCTACATTTGTAAATTTATTTAGTAGCGACTTTAAGTAATAACAGCCTAAGTTTAAATTATACTCGGGTTCATACAATCTTTCTTCGTCATATTCTATCTTTAAATTTTCGCAAAGCCACTGGGCAGTAGACGGCATAAGTTGCATAAGCCCTTTTGCACCTTTGTTTGATGTGCGATTTGGGTTATACCCACTCTCTACATTTACAATCGAAGCGACCAGAGATGCTTTTAAATCATATCTCTGGCTTATAGAATCAATCTCCTCTACATACCGCATTGGATAAAAGTAGCCATTCACACAATAAATTAAAAATGACAACATAATTGCCACAAGTGTCATGATAGTTATGCTATACAACCCTTTCATATATTTATAATATGAAAAGTTATCGAGTTTATACAGGTTATATCTTTGTTAATTCCATTCCCCCATTTTTAAGAAGAACGGAATAAAAGCCTGCAAATGTACGAAATGGTTTCTGTGAGAATAAACCTTTTGCGACTTCAAAACTATTTGGCATAAACTTCACACATATTCCACAGGTCTGCCCCGCTTCTTTAGGTGTGTTTATTATACTCACTATAACCCCACTAGAGCGTAACATATTTGCAAAATACAGTGTTTCACTTCTTGAGCGAAAAACGGCAAGGTAATAGTACATATCTTTCTCCTATTTTGCACAATTTGCCCTCATTAGCACTATATTTATTAATGTAAGATTATGTGATAAAAGGAATTGTAAGATGATATATTTAGATAATTCAGCCTCCACACTTATTAAGCCGAAAGAGGTTATAAAAGCCGTGAACGAAAGCCTTCTTCACTATGGTGCCAATCCCGGGCGAAGTGGACACAAAGCAAGTATTAAAGCCGCTATGGAAGTGGAAAATACAAGAATTAAACTTTCTAAGTTATACAACTGCCCTTCAAGTGAAGATGTGATTTTTACCCAAAACTGCACAGAAGCTTTAAACCTTGCTATTTTAGGCAGTGTGAAAAAAGGCGGTCATATTATTTGCACCGAAAACGAGCATAATTCGGTGTTACGCCCACTTGAGCATTTAAAATCTCTTGGGCTGATTGACTATTCTATTGCAAAGCAAAGTGACAGAATTGGACTTCGAGCATGCGATATCGAACCTTTAATTCAAGAAAATACCTATCTTGTGATTTGCAACCATATATCTAATGTCAATGGTGACAAGGCAGATATTCATGGTATAGGCCTATTATGCAAAGAAAAAAATTTACTTTTCATGGTTGACGGTGCACAAAGTTGCGGGCATGAAGATATTGACATGAATAAAAGCAATATAAATCTTTTGGCTTTCGCAGGACACAAAGGTTTTTATGCACCACAAAGCATTGGTGGATTACTTAAAAACAATATTTCTTTAGAGCCTATTAAGTTTGGTGGCACTGGTACAAATTCTTTAGAACTCATTATGCCCGAGGCAAGCCCAGAAAGATTTGAAAGCGGTACTCTATCCACCCCTCTTATTATGGGGCTAAGTGCAGGAATTGATTTTACTCAGGCAAACTTTCGAGAAATAAAAAACAGGCTAGACGACCTGACAACCTACCTTAATTACGAATTATCTAAACTGCCAGTCATCTCATACACACAACCCGAAAACTCACATGGCGTGCTTGCCTTTAATGTCCCAAATGTACATTCAAACGAGGTCGCAAACTATCTTGATGAGAAATGGAATATTTGCGTCCGCGCTGGATATCAGTGTGCACCCTTAAAACACAAGGCATTAGGTACGCTAGAGCAAGGTGTCGTTCGCGTTTCAATCTCTTACTTTAACAACTTTTCAGAAATACAGAAACTTATTATTGCTATTAAGACATTTTTGAGAAAAAATAAAATGAATTAAAAGGTAGCTCGTATATATTTTTTCATGCTGTTTCGGCTAAAGCCTGCAAAGGCAGTAAAAAATATACACTTTGCTACAGAAAGAAAATTGGAGGCAATAAAAAAGCGGCTTAGCCGCTTCTTGTGTCTTAGCCGCTTTTTTATTGTTTTATAGATTTCTCCACTGCGGTCGAAATGACAAGGTGGTTTTTCCGCTACGGTCGAAATGACATGGGGAAATGGGCTTCCGTTGAAATGACAGTGCCTTAGGCACTTTTTTACGCTTCGCTAGATCCCTCCGCTGCGGTCGGGATGACAGAATGGACTTGGTCGGGATGACACAAATGGAAAAATAAAACAAGGTGACTAAGGCGCCTTGTTTTACTCGCTTGTTACAAATAAATTATTTCTTATAATAAATTATTCTTCTACAATGCTCACAGGAAAGTATTCCTTCACTTTCAAGTTTTGAAATTTGTGCAAATGGAAGTTCTACATGACATCCACCACAACTCCTATCATTAAGAGGAACTAATACTGGAAAGAGATTATCTCCTCTTCTCTTTTTATATTTCTCCATAAGTGATGTATCTATACCTTTTTCAAGTGCTAGCAATTGTTTTTCAAGATTTGCTCGCTCTGGCTTTACCGCTTCAACATCTTGATCATAAGCCGCTTTACTTTGAACAAATTTTTCCTTTGCCACATTATATATCTTTATAGTTTTATTAAAGTCAGCAAGTACACCGTTCACACTTTCTGCAAGTTTGGTAAGATTTTTATCAAGTATATTTAGATTTTGAATGAGTTTATCTTTAAGCGATAACATACTTTCTATTTCTTCCTTACTAAGCGACTCTACATCTTTTGCCATGATTTGATTTAATTTCTCAGTTTGCAAAGAAAGTTGTTTCTTTACCGTATCTACTTCCTTTAAAAGTTCCCCCGCCTTCCCTTCAAGTTGAACCGATTTTGCTTGCGCATTTTTAGCATTAGTCGACATCTCATTGGCCATCTTCTTATTTGGATTTTCACGAAGTTGCTTTTCTATTCTATATAGTTGTGAATCCAATTTTTGATAATCTAATATTTTTGTTATATCCATTTTTTCCTCCTAATTAATCAACGAAGTCAATAAGTCTTTTACTTCTATTTGGATGTTTTAGTTTCCTTAATGCTTTTGCTTCGATTTGTCTGATACGCTCTCTTGTAACACTAAATTCCTTACCCACTTCTTCAAGCGTCTTTGCCTTCCCGTCCATAAGTCCATAACGCTCACGGATTACCTGTTGTTCACGAGGCGTAAGGGTATCAATCACTGCAAGAAGTTGTTCGCGTAAAAGATTCTGTGACGCAACATCCATTGGAGATTTTGCTGATTCATCTTCAATAAAGTCTGCCATCTTGCTATCTTCTTCCTCACCCACTGGCGTTTCAAGTGAAACTGGGTCTTGAGCACTTTTTTGTATCTCCACAATTTTCGCTTCAGAAATGCCCATTGCCTGTGCGATTTCCTCTAAGGTTGGATCACGAGAAAGTTTTTGAGTGAGTTGTCTTACAGTGCGGCTATATCTATTTATTGTTTCCACCATATGCACTGGAAGTCTTATCGTCCTTGACTGATCGGCTATCGCCCTTGTGATTGCTTGCTTTATCCACCATGTAGCATATGTCGAAAATCTAAAACCCTTTGTGTAATCAAACTTTTCAACAGCCTTCAATAGACCCATATTCCCCTCTTGTATCAAGTCAAGAAAGGAAAGTGAATTTGTTGACGCCCAGCGTTTTGCTATACTGACAACCAGTCTTAAGTTTGCTTGACATAATCTTGCCTTTGCCTCTTCATCCCCTTCAAGTATCCTTTTCGCAAGTTCAATCTCTTCCTCTGGTGAAAGAAGTGGCACCTTGCCAATATCCTTTAAATACATCTTAACTGGATCGTCAACACTGGAAAAACCTTCTATAACCTCACCAATATCTGAACCATCCGCTGGCACAGTAGGCTTTATTATTTTAATTCCCCTTGCTTCAAGTTTTTTCAAAAACTTCTGTATATCTTCTGCTGAAACCTCATATTTCAAAAGTCTAAAATATACATCTTCTTCGTTTATTGAACCTTTTTTCTGTGCCACATCGGCTAGTTTTTTCATTTCAAGTTCAATCTTGTTATCTAACATAAAATTCCTCCAAACTTTTTTCCCGTAACTCTTTCAATATCTTATTTAATTCAAGCATTAGTTTTTGTCTCTCTTCAAGCGAGGTGCTTGCCTTAAACTGCTCATGTACTGCCTGCTGCTTCTCCTTTAAAATTTGATCCGCAAGCGTCCACAAACATTCTTCAAAATACCTCTCAGCACTCTCGCCATACTCTTCAAAATTAAAAACTAAACAATCTTCTAGCAATGGCATATCGCCAACATCAAATAGATCATAATACGAAGACACCCTAGTCCCCTCTTTTGCCTTTTCAATTACTTCCTTATATCTTGGCATGAGTTTTACATAATCAATATTCTCTTTCACATATGGCTTATTATGAATCAGCGAACTAAGCACAAACTTCACTGCCCGATTGTTGCCATTTTCCCGCGATATTAAAACCTTTTCTTCCTCTTTTTTTATAGGCTTTCCCTCTTTTTGTCCACCCTGAAGATCGCGTCTTAATACATCTATTGGAATTGAAGTTAAATCACGCAATTTTTCAAGGTAAGGCTCCTGCAAGGATGGGCTGTCCACCATTTTTTTCAGATGAGCAAGCACTGCTTTTGCAAAGCCTCCTCTCTCTTCCGCCTTTGAAAGATTGAAATTTTTCTTTTCAACTTCGATTAAATAATCCATGACAGGCATCGCCCCTTCAATAAGTGCCGCAAGGAAATCTCTCCCCTTATTTTTTAGCACCTCATCAGGATCCATTTTGTCAGGAAGTGCGACTACACGAATATTAAATTCATCTTTATCAAGTACATCTAAACTATGTAGAGTTGCTTTCTGTCCCGCTCCATCTCCGTCAAAGCACAATACTATATTTCTTGAGATACGCTTAAGGGCTTGAGCATTATCGAGCGTCAAAGCCGACCCCATACAGGCGACAGTATTTTTAAATCCTGCCCTGTGCATTGCAATAACATCTATCTGGCCTTCAACAATTATAACTTTATCTAATTTACCAGATTGCTTAAGTGCTTTTAAAAGGTTAATTCCAAACACAACCTTACTCTTATGAAAGACCATGGTTTCTGCTGTATTTTTGTATTTTGCAAAATCTGAATTCTTATCAAGCACTCTAGCACTAAAACCTACACAATCATTAAATGAGTTGAATATTGGAAATACAAGCCTTTCTGCCATGACATCGTAATATCTACCGTTTTTGCTTTGTGCTACACCAGCATCCACCATATCTTCATATGTAAAGCCTTTAGATTTTAAATGTTCAACCATCTCAGTCCAATTTAAACTATACCCTAATTTAAAATCATCAAGTTCGTGCCTTGTAAAATTTCTGCTTTTTATATAATCTTGTGCAGGCTTTGCTTCCTTTAAATAGATATTTTCATGATAATGTTTCCATGTCTCTTCTAAGAGTTTAAGAAGCCTTTCCCTTTTTTCTGCCCTTTTATGGGTATCATCATCGGTTTTAAACTCTGGCATCTCCATATGAGCCTCTTGTGCCAAAAGTTTTACTGCATCCATAAATTCACAAGATTCCATTTTTTGTACAAAAGAAATTACATCCCCATGTTCCTTACAGCCAAAGCAGTGATAAACACCTTCATCTTGCATGACAGAAAAAGATGGTGTCTTTTCATTATGAAATGGACAACACCCCCAATATCTTGAGCCTTTCCTATCTAATTTAACATATCTAGATACTATGGCTACAATATCACATTTTTGTTTTAATTGATACAAGAAATCAATAGGAAATCCTTTATTTTGCAATACCTTTATTCTCCAAATTTATATGTCTATACAATCTATTTATACAATCATAAATTTAAATTTCCTTTTTTTATTTTAAAATTTTTCATACTTTAGTCATTTTTTCATATCTATATCGAATAATAACCTATATTGCCCCTTGACAATCTTGTTTTTCTTGTATATAATTCCCAAGGAGAGAAAAATGAAACAATATTTATTACAATTCTATCAAGATTATTATAAAGAACCTAATTTAGAATTCTTTTTAAATTTTATAGATGACAACAAACTAAGAGAGAAAATCAAAAATAGTTTTATGAAAAAAGGGAATTTCAAGTTTTGCACATTACGCTTATTAAGTCAAGATGATTGTATCAAACTGCAACAAACCCGCCAGCAAGAAGGAAAATCATACCTTCTTTCACTGACGGCAGATGAAGCCATGGATTACACAGAATTAATAGATAATGAAAATGAATAAAAAAAGAGCGCTTGCTCTTTTTTTTTAAATTACTCCACCTTGCAAATATACTTCTGGCACCTTTCCTACAATTACACTTTCACAAAGTTCTACTTCAAGCGAGGTTAAAAAATTTTTAGTCATACTTGGAAGCACAACTCCTACATTGACATTTACCGTAAAATATAATCTATGAAGGGTTTGATTTAATCCCGCAGAAGTAAAAGAAGAGTCAAACTTGGTATTTACCGTACCTATCGGCACAAGTTTTACAGACACTGCCGGCCCCAACCCATACAAAAATGGTATACCTGTAAAAGTACCAAGGGCAATTTCCACGCCTTGATTTCCAATAGCGTCAATCTTGACTTGAACTTGATATGTGATTCTCCGAACTAGATTGTTTATTTCTATAGAATTTGTGCTAATTAAAGTTATTTCACGCTTATCGTTATATTCTACATTAACTAGATCACTATATGATACATTACTCGTGGCTAAGACATCCTCCACTGACTCGCTTATAACGCTTGTAGAAAGCGACCTTACCTTCTCTTGACTTAGCGAAACCACTATCGGCGATACTACACAAAAATAATAAACTATAAACAAAATTACAATCGCAAGAACTACACATAAAAAAATTCTTGCCTTACTGCGTGAAGACAATTTTTTGCGTTTTTTCTTATAACTATACGCCCTCATATATAATAATATATATGTCTTGCCTTTGATTATTGACAACTATTTTTTATTTGCATACCACAATATGTAGTAGGTTGTCTACACATACAACCTACTTTTTTGTTCTAGAATGGAAGATAAGACCAAACAGGAAGGCAAACCCTACTGCCGCCGCGATACCTGCCGCAGTTGCTTCAAGTCCACCTGTAAAGGCACCGATAAGCCCACGCGATTTAACTGCACCTATCGCACCTTTAGCAAGCGAAGCACCAAAGCCAACTATCGGCACATTTACCCCCGCCCGTGCAAACTCCGCTATAGGATCAAAGATGCCAAAGGCTTCAAGCAGCACACCGACAAGCACAAAAGTAACAAGTATTCTTGCCGAAGTTATATTTGTCTTAATAATTAAAAGTTCACCTATCGCACAAATGGCTCCGCCTATCAAAAATACCCAAAGATAATACATATTTATCCCTCCCCACTCTCTATTACTATTGCATGACAAACCCCCGGGATTGTATCTCCCTGCTGGGTTGCAGTTGTCGACAAAAGCGCCCCTGTTGGTGCAAATAAGACTTTTTTATAACTTCCATCCCTTAATTTTTTCATGATAAAGGAATTAAGCACGGTCGCACTGCAACCACAGCCACTGCCACCTGATAGAGTGGCTTGTTCACGCGTGTAATACATTTGACCACAATCATTATAATTTAACCCTAGTTTAATCCCTTGATCTTCCATAAGATCTATAAGTATTTCACTGCCAAGTTTACCTAAATCGCCAGTCACGATAAGGTCATAATCGTCTGGAGTGGTGTTTGAATCACGAAAATGACATAGAAGCGTGTCCATTGCCGCAGGTGCCATTGCTGCCCCCATATCATTTACATCGTTTATGCCATAATCTACAACCCGACCAAAAGTCGCCATCGTTATTCTTGGCCCATGACCTTTTGGAGCAAGTACACATGCCCCTGCCCCCGTCACCGTCCATTGCGCTGTAGGAGGACGCTGATTACCAAGTTCAAGTGGAAATCTAAACTGTCTTTCCGCTGTAGAAAAGTGTGAAGCGGTGGAACAGACAACATGATCGAAAAGTTTTCCATCAACAAGCGACGCACCAACCGCCAAACTCTCTGCCATAGTAGAGCAAGCACCAAAAAGCCCGAGATAAGAAAAATTAAAATCTCGTGCCGCATATGAAGAACTTATTATTTGATTTAAAAGATCTCCTGCCAGCAATATATCTACATCCGTAGGTTTTATTTTTGCCTTTTCAATTGCACCTATGATTGCGTTCTGAATCATTTTACGCTCGGCCTTTTCATAGGTTTTTTCTCCAAAACTATCACTTTTCATTACATAGTCAAAATACTGTCCAAAATTGCCCTGACCTTCTTTAGGCCCGACAATAGAGTAACTGCCGATGATGACAGGCTTGTTTTTAAATTTCACAGTTTGATTTTTCGCCATGCTTTTACCTCTATGAGATTTTTGACAAGTTGGAAAGGTTTTAAACATAAAAAAGCACGAACTTACGCTCGTGCTTATTGATTTAACAATGAGAATTTATTTTATTTTAACCATTGTGTAAGTAGCAAAGGTCTCTCCAACCTCTTGAGTATCAGGATTAACCATAACCATTGCAAGTTCAAAACCGTCACTTGTAATTTTAGTGATGACATATTTGCCACCATATTGAGCCTCGGTTTCTACCACTAGCCTTCCATCCACTATCTTGGAAGTATAAGATCTCCTGTTCTCTACTGCAATTGAGCCTTGTCCTATTGCTTCTGGAACTTCAACTGACCACTGCATTGCCATTGTGTTATCACCTACAAACCAAACATACAAATAGTTTTCACTTTGGCCATCATTGCCTGTATTTGAAACAAGATCAGTAGAGCGATATGCTGTATTTAATTCAAAAATAGTATCCCTTACTGAATAAGAAACTGTAATGGTATAATCTCCATAACTTATCACCATTTCTCGTGCGCCTGTTACATCAGTTGCAAAACCAGAAATCATGCTTTCTTCTATTGCCACAGGAGTTGTTACCCCTTCCTTTGTGTAATTAAGCATTCCCCCTGTTATATCAAGACTTTCTCCTATATAATAATCTGTTTTGAACGCTGTGCGAATTACAATCCCATCTACAAGCTTGTTAGGATCTTCAGTCACTGTATAACTTACTAGCAAAGTATAAGTCTTTTCGATTGTTACATCAGTATATGTCACAACCATTTCTCTTGTCCCAACGGTTTCTGTTGAAAAACTGGAAACCATAAGTGGAGTTATAGCCACATGTGTTGTCTGTCCATCCTTTGTATAATCAAGTATTCCGCCAGCCGTGTCTAGCGTTTCTCCTAAGTAATACTCTGTTTTGAATTCTGAATGTAGTGAAATTCCATCTGGAGTTGTGTTTCCTCCACAAGCAACAAGTGTGAACAAACTACATATCATCAGCATTGGCAAAACAAAAAACTTTAGTGCTTTTTTCATTATTTTAACCTCCTACCCTATTATAAAGCGGGGGGGGGAATTGTCAAGTAAAATTTAATATTTTTTTGTTTTTTCACTAGATTTCTCCACTCCGCCCTTACGGGCTTCGGTCGAAATGACAAGATGGGAAAAAAAGGAACTTCGGTCGAAATGACACCGCCTTAGGCGGCTTCTTGCAGTGGCGTGTGTTGCTTTAGATTTCTCCACTACGGTCGAAATGACATGGGAGAATGGGCTACAGTCGAAATGACATGGGAGAATGGGCTACAGTCGGTATAACAAGATTGCAACCTATATAAACAAATATACTAGCCCGACAAGTATACTGGAAACTATGCCAACTACAATAACTGGGCCTGCGATTGTAAACATTTTTACACAAAGTCCATAGATAATCCCCTCATGCTTAAATTCTAACGCTGGGCTTGTAATTGAATTTGAAAAGCCTGTAATAGGGACAATCGTTCCACCGCCTGCAAACTTACCTATTCTATCGTATACTCCGATACCAGTTAGGAAGGAGGCTAAAAAGATAAGCACGATAAGCGTATACGCCCATGCAGTCTGCTCTGCCATATTTGGAAACCATAAAAGTATTAGGTCATTTATTCCCTGACCTAAGCAACAGATAAGTCCCCCTATCCAAAATGAATTAAATAAACTTGGCCACGGTCTAGTTTTAGGTATCTTGGCTTTTACATACTTATTATAGGCTTCATTGCGTTTCTTTTCATCCATTAAAATTTCTCCTACCCTTTTATTGCCATTTTTTACATTTCTAAACATTAGTATATTTTTTTAACTACTACGCAAACTAACAATGAAACGGAGGAATTTATATGAAAAAAATATTAATCGGATCTCTATGTGGACTTCTTGCCATTACCTGTGTTGGTTGTGGAAGTGGTCAAAGTTCAACAATTAAAAATTTATCTGGTCAACTTAACAGAGTAACAAACACTGTATCAAGTCTTTCTACCAGTCAATTCACTTCTCTTACCCCTAACGCATACATTACAAACAATAATGGTTATCGAACATTGCCGATATCGTCCACTAATTACAACACTCCTCTTGGCTCACAAGTGTACAAACTTCAAAACAGCGCTGATGAGCAAGAGTACCTTAAACAAAACATCTTGACACAAGCGGCAATGATTAAAAGTTCTCTCACAAAAGACTTAAAACTTTCTAGAAATCAGGTAAGCGCATTAAATGGACTTGTAAACAATATAAGTAAGTATACAGCAAGCCTTAACAATACTAAAACTGATATTAACAGTTCAATCAAAATGATTAAGAGATTTAATTCTCCTAATACATTTAATGCAGACCAAATCAGCGCCCATTATCAAAGCCTTAATAATCACATGGACGCAAGATTATGCTATTTCAGAAACCTTTTAAATACAATGAATCAAGTGGAAAACACATTACAGGGAAGAAGTCTTCTTTCTAACAAACAAGACAACACCTATAACGACAACTATCAAGGTACGCAACAACAAGAGGTAAAATCAGAACAAAAAGAAAACAAAAAAAATATCGACACATACAGAGGTAATACTATAAACAATACCATAAACACGCCACAACAAAATGTCAATTACAACAATGGATACAATTACAATAATGGTTATATGAATGGCTACAACTATGGTTACAATGGCTACGGATACAATAGAGGTATTTTTAATCCTAATAGAAATACTGACACCTATCAGCCAAGAGTAAGAAATATAGACACATACAGGTCTTATAACGGCTATGGATACAACGGTTACAACAATGGATATTGCCCTAATGGGAATTGTACCGTGCCAGTAAATAGCGGTGCCGTGGAAGAAACTAATGAGGAGTCAAGAAAGACGGTAATAGAGCATAAAGCAGAAGAAGAGAACAAAGTAATTAATAATGAAGTTAAAACCTTACCTAAAGCAGAGGAAAATAAAGAATATCACATGGTAAAACAACTTCCAAAAAAAGTGACTGCCAGAAGCACAAATCTTGTGGTCGACCACTTAAAAACAAACAAGAAAATTGAAAAATTAATTAAAGGTTAAAAAATGCCCGAAGTGGGCATTTTTACATTTTCTAAAAATTTTTCAACTTTTTTCAAAAAAGGACTTGACAAATCCCCCCCCCGAGTATAATAGGGCTAAGCATTAAGGAAAATGCAAATTTAGGAGGGGAAAATGACAGAAACAATTACTACTTTTGGTGAGGCAATTGATAAGATTATCAAAAGTAAAGTAAAAACACCAATCAATGAAATAAGAGCCAACAAGCAAGGTTGGGCAAGAGTCGAGTTGAAGAATAAGTCTTTCGCATTATTCAATGTAGTTAAAGGGACTTTCGCTACAGAATTTACAGATATTAGTGAATTTGCAGAAGATGCTTCTTTTACCTATGCAACACGCAATGATGGTAAACAGACTCTTATCAATTTAAAAACTGGAACAGAAATCACTTACAATCTCGTGAAAAGAAATAAAGAGGACAAATATGTAGAAGATTGCCGTTATGAAATTTCATGTGTACATGAAGCAAACCAAAACGGCTGGGCGGTTGTAGATCTTACAGGAAGAGCAGGCTTTGGCTTTATAAATGTAAAAACTGGTGAAACATCTGGAAATTTTAAATTCGCACCACAAAACAAAATAAGTCTAGAAGGCTTGGTTCTTGTAAGCGATAAAAACCTAAACACTATTTATGTTTATGACATAAATGAAGAATCATTATGTACTGATAAAGACAAAAAGCCACTTTCTTATGGTCCCGCAATCGCAATTAACGATCAAGGATGGGTTACATCTCAAGAAAAAAATGGTAACAATATTACAACAAGATTTTTTAACCTTCACACTGGCAAGGCAGTACAGATGTCACATCTCCTTCCAGAAGTAGGAATTTTATCAAATGACGATATGCTTCCAATTAAACTAAAGAAGGGCTGGACATTAATTGACATTAACGACCTTGTAGATGTAGAGGCTAAAGATCTTGCACAAGCAATAGAAGATAAAGCCTTAACTGCAAAATTCAAATCTAAAGATGCAATCAGTGTTATGGCGGCTTACGCACAAAATACTGAAAATGTTGGTAAACTTTCACAATTTGCACAGACACGATATTTCAAAGAGATGGTCGGATATATCAAATCTCAAAATACTAACTCTCTCACTAGAACTGATAATGCAATTAACGCATTGACAAAAACTTTAATCACCCTTCGCGACATCCAAGATAAAATTAAAGAAGAAAATAACTCTTCGAAGAAACCTTCTAAAAAGAAACTTAACAAAGAAAAAATGTCTTGTTTGAACGCTATGTATAATCCTAAAGAGGAAAAAGATTTAAATAATGATCCTAAACCTAAAGCAAATAGCAAAGAAGAGTTAAAAAACAAGTCTAAATCTAGAGCAGATAGTAAAAAAGAAAAAGCCGCAAAACGAAAAGAAGAGTTAAACAAAATTATGGCATTGCTTTCACAATTAGATTCAACACCAGAAAATATTGACGAAAATTAGATGAAAAGAGAGTAAAAGTACTCTCTTTTTTATAATACACAATATGTAGTATGTTGTATGTGCATACATGACACATTATATCATTTTTGCACGCAATGAGTCCAATATCTTATTTTCAAGGCGAGATACTTGAACTTGGGAAATATGAAGTTCATTTGCTATTTCGCTTTGGGTCTTATCAAAGTAATAACGAAGCAAAATTATCTTCCTATCACGCTCATCAAGGTGTTTGATTATTTCCTTCAACGCAATATTTTCTAGCATATCAAAACCTGTACTTTGCTCCATCTCCACCCTATCGATGACATTTAAATTCCCTCCTTCTTCCTCTAGCGGAGCATACAGTGACACCGGCATTTTTGCTGAATCCATCGCCATTACTATCTCCTGCTCATCTACCTTGAAATGTTTGGCAAGCTGTTCTATTGTAGGCTTTTCCTGTTTTTCGCCCATGTATTTTTCAATATATCTATTTATTTGTAAATTCAATGACTTTAACGCTCTTGACACTTTTACCGCTCCATCATCTCTCATAAATCTTTTTATCTCACCTATTACCATTGGCACTACATAGGTGGAAAATTTAACATCAAACTCGGGCTTAAAATTTTTTATCGCCTTCAAAAAGCCAATGCAGCCAAGCTGATAAAGATCATCATATTCTATCCCCTTATCTCGAAAGCGCTTAATAACACTTTTTATTAGAGGAGAATTTTCCTCTATTAATATGGTTTTGGCCTCCTGATTGCCCTCTTGAGCAAGTGCGACATACTCTAAGGTTTTAGCAGGATCTAACATTACTCACCTACCACTACCCTTGCATTAGCATTTAACTGCTTTTGCATTATTACTTTAGTGCCTTTTAATCCATTCTTTTCCACCTCCACTTTATCCATAAAACTTTCCATTACTGCAAAGCCCATTCCACTTCGCTCCTCGGTAGGCTTAGTCGTGAAAAATGGCTCGCGAGCTTTTTCTATATCTTTTATCCCTACCCCTTCATCGCTCACTTCAATCCTGACGCTTCCACCGATTAATTCACATCTAAGTTTTACTATTCCATTCCCCCTTGGGTAAGCATGAACAACCGCATTTGTAACCGCTTCCGATACTGCAGTTTTAATATCTGTCAGTTCATCTATCGATGGGTTTAATTGCACACAAAAGGAAGCCACGCATACTCTTGCAAAGCCTTCGTTTACCGATTCCGCCTTGAATACTACTTCCATAAAATTATTTGTTTTCATATTACCTCCTAAACTATCTTAGGCATGATTTCATACAAGCCCGTCATTTTGAATATCTTTTCCGCATGAGTAGATGGATTCGCGATATAAATTGGTATATTTTTACTTTTCATCTTCTTATATCTTCCTATCAATACACCTATTCCAGTACTATCCATAAACTCCAGTTCTGATAAGTCTATAATTACCTGTCCAAACCCTCTGCCAGAAAATGCCTCATCAAGCGTCATTCTTGTATGCGTCGCGGAATGTTCGTCAAGTTCGCCACACAATATGACATACAAAGTGTTGTTATACACCTTACTTTTTATATGCATACCTCCGCCCTCCTTCAACTACTTAATCCTAACACATCTAAATTTGCAAATATTTTCCTTCTTCTGCGAAAAAACACTAACCAACAAGAAAAAACGCGGGTCAATAAAGACCCGCGTTAAATACTAAAAAAAGCACAACCTTTGGTTGTGCTTTATTTTTGGTGGGCAGGGATGGATTCGAACCATCGAAGGTAGAACCGACGGATTTACAGTCCGTTGCATTTGGCCGCTCTGCAACCTACCCATATTAAAAAAATGGAGCTGGTGAAAGGAATCGAACCTTCAACCTGCTGATTACAAGTCAGCTGCTCTACCATTGAGCCACACCAGCAAAGCGAAAATCTTTCTTTACACTCTCGGGATTTACTGGCATAAATCCCTACGATTTGGACGCAAGTTTTCGCTTTTTGCGACCAAACGAAATCTCACTCCATTTTGTTTCGTTGGCGATTTGTCGCAACTTTTCAAAAGGAAGAAGATTTTAAGTGTTATAAGTACCATAAGGTGAGAACCCTCTTTTTCAAGAGATTTAGTGGTTCTGCCCACCTCATGCACTTTGGTGCCCTAAGGTGGAATCGAACCACCGACACAAGGATTTTCAGTCCTTTGCTCTACCGACTGAGCTATCAGGGCATGGAACGGAAATCTTGCTTTGAAACTTCAAAATTTACAGTTGTAAATTTTTACGGTCAGGTCGCAAATTTCCGCTTTTTGCGACCAAACGAAATCGCACTCCCCTTCGTTTCGTTAGCGATTTGTCGCAACTTTAAAGCGAGAACAGGGGGCTGATTTCCATGAAAAACAGCAAGAATTTTTTCATATGGCGACTCGAATGGGGCTCGAACCCACGACCTCCAGCGTGACAGGCTGGCGTTCTAACCAACTGAACTACCGAGCCACATATTGTGGCACTTATGCTTTTAAAGTTTTCTAGAAAACTTTGGTGGGCCTCCAGGGACTCGAACCCCGGACCGACCGGTTATGAGCCGGTTGCTCTAACCAACTGAGCTAGAGGCCCATTGAGCATAAGACTTTTGACTTTTGCAAGTCATGGTCGGGGTGGAGAGCCTCGAACTCCCGACCTCATGGTCCCAAACCACGCGCGCTACCAACTGCGCTACACCCCGATTAATAATGCTTGCGTTGTAATTTTATAATAAAATACAAATTATGTCAAGGAATTTTGCTAAATTTTCTAAAAAATTTTACTATATTTTATTGTAATATTATTTTTTCTTTTTTGCTATTATATATTACTGCCATCTTACGACAAACTTTCGTCAGTTTTGCGTAACATTTCGTTAGACTTTCCTTATATTGATATGATAAAATTTATTAAGGAGTTATAATGATTAAAATAATTACAGATTCAACCGCATATATACCTAAAGATTTTATTGAAGAAAATGACATTAAAGTTATTCCTTTACGCGTCCTTTTTAACAATGAAGAATTTGACGAAGGGCTTCCTTCAACATTTGACTCATTTTTTGAAAAATTTACTTCTACTAAAATCTTCCCTAAAACAAGCCAGCCCTCTTTAACCAAATTTATTGATGCATACAACCAAGTAATTGATAACGGAGATGAAGCGATTGTGTTTACAATATCCACTGCACTATCTGGCACTAACAGTGCAGCAAACCTTGCAAAAAATGAGTGCAAGGCTCCTAATAAAATTACTGTAATTGACTCACAGAACTGTTGTCAGACGACATGGGGATTTATCATGGAATCACTTGAAATGATTAAGAACGGTTTTTCACGGGAAGAAATTATAAAAAATATCTCTTCACTTCAAGCAAACAGTCAAGTGGCTTTTGTTCCTGATAGTCTTGAATACCTTATGCGCGGCGGCCGTATTGGGAAAGTCAGTGCAAAACTTGGCGAACTTCTTCAAATAAAACCTCTGCTTTCCTTCAAACAAGGCAAATTGACCTGTCCCAAAAAGGTAATAGGAATTAACAAAGCAATTAGTGAACTCACTTCTTTAATACCAAACAATATAAAAAGGCTTTTTATCATACACATTGCAAATTCTAAATTTTTTGAACTTTTGAAATCAAAGTTAAAAGGCAGATTTAATGTACCAACATATGAAGGCGAGGTCGGCCCAGTGGTTGCCTCACACATAGGCCCCGCTATAGGTGTTTGTTACATTTGTTAAACTAAAACAGGTCTACCCTGTTTTTTTTAATAAAAAGATATTAGGAAAATTTAGCTTTATATGTTAAAATATTAATTAGGAGAAAAATATGCTAAGAAAGACAGTGATTATAACTGGTGCATCAGGCGGAATTGGAAATGCCACCGCAAAAGTATTTGCTGCAAATGGCTACAACCTTGCACTCACCTACAATCATGGTAGCACCAAGGAACTTGAAAATGAACTAAAAAAATATAATGTAGATGTGAAATCGTTTAAACTTGACCAAGCGAAAGAGTCAAGTATTTCAAAGTGCATTAAAGATATCACATCTTCTTTTGATTACATAGACACCATCGTTTGCAATGCGGGAATTGCTGAAAAAGGCGATTTGCTTACTGAGAAAAGCACAAGTGAAATCGACCATATTTTGGATGTCAATTTACGCGGAACCATTTTACTAAACCGCGAGGTGGCAAAGATTTTTATAAAACAAAAGCATGGAAACATTATCAATATTTCCTCTGTGCATGGACTGGAAGGTGCAAGTTGCGAAGTCACTTATTCCGCCACTAAAGCTGGAGTTATTGGCCTTACTAAAGCCCTTGCTAGTGAACTTGCACCTTACAATATCAGAGTAAACGCTATAGCACCTGCTTTTATTGAAACGAATATGACCAGTTGCTACACTTCTAAAGAAAAAAAGGAAATCATAAGACGAACACCGCTAGGCCGATTAGGGAAACCCGAAGATGTTGCTGATGCTATATATTTCCTAGCAAGTGACAAAGCAAGTTTTATTACAGGCATTTGTTTACCCATCACAGGTGGCGTTGTAAAATTTTAACAATAAAAAAGCCCTCATCTAATAAGGGTTTTTATTTTTACGATTGCGCCGTTTATCAGCGTACTTTTTCTTTAAATAGTTTTTCACAATAGTCCACCGTTTCTTCCACCGTCATATCACTATTATCTATAATAATTCCGTCCTTTGCGGGCTTTAGTGGCGCAACTTTGCGATGAGAATCGTTATAATCTCTTTCATTGATATCTTTAAGAATCTCTTCGTAACTTTTGCCTTCATTTTTGTTCTGCTGATATCTACGGTTGGCGCGTATTTCTGGTCTAGCCGTAATAAATAGTTTTAAGTCGGCATGTGGGAGAATTGCCGTGCAGATATCTCTTCCCTCCATAACGCAATTATTATTTTTTGCAAACTGCCTTTGCACCTTTTTGACCTTTTTCCTTACCTTTTTGAAAGGAGCCACTTTACTTGAAAGTACACTGATTTCTTCTTCATGAAGTCGGGAGGTGTAATCAAAATTATTAACAAAGGTATGTTGCCCATCCTCTAAAAACTCCACCTTTATCTCACAGCGTTTGATAAAGTCTTTCACTGATTTTTCTGTGATATTATGATAGCCCATATCTAGGTAGGCACAAGCAAGACCGCGATATAAATCGCCGGTATTGAAAACATTAAAATCTAATCTCTTTGCAAGAGCGCGTGCCACCGTACTTTTTCCACTTCCTGCGGTTCCGTCAATTGCTATATTATACATTTTCCCCCTCTTTTTATTTGACAATTAGCTTATCTAAACTTTAAAATATTATATCAAAATTTATTGAAAATACAAATAAAAGGAAGAGTATGTTTAAAGGTTTTGAGGCGGTTTATGATAAAAATAGTGAAGTACTTATTTTAGGAAGTTTCCCAAGCGTAAAAAGTCGTGAGGCAGGTTTTTATTATGGAAATAAGCAAAACAGGTTTTGGAAAATGCTAGAGGGTGTTTTTAATGAAAATGTTGAGGAAAATATCGAAAAGAAAAAAGCCTTTTTACTTCGACATAATATCGCACTTTACGATGTAGTTTTAGAAAGCGATTTATCTGGTTCAAGTGACCTTTCACTAGAAAAATCCAAATACTCGCTTTCAGACATTACCTTTCTTCTGCCACCTTTTACAAGGGTAAAAGCAATTCTTTGTAATGGAAAAACTGCTTTTAATATTTTATCCAAAACTTATGTTGGCAATCTCCCAGTTTTATTACTTTCTTCTACAAGTTCTGCAAACCCTAGATATAATTTTGAAGACTGGAAAAAGGCTATTCTGAGTGTAATACCACTAAATAACAGTAGTATGCATACAAAATAGCCACAATATATTGTTATAATTTGTTTAAGGCTATTATCCTGTCTAATACCCCTCCAGCTCCAAAAATATCATTATCATATCGTTCTACCGCTTGCACAACTATTACATCAGCTTCATTAAATTCATTTTCTAATCTATTATTTGCGTTATAAACCATTCTATGGTAGTATTTTGAATTACTAAATTCTTTGCCTAAAGTTTCTATCATACTTATTCTAAATGAATCACCTAACATTAAAAGATTTTTACTATTTGGATTTGTGGATTCACTCTCATGATGATATGCATCAGAACTTGATATTTGCAGTTGAATCTCGGGCTTATAATTATAATTATAATCAACATCTTCTACCGCTGGCCTTGCTATCATATTTGCTAAATCTCCAGCATTATGTTTTATCTCTTCAAAGGCTACTTTTTGAGAGGCAATACCTAGTGAGTTTAGCAATTCTATAGCACCTATATGAGCCCCTGCTTTATTCCAGTGAGTATCTTGTTTGTAATATACCTGACTTTCTTTCTTTTGGCTTAATAGAGCGTCCTTTGCATAGACAACTTCCACTGTTGAATTTTCCTTAAAATAGTTTACTATCTTATCTATTCTCTTATCGCCTTCCGCCTCTTTTATACCTTTTGGCATATATTCACTATACATTTGTTCTTTATTCGGCGCTATGAAAATTTTAAACTCTTTACCTTGGGACCTGAAATATTTATCCACCTTTTCCGCTTTATTAACATAGGATTTAAGTTCCCCTTCTGACGGCAGATTAGTACCACGATAATACCCCAAACTGTTATCTCCAAAATAAAATAGCCAGTCTTCTTCCCCAAAAATTACATTATTGATTTCACGATAATAATTTAAATTTAATAAGTTTAGTATTTTTTCATACCCTCTTCCAAAGTAGTCTTCCATCATTTTATAAAAGCGTATCATTGAATTTCTTATTGGAATTTGCTCTAAAAAATATTTATCAAAATCAGTAAAAAAACTATTACTGAAATTAGGATATTTTGCCGGCTCTCTATTTTCTTCAAGTTCTGTATTATCAACATAATCAAGTAGTGGCCATGCCACCATAGGAAAGACCAATACGAATATAAACATTACTATAGCTGCAATTTTCTTTTTCATATTCCCTCCTTAAAATTGAAAATATATAAATGGATTAAAAGTGTTGTTTATAAGTAACATAATTGAAAGTAACAACAACATTATTTGTGTAATGAAGTCAAGCCAGAAAAACCATGTTTTACCTTTATTCTTCTCATAGGATTTTTTAAATATTTTTTGCACTGGTCCTGCAAACAAAATGCCCACAAAAAGTATAAACCACTGCCACAAATCGATACTTAACTGAATTTCTAACTTACCAGATGAGAAGTTGAAAAGTTTACCTATAAATGCAAACGCATAATTTATGTCTGGAGCCCTGAAAAATACCCATAAAAGCATGACTACAAAAATTGTGTATAGCCAGTTTAAAAATTTGAATTTATTTTTTTCAAGTAGTTTTCCTAAAAAGAGCCGTTCAATAACAAGGAAAATGCCATATATCACACCCCACAAAAGGAATGTGTAATTTGCACCATGCCAAATTCCTGTGAGTAAAAATACGATAAAAAGATTTAAGTATGTTCTTATCTTACCTTTTCTATTTCCACCAAGTGGTATATATACATACTCTTTAAACCATGAAGAAAGTGAGATATGCCATCTTCGCCAAAAATCTCTTATTGAAGTTGCCATGTATGGATAATTGAAGTTTTCTACAAATTCAAATCCAAACATCTTACCTAAGCCTATTGCCATATCTGAATATCCACTGAAGTCATAATAAATTTGAATTGTGTAACATATAAGCACTAGCCATGCAAGAGAAGAACTTAAATCCCCCACTGGGCTTTTAAAGACCGTTTCGGCTACCTGTCCTACAACATTTGAAATGATAACTTTTTTGGCAAGCCCATACAAAAACCTTTTTATTCCTTGCGTAAACTTATCAACACTCTCCTGCCTTTCAAGAAGTTGTTTTTCAATATCAGAATATTTTACAATAGGACCTGCAATGAGTTGTGGAAACAATGATATGTATAGAGCAAGCAGCAATGGATTTTTTTGACACTTCACTTTGCCCAAATACACATCTATAACATATGACATTGCTTGAAAAGTGAAAAAGGATATACCTATGGGCAGTATAACCTCTTTAAGACCAAAGTTCGCATTCGCTATGCTTTCAATTATACTTATAAAAAAGTTAGTGTATTTAAAATAAAATAATATTCCGAGGTTATATATTAAAGAAAGTGCGAATGCTGCTTTACGCTCTGCCTTTTTCTCACGCTTTGTTGCACTGTCTACCCACAGCGCAAAAAGATAGTTGCCAATGATTGAAGCAAGCATAACCAGCACATACCAAATTCCGCCCCATGCATAAAATACTAGGCTGGCAAGAAGTAGTGCTATGTTTTTACATATCATTTTTATTTTTTGATTTTTAATAAAGGAAAAAAGATAGTTCACAAGCAGAACTACTGGCAAAAATATCCACAAAAATGTCATTGAACTAAAGACCATAATATTTCCAATTTTGATTTTACATTATTTGACAAAATTTCGCAAGCAAAATATCACTATCAAATACTTTTTATCGCTTTGGCTTAAAATTCCATCAATAATAAAAAAAGTGCTTATAGCACTTATTTTTCTTCTTTCAATATTCCTAAGCGGTTTTCACACTCTCTGAAATAGCGTTTATAGGCATTTTTACAGTAGCGTTTATGCTTATCTTCCTCTTCATTAGTTGGTTCAAGGAAAGTGTATGGTCCATTGACTTTCCAACTTTCAAACCACCCTATATTTATTGCATTTTTGCTGCACAGGTGTGCACACCTCATACACATAAGGCAGTTTTTACCAAACTTGAACTGACCATTCTCTATCTTAATATTATTTGTTGGACATATTTTTGCACACATTCCACAATTCACGCAGTCACTACTTACCTTATAGCGTTTTCCGTTTATTCGTCCACCCCAATGCTCTACGCGGAACATCCATGCGAGCGGTCTTCCCATAAAGAAATAACCAAGTTTATGCCCTTCACCATTTAACATTTGCGAGCAATCCAAAGGAATGAGTCCTTGTGCATAGTTCCACATCTTATATGCCATATGGTCGGTATGACGGAAAATCATATTGTACGGCATACAATAGTGATATTCATTTGTCACATTATAACCCCGTCTTTTTAAGATACTTCTAGTTTTAAGAGAAGAAATATTATTTAATTTTAGCGGCTCACCAGAAGTATTGACTACAAATGCCCTCTTTTTATCTTTTTGTTTTGGAAGAGTTTTCACAAAGTCAATTACTATACTTGGTGCATTGAAAGCATGCACTGGATAGCCAATGCCTAGCATATCGCAGGCGTTATAATCAGGTTTTTCATAACCCTCTTTATATAAAATATCTTCAATCCTATGAACTTCTACTTCATGATTTTGTGCCTTGATGGTGTCGGCATATTTATTAACTACCCTTCTGGTATTTCCAGTGCCTGAAAAATAACAAATTAATACTTTCATTTTATATCCTTTATTTGTGCTTCATAATTTTTATCTAAATAATAATATTTATTTTCATTTTTATCATGGCTATCATACCATGCACCAGCGTAAATTTTGTCTTTCTTACTTAGCCTATCAAAATCCCAGCAGTATCTTTTGTAACTTGGATTCAGCCAATGCCCTGCCATAACGGTATAAGCCCTTGCTGTAAATTTCTCGCCGTCACTATTCTCCCATTCAAGTCTATCTTGAAGGCTGGTACATTTCCTTGACAAAAGTCTTCCGCCATGCATTTTAGCAATATTTTTAAGTTCGTTTATTCCTACTTCAGAATTTGTATCATAGCCGATATCAACGAGTTGTGCATTATTTGGATCTCTTAATTTTTCGTAATCAAGGTTGCTTCCGTCTGGTGCTTTATTCTCGATTAGAAGATTAAAGTCATCCCAAGATTTTGGTAGAGAATTATATTTATCTTCTCCGCCAAAGTATGCAAATAGTTTTGCTTGATCGTTATGCTTTTTCCAGTACTTAACAGAGTTTGGGCTTTTGAAAAGTCGTTTTATTGCAAACTTTTTGATAAGTGATTTTGGAACGATCTTTCCGCACTTGAAAATAGCATGATCTTTTTCAAACTCTTTCCAGAAATCCTTTGTGCTTTGACGCTGATAATGGAACAGGTCATCTAGAGTCTTACTATCATAAAACCATGTACCATGGAAATTACGAGTTGCATTGAAGTCTGGCTCGAAGAAATCTTTAACAGATCCGCCTATCATTTCAAAGCCGTCATTAAGTACATCATAGCCGGTAACACAATTATATAACCCACCGCCAAGGTTGAATACTTTATGCCAGAAAACTTTTGACAAGTCTTCTTCCATATCTCGTCTTATTATATTTGCGATAAGCAGTCCTGAATCCTCTGCTGTCGACCATTCTAAAGGTGCATTAAAGCAGGTGTGAAACATAAGTCCATCGCTCATATTATCGCTGAGCATATTATTATGTAGCATTGCTGTTTGGCGGATGACAGCATAATCCTTGATATCACTTTCAAGCACCCTAAACTCGCCACGGAGTTTCGTGAGAGAATAAATATCATATGGACTTACAAGAAGTGGGTCGCCTACCCTTACCCATGGGTGTTTTTCATTACGATTACCATATAGGGCTAGTGTGGAGATATGTATGAATTTAGGCTGGGTTTCCATTTTCTCTATTGCACTGACAAGCGCATCTACCCCCTTTTCATTACATTCAACTGCCTTTTCTGGATGCTGGTCAGAATGTGGTGGAATTACCGCTGCCATATTTACAACATAGTCGGTGTCTTCTACAAGTTTTACGCATGCTTTTTTATCAGCAAGGCTTGCAAAGATAAATTCAATTCTATTTAAATCCTTTTTATGATTTTTCTTTATTTCATTTACTCTTTTATCATCAGGCAGGATGAGCAATTTTATCTTTTCTACTTCTTTTATCTTTAGCACTTCTTTTAGTGCCTGCTTGCCCATATTACCAGTGGTACCAGTCATTGCAATTACCATGCTTTTACTCTCCTTTTCTAATTTCCAGTTTACCGAAAAATAAAGAAAAAAGCAAACAAATTTGTTTGCTTTATAATACAAGACATTATTTTTTGTTGACAACCTTCTTGTTTTGTAAATTTTTATTTTCTTTTAAAAGGTCACAATATTCATTCACTAATGTTTCTAAGTTTTCACATACTTTTACTTTACTCATTTTCCTCTCCTATCTTAAGATTTGTTATAGTAGATGCAAGTTTGTCAAAGGCATCATTTTTAGCAGCAGCTGCTTTACGCTTTGCTTCTTGTTCAATAATTTTCCTTTGCTTTAATTTTTCTTCTAGAGTTTTCATCTCACTTGAAATAATCTCCCCTAGTTTAACTGCATCTTCTTCGGTAGAAGAATCTGAGTTTTTAATTTCATTTATAATATCTAATAATCCTTGTCGGAGGTCTTCTTCTGTAATATTCCCTTCGTATATTTCTTCAAATAATTTCTTTACTTTTGCTTCATCGTCACTTTCATCGTTTACTGGTGTCGCAGATTCATAGTTATCTTCACTGCTCATTCTGACCATTACAAGTTCTTTTTGTGCTTCCTTAGAAAAAACATTTAAACATTGCTCTTGAATTTCTGATGCTTTTGCAAAATCATTGTTTTCCCCTTTCTTATTAAATGGAACAGCATAATCTACAAGTTCAAGTGTCCAAAGTTTCATAGTCTTATCTACTCCGCTTTCACACTCCTCTTTATTAAGCCAGATACATTTCTTGCCATCAAATTCCACTATTGGTGCTTCACTTGTAATCTTTTTATCCTTTCCATCCCCACTATACAGCGGTGCGTCTTTATCATCATACACTGTTGTAGTGCGTTTTTCTATTTGGCAACTTTGACAAGTTGCAGATTTTGGATTATAGATTAATTGAAAAGCGACTCGCAAGCCCGTGCTAGCATTGCAACTATAAAACCAACCGCGCACCCCACAATCGAAACCACATAAAACTTTACCAGAGGAACCCGCGAGGGCAGACCTCATAAAGTAATAACCATTCCCACTATAATTGTCACTTTCAAATGTGCCGTTTGATTCTGCTTTTTTAGACACTTGCGCACTTACAAATGCCCTGTACTTTTTAAAGCACTCGTCATACTCCCCGACACTTGGGAGATATGCCTTTAATTCAATATTCTTTTCCATTTTTACCTCCTAGATTTATTGATAAATTTATTATACCATAAATTGACAGATTTTGCAAGATATAAATTCCAATTGACAAATATATTGTAGCGAAAATACACACAAATTACAAATAAATATTATTAAACACTTCTTTTTTTAAATGCATAGTATGAACTAGGGTAAGAAATCTGTTCTTACCTAAAAAGGATTTTATGTATGAATTTTTTTAACAACTCTAGGTGCTGTGGTGGATTTTCTTGTTGCCACCACACCCATATTCACAATAATACAAATGAAGTATTTATTCCCGGCCCTCAGGGTCCTACTGGCCCACAAGGTCCAACCGGTCCTACTGGACTTCCCGGACCTGCGGGGGCAACGGGAGCAACCGGCGCTACCGGCCCTTCAATAACAGGCGCTACCGGTGCTACTGGTGCAACAGGTGCGACCGGTGTAACTGGTCCTACTGGACTTATCGGTCCAACCGGCCCACAAGGTGTTCAAGGATTACAAGGTATTCCCGGCCCACAAGGTCCAACCGGTCCTACTGGCGCAACTGGCGTTAGTATAACCGGCCCAACTGGTGCGACTGGTGCCACCGGTAATACTGGACCTACGGGTGCAACAGGCGCAACGGGTCCTACCGGCCTTAGCATAACCGGCCCTACCGGCCCTACTGGTGTTACTGGTCCAACCGGTCCTACTGGGCTTGCTGGCACCGGGGCAACAGGTGCGACCGGACCAACTGGAGCCACCGGTCCTACTGGTGCTACGGGAACGACCGGTGTTACTGGTCCTACTGGGCCAACAGGCCTTTCAGGTCTTAGTATAACAGGTCCAACTGGGCCTACTGGCGCTACTGGTGCAACTGGACCAACAGGCGCTACCGGAGCGACAGGACTTAGTATTACTGGTCCGACAGGACCTACTGGCGCAGATGGTTTAATTGGACCTACTGGAGCCACTGGTCCTACAGGTGCAACAGGCGCGACTGGTGTTACTGGACCTACTGGTGCTGCCGGACTTAGTATTACTGGCCCTACTGGACCTACTGGTGCAACAGGTGCTACCGGAGCAACGGGTGCTACTGGAACTAGCGTTACAGCAAACTCGGCTTTTGCAGCAAATACAACCTCACCTACAATTGCTGTAGAGCTTGGTGGTACTGACATTCCTCTTCCTAGCAACCAAATCACCACGGCTGGAATTACGCCTAACGGTGCAAATACAGTCTTTACTGTTGCTACTGCTGGAAAATATCAAATTAATTATGAGGTGCATTTAACTGCTGGTATTGCTGCAGGTACGCGAATTATGATTAATGGTACCGCTTTCGCGCCTTCTACCATTCAACCACTTTTAACTCTTTCAAGTTTTAACAACAGCGTAATTGTTAACCTTACTGCTGGAAGCACTATTGAACTTCAATTGTTTGGACTTGTTGCTACGGCTGTTTTACAATCAGGTGCTGGTGCAACCCTTTCAATTATTCAATTGGCTTAAATAATACTAAAAGGAAGAAATCTATCTTCCTTTTTTATTGCACAAATTTATAGATTTTTGAATAATATGTATTAGAGGCTTTGCCTCTAATTACAAAGGAGAAAATATGAACTTTAACGATAATGATTTTCGTTTTGACATGAATGACAGAAGAGAATGCAACACTTATCCTAGAGATTGGAACTGGAATGACAATCATCGCGATTTTGACTTTGATGACAAAAACTGGAATGATAACTGTTGCCGTCCTTGCAATTGCTGTCATGAACGCAAAGACTGGTGCAATTGCAACAGAAACAGAAACTGCAATCATAACAATTGTAATAACAACAGAAAAAGATGCTGTTTCGGCTTCTTTAGATGTTGGTAAAAAACAAAAGGTAGTCATCTTTTGACTACCCTACATATAAAATCAAATTCACATTTGCTGAAATATTAATCAGCATTTTTTTGATTGATATATTCTCTAATTTTGGCTATACCTTCAATATTTACACGACAATCGGCAAGTTTTTCTATATCAGCATAAATCATTTCAACACCAGCTTCATCATATTCCCCTTCAAGACCTGAAACTACAGATGCCTTTTCTTCTAATGGTTGGCAAAGATATATGTATTCCACCCTTTTAGAAACAAATTTATTCCCATCACATTCCAAATCCCATTCATAATAATTGGTTTGCAACTGCATTATTGGTTTTACCTTCATGCCAGTTTCTTCAAAGGCTTCCCGTATGACCGCCTGCTCCACAGTTTCGCCTTCATCAACGCCACCGCCTATCATAAATACAGATCCGTCCGACAAACTTCTAAGCAGTGCCACTTTGCCATCTTTCACGATTATTGCTCGTGCTTTTTCAAAATATTCCCCTTTAAGATATTTTGAATATGCAAAGTGTGTTTTTTCATTTACATATTCTTCATGCTTTTCTTTTTTATTCATTTGTTTTCCTTTTTACATAAAAATTTCTATTGTGTCAACTGACAACAAAGTCTTTTTTGTTTTCTCACTTTTGATTTTGCGACAGTGATTTTTGGGCTTACACCCCATAATGTCCTTTTTTGATTTCCGCATTTGATTTTGCGATGAGCGAGATAAACAGCAATGCTTGCATTGATACTTGCGAGCGAAGACGCATTATATCATCGATATTTTGCGACAATATTTTAATTTTGCGGAAATCAAAATTCACAACTACTTTTTCTTAAAAAAACTTCTTCGAGCTACCTTTTTATTCTCTTTGCCAACATTAAGTTCTAACGCTGTATTAACTTTTGTTTCTTTCTCGGTAACAACTTTATTTTGCCCTATATTAGATTTTTTAAGATTCTTTACATCGCCAATACTTATGCTATTATCATTATTCGTTATATTTGTAATCAATGTTTGTTTTTCCTCGTTCAACTTTTCTCCATCCTCCAAGTAAATTTTTGATTTTATATTTAATGAAAATTTTTTAATTTTGTCATCCTTCATTTCCAAAATTCTTATCAAATCTTTGCCTTGATAATAAGTCAAGAATTCCTGTAGTTCTCTTTCGTTGTCAATAAGAACTAATCCAAAATCTATCTCACTAACATCAACCGTATTTCCTATATCATATTTAACAATTAAATTCTTTAATGTAAAATTGATTCTATCAATTGTTTTAGAAGGAAGATTTTCCATCAAAGATGCAACATTTACACGTCTTGGATCTGATGTTTCCATATTTTTAGTTTGTTCTTCATAAAAAAATTGATATAGATAACTATTATTAAATAATGGCTTTTCCATTAGAAATTTGTAAACACAATTAAGTCTTTTTCGTTTATTAATTTCTTTTTTATCACCATCACTAATTTGAAATAAAACACTTTGATGAATAACATAATCAAAGCAATTCTTACATCTAACATCGCTCCAATTAAACCCATCTTGTGTTCCCAGAATACTTGCAGTTTTATGTCCACATAAAGGACAGATCTCAAAATCTTCCATAGTTTTTCTCCTTCTTCAAATTAACAGATAATTTCATTTTCGTCTAAATAGAATCTCAATTTTATTTAATTAGTCCATATTTTTGCATTGATTTGGCAAATAAAATAGCACTTTCAAATTGAAGATCTGGTTGCAATTTACTAATTTTCTCAATTACTTCATCAATGTCTAATCCTATTTCTTTCAACTCTTCTGAATGCTTCATAGGAATTTTAACTAAATGCATAAGTGACCTGTAAATATCGTTCAAATTTTTCATTGTAATTCTCCTTTTAGTAAATATTAATTTTGTTTTTTCTTTATTTTTCTAATAATTGGCTTTTTTATTTCTATCAGTAGTCTTGGATATTCTCCTTGCTCATATTCTACAACTCGCCCTATAAATTTATAGTTACTTCCAAACCTCTGATACCATTCTATTGCCATATCTTGTTTCAAAGAGCCAACCTTATCATTGTCAATATAGATAGACGTATTTTCTGGATACTTATCTGTTGGTTCATGTATTATCTCTACCTCGCTATCTATGTCAATTTCATAATCTTCATCAATATAGTTACTACATCCTCTAACTAATGTAGTTGCATATGTCCAATCTACTAATTCACAACCTTCGGGAGGGGTATACAAAAAGTTTTCTTCGTTCAGTACTGAATTAGGTTTCTCATTGCGGAGTGTTGTTTCAACTTTTTCTATTTCATCATCAAATTGTTGAACTTCTGTTTTTTGCTTATTGTTCTCCATTTCGCTATGTATATTTTTATCTTCTTGTTCTTTTTTATCTTTATTGTACCAATCAACAAAAATAATTCCAGGAACAAGAAAAACAAGTCCTGGTATAATTAAATAATAATTTTCAATTCCCACACAACAAAAAATAATTCCAATGATTGTCAATGAAATTGATATTATCTTTTTCTTTTTATCGCTCAAACCTTTAAACCATTTTCTCATAGTTGCACTCCTTTTGTAATTTGATTTTTTGATTTATTTTGATTTTTCTTAGAAATCAAAGTTTCTGTCGCGAAATCAAAGTTTGATTTTTGATTTCTTTAAAATTTTGATTATTTTATTAAAAATTCAAAATTCTACATTGCCAGAAAAGACATTAACTTTTCAACTTTTTCAAAATGTTATGCCTGTTTTTCCTCTCAACCCCGTATCCAGTGGCAAAACCGATATCAAACCACTGCAAACAGTGTGCCAAAGTTTTTTCAAAAAAAGACTTTTTGTTTAGTATATTTGGAGCTGATGGCGGGAATCGAACCCGCGACCTTTCGATTACGAATCGAATGCACTACCGACTGTGCTACATCAGCAAATTAGCACAACATCTTGTATCTTGTATGTGCATACTAGACACTGAATGTTGTATTTTAAATTTCTCCGCTACGGTCGAAATGACACCACCTTAGGCGGTTTCTTGTGGTGGTGTATGTTGCTTTAGATTTCTCCGCTCCGCCCTATCGGGCTACGGTCGAAATGACAGAAGTGAGAATGGTCGAAATGACAAGAATTGGTCGATTGACAAGACACCACATTAGGCGTTAATCAGTGCAAATGATACACGCTCTTCTATTTCATCTTTATCTATAACAACAACATCTACTTTTTGGTCGAGTTTTACGATTTCATAGATCTGCTTTTGTTTATCTTCCGTAGCATTTGAAATATGAAGAAGCCCACTAGCACCATTTTCAAGTTTTATTATTGCACCAAACTTTAAGATTTTAACTACCTGCCCAGTATAACTTTCACCTACAACAAGATTTCGGATTGCAAGAGTCTTTGGACTCTCTTGCAGGGCTTTAAGAGAAAGAGCAACCTTTTTATTTACCCTATCAAGTTCTATCACTTTGAAGGAATATTCTTCTCCCTCTTTGATAACTTCGCTTGGGTTTTCAATACGAGTATAAGTAATATTAGAAATATGAAGAAAGCAATCTATTCCATCCACTTCAACGAAGGCACCATAAGGCATAATCTTCTTAATTCTACCCTTCACTATTTTATTTATAAATATTGAGTTCCAAAAAAGGCTTTCATTCCGCTCTTGAATTTGAGTAGCCAGCAGTTTTATGCTTGCAATAATCCTCTTCTCATCACGATTGATCTCTGTAACCGTAGCATCAAATTGTTTACCAATAAGTTTTCGTATGTCACGAGTTGTACCCGTAAAAATTTCATCGGCTGGAATGAATACTTCATATTCACCCATACGAGATAACAAACCACCATCACGATTACCTGACACAACAAAACTAAAACTGCTGCCTAGTTTAAGTTTTTGAGCGTTTTGTGTGGCAAGCGTTTTATCATCGGCAAGGCGTTTTGATACCTCTATCATCCCCTCTTCATTCTTTTGGTTTGTAATGATAACCTTGAATCTATCGCCTATTTTAATATTTTCAAAATCGTCGAAATCATCACGCGAAATAAAGGCGTCATTCTTGCCACCTATATTGAAAATTACCCCATCTTCGCGTTTGATTACCACAACGCCATCAAACATTTGTCCTTTTTTATAACTTGTAAAAGTTTTGTCAATTGCTTCTAAATTAAAATTCTCGTTCATATTCCTACTCTTTATAATCTTAGACTAGCAAAATTGTTTCCAAATGTCAAATCTTTGATAGGAAATTTTATTGTACTATTGACAATTTTAATCATTTGTGATACAATCCTTTTATCAAAAGGAGATTAAATATGAGTGATGAAGTAAAAATGGTTAAAGCAAGTGAATTCTTCAACAAACCTGCTACCGAAAAAAAATCCACTATTAAACCTACTGGCTGGGATGTGAAGAAAGATGAGAAGGATGGTGTTTACAAATTCTACAATGCTGCTGTAGACATGTTCCTAGAATTTGATGACATTAATAAATTTTATGGAATTGAAATAGTTGATATAGGCAGCGTCAATGATGACAAGCGCAGTGCGGAAGTACAACTGCAAAGCGATGAATGGAAAACAATCAACCTTGATGATGTAGGAATTGTTAAGTTATGCATTCAAATAAATGGAGCGACTCGCAAAAAATTTGAGGATGAAATTGAATAAAAAAAGCACAACATTAAGTTGTGCTTTTTTCATATAGATTTCTCCACTCTGTCCCATTGGGCTACGGTCGAAATGACAAGGTTGATAGCAAAGAGATTTCTCCGCATTGTTCGCAATGACACCGCATTAGGCGGTTTCTTGTGGTGGTGTATGTTACTTTAGATTTCTCCGCTACTTCACCCCTAAAATGCTAAAGCATTGTTTGGGGACACCGAATGGTCGAAATGGCAGTGGTGGTGAAAGATCCCTCCGCTACGGTCGAGATGACAGACGAGGCTTGGACTGTTGGGATGATAGAAAGGATTGATCGGTTGAAATCACAACTTTAAGCGGGATTTTTCGCTTTCTTTTTCTTTGATTTTTTCTCTTTCTTCTGGGTTTCGGCTAGATTAACTTGGTCTTGCAGCACCCTCATCTTCTCAGCCACCATTTCGCTTGCCTTTGCAAGCACCTCTTCATTTGCTTTTTGTCCATAAAATTCGCTAAGTTCAAATGGCTCGCCTACAACAATTTTTGTCCTATGGCAAAAGCGAGGACGACTACTTATATACATAGGCACTACCGGCACTTTTGCCTTGATTGCAAACATACTTACCCCTTGTTTTACCTGACCAAGCGACAAGTCTTCACTTTTATTTCTTGTGCCCTCTGGAAATATAAAGAGTTTCTTTCCATCTTTAAGCACCTTTAGGCAATTCTTAACCGCTGTGATATCGGTGGAATTTCTATCTATCTTTATACAACCGATTTTCTTCATAAACCAGCCTATTAGTTTATTTTGAAACCACTCTTTCTTTGTTAGGTAATATTTCTTCTCCCATGTGTTGACCGCAATTAATATTGCATCAAAATTGGAAGTATGGTTACATGAAAGTATTGCAGCACCTTTAGGCAGATTATTTTTCCCTACTATTTTTGTAGGGTAGAACACTTTTAAAAACAGAGCAACTATAAATTGTGCTATTCTAAATACCATTTTTCTCCTCCTTTTTTATTGCTTGCCCGCAAGCATATGCCGTCGCAAAGGCTATTTGCAGATTAAATCCACCTGTAAGGCAATCAACATCAAGCACCTCGCCCACAAAATACAAGCCTTTATTTTTTTTACTCTCCATTGTAGAGGGATTGATTTCCTTTAAATTCACTCCACCACTTGTTATTATTCCGCTGTCGAGTGGATATAACTCTTTATATGCTAGTGGAAAATTTTTTAATCCTTTGACTAACCTTTCTCGCTCCTCTTGCGTGATACTATTAATCTTACGCTGTGAATTTAGTGATACCTTATACAAAAAGTAATCTATAAAGTTCTTAGGCGTAAGCGAGCGCATAACATTAAATAGATTTTTATTCTTCCCCTCGTCAAACTCGCGTAAAAGGCGACCGTCTAGTTGCTCATGAGAAAGAGCGGGCTTTAAGTCAAGATAAAGTTCAACCTTTTTTGCCCTATTAATATAACTTGACATAGTAAGCACTATTGGACCTGTTATCCCCTCATCTGTGAACATCATCTCGCCAAACTGACTATATCTTTTATTATCTGCAACGGCGTACAATGTTACATTTTTAAGAGGAAGCCCTTGCATTGCTTTTACGCTTTCTTTTAGTTTTATAGGTACAAGTGCTGGTCTTGCCTCTACTATGCTATGCCCTAGCATTTTAGCAAATTTATAGCCGTCACCCTCACTGCCAGTACCAGAGTAAGTATTGCCACCGGTGGCAATTATGACTTTATCAAAAGTGTATTTACCTTTTATGGTTGTGATTAGATATGCGGCTTTGCCTAGATCCTTCGACTCCGCTACGCTCTGCTCAGGATGACAAGTGATAAAATATCCGCTCTGCTCAGGATGACAGGTGATAAAATATCCGCTCTGCTCAGGATGACAGGTAGTTGAAGAATTAACTAGTTTGGCATAACACATAGATGAAGTCTGCGAAGAGATAGATCCCTCCACTTCGGTCGGGATGACAGTTGTTGAATAATTAGAAATGGCATTTACAGAAACACTTGTCACCTTTTCATTAAGTTTTATCGTTGCTCCTTTGCAGGCTCTTTCAAGCGTCTTAATCACATCACTGGATTTATCGCTTACTGGGAAAACCCGTCCCCCTCGCTCAGTCTTTAACTTCAAGCCTTTCTCTTCAAAATACGCGATTGTATCAGTTGGAAGAAAACGGCTTATTGCACTCTGCATAAATTTTCCGCCGTTTACTACATTATTTAAAAACTCCTCTTTATCACAGTTATTTGTAACATTACATCTTCCTTTCCCTGTGATAAAAAGTTTTTTACCGCATTTCTCATTGCCGTCGAAGATTGTGACATCATAGTCCTTGAGTTGGGAGGCAACAAAAAGTCCAGATGCACCGCCGCCTATCACTGCTATTTTCATCTGCCCCTCACAAGACTATTAAGTTCGCTTTCCGTTAAATCTCTATAATCCCCGCGTTTAAGTCCGCCGAGTCTTACCTCGCCTATTCTTACACGCTTTAATAGTTTTATGCTTCGGCCTATTGCTTCAAACATTCTTCTTATCTGTCTATTCTGTCCTTCATCAATTACAACTGAAAGTTTTGTTACGCCACTTTCATAACCTAGCCATTTCACTTTAGCCTCAGGCATTCTCTCTCCGTCCACTACAACGCCAGCACGAAGCACCGCAAGTTCGCTCTCCTTAATCTCGCCTTCTACATTTACGCGGTATTCTTTCTCTATATTATATGACGGGTGCATTATCTTATTTGCAAAGTCGCCATCATTTGTCAATAGTATAAGACCCTCAGTGTCATAATCAAGGCGACCTACTGAAAAAAGTCTTTCTTCGCATTTGACAAGTTGATATATCGTTTTTCTTCCTTTTTCATCATTCGCTGTGCAGGCATAACCTTTTGGCTTATTAAGTTTTACATACACAAAAGAGGAAGGAAGTTTAACCTCTTTCCCCTCTACTATGATTTTATCACGCCTCTCATTAATACTTACTCCCATTTCAGTAACTACTTTGCCATTGACAGACACTTTACCTTCTTTTATTAGAGTGTCGCATTTCCTTCTTGACGCAATACCGCTATTTGATAAAAATTTATTTAATCGCATTCATTACACTTACCATTTTCGGAAGATATCTTTGAGTTTCTCCAATATGGTATTACTCCTTACCTCTTCCATTGTATATATTTTTTCAGAAAATAGCAAGTCATTACCGTAATATGTTGCAATTTCTCCTACAACTTTATCCTTTTTAACCCCTCCTTCTATCCTTTCTGGGAGTTTATATATATATGTTATCTTACTGGTTTCTCCCTCACGCATTGGATAGAAGCATCGCTCTTTAGTGCCGACCTCCACAAATTCTTTTCGTGCCTGTTCAAGTTTAACATATCTTGGAAAGTCATAATCCTTAGTTACATCTACCATTCTGTATTCATTAAAACCTTTTTCTAGCAAACTTGCACACTCTTCAAACATTGGCCCGCAATTAAGAACTACCGAAACAAGTTGCATACCGTCCCGCTCACAACTTGCGACAAGGCATCTTCCAGCATCATCGGTAAAACCTGTCTTTACTCCATTACAGCCATCTAAACTGTTCAATAGTCTATTTTTATTTTTTAAATATCTTGTCTTACCTTCTACCGTTGTTATCTTGGTGTTTTTAGTGCTTACTATCTCTTTAAATGTGTCATTTGAAAGTGCATAACTTGTGATAAGTGCAAGGTCATATGCTGAGGTATAGTGCGTTTTACTATCAAGTCCGTGGGTATTATCAAAATGTGAATTTTCTGTACCTATCTTTTTTGCGGTATCATTCATCATGTCTACAAATGTCTTTACATTTCCGCCCACTCTTTCGCCTATTGCAACCGATGCATCATTTCCAGAAACAAGCATAAGCCCATACAATAATTCTCGAACAGATAGTGCCTCCCCCTTTCTTAAATAAATGCTCGTTCCCGGTATACCTACTGCTTTGGGTGAGATTTCAAATTTCTCATCTAAATCTTTACAGTTTTCAATTGCTGTAATTGCCGTCATGATTTTTGTAGTACTAGCCATTGGAAGGCGGGTATTCTCATTTTTTGCATACAGAACACGACCACTTGTCGCCTCCATTGTACACATCGCTTTTGCTGAGGTATAGTCGGCACTCGTTATAGAATTTGTCACTAGCATAAAACAGCCAAGTAGTGAGGTTACAAGTGCCGTCAAAAGAAAGACAATTGCAAATGTGAATGCAATTATAGAATTAGTCTTTTTCATCTTCCTTCTCCAGTTTGTTTATTAGTGCATTGAAGGTGTTTAGAATAGTTTGATAAAGCGATTTATTCTCTACATTGATAAAACTAATTTCTCCCTTACTTTCTACCAAAAAACCCACTGGCAACACGCTTACACCACCGCTTGAACCTCCAGCCATAGGGAAATGATTTGCCACCCTTCTTGAAGACAGGTCGGCATATTCACCTCCGCCTACGACATATCCTACTGTTACTTTGGACACAGGTATTATTATTGTTCCGTCAGGTGTTTCCACTCGTTCACCTATTACAGTGCTGGAACCCATAATCCCTTTCATCTTCTCCATAGCACCATCTATTAAATCTTTTATTGTTTCATTTTCTGTATATATTTTCATACCTTACTCCCTTTACTTAATCTCTTAATTAGAATAACCGACATCACCAAAGAATATACAACATCAAACAAAGAAATACTTATACTGCCTTTGCCAGCCACCTCGAATACTTGGCGGTTATAGGACACCGTATCGTATATTCCCATAGAAGCAGTTGGTCGTCGATTTTTTACATTTGTAAAATATATTAACAGAGCATTATTTATCGCACCACAAACCATGGAAGTAAGAAACGCATCACCTAGACCGATATTATAAAACACAAACATCTCTTTAACCCGTGATTTATGTTTTAATTGGTCTTTGAAAATCTTTACTATTATAAACTGTCTTGGGTCAAACTCTATTTCCTTATGCTTTGTTTGCCTCTCATTGCTTAAAACAATATATTTACCCTTTAATTCGTATGAGTAATATTTAATTTTGATTTTAAAAAGGTACAAGCATATTACCCCGTTTAGACTTTCTAAATTAAAAGTAACCCGCAATTGAATTATAAGCGGGAAAATACACAAAAGTATTATAAATGTGGGAATTAGATAGTAAAGTGTATTCATAGAAAAAGTGTTTGTAAAATAAGATTTTATATACAAAAAAAGTGGCACAAGCCACTTTTTTGCGTCTTAGACAATTTTTTAACTATTTTTCCAAGCAACTAAATGATCATATACTTTCTTAGAGTCTGTAAAACCACCGATATGGTATAGTCCTTTTTGCACTGGAAGTCCTCCGTTCACGCCCTCTACAAGTGACCAGTTGCCCCATGCGGTTGCGTCGCCATACATGACCTTTGTAGCAGTACCATTGACTGTTCCTGAGCCGTAAGATGAATTGATTGTTACATCCCCTTGCACTGAGGCAGAATCACATATGATACTGCCTGAATCGCATATGATGGTAACATCCATTACATTACAATCTGTTATGCTGGTTGTAAAACTATCTCCTAATATTCCCCCTACATATTGCTGACCTGTTATTGTACAATCTTTTACCATACATTGAGATATTGTACTATCAAAAGCCACACCTACTATTCCGCCTATTTGGTTACGACCAGTTATTTTTGCTGTTGTAACTACACAATTTTCTATAGTAGTAGTTTCGGGTACACTTACAATTCCACCTATTGAGGCACTTTTTTCACCCTGTATTTCTACATCTTGCAAATTTATATTTTTTATCATTGCATTCTTTGTATAATAGAATAATCCGTAATGTCCACTTGCTACACCATTCATTCTTAAATTTCTAACTGAGTATAGTCCTCCGTCATATATGCCCGCAAAAGAATTAATATAATCGTTGACATCTGAAATACTAGTCCATAAATGTGCAGATAAATCTATATTTGAAGTCTGCCTAAAATATTTTCCACTGAAATTATTTGTCTGAGATTGTTTTGCAAGATAGGCAAGGTCTTTTGCTGAAGTGATTTTATATGGATTTGTTTCCGTTCCCAGCCCGCTCAGTGATGTAGAATAGTAACTACTATCTTCTATCCATGTTTTTTCTTGCCAATGAGCGAAAAGGGTTGCATTTTGCGTTTTATCCCAAATCCATGCCCATCTGCCATCTTCGCGATAATATTGATTACCGCCAGTTTGAGCGTCATAGTAGCCTAGGAATTTCCAGCCTTCACGGGTTGGCAGTGATGTAAGATTTGGCATTGCAGCATCATATGTTGCTATAATACTTGTGCTGCCGCCACTGCCACCGTTTGAATTTAATGTCACTGTGAAGTTAAATCTTATTCCACCTATCGCTGTACTTACTGAATTACCAGCAGCGTCATATGCATATATGTGTGTATTATATATTCCATATTCATTATTATGTTCTGTTACATTTACTGTGTATCTATAGTTATATGTCTGATTATTTATTGTCCAGTTTCCACTTGTTCCACTGGCTGCTGAATTGGTACCCCAATTTGCCTGTATATCGTCCTGCCCATTCTTATCCGTCCATGTAGGGAATTGCACTCTTGCCACCCCAACATTATCTGTGACATATGCATATACATAGTATCCTGTTGACCCGTTTTGTACCCATGTTTTCCGGTGTATTACTGGGGCAGCAGCATCCCGCCACTGGGCTTGAAAAAATACATCTCCACCACTTGTTGAAGCAAGGTTTTTATAATAAATCGCAGTTGGTTTTGTGGAAAGGCTTGTCCACGAAGTGTTTACTGACGATGATGAATTGCCATATTTTGCAGTTGATAAGTCAAGCGCTGTCCCATTTGGAACACTCCACCCAGCAAATGTATATCCTGTTTTGGTTGGATTTGATATTTGAACAACACTATCATAAGTCGCACTAGCAGGATGATAAGTCCCATAACTGCCACCATTCAAATTATAAGTTAAAGTATATGTGATAGGCGTCCAGCGAGCATAAAGTGTTTCATTACTTGTTTTATTCCACACCCGAGCACTTGCACCAGTCGAGGTATAGTACTGTGTTCCGCCTGTTGACGCACTGGTGTCATAATAACCTTCGAATGTATATCCATCGCGTGTTGGCATGGTGGCAGATGGCATTGCACTATTGTAAGTGGCGCTTACGCTGGAAGTCCCACCAGTAGGAGTTGAGGAACCACTTCCCTTATTGCTATTTAAGGTGACTGTATATTTATTTGCTGTCCAGTTGGCTTTCATCGTTACTGTACCATTGTTTGTTGTTATAAGATTTTTAAAATATGTTGATGTTACTTTTGTAGAGGTGCTTGTCCACGAAGTTGTTACCGATGATGATGAAGTACCATATTTTGCATAACTGGTACTTCCATTAAATGTCCAACCCGCAAAGGTATAACCCGTCCTTGTTGAAGGATTTGGTATATAAACTGATTTATCATATGTTGCACTTGTTGGCCCCGAACATGTTGCACCTTGTAGATTAGAATAACTTATATTATACTTGTTTGTTTGCATTACAGCAATGGCGTCCCAGCCACCAGGTATATCTCCCAACCATTCGTTACTACCAGAATAATGGTAATTTGTACTTATTGTATTATTGACTATGTAACCAATGAAACTAGAATCATAAAATGTTCTTGTAGATATTGATGAGTTGTAATTATTTATATACCCTATTGCAATTCCATAATAACTATAACCCGCCTTTGAAGGCATTCTTGCCCATATTCGTGCAGTATTATTTTGCAAAGAAACGCTTGTTGAATAACTGCTAGAACTTGTATGAAAAGAAGATGGTATACTATCCATGTTTACACTACTAGACCAAGGAATTAGTGCTATGCCATAGTTAGACCCCCAATGATTAACTTTGATTGCTCCAGAATCTGGATCTCTAAGCATTGTATATCCATAAAAAGTACCAGACATGCCAGCATCTGTATTATCTTCACCCGGCGGGGTTGTTGTTTCTTCTTGAGAATTATCAAAATCTAAAACTCCCCCCCCCGCAGCAGTGCTAGTCAAAAGAAGTCCCCCTATAAGGAGAACAAATGTACATATAAATAATAAAGTGAATCTATTTATTTTTTTCATGATAGATATAGTATATATCATATCTTATTTTTTACAAAACAAATTAAGAATATTTTTACGCTATTTATAAGTAAATAAGACATTAAGATGGAAACTTATTTACTCCTTAAATTTTATCTAAATGACAAGTGTGAAAGTGAATCACAACAAACCTTTAAACAACTTATCTATGGCACAGGCAATAATCTTTCCCATAACCTGAATATTTGTATGAATGTCTTTTGGCGTAAGTAAAAGTTCGGGCACATCTTTTTTTATCACACTTGAAAAAATCATATACGGCACCCCTATGCTTATACAAGGCACGCCGATTTTATCTTTATCAATTCTACTTGGATTTTTTCTGACACCACTACCTGCGCTTATGCCTGCGCTTGTAAGTTGCACTGATGTGCCAAGACGAGAAATATCATTTGTGGCAAGTGAATCAACTACGATTACGCAATCCGCTTTTACGCCTTCCTTAACATACAGCACAAAATCACTTGTGTCAATACCTGTGATTGCATAAATATTGGGGCAGAATTTATATACTCCTTCAACGCCGTCTGCCATACTATCTATGACAGACTTTCCTAGGCTATCTGCCAAAATATTTGGATTGCCTAGCCCTACTACTAAACACCTCGCATGCTTTTTCAAATCCAATCCATTTATTAAATGACAAAGGGAGTTATATAATATTTTAGATAGATACTCTTCGCAATCTTTTTCATATAAAGATGGAATGTTAATTATAAAATACTCACCTTTTTTAAGTGATAATTCTTGGCTTTTCTCTTCACTTTCTATCTTCATATACCCAAGTGCGCCTTCATATTCTATCTCTTTAACTGAGTAGCCATACCGCTCTAGGTCTTTTCCACACTCATCAAACAAATCAAACATACCTATATTTTCAAACATTTTGCAAAAATTATTTATTTTTGCTTGCAAATTAACAATTCTTGTGCTATACTTTTCTAGAATTTGATTAAGGAGAAGAACATGCCAAATATTAAATCTGCAGAAAAAAGAGTTAGAGTTATTGAAAAAAAGACTGCTGAAAACAAAGCAATCAAATCTCGCATTTCAACTTATGCTAAGAAATTTAAACTTGCTATCGCAAACAAGGATGTTGTGAATGCAGAAGTTGCTTACAACGATGTTGTTTCTTTAATGGACAGTGCCGCTAGAGACAATGTTATTCATGCAAACAGCGCTAACCGCAAAAAAGCACACTATGCAAAAATGCTTGACAATCTTAAAAAGTCAATCTAAGTGCATTAGTGCACTTTTTTTATTCCAAAAAAAGACCATTGACAATTAAACTAATGTATAATATAATTTTTATATAAGTGGAGGGAGCTTATGAAAAAAGTAAATGAAAATTTTGAAATTGCCGACCTTATCAAACTAATGGAGCAACTTGAGCGTATAAAGCAAAAAAGTACGAAAGTATCACTTATTAAAGTGGCACAAAGAAAACTTATTTCGTCAAAAGCCACTGCCCCAGATGTTGCCTATCTATTTGCTAAGGCTATGACCAAAAATATCTATATCGACCATGAGTACATCAATTTTCACGAACTTGAAAAAATTGTGTTGGAAAAAGGAAACGGAGAGATGAATTACTATTATGCACGCGATGTATATGGTGCAAATGTACCTCTTCACGATGAAAAAATTTTAGCAGAAAAATCCCCTGTTTGGAGTTTGCAAGCATACAAGTATCTTCATGGTGCAAACAAAACTGCACATAGAGAAATTGTTATGGAAAAAGGTAGCCTTGAACTGAGAGAACACCTACTGGAATATGAAAGTGAACTGGAGCGTCACAAAAAAGCAGACGGAGAAGCAGAATAAAAAAGACTTGGCGGTGCAAGTCTTTTTTATTCCTCATTTTCCTTTTCTTCTTTTTTTAGATTTTTAGCGTCATTTACTGCATTTAAAATTATATTTAAAATGCCTACGCTAAGCGCACCACCAACAATAATTATCCAGCCTGGATGCCAAAAATTTATTGTGAAACCTAAAATTAAATATACTAGAACACAAACTATCATAATAATTCCACTTAACGCTTCACTGATAATGTTCGAAAGTGTTTTTCTTTTTTGTGTTGCCATAATTCCTCCTAAAACTTAACATCTATAACGCCAAGTTTATTATCATGACGCTTATACATTACATTCACTCTTCCAGTTTTTGCATTTAGGAAGATATAGAAATCATGCCCCACACGCTCTATTGCATAGCGCGCTTCATCAATTGACATAGGGTCAAGGTCGAAAGTCTTTTTCTTAAATACTTCTGGCAAAACCTCAGGCTCTTCAGCAAGAAATTCAAATGGTACTTCCATTGTCCTTACTGTTTTTCTATTTGATTTTGCTTTTGATTTTTTCTTTTCAACCACACGAACTATCTGTTTTTCAAGTTTTGGAAGCACAAGGTCTATATTATCATAAATGTTTGCACTTGCAACCTCACTTCGATAAAGCATACCTTTATTCTTTAAAGTTATTTCAAGTTTTTCCCTCTTATCTTCCTTGCTGCATACAACCTTAGCACTTACATCATCCCCGAAATATCTTTCGAGTTTATTTATTTTATCTGTAAGCACCTTCTTTAGTCTTTGGCTTGCTTTATAGCCACCTTTTTCTACGATATCAATTTTCATATATTTTTCCTCCCTTAGTTTTATTATATTACATCTCAAAGTTCAAAACAAATGATTTGAAGAAATATTATTTTTTTCTTAAAACACTTGACAATTCCCCCCCCCGAGTATAATAGAGGTATAAAGGAGAAAAATATGACAAAAACACAAAAAGCAGTTGCAAACTATCAGGACTATCGCATGGAACATGATGGAGAAAAATTTAGTAAAAAGTTGGCTAAACTTGCGGGTGAATATATAGACTATGTGAATATTATTGCGGAGATACAAAATAGCGATGATTCTACTGCAATGCAAAAAACAGTGAAAAAAATTGAAAATAAAACAATTAAACGGCTTTTACAAAGAGTGAAAACTAACGAGGGGCTAAATAGTTTGGAGCAAAAACTTCTTGAAACCACCGAAAGCATTGGTGGTGGGCATTTACGCAATTTGATTTATCAAGAATTAAACATCTGTATGCAAATTGTATCTGAAACTCACGATGAAGAAAAAGCAAGACAGGTTGCCCACAGTTTGTTTGACAGTATTAGCGAGCGCTGCCCTCAAACGCTTGACTATGATTATGTTAATAGATCTATTACAAAGGCAAAAAATGTATTAGTATGCGACGGAAAACAAATTGTTGCTATAAATGAATGGGAGTAAAAAAGCATATCAAAATGATATGCTTTTTTAATAGATTTCTCCGCTCCACTGCGTTTCGGTCGAAATGACAAAGGAGTAGGTATAGGCTTCGGTCGAAATGACAAAGGAGTAGGAATAGGCTTCGGTCGAAATGATACCGCCTTAGGCAGGATTTTCATTTGTGAAGTTAAGTCCATTTTCGTCGGCGTCAATTACTATGGCTCCGTCACTATTTAATTGCCCGAGAAGGATCTTCTCTGCTATTTGATCTTCAATCTCCTGCTGGATATATCTTTTCAAAGGTCTTGCACCATACTCGATATTCGACCCATGGCTCACAACATATTCGAGTGCCTCTTCTGTAATCATAAGGGAAAGATTTTTCTCCTTAAGTCTTTTATTTATGTTTGAAATAAGTATTTTTGCTATTTTAACCAAATCTTCCTGAGTTAGTGAATCAAAGATACATATTACATCAATTCGGTTTATAAGTTCTGGCTTAAACTTACGCTTAAGTGCATCCATATAAATTTTATTATTATCTATTGCCTCCCCCATTTCTTCGCCAAAACCAAGGGATTTATGTTGCTCCTTAACTTCGTTTGCACCAAGGTTGGAAGTCATGATTATAATTGTATTTTTAAAACTTACTGTACGACCTTGACCATCTGTAAGTCGACCATCATCTAGTATTTGAAGAAGAGAATTGAGTACATCTGGATGTGCTTTTTCAATTTCATCAAACAGCACTACGCTATATGGGCGTCTTCTAATCTGCTCGGTAAGTTGTCCACCATCATCAAAGCCCACATAGCCTGGAGGTGCACCAATGAGTTTTGACACAGTATGAGATTCCATATACTCACTCATATCAATTCTTATGATATTATTCTCATCATCAAACATCGCCTCGGCTATTGCTTTACTAAGTTCGGTTTTACCTACACCTGTCTGTCCCATAAAGAGGAATGAGCCTATCGGGCGTTTAGAGTCTTGCAAGCCCACTCTTGACCTTCTGATTGCCTTTGCAACTGCGTCTACCGCTTTATTTTGACCAACAACACGCTTATGAAGAATCTCCTCTAAATGAATGAGTTT
>CAMRTM010000006.1 GCA_947053645.1 uncultured Bacillota bacterium | reverse complement strand
CATTTGTATTTTTAGCGATAATTGTAGTACAATAAAATCGTGAGGTAAATGTGGTTAGAGTTATACCTAGAAGAACAAAAATAAAACTTGAGTTTATCCGTGGAATTACAGGGATAGACCTTATCATAGCGATTATTGCCGCAGTGGTATTTGGATTACTTGTCGGCGCAAACTTTTTTGATGGTTCATACTGGCTGGGTATTGTTTGGGCGATATTTGCAATCTCACTATTTTTTAAAATCAGTGATAGTGAGCGTATGTATGTTACAATCTCATATCTCGTAAGATTTTCAATGCAAAAAAAGACCTATGTAAAAGTGTCGAAAAAGGGGAAACCAAACATACAACAGATTATTCCATTTGAAGGGATTTATCAAGATAGATTTATTTCTTTTGGAAGTTACTATGCACAAGTGTTGGAAGTAAAACCAATTCTATTTGGGCTTTTGAATGAATTTAATCAAGACAATGTAATCAACAGTTTTGCTAATGCACTTCGCCGTTTAACAGAAAGCCAAACATGTGAAATCGTAAAAATTAACAAAGCGGTTGTGCTTGACAACTTTACATACAATGAAAACAAAAAATATGATAACCTTCTTGACATGATGTATGATGGACAGATGTCCCAAGCAGAAGTCGATGCTAGAGCACCAATTTTTGAAGAGAGGGTTTCTTTCCTTGAAGATAAAAATAGGAAGAATAAAATTTATAAAGATTTCTTCTATCTTGTAGTTTTCGATAAAGATATTGAAGCCCTTGAAAATACAGTTAATGGTATGGCAAGTTCACTTGCATCTGCTTTGACGCCGGTGGGAACAAAAAGACTTTATGGACAGGAACTTGCAGTATTTCTTCGTGCAAACTATAATCGTGAGTTTGATGAGAGAGAACTTGAAGGCATTCCTTTCAGTGAGTATAAAGACTGGGCGACTCCAAATAAGATTAAGTTTAGTTCAGCGAAATACAATATTGATGGAAAGAACTATCGTACCTTTGCTTTAACTGAGTATCCACTTCAAGTAGGAAATGCATGGGGAACATCCTTCTTCCTTCTTGATCGAACAAAGGTTGTAATGAAGTTTAAGCAATCTCCTAAATTTGAAGCAGAGAAGAAAATTGATAAAGCCATAATGGATATGGAAACAAAGTTGTATAAGACGGGTAAGACAAGTACACAGATTGAACTTCAAACCCACCTTGAAACACTGCGCGATCTTTTGGCGCAACTTAAAAACAACAATCAAAACCTATATGATGTGAATACCTTTATTACCTGTGAAGATTCTGCTCGTAAAGACATTAAAGCGGTATTAAGACAGGGCGGATTTAGATATAGCGAAATGTTTGCTCGTCAAATAGACGCTTTCATCAGTACTAATGTATCACAAAGAGATTATATCAAACAATTTAGTCGTGGAATTCCAACAGACTCGCTTGCAGGGGTATTCCCATTCATTTCCAGTGAACTGCAAGATGAGCGTGGCTTTTACATTGGTGATAATGAATATCCAGTGTTCATTGACTTCTTCAAGCAAGAAACAAAAACTGATCCATCTCGTGTAAACTCAAACATGATGGTTATCGGTAAATCTGGTTCTGGTAAATCCTTTGCTACCAAAATGCTTCTTGCCAACTTTGCTGCGGACAATAGTAAGATATTCATTCTTGACCCAGAGAAAGAATATGATAAACTTACCTTTAACCTAAAAGGAAAGATGATTGATGTCGGATCATCACTACAAGGTATTTTAAATCCATTCCATGTTATTCGCGCTCTTGATAAAGATGATGATGACGGAAAGAAAAACTACTTTGAAGTTAAAAAGCAGGACGACTCCTTCAATCAGCACCTCCAGTTCCTTGAACAGTTTTTTAGAACGGTGCTTGAAGGAATACCAAGCGATGCCTTTGAAGTATTGAACTCACTTGTCCAAGATTTATATAGCGAGTTTAAGATAGATGAAAACACCGATCTTAAAACTCTAAAACCTGAGGATTATCCTATATTTGATAACCTATATGATCTGATTTTAAGAAAACAAAAGGGCGTTAAGGATGAATTCCTTGCCAAAAACCTTCGTATTGTGGAAGCGTATATTAAGAAATTCGCAAAAGGTGGGCGAAACTCTAACCTTTGGAATGGACCAACTTCTATTGAAACAAATGAGAACTTTGTAACATTCAACTTCCAATCTTTAATTGCTGGAAATAACGATACAATTACAAACGCGCAAATGCTTCTTGTATTTAAGTATCTAGAAAACGAAATTATTAACAATAAGGATTACAATAAGTTACATAAGTCAAATAGACACATTATTATTGTCGTGGATGAGGCGCATACCTTCATCAATCCTAAATATCCAATTGCGTTAAACTTCATGACTGCAATGGCAAAGAGAATTCGTAAGTATGGCGGTATGCAGGTGGTTATTACTCAGAACATCAATGACTTTGTCGGCTCTGAAGAAATTAAAAGGCAGTCCACTGCAATTATTAATGCCTGTCAATATTCTATGATTTTCTCGCTTTCACCAAACGATGTAAATAGTCTTATCGACTTATACAAAAATTCTGGTGGAATTAATAGTGAGGAGCAAAATGCAATTGTTACAGCGCCTGTTGGTCAAGCTTTCGTAATTACTGCTCCAACGGCAAGAACAATGGTACAAATTAATCCACTTGATTATGTAGTATCAATCTTCAAAGATAAACAAGAATAAGGAGTAAAATGGCTAAAGTGAAAAAGATTAACCTGTTAGTATTAAGCATACTGCTTGCATTTGCAGGCATCTTTTTCGTTAGTTGTGGAGATGTTGATTATTCCAATGTCACTTTGATATGTGAAGAAACAAATGTGACATTGGATATTGAACAGGAACTTGAAATCAATTTCACCATTCAAAACTATATTGGTGGAACGAGTGGCGAACTTAATATTCACAATGATGATCCAACAGTGGTAAGTTATGAAAAATCCCTACCAAATGGTGGAGTGACAACCCTAAGACTTAAAGGGCTTAAGGGGGGAACGGCACATATAAGGGCGGTTACCGTGGATGGAAATAAGGATTGCACAATCACAGTCACGGTAAGACAATATGCCGATACCATAACTAAAAAAGATAAAAATTTATATGTTACATATAAAAGTGAGTTCATCCCAACTGCAAACGACTTTGTTTTCAATGGCAACGCTCGTGACCTTTCTTATTATTTCTATGGAATGGTGCCAGAGGATTGGGCTCCACTTACACTTGAAGATATAAAAGATGAAAATGAATACATCAATGAGTTTACTTCAGTAAAACTTATTAAACAAGGTGGAGAAAACTACTTAATTTTTAAAAACAGTCAAGATAAACTTTTCACACTAGAAAATGGCAACTATGATTTTACCCAAAAACAAAAAATCAGATTTAAAGAGGTTTCTCTTTCTGAAGATGGCGTAACTTATAATGTAGGGGATGCTAAACCTATAAAATTAGGTGAGAAATATACTTTTATTGCAAAATATGCGAATTTGGATGATCCATTTGTCCAAAGTGATTTTTATATACTGGGCGATATTGGAAAAGCAGAATATAAATTCTATTATGAAATTTTGCGAGGACAAGGGGAAGATAAAGAAGAGATAAGCGAAGAAATTGTTTTAATACCTAATCTTAATGATGAAAATGAAAAGTATGATTATAAAGGTGTAAAACTTGTTGTAACTCTTCCTTCAAAGAGTAGTCTTGTTAGAAACGACTATTATTTTGGCACCAATCATCTGAGTGTGAGTGAAATGTTTGCACAGGAAGACGAAAATACCTATGTTTTCAGAATAGAAAATAAAGCCTCCACAACGCTAGATACAAAATTACATTTACAATTTTATTTTGAAGGATTAAAGGATTCAGATGATGAAAGTGTAAATTATAATTTAGAAATACCGGTAAAAATTACATACCAGCCAACAGACATATATGTAAATAATAAAAAAGACCCAGACAAACTTGAATTTTATGACAACTATTCCGGAGATTTTGGCTGGCAATATCTCAATCTGTCGGTAAGCCCAAAAGATAGCATCTTTAATTCAATGAAAATAAAATATGACCCAGATACAGTCGCTATCAAATATAATGGGGTGGAACAATCCCAAAGCGAATTTGAAATTCGCGATTTATCTCAGCCCCTTCTTGTAAGAGGTGGTAAAGAGATAGGAAACGGCGAGATAACGCTTGAAGTGTCATACGATATTCTAGGTGAATCTAAAACAATAGAAAAAACAATTTTTTACACTGTTAATAAGGGTGCAAGCAGGATTTTACCGGTAGACGATTACTATAAAAATACCGGCGTTTATCTGCCAGTGCAAAACAGTGATAGTATTATATTTCAGGGCTTTTATGCAAACGCTCCTTTCAAATATGCAACATTAAGATTTAAGGCTGGGGAAGATAGTCAAGATGTTATCAGAATGGAAGGCGAGGCTAGTTGCGGAAAATATTTCAGAGAGGGCGACAAAGAAGGCTATCCTATAGTTATTTATCTACGCACTCGTGGTGTGCTTGGAAGCGGAGTATATACACTTTCTCTTGATAATGGAACGAGTGAAGATATTCGATTTGAAGTCAGCGACTCGTTTGACGGAAGGCTAGGAATAAAATATGAAAATGCAAATGGTGCAATAACCAAAACCGAAAGCATAAGTAGTACCGAAGAAGATAGCCTTGGTGGAGTTAGACTTTTCATATTAAATAAAGAAGAAAAAACTAATGCAAGTGTAAAGCTTGTAGCAAATGATAATGATAATTCTACAGTAATTCAATATGTAAACCCAAGCAATAGGTATGGTGAAGGATTCATATATAACTATCGTGCAATAGACAAAATGTTTACCATCACTACCACTGGTAATGGAAATGGATATATAATTATTGACCTTAGTTTGATTACAGTTTCTGATGATTTTAAAATTGAAAGAGTGAATCGAAAATTTAAATTGGAAGTTGTGTCTTACAGTTTAATTGAAAGAATGAATGTCTATAAACTACAGGACGGAAAGAACGAATATCCTAAAAATACAAGTGCATCTTTTGCTGAAGTATATGTTGGTACCGACAATGAAAGCGTACGCAAAGCCGTATTCAATGTAGTGCCAAGAAAGGAAGGTTATTATTTCTATGATCAAAGAAGTAATGAATATAAAAATGAAACTTTTAATATTGAAAAAATCTATTGGACATATGAAAACATAGCGCCTATAACTTGTGATCCTAATAATAGGTATAAAGAATATTCTATTGGTGAGTTCGGCACATTCAATCCATACTCTATGACTTTTACGGCTAATTCTTCTGCGGGTGAATTTAGTTTGATTCTGGTGGCAAATATCAGACAATTAAACACCACATATTCTTATTCAATAACAATAAGTTCTTCTATTTATCAAGAAGTTACAGAGTTAACACTTGCAAACAGCCAAACAGAAATTAATTTTTCTTCGCAAAATCGTCCGTCAAGTCGTCATAAAGACCTTATCGTGTACAATACAACGGAAAACGCAACCAACCCAGATATTCGAGTTATCTTTAACCCTGCTTCTGTAGCAATAAATGAGACTACACAATTTGCATACATTTTAGGCGAACGAATTCAAGACGGTAAATATGATTCTTATGAGGGGATTCAAAAAATAAAACAAGATGACGGAAGTTATCTTGTAACTTTAGATGTTTCAGAAACTTTTATTAACAGTGATCTTTCAAAGTCCAAAGAATCACTTTCTGGACAACTAATGATAGTTGCAACAGATTGGCTTGATCAAAATGGAAATATAAAACAAAGTTATATGAGCCGCGTGATTAATATAACAGTAAATTTCAATAATGGAACTTCTAATAATCCTTTTAAACTTGAAACAACTGAAGATGTGCTTCAAATAAGAAATGCATTAAATGCTAACTATTCTATTTCTACAACCATAAAACTTAGTGAAGAAGATAACAAATCTCTCCCTCTTGGGGAATTTTCAGGAATTATTATAGGCGATACTAATTATTCTTGTATTTCTGGGTTAAATATAACTGAAAACACTAAACTTGAAAATTATTATGGACTTTTCACAAGTGTTAGTGGAAAAATAGAAAATGTACAATTTGAAGGTAGTATAAATATTAATAATGCTGAAGATAACGCTAATATCGGATTAGTTACTGCAATAAATAATGGAACACTTACAAATATTGGCGTAAAAATTACTGCAAATAGTTCTGTGATTACACAGGGTACTGCAAATATAGGCTTGGTTGCAGGAATAAACAACGGCACTATTACACAAGACTACACTAAGTATAAACAAGGAGATATTTTAAGCCCTCATATACTTGCTTATATGGCAAATAATATTTCATTAAATATTACAGCAAATGGAAATGTCAATGTCGGCGGTGTAGTGGGATTAAACAATGAAAGTATATCAAAAATTGATAACGAAAGTTTAATACTTGCTGGCTATACAAGTTATCTTAGTTATGTAAATATAACTGTAACAAGGAATAACCACAATATAACAGATTATGTTGGCGGTGTTGCTGGTCAAAGCGTTGAAGGAAGCGTAATTGATGGAAGTAATGAAATTTTCAAAGCCGGCGATGGAATTTTGGTGGGTGGTAAAATTGAAGGCATCTCTTATGTCGGCGGTATTGTAGGAAACTTTGCCGGTACTACTCTTAAAGGTATTACAGCTCGTGCTTTTGTAAGAGGTTATAGTGGAGCGATTGGTGCAATAAGTGGAAATTTGGCTGCGGCTCCAATGGATGTAGGAGATTATTATGTTCAAGCGGTTGATGATGGTCGCGTTGGCGTAGAAAGTAGCATGATTATTCGCTATTGGACTAAAGATAGTGAAACGACTTCATTTAATTTAGACACTATAGCCTTTGGTGCGAAGGGCGGACTTACAGTAATGACAGGCGATAACATCAAAACTTATGTAGACCGTAATAGAATAAATATCGAGGCTGATTCGGCAGGCATAACTAATATCAACAATTCTCTAGATGAGTATTATGGTGATTATATCGAGGTTCTTCCAGCAGGCGAGGACTGGGGAATCACTACAATTAAAAAACAACACTTCTTTGATTTAGATAGTTCGCCTTGGAGCATTAAAGCAAACGAAGGCTTTAATAGTTTTAACGGGAATGTTTTCTATGCATATTACTTTGAAGCATTTGGCGGAGATAAGGTAACTCCTGATAGTCTTTTAAAGGCACAAAATATTTTAAATCAGCACTATAACACATTGTCGTCTAACTCTGTATTTTATCCAATCTCGTCTTCTGTAAATGGGCTGCTTTTAAATTCGCAAAACAGCAATAAACTCTTTATAGATGAAAACGGACAGATGACGATAAAAGGTGTAGGGGAAACAATCGTTGAAGTTAAAAATGTTTTAAACACCAATGAAAATAAAAGTAGGAAAATTCGTATTAAAGCGGTAAATTACTTTAATTCTGATGAAAAATTGTCTATTGTATATGATTCATCTACAAAAGGCAATCGTCCAATTGATGAAAGTAGATTCGAAATCAAGGGTAACAACTCGGTATCACTTTATGTTAAGCCGGACTATACACTAAAAGATAAATCTGACATAGAAATATTTAATAGCAATGGTCAAGGTAATATAGATGGAATAGGCATAGTACTTGCACCTAATACCGAAATTGTGCCAGAACTTGAAATTATGAATTTCGCAAACCTTGATGGTACTATATCTTCAAATAAACCTGATTTAAATATCATGATTGATGGGCAGAGTGTAGTAATAAACCGCAGTCTGCAAAGTGAAGAAGGAATATATAACTTTAAAATCAAGACAAAACTCGTGTCTAATGAAGGTTATAAGTGTTATGTAAATAAAGAGATAACACAGACTAATGTGGTTTACACTAAAGGTGCGGAAGAAATACGGGTAAGATATGAATCTGTTCCAGTATATACTTATAAGCAATCTGAAAATGTGATAAGTGTGAACTCACAAAGCAAGGAAGATAAACCGCTCTACGCAATTTTTGATAAAGACGGAAATCCGCTTCAAGGTGATGAGGGATTGGGACATGCTTATAAATTTGAAAGTGAAGGAAACGCAAATCTTTTTGTAGTTGACTTCAACCCAAATGTAAGTGATAAAACTGGATGGCAAGATTTCGTAATGAATATATCTGTAAATAGAGGTTCGCCATATTACGAGGCTCGTCATAGCCTAGATATTTATCAAAATTATTATATAAGGGTGTACGCAGCTTCTAATTTCGAGGTTGCATGTGATATTCCATTCAAACTCTTAAGCATGACAGTTACTGATATTTCAATTGATAATTATCCAAAAATTACTGAAGTGGAAAGTACAAAAGATTTCTCAACCTCGTCACTTAAAGCGGAGGCGGGAAATAGTGGATTACTTGTTGTCAATATCACTCCAGACGATGCAGATTATGACTATATTGAAATTGTAAATACTGAACTCGCATCTGTTGCTGGTAACGGAAAAGGATCTTTCAGTTTAGTAGGAAGAAACTTGAAATCGGATGGCGGAAACAGTAGCGAATTGTTTGTAGAAAACTCCGTAGTTGGCTCGCCAATACCAAATGGTTTAAGAATATACTGGGAAGATATTAATAGGTTCTATACTGGCGAAAATGTTGAAAAATACCATGGTGTAATTTATATTAAATATATGGTTGGAACAAATAATGTTGTAGACGGAGCCAAAGCAGAATTTAAAGTGACAGTATTTAATAAAGGCAATCCTGTAAAAAACAATACAATCCGCCTTGATGTCCATCTAGAAAATAAAGTAATAATCACAATAGACGGAAAAACACAAAATGCAGATATGTCTTATAATGTTGCTCGTGGGTTGAAGTATAAATTAAATCTTGATTACCATGGCTTTACATTTAGTGACATTGAAATGCCAAAGGTATATGCTTATGAAGGAATGACGAATGGCGTTTACAACAAAACAACAATAAGCAATGTTGCATATGTAACAGAGGAAAATGGAAGTTATTATTTAAATATAAAATCGGATGCTATAAATTATGCTGAATATGAATTTGGCTATCCAATTATAGTTTCGACAAATGCTTTACATAAGGAAGGAGAAATTGAAAGAAAAGCCTCCTTTGATATGCCAGTCAATATTCTTGAATATGTGATAAATTATCAGTATACAGAAGGGGATGCTTTACGCGATATAGTTGAAGGCATGGATAATGGCGTTATACATGTTCAAATAGGTAATATTCAATCGCTGAAAGTAGACCTAACTTCAATCTTGGAATATGACACGACAAATGATAGTGTTGTTACAAAAGTTAATACTTTTATAGATTCAATGACGCAGTCGGCTACATGGAAAGCGTTTACAAATCTTAACGAATCAGATGTGGCGGTAATGGGAAGTGTTACAACGAAGAAATTCCAGACCTTTTTTGATATTAATCCAGCGAATACATTTGATAATGCATATTTTGTTGCGAATGGACTTAACATTACTCCAGTCGTAACACACAACTTTGTTAATTCTTATTATATTTTCTCATTTAGAAATAGCTATAAAATTGAAAGTCGTTCTGGTATATATTCTGCCGCTACGGAAGGAGCAGAACTCTATACAGAATTTAGATTTAATGTCTATCAGTCAAGTTCAAGCGAAAATCCTATTCCTATATATAATGAAAAGCAACTTATGTCTATGCAAGCGAACTCTCATTATATCTTGCTTGAAGACATTGAACTATCAGATAAAACTTTCTCACCTATAGAAAATGAAGTTGCTTCTTTAGACGGAAATGGTCATACAATTTATTTCAATGGAGATTACTCTTTAAGCGGAGAAAATTTAGGTTTATTCCGTAGAATTGGCACTGACGCTGTTATTAAAAATGTTACAATAGCACTTAAAGGAGATACTAATTTTAGAACTGATGCCTCCTCTTTCAATGCAGGTTTGCTTGCAGGTGAGAATAGTGGAAATATTACAAACTGTTATGTTCATAGTGGCAGAAATGCTTTTACCTTAGAGGAATACACCTTCTCAGCATTCTGTCCAAGCCAAGATAATGCTTCATGCTATGTGGCTGGTATTGTCGGAAGAAATAACGGAAATATTACAAATTGTCGTAGCAGTTTAAATATTACAAGTAATTTTAATATTGCAGGTATTGCGGGAGTAAACACAAGAAAGATAGCAAGCAGTTACTATAAAAATGGAAAGCTCGAATGTAACAGTCAGTATGGACATAAAATAGGTGGACTTGTTGTAGAAAATGGCACCTCCGCAACATCAGAAGAAGATAGAAATGTTGCAGTGATAATGACATCCTATGTGTCTGGTCAGCCAGAGAAGGGTATTGTATACACCAATGATACTGACCACTATATCAAATCATCTCAGCCAACGGCAGGACTTGCTTTTACAAACAACGGAAAAATCTCGGATTGTTATACTAATATTAATATGCAGGGTACTTCAACAATTGCAGGATTTGTTCATGAGAATGCTGGAAGCATCAAAAACTGCTTCAGTTTAAGTAAACTTGTAGATGAGGTTAATACTTCCGCTGGTTTTGCTATGGAAAACACGGTAGAAGGCGTTGTTGGTAATTTTGAAAATTGCTATTATCTATATCGTCCATCTGGAACAGATCAAGAACCTATAAACTCTTCTATAAATGATAAAAAATTCAAAGGAACATCAAGGTTGCAGGAAAGTGACTTTGCAAATTTAGAAGGTCTTTTCTCTGATTATTCTTATGCGAAAACAACATCGGTAAATAGCGTATGGTTCTTTAGCAGTGGCAACACCTCGTCTATATTTGACGAAGTTCAGTTTGGCTCTAATAGGCTTGAACTTGTTGCACCTAATGTTATAGCAAAAAGCCAAAAGATTTTGAATAGAAGTTATGAAGATACATCAGGTGATGTTGTTTATGAATATATATATTCAAAAGATAGCGCTCCGCTTGGAAGTTTGAAAAATCCATACATTATAGAAAGTGCAGAGTTATTTGAAAAACAGATGCTTGCACCTATGACTCAGTCGGGCTTTAACAATAATAACTATCGTTTAATAGCAGATATAAATTATAGTAATATTTCTCAATCGTCACAGACCTATAAACTTATTTACTTTGGTACTTTTGAAGGCAATGGTATGACTATATCTCAAAATAGACTTTATTCAAACGATACTCTTACTAATGCAGGGCTGTTTGGCCAGATAGGTAAAGATTCATCTCACCAAGGTACGGTAATGAATCTTACTCTTCAGCCAAAAGAGATTGCTTTCACAAGTACAAATTGTGTAGGTGCTCTTGCAGGTACTCTGTCATATGGAAATATATATAATGTAGAAGTATACACAGAAGAGAGTCTAAATGTACTAGGCAGTAACTTTGTAGGAGGCGTAATTGGAAGGGCAATTAATTCCTATGATATGAAGAATGTTACAAGCTCGGTTTCAGCTGTTGCTTATTATACTCCAGAAGATGTAACAAGCACCACCGTTGATACAAATTCTTATACTCAAAACTCAATGGACATATCAAGATACTCCTACGCAGGAGGTGTTGTTGGTTTTGCAGGTGGCGATGGTAATATACAGAAAATCTTCACCAAAGATATAGTTAATATCATGGGCGATCGCGTTGGTATTGCTATAGGTGGAATTGATAAAAATGTCAAGGTTGAATATCTACATGTTGAACTTTTAGATTCGCTTAGAATTAAAGCGTTCACATATGGAGGACTTGCAATCGGTGAAGTCAAGGGAAATCTAGACAAGGTGCAAATCAAAGGAAATGGTGGAGAATATTTCTCACTTTCACCTGAAGTGCCAACTGCCGTAGGGGGAATTACAGGACTGCTAGCAGGCGGTAAAATTACAAATGCCTACAGTGATGTTTTTCTTAAAGTGCCAAACAAAAATATTGACGGAAGGACCTATGAAGTGGCAAGTGTAGGCGGAATAGCGGGTTTAGTTGCGTATGGTGAGGCAGAAATAAATGATAGCCTTGTAAGCGGAAATATTGAAGCTGTGACAATAAACCTAGGGGGAATTGTAGGAAGCGCTGGAAGAGGTCTTAGACTTTCTAGAATTGCTATGAAAGCAGATAGGCTTGCCGCCTCTGGCAGGGTAAGAAATGTTTCAGTAGGTGGGCTCGTTGGTAGCGGCACGGACTCTATGATAATAGAAGACGCTTATGCACTTGCAGACATTGAAGTAGCGACCCATGTAAGTAATACAGATATTACAGCAAATATCGGTGGTTTTGTTGGAAGTGGAGTTCCAAGCATTATGCAAAGATGTTTTACCACTGCCAAGATTACAGCCAACTTGCAAGATAAAACGCAAGTCGGCGGAATAGAGATAATAACCACATCGGGCAATGGGTATGAATTCAATATACAAAAGAATGAATATAATAATGTGATATATTTTGGAAGCGAACAAACAGAAAATATATCTGACCTTTTCATATCTTTTGCAGGAAAGAGATTGAATAATAAGGTTGCTCTAAAGGTTAATTCTCTCGGAAAGCCAAGCGTTCAACTTGGGGCTAATGCTGGCGCAACAAATGTCACAGATAAATCCTATGTCATAACATGGATGATTGAAATGAAGAAGGCAGATGCAGATAAGACAGAGGATAAAAAGCAATGGACTGCATGGATACTTAATGATGATGAAACTGAAATTTATCTTGAATTTGAAGATGCTTTCACATGGCTTAGATAAAAAATGGCGAAAAATGTCGCCATTTTTTTAATATGTTTTAAAATTTTTTTAATAAAAAGGTTGACAAGGGGAGGTAAGTTTGTTATAATTAAACGAACTATAAATGGCGATTGTGAGAGAATTGAAGGTTTTTAATGTTAAATAACTGAAAAATAAGGGGATAATTATGGTCTTTTTAAGGCTATATTGTCCTTTTTTTGCTATTTTTTCGCAACCACTTAAATGAAGGAGAATGCTAATGACCGTTAATGTTAAAAAAATCAAAAATGGCAAGTCAGAAAGATATACTTTCGCAAAGACGGAAGAACTTGTAGAAGTTCCACCACTTCTTGAAATTCAGAAGAATTCATATAACAATTTCCTTACAAACGGAATCAAGGCTGTACTTGATGAGTTTTTCCCACTCACAGATTATAGTGGAAAAGCAAAATTATATATTACAGAAATTCTCCCATTTGGCGAACCTAAATATTCTATCAAAGAGTGCAAACGCCGTGGTGCAACATACTCTGCTCCACTAAAAGTAAAAGCGCGCTTTGTTGTAGAGGAAACAGGACAAGCGGTAGAGCAGGAAGTATTTATGGGCGATGTGCCTATGATGACTGAACAAGGCTCTTTCATTTACAATGGTATTGAAAGGGTAGTAATCAGCCAAATTGTTCGTGCTCCAAGCGTATATCTTAAAAGAGAAAAGGAAAATAATGCAACCCTCATCGCTCAGATGATTCCTGTACATGGAACTTGGATTGAAATTATGCAGGGTGCAAACGAAGCATTAAAAATTGTACTTGAAAGAAAAAATAAAATCAGTCTAGGACTTTTCCTTAAATGCTTTGGTTTTACAAACGAAGAAATATTAAAGGTATTTGGAAACAATCGCTATATTAAGAATGTGCTTGACCGTGAGCCTCAAACAACACAGGAAGAGGCACTTATCGAATTTTCTAGAAAAACTCGTCCTGCCGATGTTGCATCAGCAGAAACAACTAGAAGTTTCTTAAATGTATCCTTCTTCACAGACGCTTATTACAATCTCTCAATTGTAGGTAGATATAAATTTAATAAAAAACTTGCACTTCGTGACAGACTTGTAGGTCTTGTTAGTGCTGAAAATCTTGCTGATGGCGATGAAGTACTTGTAAAAGCAGGTGAGGTATTCACAAAGGAAAGTGCAAACAGAGTACAAAACGCAGGTATAAATGAGGTGTGGGTACAACTTCAAAACAAAAAACATTTAATGCGTGGTAATAATCGTGTAACACTTAGTGAAGTATTCCCTTGCAATCAAGAAGACCTTGGAATTAAGGAAGATGTTTATTATCCAAAACTTCAACAAATTCTTAAAGAAAATAAAACTAAGGAAAAACGCATTGAAGCAATTAAAGCCAGCGTGAAAGACCTTATCATCACCACTCTCACAATGGATGATATTCTTGCTAGTATAAGTTGCTACCTTGATGTACTTGAAGGAATTGCAGGCACTGACAAAATTGAACACCTTTCAAATAAGCGTGTTGCTACAGTGGGCGAACTTGCTTGCAACGCATTTAGAGCAGGCGTTACAAAACTTTCTACAAATGTTAAAGAAACTCTTCAAGGCCGCGAGTTTGTAGAGGTTACACCTTCACAAATTATGAATCCTAAAGCGGTAAATAAATCACTTAGAGATTTCTTCTCTCAATCACAACTGTCACAAATCATGGATCAGAAGAATCCGCTTTCTGGTATAACTCAGAAACGCCGTATTTCAGCGGTAGGTCCAGGAGGTATTAAAAAGGAGCGTGCAGATCCTGAAATTCGTGATATTCACTATACTCACTACGGCAGAATTTGTGTTATTGAAACACCAGAAGGACAGTCAATCGGTCTATTAAATACACTTGCTGCCTATGTAAAAGTAAATGATTATGGTTTCCTTGAAACTCCTTATAGAGTAGTAGATAAGGAAAAGGGAATCGTAACAAAGGAAATTGTTTACAAAATGGCAGATGTCGAGAATGAAAGTTTTATCGCTCAGGCTATTGAGCCTCTTGATAGCGAAGGTCACTTTGTAAATAAACGTGTTATCTGCCGTCACGGCTCCACAGTGACAGAGGTTCCTGCTCATCAAGTAGATTATATGGATGTTTCACCTCGTCAATGTGTATCAGTTGCGACTTCTCTTATTCCATTTGTAAACAGCGATGAGGCAAACCGTGCCCTTATGGGTGCAAACATGCAGCGTCAGGCAGTCCCACTTCTTCGTCCAGAGGCACCTATTGTAGGTACTGGAATGGAAGCAAAGGCAGCACGCGATTGCGGTTGCAATCATCTTGCAAAACATGACGGTGTTGTAAGTTATGTTTCAGCAGATGAAATAAGAGTTTCTTGCCCAGATGGAAGAGTAGATATTTACGAACTCACAAAATTTGCAAAAGCAAATGACGATGTATGCTTTAACCAACGCCCATGTGTCAAGAAGGGTGAGAAGGTTAAGGCAGGAGATATTCTTACAGACGGATACTCTACTGAAAATGGTGAACTAGCCGTAGGACGCAATGTGCTTATCGGTTATATGAACTGGGAAGGACAAAACTATGAAGATGCTATCCTTATTAATGAGCGTCTTGTAAAAGATGATGTTTATACATCAATTACACTTTATGACCAAGAAATTAAATGCCGTACCACAAAACTTGGTGACGAGCAGATTACAAGAGATATTCCAAACCTTGGAGAAGAGGCACTTAAAGACCTCGATGAAAATGGTATCATCAGAATTGGTGCTGAAGTTCATCCAAATGACATTCTTGTTGGTAAGGTTACTCCAAAGGGAGAAACTGAACTTACACCAGAAGAAAGACTTCTTCGTGCTATCTTTGGCGATAAGGCTAGAGAGGTAAGAGATACCTCCCTTCGTGTACAACATGGAAAGGGCGGTGTAGTCGTAGATGTTCAAGTATTCTCTAAGAAGAATAAGGACGACCTTGAACCAGGCGTAACTATGATGGTTAAGGTTACTGTTGCTCAAAAGCGTAAAATTTCAGTCGGCGATAAGATGGCAGGACGCCACGGAAACAAAGGTTGCGTTTCTATCGTTCTTCCAGAGGCAGATATGCCATTCATGGCAAACGGCCAGCCACTTGATATCGTACTAAGCCCACTGGGTATTCCATCTCGTATGAATATCGGTCAGGTTTTGGAGGTACACCTTGGTCTTGTTGCTAAGAGCCTTGGCTGGAAGGTTGCAACTCCTGCTTTTGATGGTGCAACTGCTACAGACATTCGTGAACTTCTTGTAGAGAACAACTATCGTCCAGATGGTAAAGTACAACTTTACGATGGTAGAACAGGAGAGCCATTTGAAAACCTTACAACAATCGGAATGAAATATATGCTTAAACTTGAACACATGGTAGACTCTAAAATCCATGCTCGTTCAATTGGACCTTACGCTCTTATTACACAACAACCTCTTGGTGGAAAATCATTGTTCGGTGGACAAAGATTTGGTGAAATGGAGGTCTGGGCACTTGAAGCATACGGTGCATCTCACATCTTGCAAGAAATGCTTACCGTCAAATCCGATGACCTTAACGGAAGAATTAAGACTTACGAGTCTATCATCAAAGGTCTTCCAATTGCAGAGCCAGGAATACCGGAATCTTTCAAGGTACTTGTTAAAGAACTCCAAGCACTTGGACTTGACATTAAGATTCTTACTGATGGCGAAAGAGAAATTTCTCTTGCCGAACTTAGCCAAGATGAACAAGACCAAGTTACGCTTGCTACTGATACAGAAAATGACCTTAAAGATATCACTCTTGACTTTGATGAAATGTTGCCACAAGAAGACAACACTGATAAAGAACTCCAAGAAGTGTTTGAAGAAAGCACAAAAAATGATCTTGAAAACATTGATATGTTTGATGATTTTGGGGATTTTGATGAGTAAACCATACTTTTCAGCGTGAAAAGTATGCAAAAGCGGTTGGGGAGTTGCGATTCTCCCCAAACCCCTACAAACGCTTTTAAGCAGTAGAAATAAATAATCGTATTACAATGACTAAAGGGGAAAGTTATGTTTGAATTAAACAACTTTGATTCTATTAAAATTGGTATTGCTTCGCCAGAGAAGATTAGAGAATGGTCACATGGTGAGGTAACAAAACCAGAAACAATAAATTATCGTACTCAAAAGCCGGAAAAAGACGGTCTTTTCTGCGAGAAAATTTTTGGACCTAGAAAGGACTGGGAATGCCACTGCGGAAAATATAAGAGAGTACGCTATAAAGGTGTTGTCTGCGATAAGTGCGGAGTAGAGGTAACAAGAGCAAAGGTGCGTCGTGAAAGAATGGGACACATCGAGCTTGCTGCACCATGTACTCATATTTGGTTCTTCAGAAATGTACCATCAAAGATTGGTACTCTTCTTGAAATGACTCCAAAGGCACTTGAACAAGTTGTTTATTATGTTTGCTATACTGTACTTGACCCTAAGAACACTGATTTCATGTATAAACAGGTAATTACTGATAAAGAATACCGCGAGGCAGTAGAGAAATTTGGTGCAAATTCTTTTGAAGCAGGCATGGGTGCTGAGGCAATTAAACGCCTCTTAAGCGAAGTAGACCTTGAAAAAGAATCTCGTACACTTAAAGAACAACTTCCTACTATGAAAGGACAAAAGAAAATCAAGGCGATGAAAAAACTTGATGTAGTAGAGTCCTTTATAAAATCTAAAAACAACCCAACTTGGATGGTGCTTGATGTAATTCCAGTGCTTCCACCAGAACTTCGTCCAATGGTTCCACTGGATGGAGGAAGATACGCAACAAGCGATCTTAATGATCTTTATAGACGCGTAATCAATAGAAATAATAGACTTAAAAAACTTATTGAACTTGGAGCACCTGATGTTATTATCCGTAACGAAAAGCGTATGCTTCAAGAGTCAGTAGACAACCTTATTGATAATGGTAAACGCGGTAAGGCGGTACAATCTTCTAAACAACGCGACCTTAAATCACTCACAGCAATGCTCGGTGGTAAACAGGGACGCTTCCGTCTTAACCTTCTTGGTAAGCGTGTTGACTATTCCGGCCGTTCAGTTATCGTTGTTGGCCCAGAACTTAAAATGTATCAATGCGGACTTCCAAAAGAAATGGCACTTGAACTTTTCAAGCCATTCATTATCAATCGTCTTGTAGACCTTAATAAATCTCATAATATCAAAGCCGCTAAGCGTATGATAGATAAAGAGAAACCAGTTGTTTGGGATATCTTGGCAGAGGTTATTAAAGACCACCCAGTATTCTTAAACCGTGCTCCAACACTTCACAGACTTTCAGTTCAAGCGTTTGAACCAGTGCTTGTGGAAGGAAGAGCAATTAAACTTCACCCATCAGTATGTCCTGCCTTCAATGCGGACTTCGATGGTGACCAAATGTCAGTCCATGTTCCACTATCCATTGATGCAAGGACAGAAGCAAGAACACTTATGCTTGCGTCAAACAACCTTCTCAAACTTTCAGATGGTAACCCAATTGTTACTCCAGATCAAGATATCGTACTTGGCTGTGCTTATATGACAATGATTAGAAAGGGTGCAAAAGGTGAGGGCAGTATTTATTCTTCTAAAGATGAAGCCATCTATGCTTTCCAAACAAACAACCTTGCACTTCAAGCAGAGGTTACCGTAAGACTCACAAAAGATTATGAAGGGAAAACCTATACAAAGAATGTTAAGACCTCAGTTGGAAGATTATTATTTAATGATGCTATTCCACAAAATCTTGGCTATGTAGATAGAAGTAAAGAGGAAAATATCTGCGAACTTGAAATTAATAAAGCAGTAGTTAAAAATGACCTTAAAGAAATTATCGGTAGAGCGTATAATAGACTTGGAACAACCGAGTGTGCTAAACTTGTTGATAGAATTAAGGAAACAGGATATAAATATTCTACTTTGGCTGCACTTACCGTTAATATCTTTGATATTGAAGAGCCAGAAGCAAAAGAGGGTATTGTTAAAGAGGCTGAGGCTAAAGCACTTGAAAATGAAAAACTTCTCCGCCGTGGTCTTATTACTCTTGATGAAAAACTTAGAAACAATCGTGATGTTTGGAACGAAGCCAGAGGACAAATCAAGAAACTCCTTCTTGGCACCTTTGAAGAATTTAACCCATTCAGAATCATGGTAACATCAAAAGCCCGTGGTAGTGAAGACCAGTTAACCAATGTCTGCGGAATGATTGGTATTAAAACAGCGGCTTCTGGTGAAATTATTGATACACCTATTAAGGCAAGTTTTAGAAAGGGTCTTTCTCCAATTGAATATTTCCTTACCGCCCGTGGTGCAAGAAAAGGTCTTACTGATACCGCACTTAAGACAGCGGACTCAGGATACCTTACACGCCGTCTTGTAGATATCTCACAAGATGTCGTAGTGACCACAGAAGACTGCTTTGCAGACGCAGGTGAAAATGTCAAAGGCGTTTGGGTAAGTGACCTTATCACAGACGGCACAGTACAAGAAACACTTCAAGAGCGTATCTATGGCCGTGTTGCAGTTGATGATATTGTAAATCCTACAACTGGTGAAGTTATAGTTCCAGCAAATACTATGATAAGTGAAGAACAATCATTTGCAGTTGTTAAAGCAGGTATAACAAAGGTTCAAATCAGAAGTATTCTTACCTGCCGTTGCAAACATGGAGTATGTGCAAAATGCTATGGCCGTGACCTTGCTGGCAAAAACATGGTTACAATTGGTGAAGCAGTTGGTACTGTTGCTGCACAGAGTATTGGTGAGCCAGGTACTCAGCTTACAATGAGAACCTTCCATACCGGTGGTATTGCTGCCGCTCTTGATATTACACAAGGTCTTCCTCGTGTCGAAGAAATCTTTGAAGCAAGAAGACCTAAAGGTGAGTGTCTATTAAGTGAAGTTGCTGGAAAGGTGTCCATCAAACAAGATGCTAAATACTATTACATTACAGTTGCATCTCGTGAAGGCGATATAGTATATGAGGCTAAAAAGCCAGCCGTACTTGCTGTTAAGAATGGCGACACTGTAGAGCCAGGAAGCCAACTCACAGCCGGTGCAATCAATCCTGCTGACCTTCTTAGAATGAAGGGTGTTAAAGGGCTTCAAGATTACCTTCTTACTCAAGTTATCGCAACATACCGCGGACAAGAGGTTAAGGTTAATGATAAGCATGTCGAAATTATTGTTAGACAAATGCTTAAGAAGGTTAAGGTTGAATCTAGTGGAGATACAAACCTTCTCCCAGGCGAAGTTGTTGATGTTTATAAATGTGATGAAGAGAATGAAAGAATCTTGCAAGAAGGCGGAGTACCTGCCACTGTTAAGAGAATTCTTCTTGGTATTACAAAAGCATCTCTTTCTACTGAATCCTTCCTTTCAGCCGCATCCTTCCAAGAGACTTCAAGAACTCTTACTGATGCAGCAGTTAAAGGTAAAGTGGATCACCTTATGGGACTTAAAGAGAATGTCATCATTGGTAAACTCATTCCAGCGGGTACAGGCGTACGCGAATATCGCAATGTAATGCCAGTACTACTCAAAGAAGAAACTGATGATGTAGTAGTTGGATAATAAAAAAGATAGCAACATTGCTATCTTTTTTTAATAAAAACGCAAAAAATCCTTGATTTTTATGTGCAGTTTTGCTATTATATTATTGCACATAAATTATGGCCTCTTGGTCAAGCGGCTAAGACGCAGCCCTCTCACGGCTGAATCAGGGGTTCGATTCCCCTAGAGGCTACCAATAAAAATGACACCATTAGGTGTCTTTTTTATTTGGTGGTCTCTTTTATTGCGTTAGCAATATGAGCAAGGCGAAGGGGAGTCGAACAGGTGGATAAGCGAAGGCAATAGTATTGCGTCCGCCCACCTCGGCGTGATAGCGCACGGCTTTAAGGACTAGGCTTCCTAAGCGGAGCGATTCCCCTAGAGGGTACCAAAAAAACACCGAAAGGTGTTTTTTATTTCTTAAATTTTTTGCAATAAGTTTTGTAATCAAAGTCCTTCCATTTTTCATCATTAGAAACTATAATTATGTAAGGATTGCCATTAAAGCACTGTTTGTAAAGGTTGTTAACATCTTCAAATTTGACAGCGTGTAAATGTTTTCTAATTTTCTTCTTTAATTTGTCGCCATATACAAGGTTGTCATCTAAATATCTTCCCATCGCTTGCCTATTTAGATAATTTATAGGGTCACGATCAAAATCAAAGGTATTTATAATTGTGTTTTTGATAGTATTAAAAAGTTCTCTATCAAGTTCTGGATTTTTAGAAATAAATGTAGGCATTTCTTCTAGTATTTTTTCCACATTATTTTCTTCTACATCAAATACCAAAGTATTTTGAAACATCTTTGCTTCGCGTTCAAGCCATGCTTGACAACGATAGCAGAGTGATTTTTCTCCTCTAAAATAATTAAAAGCCATGGTTTGTAACATTTTGGTTAGCACAGCCCTTGCTGCGTCCAATTTAAAATCAAAGTCACGATATGGTTTAATGTTAAAGCAAAAATGGACATGTGCTTGGTCTTTTTCCACAGAGGGTCTAAAATAGTAGTTCGGTTTTGTTAAACCTTCCAAATCTTTATAAGTAATGCCTTGAATATTTGATGTTGAAATATATTTATACACATATTTATTTATAAGTTCTTTTGCTCTACTTTTGGAAACATCACCGCAAATCGATATGGTTAAGTTGTTAAGAGTGACATAATTTTTAATATAATTTTCTATATCTTTTAATTTAATTCGCTCCAAACTCTCGACACTTCCAGCAGGTGAGGAGGTTAAGTGCTTAGTTCGTTTGTCAGCAATTATATTTGTTTGGTAAACTCTATCAGCCTCCCAGCTATTAAATTGTTTAAGAGTTATAATTTCACTTTTGATTATATCATATTGCCATTCAAAGTCTTTTTGATTGTACACTATTTCGCTGATAGGGGAAAGTACAAAATCAAAAGCCTCATCAAGCATATTTTTGTTGGCGGCACATACTAGACTCATCATGTAATATGATGTTCCACCATTTATCATAGTAAATTTTCTTCGTAATTTCAGTCTTTCTTCCACGGTGTAGCGACTTGTGGTAAACTCACACAAAGCGTGTTCAGCAAAATGTGCTACTCCAAGTTTATTTTTGGGGTCATTTATTGCGCCGCCGTTAAATCTAAACTCCACATCAACGCCGTTTACGTCCTTAACTCTTGTAAGAAGTAAAATTCCGCCCCCGTTTAGTTTGATTACTTTTGTGTTCATGTTTTTTCCTCCTTTATTTCTAATTCCGGTAGTAGTGATATAATCAATTTATATTCTTCTGGATGTTCAATTCTATCCTTTTCCATAAAAGGTGAAAAAGCTTCAATTATTTTTCGTTGACACTCTTTTTGTTCATCATCTGTTTTATCTTCCCACCTCTCTAAACAAACCCTGCCCTGTTTTTCTAGGGAAATAAGCTTTTCATAACAATCATCTATTATCTCTGGGCTGCCTTGTAACTTAACTGGTTTGTATACTTTGTAATTATGTCCTGAAATATTCTTCTCATCCTTTTCAAATTCTTCGATTTCACAGGTGTAAATATATGCTTTTTTACCTTGAAACTGAGTTTTAAATCCGTTTTTTGCAATTTCTCTGAAAGTTACCATATCTATTTCCCTGTCAAAATTCCAAAAACGAAGAGGCGAAGCCGCATACATAAAGGCAAGTTCATATTTGTCTGTTAAGTAAATTTTGCCAGAATAATGCTCCAGATTTAATTCTTTTAAGTTTGGATTACGCGAGCCATGATAAAATTTCATATTTAAACAATACCAAATTTTCAAAAATAAGTCAAATTTATTGCTTTTTATTTTTTGTTTTCGTGTTATATTTGTTATACTTTATTAGAGGTTATTATGTTTGGAAATGGTAAAGTGAAGATAGGAATTGCATTTGGCGGGGGTGGAGCAAGAGGTTTCACACATCTTGGTGCAATCAAAGCCTTTGAAGAGTTTGGAATAAAATTTGATATGGTTGCTGGCACAAGTGCGGGTAGTATAATGGGAGCCTTCTATGCTGCCTGTTATTCATATAAAGAGATGTATGAGGCGGCAAAGAAGATAAGAGAAAAAGATATTAGGACAAATATTATTCCGTTTTCTCCATCCAAAACAGACGGAATAGGAGATATAGTTAGAAACAATCTTGGTGATATCAATATTGAAGATTTGAAATTGCCATTTGCTGCGGTGGCTGTAGATATCATTTCTACTAAAGAGGTGGCAATATGTAAAGGAAATCTTGCAAAGGCGGTGCAAGGCAGTTGTGCAGTGCCAGCAGTGTTTCAGCCGGTAGACTTTGAGGGCATGCTATTATGTGATGGTGGACTTCAAAATACCATACCTGCAGACATACCACTTATGATGGGATGTGATTATGTAGTTGCCGTAGATGTAAACAAGTCTAGACTTTACGGCACTGATTCCACTAAAATGTTTGATGTTATTATGTGTTCGATAAGAATACTTATGAAGAGTAATGCTGTGCGTGGGTATATGAATGCGGACATTATGATAGAACCTGAAACAAAGAGGTTTAAATCCACCCGTACTGAGGGGATGGAAGAAATGATTGAAGAGGGCTATAAGGCTACGATAGATGTAATGCCACAAATAATACAATTATTCAAGAAGAAAAAGCATAGAAAATTTAAAAATATTCCAAAGGATATAAAAGTAATAAGGTAAAAAGATTGTCACGCAAAAGAAAGATATCAGAAACAGGGTTTTGGCAGATAAGGCTAGTGCTAACAGGAGTTTTGTTAGCAATCTTTTTGTTAACATTTTTTCTAGGTGGTGGAATAAGTTTTTGTCAAGGTTTATCTACAATCAAAAGTTTTTCTCGTCTACCTTTTGAAATACACTTTATTGATGTGGGGCTTGGCGATAGCATCTTCATGAGGTTCCCTGATAATAAAACAATGCTAGTGGACTGTGGGCCAAATGATGAGAACAATAAAGTTGTAAGTTATTTGACAGGGTTGTTCACTTATGAGAAAATTTCGGCCATTGATTATTTAGTGCTTACTCATCAAGATGAAGACCATGTTGGTATGGCACCTGAAATACTCAATAGTTTTCAAGTAAATTGTGTCTATCGGCCAAAGATACTAAGTAGTAATGAAGAAATCAAGGTCGGTAATCCCATGGGGTATGAGGTGTCCACCACGAAAACCTATAATGATGTGATTACCGCGGTGTATAATGAACCAAACTGTGAAATTCATTACAGTGAAAGAGGAATAAAAATCTTTGCCAGTGACTATAGTGTAGAATTTTTGTCGCCAGCAGAAGACAAGTATTCTGCTTTCAATAATTATAGCCCAATAATGCTTGTTACATATAATTCCAAGACATTTCTTCTTACAGGGGATGCACAATCCGTTGCTGAAAACGAAGTAATACGCAATGATGCTTTGAAATTAAAGGCCGATGTACTTAAAGTAGGACATCACGGTTCTAGTACTTCAACAAGTGCAAAGTTTTTAGAGTATGTAAGTCCAAAATATGCAATAATAAGTGTAAGCAAGGATAATAAATTTAATTTTCCAAAATCGGATGTTATTGCACGGTTAGAAACGGTAGGCGCAAGTATCATGACAACAGCGAAACTTGGCAGTATAGTCATGAGTGTAGACGCTAAAGGTGAAATCATATTTGCTGAAGAAGAAAATCTTGTTAAGATAGATGTTCCAGTTCTTGTAGTTAGTATTTCTATGGGACTAATAATAGTGTGGGGAGTCAAAGTTAAAAAGAAAGAAAAAAAGTCGTAAATATAATTTGATAAATATAAAATTTATGGTAATATAATAGCATGAACAATGTGCAAGCAAATATAATATTAGTAAGTTTAAATGAGAATTTTGGAAAAATAGTTTCAAATCTTTTTGCCGAGCAATTTTCTATGAACTTTATCAACTGTAGAGATGAACTTGCGGAAGATATAGCAAATAATAAAATTTTACTTTCACATTTTACTATGGCAGATTTAGAGAATAGGGAAGAATCTGTGCTTGCAAATTGCATAGAAAGAAAAAATGCGGTATTGTTTTTACCATATGACCTATATAGACGCAATAAACTGCTTTTTAATGGACAAACAATAATTTATTTAAGATTAGATAAAAGATATCTAAGTGAAAAGGATGTAATAAGTTCTGTTTCCTTTACAACAAGGGATGAATATCTAAAAAATTATGCAACTAAGGTTATAAGACTGGATAGCCTTGATGATAAAGTGGCAGTGCAGAAAATTAAAGGAGAAATTAAATGAAAATAGCAGAAAAAACATTAAATTATCTAAAATCTATAACAGCGCAGTCAATATCGAATGCTGGCAGTGGGCATACTGGCTCAGCACTTGGCGCATCTTCAATAATGCTTGCACTATTTAAAGACCACTATAATTTTGATGTTGCTGATACTGATTTCATAAATAGAGATAGATTTGTACTCTCTTCAGGACATGTTTCTCCATTATATTACACACTACTTTCTATGTTTGGTTTTGATGTAAGCATACAAGATTTAAAAGAACTGCGAAAATATGGATCTCGCACTCCGGGACATCCAGAATATGGTCAGACAAGTGGTGTGGAAGTTACGACAGGGGCTCTTGGTCAAGGAGTGGCAAATGCGGTAGGTCTTGCGATTGCATCAAGCATTATGGCAGAACGATTTAATTCTGTTGGGTTTCCAATTATAAACAACTACACTTATTGCCTTGCTGGTGATGGATGCCTAATGGAAGGTGTAGCAATGGAGGCATGTAGCCTTGCTGGAAATTTAAATTTAAAGAATTTAATTCTTTTATATGATAGTAATGATGTTACAATAGATGGAAATTTAAATTTATCAAATAGAGAAAATATCGCCAAAAAGTTTAAAGCAATGGGCTGGGCGGTAATTAGAGTTAAAAAAGGAAATAACTACAAAGCATGTTCGCGCGCAATAGCTTTTGCTAAAAAACTGAATAAACCAACTTTAATAATATTTAAAACAACGATAGGTATAGGCACCGATAAAGAGGGAACATCTGCAGTACATGGTGCAGTTTTGAATAGCGAAGAAATAAAAGTTTTCAATGAAAAACTCGGCGTAAAGGAAAGTTTCTATGTGCCAAATGATGTACGCGATTTTTGCATGGCAAGTGCAAGGCGTGGAAGACTTAACCATGAAACATGGAATCAGGAACTCGCAGTTTATAGCAATTCCAATCCAGAACTCTTTAAACAATTTTTGCAATTCTTTGATAGGAAGAAATTTGAACCACAAAAATTTGTTAAAAATGAATACAAGTGGGCAGGGGAAAGCACTAAGGAAATCAACAAGTTAATTCTTAACGAACTATGTGAAAGATTGCCACAAGTTGTTGGGGGGACGGCTGATGTCGTATCATCTACTGGAGTATTTATCGAAAATGGTGGGAATTTTCTTGCGGGCAATAAGAGGGGAAGAAACATACATTTTGGAGTGCGTGAACATGCTATGGCGGCTATTTGTAATGGTATAGCACTTTATGATGACTTTATTCCATTCTGTTCAACATATATGGCATTTTCAAATTATATGCTTCCAAGTATAAGAATGTCGGCAATTATGAAACTTGATGTGCTATATTTCTTTACTCATGATAGCATTCTTGTTGGTGAAGATGGTGTTACTCATCAAGCAATAGAACAACTCCCACAACTAAGGAATATTATAGGACTTAATGTGTATAGACCATGTGACACAAACGAACTTATTGCAGGCTATGGCTTAGCACTTTCAAAGAGCGGACCATGTGCTTTTGCTTTAACAAAACAAAGGGTTGCTCCAGTTTCTGGCACAAGTTATAAAGATGCTATTCAAGGCGGATATATATTAAAACCTGCACAGAAGGAAGCACAAATAGTTATCTTCGCCAGCGGTAGCGAAGTTCCACTTGCTCTAGAGGTGGCAAATGAACTTAAAGGTAAGGATGTAAGTGTTGTATCAATGCCATGTATGGAGCAGTTTGAAAAACAATCTCCTAGTTACAAAAATAAAGTACTTCAAAGATCTGCACACCTTAGGGTTGCGATTGAAGCGTCCAATGATAAAACTTGGTATAAGTATATTGGAGAGGATGGACTATTCATTGGCGTAGAAGAGTATGCTAAGAGTGGCAGGGGCGAAGAGGTTTATGCAAAAGCAGGTTTCACCGTAAAAGAAATAGTCAAAAAGATAAATAAAGCACTTGAAAAATAAAACAAAAAACTTCAAACATAAAGTTTGAAGTTTTTTATATTTATAATTGGCTTTCGACAAATTTTGATAAATAGCACCGCCTTTCCACAAAATTATTGGGGCATTATTAAAAATCTGACTGTATACTATATAATAGGAGATAAAATAAAATGACTAAAAAAAGTTTGGTGCTTTCAGGAAATAGTAATCAAAAAGCGGTGCTTGCACTTGAAGAAGAGGGTGGAAGTTTAAGCGGAAGGCTGAGATTATACAATTTTCCAAATGAGCCTCAAGGAATAATAAGCCTTGGAATATATGTTGATGGTAAGGTGACAAAAGCAGGGTTAACACGCACATCAAGTATGCTTTACACATTTAAATCACTTACGCTGTCTATGCCCAAGGACTTTTCATGTGCTGTGATAAATTTTGCAGGTGGGGAGAGTGAACCTATTTTGTATGGCAACAGTGACGGAGTAGGGGATCAGGAAGAGGTATATGGTGCGGTGATAGAAGCGTTGCAGGGTGCCACTAAAATGTCTGAGGTTGAAAAAACGCTTGATGAAAATGGAATTGAATATGATGATGAGTTAAAGGAAGAAATCGATAAGGCAATTGAAGATGAATTTGAAAAAAATTCATGTGCGAAATGTAAATATAGGGAATATTTCTTTAAACATAATCCGCCACAGACGCTCTCAAATACAAGGATACAGGAAGAGGCTTCTCCTGAAGAAAAACCTACTTTTTACGAGGAGATAAAAGGTCAAATAGATAATTTATTTTCTTCTAGTCCAACAGAACAATACCTTCAACAGTTGATACCAAATTCAAAATGGGTAAAGGTAGAATTTGATAAAGGTGGTGATTATTATGTTTTGGGATTATTGTATGAAGACGATAAATTAAAGTATATATGCTATGGCGTTCCAGGCATATTCCAAAAGACACCTCCAAAACAACTATCAGGATATCCTGTATGGTTTCCGCTTGATAAGGGGAATGAAGAAGGTTTTGGTTACTGGCTAACCTACCAAGATGCTGAAAGTGGCGAAAGTATAAAAGCGATAGTGGAGTAGAAGATGAAGATTGTTGCATTAATAATTTTGGTGCTGTTGGCAGCGGCAAATTTGGTACTTTTAGGTGTAATTATTGCAAAAAGAATAAAAATAAAGAAAAAACAGGAAAAATTAGATAAAAAAGAGACGATTTAAAGCTTTTTCAAATAAAAATACTTGTCTATAAAACATTTTGTTTTTTGTCGAAAAGTGTATATAATAATATTAGATGAAAAAGTTTACAAAACTTAGTTTAATGATAGTTTGTTTGTTCTCCTTCCTCTCAGGGGCGCTTTTGCTTGGCACTTACGCGGGGGGGGAGTTTTAGATTATACTGGCGAAATTAATATCGACTCTCCAACTGAAGCTGCTACTAATACAGGTGTATACTTAGGACATACTACGGATGCAAGGATATATTGTTCTATTTCTACTAATGCAACAACGGTAACTACTGGCGCAAATATTGTCCTTACGTTTTCTTCATATTTAACGCAGGGTATACTTTCACAGTCTGAACTCAATGAGTATGATAACGAGTTTGTAATGGCTTATACGGCAGACGTGTCAGTTGCTTTTGGCGGAAAAACGTATTCAATTTCGGTTTCTAATTCAATCGTAAGCATGGATGGTGGCGACATGTCTACTGTTACAGAAAATGCAACCCTTTCAACTACAGGGCTTACTGGTAGTCAGACTATAAGTGTCACAGTGCGGTTTCATGTGGATTATTGGACAACACCCATGGGCACAGGTGGATATGACAAAAATGCATCTCTTTCTACAACAGTTACAGTCAATCCTGCCACTGCGACAATAAAACGCGGCACACTTACAAATGTGTCCTCAATCTATTATGGCACAAGTTCATCTTCCCAGACCACGCTACTTTCTTCCACAAGTGGAATAAGTCTTACTGCGGGCACCTATTATTTTAGATATGTGCTTTCGTCCGCCACCGGTTATACATACACATTTTCAAGTTGGAGTGGAAGTTTAAGTGGAACCGGCTCTCCAAAAAGTTTAACTATTACAGCAGGCAACACCTATACAATCGGTGCTTCAGCAACAAGATTGGCAAATACATATAACTTAAGTTATGTTTTAAACAACGGCACTCATGGCACCTACCATCCTACGACTGCTACCTATGACACTGCATTCCAACTTTCAAATCCAACTCGTAGCGGTTACACCTTTGCCGGTTGGACATTCAATGGAAATACCAGTTATGCAAAATATGGTTCAACATCTTCTACCACAAGTTCATGGACAAGCACTTCCACAAAAGTGACTTCACAATACTTTAAAAACCTAACTACCACAAACGGTGGGACAGTAACTCTCACTGCTAATTGGACAGCCAATACCTATACGGTCACTTTAAATACGAATAAGGGTAGTGGCTCGACAACACCAACCGCAGGAACCTCAAGTGTAACTGCCACATATGGTAGCAATATGCCAACATCTGGGGTAACAATGCCGACTCGTGTGGGCTATACCTTTCAAGGTTTTTATGATACCTCTGCCACTACAGGCGGCACTCAATACTATACTTCCACAGGTGCCAGTGCTAGGGTGTGGAATAAAGCAAGTGCAACGACACTCTATGCACGCTGGACACCAAATACTTACACCATTACCCTCAATCCAAACGGAGGCAGTGGCGGCAGTACAAGCACAACAGCAACCTATGACAATGCAATGCCAGCTATAACCCCACCTAGTCGCTCTGGCTGGAAATTCCTAGGATACTATGACGCACAGACAGGTGGTACACAGTATTACACAAACACAGGAGCCAGTGCAAGAGCGTGGAATAAAGCATCAAACTCAACTCTCTACGCCCATTGGCAAGAAAAGACATGGACAGAAGGGTATTATGCAAACAGTTATGGCGGAGGAAATGGAACACAAAGTGACCCATATATAATCTCAACTGCGGCACACCTAGCCCGAGTTGCATATGCAACAAATAATAATATACAAACCACAAGTGGTAGATATGATAGACAGGCATACTATAAACAGACTGCTGATATAGATATCAAAGCACACCTATGGGAGCCTATTGGAACAACTCAAAGTTACCTTTTTGAAGGGGCGTATAATGGAAATCTATATAAGATTAATAATATAAGAGTTGATACATCACTTCCTGATGGGGGATTGTTTGGATATGTATTGAATGGAAAAATAAACAACATACATATACAAACAGGGAAAATAAAAGCTGTCGGGAGTTGTGGTGGAGTAGTAGGATATGGGAACAATACGACAATCGAAAAATGTGTAGTAGAAGGCGTTACTATTGAGGGGGCGTTTGTAGGAGGAATAATAGGCTATACAGATCGAGAAAGCGTAATAAATTGTACAGTTAAGGAAAGCACGATAATAGGAGAAAGTGCATATGGTATAGCAAGAGGATATGCTGTAAGTAATAGCAATGCAATTGATGTTACGGTTACAGGTACAAGTGAAGCTGGAATATGTTCCAATGGAACCAACATATCATCTTACGGCTCAGGAACAGTCAATGGTACTGCTACAAAGGTCATGTATGGCGACGCAACCGCATGGGGCAACTGGTCACTTGTAGAGGGCGTGAACGGTGGGCTCCCAATTCAAGGTGGGTTAAATCATATCGGTGGCTTTACACCTTCACAAGAAATTTATGACTATCTCACAGGTCAAGGTTTTAAATTATTAAATTAAAAAATTTTTAAGCAAAAAAAAAGAGAGATTAACTCTCTTTTTTCAATTCCTCATATCTTTGAATCGCAAAATGTTTATTTTCTTCAAGAAGATGTTTTTTACTTTCATTTTCCATTGTAATAGCATATCTGCGTTCACCTCTAAGAAAATCAAAATACTTGTCGGGGTTTATCTCACTTTCAAGATAAAGTTTACTTTCATTAGGGTTAAATCTGTATAGTGGCCAATAACCGCACTCTACTGCCTTCTTCATTTCTTGTAAACTATTTTCCATATTAAACCCTTGATTTACGCAGGTAGAGTAGGCGAGGATTAAACTTGGGCCATTATGCGCCTCTGCTTCTTTAAAGGCACGGATGCATTGCGTCATATCAGCGCCGATAGCCACCTCGGCTACATAAACATTTGGATAACTCATTGCAATTTGACCTAAGTTCTTTTTCTGTGTGCCTTTTCCGCCATCATTTAATTTCACGCTCGCGCCCATAGGCGTCGCTTTGCTGCTCTGTCCGCCAGTATTTGAATATGCTTCGTTGTCAAGAACAAGTATATTCACATTTTCGCCACTTGCCAGCACATGGTCAAGACCTCCAAAACCTATATCGTAAGCCCAGCCATCACCGCCAATAATCCAAACACTTTTTTCGCTAGCGTTATGATATCTGCTTCCAAGTTTAAGCCCAAGCCCAAACTCTGCGTTGTCTTCAAAAAGACTGTTTGCCCATGCAGGTCCTTTTCCTTCGCTATTCTTTTTGAAAGGGCAGGATGGGTAGGAGCCAGCGTATATACTAGAACAGCCTGTTGCATTTGCAATTAACATTTTGTCGCCAAATAGCATTGACGCAAGTTTTATATATGGTGTTTCTCCGCATCCTGCACATGCATCAGGAAATTCAAAATAACTCTCATTAAATTGGCATCCTTTAGGGAAACTGTCACTGAAAAGTGTTTGCTTAAGTTTAGGAAGATTTTCTGTCAAGCGATAATTTTTTCGCTCCTCTTCAAGTATATCTTCCGCTTCCACCATTTGAAGTGCTTTGTTAATGGCAGGGCAGGTTTTAGCACAAACTCCGCAACCAGTACAGTCTTCTGGTGAGAGTTGAATTTTGTATAATGCTTCTTTAATTCCTAGTGCAGACTTAAAAATATCCTTTTCCTCGCAGGAATTTTCATTTACAAGCACGGCACGCAAAGCAGAGTGAGGGCAAGCAAGCACGCATTGACCGCACTCAATACAATTGTCTTTAATCCATTTAGGAAGACGAGCGGCAATATTTCGTTTTTCAAAGGCCGATGTGCCAGTGGGTACGCGGCCGTTTGCTGTAAATTTAGATACTGGAATATTGTTGCCGTTAAGATTGGCGATAGGTTTAAAAATGTCTTCATAAAATTTTCCACTACCAGTGTCAATATGTTTGTTTTTGACTCCTTTAAGTGAGAAAGGATTGACTTCAATAAGAGCATCAAGAGAATCAGCCATTGCATTAAGGTTTTTGTCAACTACAGATTGTCCCTTTCTTGCGAAGGTTTTTTTGATTTGCTCACTCATCATACGCACTGCCTCATCTTTTTCAAGGAGATGAGTGGCCGAAAAGAGTGCTGTCTGCATGATAATATTGATTTTTTCGCCAAGTCCATTTTTATTTGCAATTCTGTGGCCATTTATGAGGAAAAGTCTTGCATTTTTTTCCTGAAAAGTATTGACATAAGACTCTGGCAAAACTCTATCAATTTCCTTTTCATTAAATATTGAATTGATTATGACTATACCATTATTTTTAAGTCCCTCTAAACAATCGTATTTGTGAATAAAAGAGAAATTGCCGATAGAAATTACATCGCATTGCGATAGAAGATAGTGACTAAGTATAGGATTATCGCTAATTCTAAGGTGAGAGATAGTCATACTGCCAGATTTTTTAGAGTCATACTCAAAATATCCTTGTACATATTTATTGCAACTTTCGCCTAAAATTTTTATAGTAGATTTACTTGCTGACACCGAACCGTCACTTCCAAGTCCGTAAATTTTTATCTCTTTGTCACCTAAATTAAGGGGAACTTTTTCAAGCAGAAGTGATGAATTATTAAGGTCATCATTTATGCCAACAGTAAAATCGTCTTTAGGATTGATTTGATTTAAATTATTGATAATTGCCTTCACACAAGCAGGGGTAAAGTCTTTACCGCCAAGACCGTACCTACCATTAATTATTTCAATATTCAATTTGTATTTAAGTATAACGCTTGTCACATCAAGTGCGAGTGGCTCAATGGCTCCGTCTTCTTTGGTTCTGTCAAGTACACATATTCTTTTTAAGCGTTTTGGTAATGCCGCAATAAAGGCTTTTTCGTCAAAAGGACGATAAAGTCTTACATTAATAACTCCAGTATCCTGAATATTGCAATTTTTTAAATATTCTTTTATTACATTAAAACTGCTTCCAATAGTTACTATTGCCTTGGTGGAGTTTGGATTGCCAAAGTATTCAAAAGAATGATATTCTCTTCCAGAAAGATTTTTAAAGTCAGCAAAAATATCTTCTAAATGTTTAGAAATGAATTTAAATTTAGGGCTACTTGCTTCTCTATTTTGGAAAAAGACATCAGGATTTTGTGCCGTACCGAATTGGGAAGGGCTGTCTGGCGTGAGAGCATTTTGCTTAAAAGCTGAATTTGTCACTAAATTCTTTGTAAACAATTTTAAAATTTCGTTATCTTCAAGGCCGTCAATCTTTTGAATTTCGTGGCTAATTCTAAAACCGTCAAAAAAATGTAATACAGGATTTGAAGATTTTAAAGCAAGAAGGTGTGCGCATAGTGCCATATCTTGACTTTCTTGTACATTGCTTGAAGCAAGCATAGTAATTCCAGTCATACGGGTTGCCATTACATCGCTGTGGTCGCCAAAGATGTTTAGTGCATGACTTGCAACACTGCGGGAAGCGACATGAATGACAGCAGGTAATCCTTCTGCCACAATTTTGTATAGATTTGGTATCATAAGAAGTAGACCTTGGCTTGCAGTAAAAGTGGTGGAAAGTCCGCCAGAAAGAAGGGCACCATGTAATGTACCAGCAACTCCAGCTTCACTTTGCATTTCAATCATCTTCACATCTTCGCCAAAGATATTTTTTTCGCCCTTTGCGTTAAGTGCACTTGCATACTCTGCCATAGGTGTAGAAGGTGTGATAGGGTAAATAGGAATAACTTCACTACATTTGTAAGCTATTTTAGAAACGGCAGTATTGCCGTCTACGATAATTTTTTTCATAATTGCTCCTACCGAAAGTATACCGCCTTTTACCTTGATTAGTCAAAGAAAATCGCAGGTTTAATATAGATTTATTTGTTTTTTTACTTAATATTATATATACTTAAAACTATGAAAAGAGTGTTACTAACAATAGAATATGATGGAAGTGGATTTTACGGTTGGCAAAAGCAAAATGGAATGCGTACAGTACAAGGCGAGGTGGAAAAGGCTCTTGCAATAGTGACTGGAACAGAGTGTGAAGTGTTTGCAAGTGGTCGCACCGATGCTGGGGTGCATGCATTAGGGCAAACAGCACATTTTGATTTGAATGTGCCAGTGCCAATATCTAAACTTGCGGATGTACTTAATAGCCTGTTACCAGATGATATATCAATAAAAAAAGCTAAATATGTAGAGGATGACTTTCATGCTCGGTTTTCGATAAAGAGAAAATGTTATGAGTATAAGGTGTATATAGGCACCCGAAAACAAGCTCTTAAATCACGCTATCAGGCGTGGGTGAAAAATCCACTTGACATTGATAAAATGATAAAGGCGGGTAAAATGTTTTTGGGAAAACATAATTTTCAAGGATATTGTGCTTCGGCTGCCACGGTCAGCGATTATTCCCGCACAATCCATGATATACGAATATCAAAAAAGGGAGAAATGATAATCTTTGAAGTGGAAGGCAGCGGGTTTTTATACAATATGGTAAGAATTCTTGTCGGCACTCTTGTAGATATAGGAAGATGTAAACTGACCGAAAAAAGTGCCAAAGAGGCATTAGATACACAAGACCGCTCTAAAGCAGGGGTGACTATGCCACCAAATGGACTATATTTAAAGTGGACAAAGTATTAAACTACTTGATTAAGATGGTTTAATATGATAAAATAATGACGGAGAAATTATGAAAACAGATAGACAGTTAAAAGAATTATGGTTTAAATTTTTTGAAAAACACGGCTTTAAAAAAGTGCAGGGCTATTCTATCATTCCAGAGAATGACCCTACTGTATTATTTACCACTGCCGGTATGCATCCACTTGTGCCATATCTCTTAGGCGAAAAGCACCCAGCCGGCGATAAGATATTTGATGTGCAAAGATGTATCAGAACAAACGATATTGATCAGGTCGGCGATAATAGTCATCTTACCTTTTTTGAAATGCTTGGAAACTGGTATTTAGGTTCTTGTCCAAAAGAGGAAATGATTGCACTTTCATTTGAATTTCTGACAAGTAAGGACTATCTTGGAATTCCAGTAGATAAACTTGCTGTCAGCGTTTTTGCTGGTGACGATGTTGCACCTAGGGATGATATTGCTGCAAATGCGTGGCTAAAATGCGGAGTAAAGAAGGAAAATATTTTCTTCCTGCCAAAGGATAATAACTGGTGGGCATTAGGCGGCGGAGTTGGACCTTGCGGGCCAGACAGCGAAATGTTTATAGATACAGGAAAACCAAAATGCTGTGGCACCTGTTCTCCAGCCTGCGACTGTGGAAAGTATCTTGAAGTATGGAATGATGTTTTCATGCAGTATAAAGTAGAGAAAGCAGGGGAGAAGGCAGTAAAACTTCCCCGCCCTAATATTGATACTGGCATGGGTCTTGAACGCGCTGTCCTTGTGCTTAATAATTCTACGAGTGTATATGACACAGGCTGTCTTAGAAGGGTAATAGACTTTATTGAAAGCAAAGCACAACATAAATATGAAGAAAGTGAAAGCACAAAGCGTAGTTATCGCATAATTACTGACCACCTTCGTTCCTCCACCTTTATCATAGGTGACGCACGCGGTGTATTGCCATCCAATGTTGGACAGGGGTATATTTTGCGAAGGTTTATTCGCCGAAGTGTAAATTGTGCAAGGAATATTGGGCTTGACGCAAAATATTTCGCAGATATCGCAAAAATCTATGTTGAAGAATATGGGCAAGATTATGATGATATCAAAGCGAATGGACAGAAGATACAAGAAGAACTTATAAAAGAGGTTGAAAGATTTTCAAAAGCACTCGAGGAAGGACATAGGGAGTTTGAAAAAACAATAAAGGGGATTGAACGCCATAAGGAATTTGCCAAAGAAGGAGAGATAGTAGAAAATATTATTTCTGGCAAGGCGGCATTTAGACTTTATGATACCTTTGGCTTTCCTATCGAACTTACCTGTGAACTTGCAAAAGAGCGGGGCTATAGTGTGGATGAAAAGGGTTTTGCCGATAAATTTGAAGAGCATCAAGAGAAATCTCGTCAGGCTTCAGCTGGACAGTTTAAAGGTGGGCTTGCAGATAGTTCGAAACAAAGTGCCTACCTTCATACAGCGACTCATATCATGCTTGCGGGCCTGCGAAAAATGTTTGGCGATGGTGTATATCAAAGAGGGTCAAATATCACTCCTGAAAGACTTAGATTTGATTTTAATCTTGACCATAAAATGACAGAAGAGGAACTTAAAACTCTAGAAAATTTTGTTAATGAGGTTATCTCTCGTGCTATTCCTGTCACAATGGAAGTAATGACGGTAGAGAAAGCAAAAGAGAGTGGCGCTCTTGGAATTTTCACAAGTAAATATGGCGATGAAGTCAAAGTCTATACAATCGGCGATGTAAGCAAAGAAATTTGTGGGGGGCCTCATGCTGAAAACACAAGTGACTTGCATCATTTTAAGATTATAAAAGAAGAGTCATCATCAAGTGGAATAAGAAGAATAAAAGCAATTTTGGATTGATTTTAAGAAGGATATATGTTAAAATCATTTTAAGGAGTATTTATGGCAAAGAAAGAGAAGGTGAAAAAAGGCTTTGGAATGTATCTATTCCTCTTTTTGCTGTTTGTTGGCTGTTTGTTTGTAATTTGGGTAATTGCAATGTTCTTCTTACCACAACGGGTGATATTAGGACTTCAATACTACACTTATTCAAGTGAAGTGAAAGAGGAAAGGACGACAGATACAAAAGTCGCATTTAATTTCTTCAATACAAGGAAGATAGTTGTCAATTCCAATGCTTCAAGTGTGCTTATACAAAAAGCAGATGTAGATAGCGAAAGAATTGTTTTTGTGAATAAATCATCAGGTTTTGCAACTGGAAGTGATAATGTTGCATATAAACATGAAATAAAATATTCAGATAGGACACTTACAGTCAATGTTACAGAGCCACAAGGATTTTTGAAATTATCACAAAATACCCAAATAATTTTTCAAGTGCCACAAACAAGTACATATAATTTTGAAAACACTGAGTTTGTAATTTCCACTGAAAGTGGTTCTGTTGTAGTAGGCAACACTTCAACGAAAGATGGCACAAATGCCTATCTTAATTTAAAAAAATTATCAGTAAATACACAGTCTGGAAATATCAGAATTACGCAATTTATGAACAGTAATTTTGATTCGCTTTTCCTTTCCACTAAGTCTGGTAGATGTTATACAGACCATGAAAATATTCAATTTTCGTCATTAAAACTTGCTACAGAAAATGGTAGATTTGACTTTACTGGTCTTACTCATTTGACGGGCGGAGTTATTGAAGCAAATCTTGGTAATGGCAGGTTAAATGTCAACACTATTCAAGGTTCCCTTTCTTTGGTTTGTAAAGATGCGGAAGTGAATGTAGAATCAATTTCAAAAGACCTCATCGGAAACAACATGAAAGATAAAATCAATCGTGCAAAGATTAATGTTGGCAGGGTGGAGGGTAATATCAGCCTTCCATATCTTAAAGACAGCAACCTTACAATAAATGATGTGGGGGGAGAAGCGAATATAGAATCCACTAGTGGAAATATCACTATCGGCGGCGAAAACACCGGTCTGTCGAAAACAAGTTTTATAAAAACTAAAAATGGAAAAATTAATGTAAAACTTTTAGATAATACTGTTGTTAAACATAACTTTGCTACTGAAAGTGGAGATATTACAATCACTTATTTAAAAGAACCTAATTCAAGGACAAATGTGGTTTCCTCATCAGGGAATGTAAACTTGTTTGTAAAGAGTGGGTATAAATTTAAACTTACTATGAAAAATAGTGCAGGCGAACTTTATGAAAAGACAAGTGGTAAGATATCAATCGACCTTGTCACAGACAATCTAACAAATCCTCTTCTTGTAAATGGATATACAGGGGATGAAACACTTATAGATGTTTCCACAAATGGCAATATCTCAGCAAAATTAATTTAATTCACTTTGTCATTTCGACCGTTCGGGGCACCCCAAAATGCTACAGCATTTTTGGGGTGAACTAGTGGAGAAATCTACCCTCTATATATCATCCCGACCGAAAACTATCCCCCCAAAATGTCATTTCGACCGACGCGACCTTTGGTCGCATAGCGGAGAAATCTAAAAATAAAAAACACACCCTTAGTTTCTTACTTTTGAAACTAGCGGAATAATTAAAGAAAAACATAGACAAAACAACTGCCTATGTTTTCTTTTTTTGTGCTTGCTCTCTCTCAACTGCCAAAAAGCGAATAATTCTGCCGTTGTCATAGGTTGTCGTGTGAATAATTCACTTGAGAAGACTTAGACATGCACTTTAACCTTGACAACAAAGAATACTCGCTTACACTAGAAAATAGAGAGAGGAAAACAAAAAACAAAAGAGCGGATTGCGTTATGCTCCGCCAGCAACCGCTCTTTTGTAACAAAGTTAATTAAAGGCGTGTGCCTGTCTGCTGGAGCGAAGCGAAGGCACTCGTATAAGACAAGCACACGCCTAAATGCCAAGTTTATTTATTTTTCACATTTTGGACATTTGCATTTATATCTATCAGAGAAATGGTCAGGTCTATAGCTCCATTTATAGCCGCATATTAAACATTTATATTCTGCTTTTTCTCTTGCTCCATTATAACTAATTACTTTTATATTTTTATTGAGATTTGAAAGTTTATCACAATACTTATCAAATAAAATTTTCTTTTTTTCTTCTTCAGTCAAACAAGGTTTTGGCTTTTGTTTTTCTTTTTTATATTCAATCATTCGTTGTTGTCTTTCAATCTTTCTTTGTTCAGCCTTGATTTGTTTCATTTCCTCAGGGTTAATAAGACCACTTACAATTAGTCTGCCACTTTCTTTTGTGCTGTTAGATGCAATAGTATCATTCCACAATCTAACTATATTATTTTTTGTAGTATATTGAAAACCTTTTAATATTCTTGAAATTCTATACATATCAGTTTCTGGAACAAATGTTTTCTTATTGCTCTCTTTTAAATTATTATTCAAAACAACCAAATTGTTATTGTTGCCCTCATAGCCTAATAACTTAATATAATTATAATATAATTCTTTATTATGTGCTTTTAGTAAACTTATCAAATTCGTATAAACATATTTATCTACTATTGAATAAGCAAAATATGGTGTTATTGTTGCATCGAGTGGGTTAATATATAAGTGATTATAAAAATCAATATCAATTATACTTCCGTGTATATAACCACTACCACCAATTTTTTTAATTTCATTTGAGATTTGCTTTTGAAAATTCTCATAAGATTCTAAAAACAATTTAACTGAATTAGAGTAATTTACTAAATTTTCATAAAAATAATTTAAATCGTGTTTGCCAACATTTTTATAACTTCCACCATTTAGCAGTTTTAAGTCATTGCTATTATTAAGTTTTATCAAAAAGCAGTATGTTCCATTTCTTTTAAGCATAAATAATTTTTCAAAATCACGATTAAAATCTATTCTATTGCCAATACCATAATAGAACAATTTATATTGTTCTCGAGTAATCTCATAAATGCCATCGTTATAATCTTGAAAAATATCAAATTCTTTTGATGTCATTAAATATTTAAAACCATATGAATCGCCCGTGTAGCCAACTTGGTTATCGGCATAAAGTTTCATTTCTTCATTTTCAATATAATTATTTCTGTGGGTATGCCCTGAAATATAAAACCAATTTTTATTATACTCGCCATTAGACCAATCTTCTTTTGGCATATGTGTAATAAAAAATATTTTTTTATCGCAAGCAACTTCTGTTAGCTTTTTATGTAAAGCATCAACTTGATTAGACCTTTCTTTTTCTTGTTTTCTAGTAATATACTGCGTTCTATATATTCCTTGGTTAAAATTAAAATCTTCATTCATTCCGGCATAACCTATACCACCGAATATTGCATAGCTATTACACAAAAATTTATTTCTTAAAACATTTTTATCAAGAGAAAGAATTTCTTCTTGAGAGTATATATGTTGCTTATCATTTGGTAAAAATAATTGATTTTCAAGCAAGTAAATTTTGCATTCAAAAGAATTTAAAAATTTTCTATAACTTTCAACTATTTCCTCTATTGTCTTACAATTTTTGTTTAATTTTATGTCCCATAGCTCGTGATTGCCAAGCACTACAAATGTTGTTTGGTATGGCATTTCTTCTCTGTAAGCCTTAAAAAATAATTTAAATACTTCAAAGTTGTATGAAATATCTCCAATAAATACAATGCTGTAGTTATAAGTAAAAGTTGGTAAATTACTTTTTAATTGATCTATAACTTTTTTGAAATAAGAATCTAATTCAAACTTATTTACATTATTTTTAAACTTATTTAATAGTTTATGATTTAGGTGTAAATCACTAATATAACAAAGCACAAAATTATTTTCTTCCAACAATTCAATGTCAAGTTGTCTGCTAGGGACTAAATCTAACGAGGTGGAGGGTGTTATATTTGCTAATTGATTATCTTTTGTTATTGTCTTAAAAAGATTATCTTTATAAGTGCCAAGCTTAATCATTATTGCCGAAGATATTTTAGCTTTAGTCAAATCATATTTATTTAAGTCAACACCTTCAAAATCATAATCTAACAAGTTTGCATCTTGTAAGTCTTTATCTAACGCTTTATAAAATTTATCAAACAAAGTATATGTTTTTTCTTCTCTTTCGAAAGTATATTTCTTCTCTCTAACGATGTGAAATAAATTGTCTTCTTTTGAAAAATATTTATCTATAATACGAAAATCCATATAAAACCTCTATATAGATAACATTATAACATATTTTTATAAAAAATCATTTAATTTGCCAAATAAAAAATTGAACCTCGTTTTATGGGGTTCAATTTTTTGCTAGTTTCAAAACTTATAGACCTTCGGTGTGTTTTTTTAGAGTTAACCTATTTCCATAATGGTCGCCCTCCTGTCCTCCATTATACTCGGGGGAGGGATTTGTCAATACCCAATTTTAAAAATACTTTGCAGTTTTACTTTCCTTATGGTATAATAAATCTATGAAAATACTCCATACCGCTGACTTGCATCTTGGTGCGATAAATAGGAAACTTAACGCCTCACAAAGAAAGGTGGTTCTTTCGGAGCAATTGAAAATATGTTCTGACCTTTTTTCTTATGCAAAAGATAATGGTATTGACGCCCTTCTAATATGTGGTGACCTTTTTCATACAAGCGAAATTTCTGCTAAAATAGAGAGGGTGTTTTTTAACGCTGTCCAAGATTTTTCAAAGCCCGTTATATATATTTCTGGTAATCATGACGAAGAAAAGGCTATTTTTTCCTATCCTGAAAATTTTGTAATTTTAAAAGGCTCTGTTCGTCTTGACAGGGTTGTAATAAGTGACGGAAGTAATTTGCAGACCTTACAAAAAGAAGATAAAAATATTGTTGTAATGCACGGCGACATCTTCTCTCGCGGGAATGATTATATTGACATCAAATCCTTAAAGGGGGATTTTGTAGATTATCTTGCACTCGGACATTTGCATTCATACTGCGAAAGAGATTTTGGAAGGGGAAATGCTGTGTACTGTGGCACCCTTCAAGGTAATGGCTTTGATGAGTGCGGAGATAAAGGTTTTGTAGTTCTCGATACTATTACTATGTCACATCACTTTGTTCCGTTTGCCTTTAGAAGATACAAAATTGTAGATGTTGATATTTCGGGACAAAATAAGTTCAATGAAATAGTTCAAAAGGTGGAGTACGCTTTAAATGATATTTCTACGAATGACCTTGTAAGGGTGGTGCTTAAAGGTAGTTATGAAGAGAACAGTGAAAAATATCTTCACCTAATTGAAGAGAAATTTAAAGCAAGATATTTTTGTTTTGAACTTAGGGACGAAAGTCAAATAAAGATTGACTTTGAAAAACTTAAGGCAGAGAAACTTTCTTTCAAGGCAGAACTTTTATCGCTTATCATGCAGGATGACACCCTAAGCGATAGTGAAAAAACGCAAATCAGCCAAATCTCCATAGAGGCTTTAAGAGGAGATGATTTGTCATTATGAAAATAATTAGATTACATATTGAAAATTTTGGTAAACTCCATGATTTTACATTAGAGAATATCGAAAGTCTTGTAAGCATATACAAGGAAAACGGCTGGGGAAAAAGTACCCTTGCTGACTTTATTGGTGCAATGTTATATGGTATGCCCAAGAAGGGGAATAATAAATCATATGTTGCAGTGCGTAGTAAGCGTAAGCCGTGGCATGGCGGAGTATATGGTGGAAGTTTAGATTTTGAATGTGATGATGGAAGATTCCGCGTGGTACGCACCTTTGCAGACACACCTGAGGGAGATAGTTTTTCTCTTACAGATTTATCAACCGCTCTTGTAAGCGAAAAATTTACAAAAAATTTAGGAGAAGAACTATTTGGAGTTGGTAGGGAAACTTTTGAAATTACCGCATTTTTTCCACAACTTAATTTGCAGGGCTCTATAAATGACGAGGCAAGGGCAAATCTAACTGGCGCAAATAAGTTTGAATATGACCTTCAAAACCTTGAAAGTGGCAAGAAAAGAATTGCGGAGAAAATGAGGGCTTTAAAACGGGAAGTTGTGGCGAAATCAGAACTTGAAGATTTGGCATTTAAAAAAGAAAATTTGCGAAAAAGTCTGCTTGCTTTAGAGGAGGAGAAGAATACTCTTGTCAAGCAAGGAAATGCAAATCTTAGTGAGATAAAGGAGAAAATAGATAAGGAACTAAAAATAAAGTCTGAAATTGAAGGCTACAATAGAAAGAAAAACTTGCTTGAAGGAGAGATAATTTCGCTTCAATCCTCTCTTACCACCACCAACTCTTTACCTCGTAATAGTAGAGGACTTATTATCGGATTTTCAATTTTGCTGATTTTCTTGCTAGGTGGAATCATAGCCTTAGGAGTAACAAATGTGTTTGAACTTGCTGGTTGCATTGCAATAGCGCTCGTTCTTATCATTGGTTATGTGATAGGAATGTTATTTATCATAAAACGCCCGGTTAAGGGAAAGCCAGATTTAGAAAAAGAAAACTTACTTAAATTAAAGCAAAATGAATATAAAAATTATCTACAAGAAAGGGTTTATGAAGAAGCAAGATTGCAGACTCTTCAAATGCAGTATCATACTATTGATAAAGATGAGTCGATAAAAAATGAGAAACTAAAAAGCATTAATAGGGAATATGAGCAACTTGCTCTGCGACTTGATGATGTGCAAGAGGAACTTGACAAAAAGACAGAACTTTCACTTAATGCACAAAAAAATATAAAATTGCTAGAAAAGACCATAGAATTTATGAAAATGGCGGAAAGAAATGTGAGCCAAAGATATATTCAGCCAATGCAAGAATCTTTTAATAGATATTTTTCTGCTCTTGCTGACAAAAACATATCATTAAATGTAAATTTTGAAGCGATAGAGCGAACTAACCTCGGCGATAAAGAATTTGAATACCTTAGTCAGGGCTATCAAGACATAGTTTCGATATGTAAAAGATTCGCACTGCTTGAAAAGATATATGAAAAAGAGGCTCCAATTCTGATATTAGACGACCCATTTGTCAATCTTGATGATGAAAAACTGGAAATAATGAAAAAAATTATTAATAATTTATCAAAAAGGTATCAAATATTCTATTTGTATTGTCATAAGAAAAACCAAATTTGACAATATTTTCACATTTCGTAAAGTTTTGATTTAGTTAAGGTTGACATGAATAAGATAAGGTAGGTATACTTTAATTAATATGAAGTTGTTTCAAGAAAATCTAATTAAACTACGAGAGAAACAAAATTTAAGTCAAGAGGTATCAAGTAAACTCTTGTCTTTTTCCTGCGAACAATTAAAAGAACTTGAAGAAGGTAAAAGAGAGCCTACCGCCGATGAACTTGTTGCAATTTCAAAATTTTATAAAATTTCAATAGATAAACTTCTTAAACAGAAGAAAAAAGATTGTATAACTGAAGAATATAAGGTAAAACGCCAACAACTTGTTGGCTATAATCGATATGGAATGAAACAAGGGTGGAGCGTAATTGCCGTACCTGTTATGGCTTTTATAGCACTATGTCTTATGTTCGTTCCGGGATTCAATGCAAGCAACGGGGTCGGCTCACTTATGAAACTACTCTTTTCTACCAACAATTTCTTTTATTTAACACTTGGTATATTGTCCCTAGTTGTGCTTGGCTTTGAAATAATATATTGGTCGGTATTGCTTGCACTAAGTAACTATGCTCGGGCAAGATTAAAGGTATTAAATAATGTATTTTTATGTGTGTTTGCAGGATTAAGCCTTGTTGTAACGATAATTATCATGTTTTTGTTTACTGATAGAGTTTCGGTCGGGGGTATTATAACCTATATAATGTTGCTAGCCAATGTTGTAACCCAAATAATACTTCTTATTGCAATGAATCTTGAAGGTGGCGATTTCAGTCGCGACGAAGTATACACTTATCATGAGGTTGATGTAAGTGGCTATGAAACAAAACATTGGTTTATGCTCGGTATTTCAATCTTTGCTTTGCTGTCATTATGTTTGATGTTTGTGATTGCATTCGATGGAGTGGTATGGCTAAAACAGATTCATGCTTCAATGTTTGACGCCTTGTTTGAGTGGAAGGGTAATTTTATCAGCGTGGGATTAGGTGTAATTTGTGTTTTGGTGCTTGTGTTTAATGTTGTATACTGGATAATTGCTTGTGCTTTACCTCGCTCTGCTAGACGAAAAATGAACACAGCAAACAATGTGCTTGCGGTGGTAATGAGTATAGTGCTGTTTGTAGATACGGTTGCTATTATGTCAGTTACTGGGTTTGAATACTTTACAGTTGGTGGAATTTTCTTTTATATTTCAATTTACCTGACTTCAATTTATGGTTTATGTACACTTCCAATTGTGAATAGTCGTCGCAAGAGTGTATATGTAGAGGATGAAAAGGGGCTTCATAAAGTGAAGACCGTACAAGGTCAGAAGCCGGGAAAGATTATGGCATACAAGTTTTCAGTACTTGCGCAATACTTAATGGTTGTCTTGATTGGTGCATCAATAGGATTATCTTTCTTAGATTCCACTCTTCGATATGTTGCGTTTGTAAGCGGGCTTTTGTTGATATTACAAATAGTATTTCTATGCTTGCAACATGGTGGCCGATATGTCAATGTTTCTGTATTTATTTTTGGAATAATATTAAATACAGCCATAGGACTTTTTAATCTTTACCTCTTGGCACTTTCCTTCTTTGGCGGATTAACCTTAGGTGCTAAGATAGCACTTCCTATTACAAGTGGATTTACGATTTTATTATATCTTTGGATAGCATTCACGCTAAAGCCAATAAGGGACGCGTCAGAAGAATTATAAAAGGAAGAAGGATGTTAAATTTTAGTGAACGAAAGGTTTTAAAGTATCTTCAAAAGAAAAATACAGAGTTAAGCGACAAGAACTTTAACTTTAAGTTTGTTGACGCTATGTATTATGAACTAGGAAATAATATAGAACTAACGAAGGTGCTCTTAAGTTTGGAATTAGGTGGCTATATTACGCTGGTCAAAGAGCCAGTGAATTATGAATATGTATCAACATATAAAAATGGGAATGAGAATCTTATGATAAGTGGAATAACTTTAAAGGAAGAGGGGCTTATCTATGATGTAAAGTACCGTAAATCACTATTCAATAATTTTTGGTTTTCATTCATGCTGCCAGTTCTTGTTTCCATATGTACAACACTTTTCACATGGCTACTTATGAAATAAAAAGAAGGATTAACTTTCAGTTTCTCCTTCTTTTTTCTTTAAATCTTCTTTGGCAAAAATTATTGTTAGAAATTAATAAAAATTAATTATACTCGCTTATTGTTGTTCCTCTCTTATAAAATGCTTCATTGTTTCAGGCCTTTCCGCCTTGTATTCATCTGGCAAATCTAGTAAAAGTTTTTCTAGGTATGCCCTTTGCTCTTTAGTAAGATTTGATTCTTCCAATTCTTTTTTGGTAATAGACCGCAATGCCATAATTATTAAATTAGCGGAAGAATAATTGTTTTCATACCATTCTTTGTCACGGATTGTCCAATCTCTAAGCGACTTACAATCATCAAAGAATTTATCATAACTTATCTTGTTGATTTTTATCGGCTTAAATACTTTGTAATATATATTACTAGGACAAGCGATTTTCCAAGTAGTGTCATAACAATATCCGCCTTTTTCCACCCAACCATGTCCAAGCCTTCCTTTGCCCCAAGCCTTGCTCATGCTTAATAATTTTCCACGGCAAATAAATGCTTCTTTTCCAAATGCCAGGCCAAGGGTGGCTGAGGCATCGTAGCATCGTCCTTGTGTCAAATAGTTTTCTTTTAAATGATGATAAATAGGAAGTCCCTGAAAATACATTCCGTCAAATTGATGATAAAATTTTTCGTCGAAATTTTTGATTATTCCATCGAGTTTATATTTAGCATAATTATGTTGAAATTGATACTCCAAAATATTATCGATAAGTTTCATGCTTTTACCTCTTTATTGAAATTATATCACAATAAAAACCGCATTTCAAGACTGAATTTTTTAACGGAGGCAATAAAAACCCTTAAAAGTAAATAGTAACATTGGTAGAAGATATATAAAATCATATTATTAGGTTGCGACAAATCGCCAAGCGTTGCTGCGATTTCGTTTGGTCGCAAAACGAAAAAAGCTGGCGTTAAGGTTGTAGACTTTTGATTCTTCAAAAGTTGAAACCAATTAGCCAGTTTTTTGAGTGGTGCCGGTGGTGGGAGTCGAACCCACACGTCCTTGCGAACTCAGGATTTTAAGTCTTAACATGGATATTTTATGCCGTTTTATAAAACTTGTCAAATCAATTTTCAGCATATATAATTATATAGAATATGCCGACTACTCAAAAATCCCGTTTCTACATATATTTAAGGTGTTTTTTTCAATGCCATAAAACCCAAAAATTACATACTTTTCACGAAAAAGCCCAAACTTTTTTTACTCATATATTTATTATAGATACATGAGAACGCTTGTAAAACAAAAAGAAATTCACACCCGAAAAGTGTGAATTTTTGTATTTACTCTAATTGTATAGGTTAAGAATTGCATCCTTTTGCTTTTCACTCAATTTAGAAAAGTATTCAATAAGTTTCAAATCTTTCTTGTATTGCTCTGGATTTTCGCTAAAAAACTCCGTTGGCGAGATTTCAAGCACCTCAAATATATCTAATAATACTTTTAATGAAAGGTCAAATCCGCCGTTCTCTAATGAGTGAATGTATGGTTCCGACTTGCCTATTGTCATAGATAACTTACGAGCAGAAAGATTCTTTTTGGTTCTAAAATATGAAATTCTATCAATTACTTTCTTAATATTCCAGTCCATAAAAGCCTCCTTTATTACAGGAATAATTATAAATCAAAATGTTTTTGCTTTAACTAATTGACACTATCTAATATTTTGTGATAGAATAGAAAATATAAAGCATGAATTTATATTATCAAATATCAATTAGTATAAGGAGGAATTATGGTTCGTTATAGAAAAGATTTTGCTAGAATATTTCTACTACTTTTTATAGTTATAAGTGTTTTTTGCCTTTGTGCTTGTGGAAATGATAAGCCAGACGATTCGGATAACAAGGAAGAAGTAAATTTTTGCAATATGTATGAAGATTTGATAGAAGACGATATATATTATCGAGTTTATGAGGCTTCAATACAAAAAACTATACCTAGCACTTTAGGTGGAACTATAAAAACAGATTATTATTTTATGTATATCAAGATTAAAATTACAAACAACTCAAAAAGAAGCAAAGATTTGTTTTTAAGTAATTTCACTCTAACCTCACCGAGTGGTAAAACTTATGAAGCAAAAGATTATATCTATATGTATAACAGAATGAAAAATGCATCTGTAGGAGCAGGCTTTTCAAAAGATTACTATATAGTATTTGAAATTCCAGAAAAGGAAAAGGATGGCGATTATAAATTAGTAATTGATAAATATTTGCTATTCTGGAAGACTGACCCATATATAATAATCAATGATTGGTATAGCATATATGGAGAAGATTAAAAGAGGACACCGACTAATCATCGGTGTCTTTTTTATTGTTGTCTTTGTCAGGGAAAAGTTTAATATATAAATTTAATTGGTATATTTGCTCTTCTGACAATTTAGGCAGTTTCTCTAAAATCTTTGAGATTTCTTCGACTTGTTTTCTTGCCCCTTTTGTTGCTTCATAAATCTTTTGTGTCATCTCCATAAAACTAGGTGGAACATTTACTGGTTCTTTCCCTAATAAATAATCTAAATCTACATCAAGCGCCTTTGCAATAGGTGCAAGAGTTTCAATTCTAATTTTGCTGCCATCTATACTTTCATCAAATATTCTATAAATGGTAGGTTTTTTTAACCCCGAAAGTCTAACAAGGTCTGCTTTGGTGAGATTTTTCTCATCCATGATTTTTTTTATTCTTTCCATAATAGTCATATTAAGCCTCACTTTGATGCCTATATTATACACAAAAAGGAATGTTGTGTAAAGGAAAATAAATAAACCTATAAAATTTCTGCAAAAAAATTTATAAAAAATATGTAAAACTATACAAATTTTGCTTGACATGGTATACAAAACTAAATATAATATAATTGTCAAAGTATAGTTTTGTATACTTGACTAAAAGGAGGTGAAACTTATGTATAGAAACTTAAAGGCAGAAATGATAAAGCAAGATATTAGTATAAAAGACATTGCAAGTCTTTTGAATATCAAAGTTGACACTGCTAGGCTTAAAGTAAATGGCAAAATTCCATTTAGAATGCCAGAGTGTAAAGAAATCGCTTCTTTGTTTCAAGAGAACAATAGCATTGACTATTTATTCAGTGGGAATTAGCCCTGAAAAAATAAGTCGCAAAATTGAAGATTTTTTCAATTTTAAGGTTAACGATTATTTGAGTTGATAAATTGCTCGCAAAACAGCAGTTTTGTTCGCTATAAGTCATTTAACGCAGCCACAGAGCATGAATCAATTAAAGGAGGAAATGAAAGCATGAAATTAAGTAAGAAATTCATAGAAGAGAACATTTTTTACCTCAAAACAGGTAAAAGGCATAGAGTTTGCTATGACGAGTTATGCAAGTCATGTGAGAATGAGTGTAAACAAAGTTATAAAATCACTGCTATCGCCTGTCCTGCTTATAAGCCTAAAAAGAAAGCAGGTTGACGCTTATTATATTATTCTATCAAATTCTATTATATAAATAATAAGGGATTTTGCAGAAAATTTGCAAAGAAAGAAAAGGTAATAGAGAAAGTAGCAAAGAGATTAGTAAAAGAAAGAAATATATTCTTGCAATTCAAGTAATATTAT
>CAMRTM010000005.1 GCA_947053645.1 uncultured Bacillota bacterium | reverse complement strand
AACAAAATCATAGTAAAGGGATAAATTGTGCTGACATACTAACAGAAGAACAAGAAAAAACATATATTATGCATTCAGAAAAATGTGCAAGAATTGTAAGTGAAGTTTGTGATTTATTGGATAAATATATGTTTCTATAAACAAAAGAATTTTCGAAAAATCAAATGCGGAAATTAAAAAAAGACTTTCTGTAATGTTGACGCAAATATATGCAATAAAAAGTCTTTTTTGAGAAAGACGCTCGCATACTGTATGCAGTGATGTTTAATTGATTTTAGTACTGGAAACAGGGGCAAGAGAAAATCTAAAAATCGTGTTGTCTGTTGGATAAATAAATATTACGAAAAAAAAGAATAGTTATAAACTATTCTTTTTCTTTACTTATATCAAAAATTACAAAAGGCGCTTCATACTTAACTTTAGCAATAAAGTCTTCATAAGAAAATTCTAATTCAAATATTTCAATAAGATAGTCAACATCAATTACATATTCTTCGGAAATTAAGATTTTTGCAGTTGTCGGCTTTTGTTCAACTACAAAATTGTTTTCAAATACAAGGCCATTGTCGAGCAAATAATTCTTAATTTCAGTAATCACATTGCTAAAATCTATAATTTCATTTTCCACATTGTTATTTGGAGGCAAGGGCTTATTGTCGCCGCAACCTAGTGAAAGAATTGCAAAGCATAAAATTAAAGATATGATTAACAAATGTTTTTTCATAAGTTGTTTCTTCCTATTGTTTTATTTTTTTATTAAATTACTACATTTCGGTCAAATAGTCAAACAATTTTGTGATACTTTTTAAATATAATTTCATAACTTTAAATAAAGGAAAAGTTGAATCACTGTTGCTCTTCATTCCAAATTTTTGCAATTATTTCAATTGTAAGATTTAATCATATTAATAAAGTAGAGGATATTGTACTTAATTTTTATAGAACGATAAGCTCTGCATATGATATGAAAGTCGAAAAGAAGGCTGAAGGTGAGTATTACATAGTCCACTCGAATATTGTAAAAGAGGGGTTCAATAACTTCGCATATTTTCCTTCTCATAAATGTTATAAAAAATATCAAAATGAAGCAAGACAAGATTTACAAGACTTGGATCGCAAAGGCGCCATATATTTTCAGTCTGCCAGAAATGAAAATATAAACGAAATTATGGCGGAGGTGAAATGTAATCGTCTGTTGTTTCATGATGTTTGGATGAAATTAAAAAATAGTTATAACCCCCAGTTTAAAAAATGTCTTCTTGAAAATGTAATTTATAAAAAAGCGGAGATGAAAGACTATGAAAACCTGCTTTATGTTTTTAAAGAGGGATTTCGTATAGATTCAGGCAATGAGAAATAATATAAACCTATATTTGACAAATCAATTTTTATGTGTTATAAACAATAATATAGGAGAAGAGCAATGGAAGAGAAGAAAAAATTTTTAAGCGAAGAAAATTATCAAAAGAATAAGGCGAAGATTAAAACCATATACAAGGTTGGTTTTGTTATTAGCGTCCCAATGTTAATTCTGGCAATAGTTCTATTAATTATTGGTATCAGCAAACAAATGAGTATGGATTTTGATTCGGCAATGTCTGGCATGGGCTTTTTTGTAGGCGGCGGTTTCTTGCTTACTTTTGGCATGGCTATTCTAGGCGTTTCAATAAAACTTGCGACCTTTGCACATGCAAGAGACATAGCATCATTTGCTGCAACATCTACGGTACCAGTTGTTAAAGAAGTTGTCGAGGATGTGACTCCAACTGCTGGAAAGGCGATTAAGACAATAGTTAAGTCTGTGAAAGAGGGGATTACTGGCGAAGACAATACTTGCCCCAACTGTGGGGAGAGTGTAAAGAAGGGTGCAAAATTTTGTGGAAACTGTGGCGAGAACTTGGTTAAGCAAAGGCATTGTCCAAACTGTGGCGAAGAAATTAAGGGTGACGATAAATTCTGCCCTAACTGCGGAGAGAAGTTATAAAAATAAAAATTTGCAAATAGTTTGCAAATTTTTTTATTTGTGTTAAACTGAGATTATGAGAATAGGACTTGATATAGATAATGTAGTATCTGCGTTTGATGAGGCAATATTAAGAGAGATAATCAAACTTGACAAGGACAAAAGAAACGCTGGAATTATAAATAAAAAAGCAAAGCATATTGTGAGCGGTATGTTTGACTGGTCGTACCAAGAAAAGGAAGAATTTTTTGCAGAGAACATGGAGCGAATGGCTCATGATTTAAAAACAAGGAAAGGCGCTCGAAAATATTTGCAAAAACTTAAAGATGATGGGCATGATATTATTTTGATTTCAAATCGCATTATTCCAGATTATAAAAACCCAGAAAAAACTACTCTTGACTGGCTAAAGAAACGCAAAATACCATATGATAGGCTTGTATTGTCACAATCTCCAGATAAGACGCCGGAGTGTAAGAAATATAATATCGACATAATGGTGGATGACCGTGAGGATAAGTGCAAAGAGATGAAATTAAATGGAGTAAACTGCATTCTAATGCTTACAAAATACAATAGAAGTCAAAAAGAAGGCTTGTTATTTGCAAGTAGTTGGGCAAAATTATATGAGGAAATTAAAAAGTACGATCTTTACAAATAATAAAGAATATGTTAAAATAATTTCATTAAGGAGAACTTATGCAGGAATATGAAATTTTAGGCGAATATTTATATGGTATGAGAAGGGTGCGAATGCTTGATGGCTCGGGGTATGCCTATCAAAAAAGAGGGGAAAATATGACTGACGGCGAAATCTTACCATATCGCTTTGAGTTGAACTTTGATTTTTCTCGTGGCTTTGGTCGTGGTATATTAAGAGGTGGCGATTTGCTTTACATTAGTTGTAATGGAGGGAGTTCTCGATGTCCATATAGCATGGTTGCCACCACCATTAACAGCGACTGCTCGTTAAGGCTTGTCATGTTGCGGGAAGGAAAAAGTTACTTTGACATTAATAAAAAAGACTTAATAGATTTGGACTTTGTAGATGCAAAGCCATTTAATGGGAACATCGCTGCTACTCGACTAAGCATTAATGAAGGCTGGAAACTTATGCGGGAAGATTTAAGTTATCTTCCATACGAATTTGCCACTGCACCAAAGTTTTATAGTGGTGAACCAGAAACAGTGAAAATGTATAATAGCGACAAGTATATGTTTATTGACACTGACCATGTTATAAGTGAAGATAATATTCTTTCTGAAGAAGATGCAAAAATAAAACTTAAAGAAGCAAAGAAGAGAATACGAGAAGAAAAAGCAAGACGGGAACAAAAACTGGCGGAAGACGATCAAGGATAAAGACCTTTTTTAAGGTCTTTTTTATTTAAATTTATTCAAATTATTTTTATTTTTTCCTTTGAAATGATATACTAATAGTATAAGGAGAAAGAAATGGAAGACGAAGTAATTGATTTCAGGTATGACACACAACTTTTAATAGAGGGTAAAAATTTAAGCGAAGATGCTATTCGTGAATATTTTAACACCCACTTTGAAGGCGATTGCCTTTTGGCTGTTGGGGATGAGGAACTTATTAAAATTCATTTCCACACAAATAAACCTTGGGAAGTGCTTGAATATTGTGCATCACTCGGCGAAATCTATGACATTGTTGTAGAAGACATGGTGCGTCAAGCAAATGGCTTGCAAGGATAGGTATGATAACAATTAAAGACAAAAAGGACGCTATCGTAAAGATTAAGGAACTGGGACTTAATCATTTTCCCATTGATGTTTTTTCTGTGACTGATAAAGATGGGATTAAGCAGTTTTTAGATAAATACAAAGCGGAAGAATATGTGCTTAGAAATCCAAATCGTGCAAAAGCGAAATTCTATTTTGTGAAAAACTATGAAGAGGCTGAAAAACTGCTTTCTAAATTCAAAGATGAGGTTACGATTGTTGTTTCTTATCGGCCTTACAAGGAAGATATTGTACTTATGGGCGATATTAAGATAAGCCGAAACTATGGTGCTGGCACGGTGGACTTAACGGCACGCAGCGATAGCGAGGCAACACAGCGTAATATTTATGAAGAGCCAGAGTATAACTTGCACGCATCACTTGATGAAGATAGGGTGTGGAAGATAAGGGGGTTTGACAAGATTGCTCGATACATTTCCGACCATGAACTTTATGATGTAATAGTCGAGTTTGGTGTCTACTCATGCAAACTTGGGGTAAACAAAGAAAATATTGTGATAACAGAAATAAGAACAGGTTATTGATTAAGTTCAATAACCTTTTTGTTTTTCTTTAAGGCGTAATTTTTAATTTTAACCGAATTACCTTGTTTTAAAGGGCAGTAAGAAACAAGTATGTCGCATTCATCTATCTTCCATTTGTTGCATTCTATTATTCTTGTTTTATAAGGTTTGTTGTCGAGGTCGCACAGCATAGTTTCATCAAAATACTTTTTCTCATCTTCAAACCATTTTTTATAGTAAACTTCTCGTTCCAGTATACTTTTGTTTCTATCATAGCCTTCCTTGTCCTTGCTATACTCTGCTCGCAATTCTTCCATTCCCCATTTGTATAACTTTTCACTATGTTTATCTAAAAATCTATTAAATTGATAATAGGGTTTTATTTTGACTATCCGCAACTTAGGGTAGTCTTTTTTTAACTTAAAAAGACATTCCACAACCTGCCAGTCGAATTTTCCATAACAACCGCAGTAGAAAATACAGCACCCCATTTTGATAAGAGAGCGTAACACAATTTCAAGTTTAGATAATTCCTCTTCTGGCAAACCTAAATGCGAACCAATAAAACATACTTTCATAAGGCTATTTATAAATATTTAAATTGTCAAAAAGAAAATCATCATCACTTAAAAATTCCGAAACTGTCATATCAAAACAATGTGCAAGGATGATAATAGTAGATAGTTTAATATCTTTATATTCCTTTTGTAATATCACCTGTATGCCGTTTGGTGTGATGCCAGAAACCCTAGAGAGTTTATAAATGCTCCAGCCGCGTTCACTTAATAATCTTCCTAACTTTTTTGATACTGCCTCTATTAAATTCATACTAAAACCTTTTAAAATATTATAAATTTTTATTTTTTCAATACAATTAACTACAATAATGCAGTTTTAATTGCACTATTATGCTTGGTCACTCATAATTGCATAATTAGAAAGTAGCATATATAAACATCAAAAATGGGTGACATTGATGTCCACTGTTCTGATGCACCATTTTAACATTTCATAAATATAAAAATAGGTACAATTGAATATACCTACGCTAAACAGTAGCTATAATATAAATGTGAAACAAAATTAAAATTTTTGGCAAAAAATGTTTCACATTCTTAAACAGACAAAAAGTGGCCAAAATTTTTTAAAATTAACAAACTTATACGCAATTCATTTGCGTATTTTTTTTATTTTATCTATACTATCATTGTATTAAAAAAAGGAGAAATAATATGAAAAAATTTGTCTACTTATTCAAAGAGGCTGACGGAAAAAACAAAGCACTTTTTGGTGGAAAAGGTGCAAACCTTGCCGAGATGACTAAACTTGGTCTTCCTGTGCCACAAGGTTTTATCATCTCCACTGAGGCTTGCTCACAGTACTACAAAGACGGAAGAAAAATCAATGATACTATCCTTGCACAAATTAAAAAGAGTATGGAAATGCTTGAAAAGCAAACAGGCAAACAATTCGGTAGTGTAGAAAACCCACTTCTTGTTTCTGTTCGTTCTGGTGCTAGAGTATCTATGCCGGGTATGATGGATACTATCCTTAACCTTGGTCTTAACGACGAGGTTGTTGAAGGCCTTGCTCGTCTTACTGGCAATGAGAGATTTGCATATGACTCATATAGACGCTTTATTCAAATGTTTAGTGATGTTGTTATGCAACAAGAAAAATCTAAGTATGAAAAAATCTTAGACCAAATCAAAACAAAGAAAAAGGTTCAATTCGATAAAGACCTTACGGCCGCTGACCTTAAAGAAATCGTAAAACTTTTCAAAGACCTTTACAAGAAGTCACAAGGCGAGGATTTTCCACAAGAGCCAGAGGTACAACTTGTTGAAGCTGTTAAAGCCGTATTCCGTTCTTGGGATAATGACAGGGCAAATGTATATAGAAGAATGCATGATATTCCATATGACTGGGGAACTGCTGTAAATATTCAATCCATGGTATTCGGCAATATGGGTGAGGAAAGTGGTACAGGCGTTGCCTTCACAAGAAATCCATCTACTGGCGAAAACAAACTCTATGGAGAGTACCTTATGAATGCACAAGGGGAAGATGTTGTTGCGGGTATAAGAACTCCACTTGCAATCTCCACTTTGGAAGAGCAAAATCCAGCGGTATATAAAGAGTTTGTTGCTATAGCAAAGAAACTTGAGCGTCACAATAAAGATATGCAGGATATGGAATTTACTATTGAAAATGGTAAATTATATATGCTTCAAACTAGAAATGGTAAAAGAACAGCGAAAGCCGCTCTTAAGATTGCTGTAGACCTTGTTAAAGAAAAACTTATCACAGAGAAAGAAGCGCTTATGATGCTTGATCCTAAACAACTTGATGCACTTCTTCATCCACAATTCGACGCTACTGCACTTAAGAAAGCAAAAGTAATCGCTGAAGCGCTTCCAGCATCTCCTGGGGCTGCTTGTGGTAAGATTGTATTCACTGCTGAAAAGGCAAAAGAACAGGGTGGAAAGAACGGTAAGGTAGTCCTTGTTCGTCTTGAAACTTCTCCTGAAGATATTGAAGGTATGGCTGCAAGCCAAGGTATCTTAACTGCAAGAGGTGGTATGACTTCTCACGCTGCCGTTGTTGCTCGTGGTATGGGTACTGCTTGTGTTGCAGGATGCAGTGCAATCAAATTTGCAGAGGACGAAAAATCCTTCACACTTAACGGAAAGAAATATAAAGAGGGCGATCTAATCTCCTTTGATGGCTCTACAGGTAAAATCTATGATGGCGAAATTGCAACCGAGCCTGCAAAAATCTCTGGTGAATTTGCTACTATCATGGAATGGGCTGATAAATATCGTAAACTTCAAGTGCGTACAAACGCTGATAATCCAAAAGATGCAAAAACTGCATTTGACTTTGGTGCAGAAGGTGTTGGACTTTGCAGAACAGAGCATATGTTTTTCGAGGCTGACAGAATTATGGCTGTGAGAGAAATGATTGTTTCTTCTTCTGTTGAAGAGAGAAAGAAAGCACTTGCTAAAATTCTTCCAATGCAAAAGAAAGACTTTAAGGGTATCTACAAAGCAATGAAGGGAAAAGCGGTAACAATTCGTTTCCTTGATCCACCACTTCACGAATTCCTTCCTCATGATGATGCTGAAATTAAGGTTCTTGCAAAAGAAATGGGCATCACATTTGATAGACTTAAACAAACAGTGGCTGATCTTCACGAGTTTAACCCAATGATGGGACACCGTGGACTTAGACTTGCTGTTACCTATCCAGAAATTGCTGAAATGCAAACACAAGCAGTTATCGAGGCTGCTATTGAAGTAAGTAAGAGTGAAGGCTACGAAATCGTTCCTGAAATTATGATTCCACTTTCCTGCGATAGCAAAGAGTTTAAGTATGTTCGTGATATTGTTGCTAATAAAGCAGATGAAATCATCGCAAAGAAGGGCGTTGACATGCATTATAAGATAGGTACAATGATAGAAATACCTCGTGCCGCTGTTACTGCTGACCAAATTGCACAGCATGCAGAGTTCTTCTCATTTGGTACAAACGACCTTACACAAATGACCTTCGGTTTCAGCCGTGACGATGCTGGGAAATTCCTTGATGTTTACTATGCTAAGAAACTCTTTGAAAGCGACCCATTTGCTCGTCTTGACCAAAATGGTGTTGGCAAACTTGTAAAAATGGCTTGCGAACTTGGAAGAGCGACAAGACCTGATATCAAACTTGGTATCTGCGGAGAACATGGTGGAGATCCATCTTCTGTGGAATTCTGCCACAATGTAGGGCTTACCTATGTTTCTTGCTCACCATACCGCGTTCCAATTGCACGCCTTGCAGCGGCACAGGCAAACATTAAAAACCCTAGAAAATAACTAAAAATATAAAAGCATATCAATTCGATATGCTTTTTCTAAAAAAAACATGCAATTTAGCATGTTTTTTATTGTTTATATTACACATCCAACATTGAATTAAAATCTACATAACCGTCAAAGGAAGGGAATTTAATTGTTCCATTGTAGAGTTCCATATCCATTGTTATAGTTGTAGCTACACCTTGAATATTGCCAGTGGCAATTGTTTTGAAACTATCAAATTTACCATCTTTTAAAACAAACCATTCTTCGAATGTAACATTTGCAGATTCAGCTATTTCGCTGCCGTCTAATTTAAAATAATATTTAGTCACATTTCCTACTACTGATTTTTGGCTGTCTAATATAGCGTTTTGCATATTTTCAATTGCGCCTGTTATAAATTCTGAGTCTGGAATTAATGTAATATATTGGTCATATGGATTATTCTGTGAATCCATGCTGATTTTATATTTAAATTGTCCTGCATTTACATATAATGTGTTATCAGTGAGGTACATATTTGCAGATTCGCTTTTCCCTGCGGCTGATACAGACATATCTATCTTAAAAACAATATCTTGACCGTTATATAAAGCCATTCCATTCATAGTAATTGTGGCTTTTTGACCCTGACCCTCCATTTCTTCTTTAATAGTAAATCTAAGTCCGTCAAAATTTAAATCCTCTGTAGGTAAAGTAGAAACTTCGCTGTATGCACTTGTTGCGTCAATAGGCTTCCAATCTCCGTTAGTGTCCACCTTAACTGAATTATCTCCTCCACATGCTGTGCAAAGTAATGCACATGGAATGGCAAGTGCGCCAACTGCTAAACTTTTAAAAACTTTTTTCATAAAACCCTCCCTTTGTTTTTTAAGTCATTATAAGTATACGATGCGGGGGGGGGAATTTGTCAAGAAAAATTAAATAAAAACTAGTCAAAGTTTGTGACTAGTTTTTGATTAGACTATTTACTTTATTAATAATTTGTTTATGTATTTCTTCTATCGTTTTGGATGCATCTATTGTAAAGAATCTTTCTGGCTCTTTTTTGCTCATAAAATCATAGCCCTCTGTTACTGCATGGTGGAAATTCATTCCCTCTAGTTCTATCTTGTCAAGGGTGGAATTACCTTTTCTTAAAAATGCTTTTTCTGCTGGCATTTTAAGGTAAATTGTTAAATCTGGTGTCAGTCCGTCAAGAAAAAATTTGTTTATTGAAAGAATTTTCTCGTTGTCCATAATCTTTCTTGCATTTCCCTGATAGGCAACCGTGGAGTCGTAATATCTGTCCGCAATTACAATTTTGCCTTCATTTAACGCTTTTTTTATTACTTTTTCGTAAAGTTCAACGCGTGAGGCCATAAAAAGCAATAGTTCCGCCTTGCCGCACATTCTCACATCGTTGTCATTTAACAAGAGATTTCGTATCTTTTCTCCGAGGGTGGTGCCACCAGGTTCATGAACAAACACCACTTGGTCTTTCATTTTGCTGTTTAAATATTCTTGTAAAAGTGCAATCTGTGTTGTCTTTCCAACAGCTTCTCCACCTTCAAATGTAATAAAAATTCCTTTTCTTTTCATAAGTCCCTCCACTTCAAGTTTAGTACAAAAGAGGTTGAAAACAAAATAAAAAGCGGATAAATCTATCCACTTTTTATTTTTAATACAAAAGTGATTTTTATAGTTAAATAATAGATATTACTATAGAAGTATGCTATAATGATTGATATGAAAAAGATTAATGTTATTTTAGATACGGATATTTGCAATGAAATTGACGATAGGTATGCAATTGCCTATCTTTTGGCTAATGATGATAAACTTAATATTGAAGCAATTACAATTGCCCCTTATAAAGTTGATTACCAAAACATATCGATTGGCGAAGGGCAAGAGTTAAGTTATAATGAATGTTTAAAAATATTCAATATTTTTAATAAATGTTATCCTCTATATAAAGGGTCTTGCGATGTAATGGATAATGGGTATAAAGAAATAACTCCTGCGGTTCAAGCGATAATAGATATTTGTAGAAAAAATGACGAAACAATAATATTTGGAGTTGGGGCAATAACCAATATAGCACTGGCAATGTGCTATGCACCTGATATAATCAATAAGATGAAAATTTTATGGTTGGGGACTGGGCACCCTTTTAATCGCTCATTTAATGACACTAACTTTAAAGTAGACAAAAGTGCTTTCAGGTTTGTTTATGAAAGAAATGCTGATTTAACAATAATTTCAACAATAATGGCTAAAGCTAATAGGCTAAGTGAAGCTGAAATAGAGAATAGGTTAAAGAAATCGTCTATTAAAAATTATTTGTTAGACTGCCTAAGAAATTTTTATTACTATAAAAGTAATGGAAAATCATTTACACTGCATGATGTAATACCTATAGATATGGTTATTAATTCAAATGATTATATTGTTGAAGAAATTGACAAACCAGAATTAACAAAACAAAACTCATTTAAATTTTGTAAAAACAATAAAAAAGTAAAATTTTTAGTATGGAGCAATCATTACAAAACAATTACTAATTTTTTTGATAAGTTAAATGATGTAAATTTAAAAAACAACTAGATAATATAAGTTTAACAAAAAAGCATTCTAAAATTTAGAATGCTTTTTGTTAGTTTTAAAGTTCTTATTTTATAATTCTATCTTAGTGATGGCATCCGTCACAACCGCAGCAGTCTTCGCCGTCGCAAGCAAGTTCTACATACTTGTCAAGGTTTTGTGCTTTGTAGGTGTTTTCTGGCATCATGTCGGTTGTAAAAAATCCGGCAGGGGCACAAAGCACTTCAGGAATTCTATTGATTACGCTTGCACAGGTGAGTTCCACCGTAGAAGGGCGGTTGATGATAACCTCTGTGTCAGGTTCGCCGATAATCTTCCAGTCATTGCAATCGAATTCGTCTTTGTCATAAACTTTTCCGATACATTCGCTTTGGATTGTGATTCCTTCCTTAGTTTCTGTTGTGACAACGGCGCTCATACCAGCACATCTTCCTTTAGGAATTACCATACCAAGGGTTTCGCTATTTAGGTCATTCTTTGCAATTTGTGGTACACATTCTTGCACCTGACTTGTAACATGAAGACCAAGCTTGCTTGCAAGCCATCCATTTACATTCCACATATAACTTGGTGCAAATTCGCCTTTGTTAATTATTTTCTTTCTCTCTTCTGGAGTAATATTGTCGGCAGACGCAATTTCTTCTTGGAATTTCTTTTTAGTTAATCCCGCACCATGTACTTTAGCAAGAGCAATACCATAGTCCTCTACATTGTAACTTGATTTTCCAACAATCTTTGTAATTTTGTGAGTAGCACCTGCAAGCACGCTGATAAGGTTGCCCCAAAATACATCTTGATATCCACTTCCGCAGATAGTAGCACCACTTTCTTCGGCAAGTTTATTTATCTTCTTAAACACCTTTGGATTGCTGTTTTGTGGATAAAATGCCTCTTCACAGGTGGTGATAGCATTTACGCCATATTCTGCACAAAGAGTAAGCACATCTTCAAGTTCACTCATAAGACTAGTTGTTGTTACGATAACAACATCTACTTCATGACTTTCAAGGAAGGCTTCAAATTCGTTTGCGTGCTGTACTTTTACATTGTATTTTTTGTCACCAAAAAGTAGCCCTGCGTCCTTGCCAATTTTGCTTTCGTCTATATCAAACGCACCTACAATCTTTACGCCTTTTTCAAGTGCGTAACGCATAGTGTATTTGCTCATCTTTCCGCATCCGTATTGTACCATTGTGATTTTATTCATAATTTATCTCCTTTTACAAGATAAGTATATACTTTTTCTCCAAATTTTCAAAATAAAATACATTAGGAATTGTTATGAAAATGATTATATATTGTTTGTGCAAGAGCCATATGAATTCCTTTTACAATAACAAGCTCATCTATAGAGGCGTTTTTTATATTATCAATATTTTCAAAGGCGTCTAAAAGTGCTTGTTTTTTTATATCACCAAGACCTTTAATTTCGTCAAGTGCACTATGGGTTTGTTTTTTTGTTCTTATCTCACGATGGAAGGTAATGGCAAAGCGATGTGCTTCATCTCGAATACGCTGTAATAATCGTAACTCTGCGCTTGCGGGTTTTAAAAGGGTGGGTAAATTGCTTTCAGGTTTAAACACTTCTTCTATGCGCTTGGCAAGACTTATCATATCGATTCCTGTAAGTCCACTGCTTTGTAATATTTCATAGCAAGAAGAGAGTTGTCCCTTGCCACCATCTATGATAAGTAGATCTGGCTTTTCACTAAAACTTTCTCCATCTTGATTTTTTAAACGGGCAAGGCGTCTTGTGAGTGCCTCTTGCAGTGACGCGAAATCGTTTGAACCTTTGACATATTTAATTTTAAATTTTCGATAGTTTTTCTTAGAAGGTTCGCCGTTAATAAATACGACCATGGAGCAGACCTTGTTTGTTCCACTTATATTTGAAATATCATAACATTCCATACGCCTAGGGAAATTAGTTAAGTTTAATTTTTCTTTTAGTTGTTTCAATGCGCCAAAAGTGTTGTTGTACTTTATCTTTTCCTTTTCAATATGTTTTTCAAGATAATCGTTTGCATTTTCCTTCGCCATATCTAAAAGTTTTTTGTTTATGCCATGAGGGTTTGTAATAATGCTTGCTTTTTTGCCTATATACTCTAATAGAAGTTCTTGATTATCTATGTCGTGGCTTAAAATAATTTCGTCTGGAACAAGCACATTTTGGTAATATTGAATTAGAAAATTAAATAATGTTTCCTTTTCTTCAAGTTCCGCATCGTTGTAGGCATAGTTCATCACGCCTAGTATTTTTCCACCTCTTACTATCATGCTTGTTATTACACCAGAAAGACCATTTGTCTGATAAGCGAAAATGTCTTTGTTAACATTCTTAGGCAGGTTCGCTACTATTCTCTGTTTAAGTTTTGCAATCATTTTTAATCTGTCGCGATATATAAGCGCACTTTCATAATTTTCGTTTGCGGAAGCCGACTTCATTTTATTTTCAAGAATTTCTTCAATTTCATCATCGTTTCCATTTAAAAAGTTGATTACTTTGTCAATTTCCTTTGCATAGTCGCTAGGGGAAATTTGTTTGGTGCAGGCTCCGCTACAAAGTCCTAGACTGTAATTTAAGCATTCGCGTTTAGTAATTGATGTGGAAGTAATCTTTTGATTGCAGGTGCGAAGTTTGAATGCCGCATTGATGGTTTTAACAATCTCTCTTACATCAAGGCCGGCAAAATATGGCCCAAAGTATTTTGCTCCGTCTTTTTTAACCTTCCGTACTATTTCTAGTTTTGGGTAAGGCTCTTTCATATTAATTTTAATGTAGGGGAATTGCTTTCCGTCTTTCAGCAATATATTATAGAAGGGTTGATATTTTTTAATTAAGTTGCTTTCAAGTGCGAGGGCGTCCATTTCACTCATGGTAATAAAATATTCAAAATCATCTACGCTGTCCACCATTGCTTGTACTTTGCTTGGCTTAGGGGAGTTGCGGAAATACTGACTTACTCTATTTTTTAATACCTTTGCTTTTCCAACATAAATGACAGTGCCGTTCTCATCTTTCATAATGTATACGCCACTTTTGGTTGGAAGCAGTTTAAGTTTTTCTGTAATGCGATTATTCACAATTTTATTATACCATATTTATATAAAATTTTAACAAAAAACAAAGGCTAATAGTCCTTAACCTTTGTTTTTAATAGTATTTACACAATCTTCTTTGCTTTTATTGAAATTTGTTCCTTTCACCATATCTTTTAAAGAGTATGTCTTGGTTGCCATTTCATTTTCTCCTACAACCAATATGTAAGGAATTTTCTTTTTGTCAGCCTCTCTCAGTTTTGATTTGAAGGAACGGCTATCATAGTTTACCTCGCAGGATATGTTTTGACTTTTGAAGTAGTTGCTAAGTTCAAGGCAGTGTTTTATAGTGTCGCCAAGAGGGATGATTTCAAGTTCGGTCAAGTTTAATTCTCGTCCACCAAGCATATTATGGCTATCAAGTTGGTCGAAAAGGCGGGTAAGACCTATACTCATTCCAACCCCAGGAAGTTTTTTATCGGTGTAATATTCGGCAAGGTTGTCATATCGACCGCCGGCACATACCGCACCGAAGTCAGGGTGGCCAACCATGTATGTTTCAAAAATGGTGCCAGTGTAATAGTTTTGACCTCTAATAATCCCAAGGTTTAACTTTGCATTTGGAATGCCATAGGCTTTAATATAGGTAAAAAGTTCTTTCAGTTCACTTACACCTTTTTTAAAGGTTTCATTTTCTGCATAATTCCAAATTTTTCTTAGTACAACATCACTGTCATTATTAAAATTACAAACTTCTATTAAAAGATTTATTGCCGAATAATGCAGTTGGATTTCTTTTAACCATTCACTTGCTTTCTCTTTTCCTATTTTAGGTAATTTATCAAGAATAGTCAAAATTTCAGTAGTTTTATTTTTGTAGCCAAGATTTTCAATAAGCCCAAATAGAATGTTTCTGTTTGATATATTAATTTCTACATCAAGATTTAGTTCTTTAAATGTTTCAGCTATAAGGTTAATACACTCCGCATCTGCAACAATAGGAAGTTGTTCATTGCCAATTATATCTGCGTCACATTGATAGAATTCTCTAAATCTACCTTTTTGTGCTTTTTCTCCACGATATACCTTTCCAATTTGGTAACGCTTAAATGGGAAGGTGAGTTTATCATAATTCATTGCAACAAAGCGTGCAAGAGGGACTGTTAAGTCATATCTCATTGCAAGTTGCGTGTCGCCTTTATAAAAATGGTATATCTCTTTATCGATTTCTCCACCTGATTTTGCAAGGAGAACATTAGCAAGTTCCAGCACTGGCGTATCAAGAGGGGAGAAACAATTTTTAGCGAATACTTTTTGGATTCTCTCCCGCATATTATCAAAGATAAGTTGCTTTTCTGGCATAAGTTCCATAAAACCCGACAATTTTCGAGGCGTTATTCTATCGCTGTTTTGCATAATTTCTCCTTATATTTTAATATCTTATTTTAAATTAAAAACCACGCTATGTCAAGTAATTGAAAGGTTGACATGGCTTGTTTATCCACATTTCAGTTATCCACATTTCCACAAATAAATATTTATACATTTGCGTTTATTTTTATGCAAAATGTTGAATATTGGTGTATATGTGGACAAAAACAGTGAAGTTATCCACATTTCCACATCTAAAATTTGCAAAATAGCAAGAATTGGGGTTTTTGGAGGTTTTTATATTTTATTTAATGTGGATTAATTTATTTGCTTTTAAACTTTTTTTAAAAAGTTAATTTATGTATTCCAATTTATTAAACAAAAGCGTCATATTCATTCATTGAAAATGAATAAATTTACATTTACAAATTTTGTATATCTTTTATATCTTTTAAAAATGTTGTTGGTGTATTTTCTGTGATAAAGAATAATTTATGTAATGCCCTAGTAGAAGAAACATATAAAATATTTTTGTCAAGGCTATTTTTATAATTGTCTTTGTCTGCATATGGAATTATCACGCAGTCAAATTCAATGCCTTTTGCGGTGGCACAGGTGGTGAGAAGTACTCTATTGTTGTAGTCTTCAGGATCTCTAAGTTCTTTAAAATTAACTTTTCCTTTTAAAGTCCTTGAAAGTTTGTCCACTTCACTTTGGCATTTGCAGATAATTGCAATGTGTGCAAAATTCTTACATTCATTATCTAATATTTTTTTGATTGCGTTTGCAACATCTTCAGTAATATATAATCTTGGCTCTTGCCCGCTTCGATTAACATATTCTATATTTTTGATACCAATCATGTTATGGGCAAATTGTGCAATTTCCTTGGTGGAACGATAAGTCTTTTTAAGTTCTAATAGTTCTGTTCCAAGAAGGGAGGACATTTCTTTTAAGTAGTCAGGTGAGAGGGTTTTCTCTATACACTGATTTATATCTCCAAGCACTATACTAGGGCAGCTCCACATTTTTTTAAATATAAATAAATCTACTGGAGTAAAATCTTGCATTTCATCTATTATAAGATATTTTGCAGAAAAATCATGGTCAAGTCCAAAAATGTAGTTCTTTATAATAAGCAAGGCACCTTTATCCATGTAGCCAATCTCATCTTTATGTAAAAGCGTTAAGCCCATTCGTGTTATAAAAATCTCAAAAATTTTGAAAATATCTTTAATTGGAAGAAAATTATATAAAAGTGATTTGAATCGTTCTCTAAGCCCACGGTTTTGTTCTTTATTATAATGTCGTTTCTTTGTGAAGTACATTGCGTATTGCCATGCAATCTTATTGATTCGCTGTGCAATAGTCATGTTTTTAAAGTTTTCAAAGAACAATTTTCTTGTCATCTCAGCAGGGAAGGTTTCTTCAATCTTTTCTTCGCTTTCGTCTTTATTCTTTTTGATACCCACTACAAAGGACAGCGTTTGGGGTGTAAAAGTATTTAGAAAATCTCCGCGAAGAAATTTAATAAGTTCGCCTAAATATTCAAAACTGCTTTTGAAGGAGATATCATTAAGTTCTTTCTGTGAAGGTGCGGACGCGATGCGGTCTAGCATTTTTTCACGCGATTCTATAGGCTTTTTAAGTTCCATTCTAGAAATTTGTTCAAAAGAAGTTTCTACAAGATTATCTTCGCCAAGTTGTGGTAAAACTTCGCTGATATAACTTGAAAAAATATTATTTGGTGACATAATAAGAATATCGTTACTTTTTAATGTGTCGCGATGGCTGTAAAGAAGGTAGGCGGCTCTATGGAGTGCAATAGAGGTTTTTCCGCTTCCCGCCACACCTTGAACGAGTAAATTGTCAAATTCTTCGGTACGGACAATATAATTCTGTTCTTTTTGGATTGAAGACACTATTTGCTTCATTTTTGCAGATGAATTTTTGCTTAATACCTCTTGTAATATATCATCTTCAATTGCTAGGCTGGTGTCAAAATAGGATAGGAGAGTTTCATTTTCAATTTTGAATTGGCGTTTTAAAATAATTTCTCCTTGATATTTCTCCTTGCCGACACTATATGAGGCTTGACCTAATTCGTAATCATAATACATAGATGAGATCGGAGCACGCCAGTCATATACAATTATATTGTTGTCATCCATAAGGTTGGAAAGTCCAATGTATATCTTTTTTGGATCAGAGGAGTTGTCAGTTTTAAAATCTATTCTAGAAAAATAAGGGTTTTTTATTTGGCTGCTATATTGTGCAAGTCTATTATGTAGATCTACGCTTAATTCTTCAAGTTGGTTTAGATATGTAAAGACATTTCCAAGATCATTTGCGTTTGTAGTCGCACTGTCGGCTTGTCCCTTTGTCACTTCATAGAAGTTGTCTGCAAGGTCTTTTTTTGTCATAACAAACTCTTCTTGCACTTGATTAATTCTGTTTCTAGTTCTATTGATATTACTTTTTAAAATTGCTATTGTGTCATCAAAATACTTTTGTTCTTGTTTGTCCATTGCATCCCCCCCCCTCTAATTTTTCGGGCATATTATACCATAATTTAACAAAAAAAGCAATAAAAAATAAAAAAGGATGTAAATTTACATCCTTTTTGTTTTATTCTTCGGTTGGAGTGCCTTCTTCAGTGATTTCCTCAGTTGGCTCTTCGGGTTCTTTTTCGGTGAGAGCAACCGCAACAATTTTTGCATCATCTCTTAGTTTCATGATGCGAACGCCTTGGCTCACTCTGGAAAGTTTACTAATTTGGTCAATTGGTGTTCTTATAATAATTCCATTATCTGCAATTAGCATTATATCGCAACTCTCTTCCACTACTTGTTTAAGTGCAACGAGTTTACCTGTCTTATCGTTGAATACGCCAGCTTTAACACCCATTCCGCCACGAGATTGTAATCTGTAGTCATCTATGCTACTACGCTTACCATATCCGTTTTCAGTGATAGTAACCATTTCACTATTAGGTTTTGCAATACTCATATCTACAATGTAGTCACTGCCAGTCAGTTTCATACTTCTTACGCCTTGACTATCTCTGCCCACGGAGCGTACATCTTTTTCGGAAAATCTTATACATTTGCCTTCGTGGCTGGCAACTAAGATTTCGTCTTCGCCACTTGATACTTCAACATTGATAAGGGCATCGCCTTCAATGAGTTTTATTGCGACTTTTCCAACCTTTCTTATTGATGCAAACTCTTTAAGTTTAGTTTTCTTAATAAGTCCGTATTTTGTTGCCATAATGAGGTTGCCATTTGCATGTTCTTCTAGTGGAATTATTGTTGTTACTTTTTCTCCAGGTGAAAGTTGTAACAAGTTTATAATTGCACGACCCTTGGCAGTTCTTTGTGCTTCTGGCACTTCATATGCTTTTATGCTGTATACTCTTCCCATATCAGTAAAGAACAATAAATCATTATGAGTGCAGGTAATAAACATGCGTTCTACAAAGTCTTCGTCTTTGGTCTTATGGGCGGTTACGCCTACGCCACCACGATGTTGTGATTTGTATTCGCTTGTAGACATACGCTTGATATAGCCTTCATGTGTCATAGAGATAACTACATTTTCCTTTTCAATAAGATCAGCAATATCAATTCCACCTGCTTCAAGACTGATTTCAGTTTTACGAGCATCGCCATATGCATTTTTAATTTCTTCAAAATTGTCACGAAGAATTTTAAGAACGCGTTCAGGCTTTGCAAGAATATCTTGATAATCTGCGATTAATGCGTCAAGTTCGCGTAATTCTTCATTAAGTTTTTCTACTTCCAAACTTGTAAGTTTAGACAATCTCATCTCTAAGATTGCGTTTACTTGAATCTCGTCCAATTTAAAACTTGCCATAAGTTTTGTTGCTGCATCTTGTTTATCATCTGATGCTTTAATAATTCGGATTACTTCATCAATGTTTGCAAGTGCGATAACAAGTCCTTTTACAATATGTTCACGCTCCTGTGCTTTCTTAAGGTCAAACTGAGTTTTGCGTATAAGCACTTCTTTTTGATGTTCAAGGTAGTAGTAAAGCATTTCTTTCAGGTTTAAAATTCTTGGCTGATTATTTACGAGGGCAAGGAAGATAATTCCACTTCCTTTTTGAAGAAGTGTGTGTTTGTAAAGTGAGTTTAATACAACCTGTGCGTTTGCATCTTTCTTAATGTCTACAACTATTCGCATACCTTCGCGGTCACTTTCTTCGCGAATATCGCTTATTCCTTCAAGTTTCTTGTTTTTAACTAGGTCTGCCATTTGTACAATGAATTGTGCTTTGTTTACCATATATGGCAGTTCAGTAATTACAATTCGTGTTCTGCCGTTATTCATTTCTTCAATTTCGGCACGACCACGAACCACTATTCCGCCACGACCGGTTTTGTATGCGTGTTTTACAGCACTTCTTCCCATAATAATTCCACCAGTAGGGAAGTCAGGTGCTGGTATAAATTTGATAAGTTCATCGATATCAATATCAGGATTGTCTATAAGGGCTTGTAAGCCATTTAAAACCTCGTTTAAGTTATGAGGTGGAATATTAGTCGCCATACCAACAGCAATGCCGTCTGAGCCATTTATAAGTAAGTTTGGTATTTTGGCAGGCAGTACTACCGGTTGCATAAGGGTATTATCAAAGTTAGGGTAGAAGTCTACTGTTTCCTTGTCTATATCTTCAAGCATAAGCGCTGCGATTTTAGAAAGGCGTGCTTCAGTATAACGCTGAGCAGCAGGTGGGTCGCCATCGACAGAGCCGAAGTTTCCTTGACCGTCTACAAGAGGGTAACGAATAGAAAAGTCTTGTGCAAGTCTTACCATAGCGTCATATACGGAACTATCTCCGTGAGGGTGATACTTACCCATAACCTCGCCGACAATTCTCGCACTCTTTTTGGTTGGTTTGTCGTAGAAGTTGTTCATTTCTCCCATACTGAAAAGAATTCTTCTGTGAACTGGTTTAAGTCCGTCTCTTACATCAGGGATAGCACGCGAAACATTTACCGCCATAGCATAGGAGATAAATGAATGTTTAAGTTCATTCACCGTGTCAAGTTTTTCCACCTTGGTTTCTTTAAAAAGTTCTTCCAATGGCTTTTTGTTTTCGTATTTTTCCATATTTATCTCCTTTTATCTCTTTCGTGATAAATTATTTCTTTTTTATGCTTTTGTGCGTATTCAATTTCTAGTTTAGTGCTTTCGCCGATATAGCCACCGATATTAACTACATAAATTGCGTCGGAAATATCAATTTTTTTATAATGCAATTCAGCAAGTTTCTTTTTCTCATCGTCGGTTAAATTTTTTAAACCATATATGCACTGAAGGACACAAGTATTTTCTTTTGTTTCAAGTTCGCCTGCGATTTTAATCATGTCCTCTTCAAACTTTAAACTGCCGCAGATTGTTATCGTTTTAATCTTTCTTTTGTCTCTAAATACTATTGCGCAAATTAATATTGTTAAACAGAACGCCAATTCAAGAGAAGTTTCTATAATTAGCATCACAGTGTTTGTGCAAAGCACGGCGTATAGAGTATAAGCAAGTGAACTTAAAACCCATAAAATCCATGACCAAATACTTAGATCTTCACCCTGTTTCGTAATGAGGCATTTAAGAATTTGTGGAAAGTATGAAACAAAAGTACAAATTGAAACAATGATTAGTAATATATTTCCTAAAGTTTCCATATTCAGTCCCTTAGATATCCAAATCTGTAACAAGCGTTGCGTTTGCTTCAATGAACTGGCGGCGGAGTTCAGGATCCTCGCCCATAAGCTCATTAAACATCTTTTCCGCTTCAATGGCGTCATCCATAGTGATTTGTACAAGGATGCGATGTTCTGGGTTCATAGTGGTTTCCCAAAGTTGTGTCGCGTTCATTTCACCAAGACCTTTGTATCTTTGCTGGTCACAGCCTTTCCTGCCATTTTCAGCGTAGAATGCTTCAAGTTCGTCATCGCTATAGAAATAGTATTCTTGCTTATTCTTTGTCACCTTGTAAAGAGGTGGTTTTGCTGCGTATACATGACCTTGCTCAATAAGAGGTCTCATAAAGCGGAAGAAGAAGGTGAGTAGCAGTATTCTAATATGTGCTCCGTCAACATCGGCATCTGTCATACATATGATTTTGTCATAACGGAGTTTTTCTATATTAAACTCGCTGCCAATTCCCGCACCAAATGCTGTTGCCATGGCTTTGATTTCCGCATTTTCAAGTATACGGTTAAGGCGTGCTTTCTCTACATTAAGGATTTTACCTCTAAGTGGCAATATCGCTTGGAATCGTCTATCTCTACCAGTCTTGGCGGTACCACCTGCAGAATCGCCCTCTACGAGGTAAATTTCACAGAAGCGTCTGTCTTTCTCGCTGCAGTCAGCAAGTTTACCAGGAAGGGTGGTGCTTTCAAGCACGCTCTTACGCCTTGTCAGTTCCCTTGCATTTCTAGCGGCATCGCGGGCACGCTGAGCAGTAATGCTTTTCATGATAAGATTTCGTGCTTCGGCTGGATGACGGTCAAGATAATCTCCAAATTCTTCTTGCATAGCTTTGTAAACTATGTTACGCATTTCGCTGTTACCAAGTTTAGTTTTTGTTTGTCCTTCAAACTGAGGATTGCGAAGTTTTACACTGATAACAGCGGTAAGTCCTTCACGACAGTCATCGCCAGTAAGTTTTTCATTATCTTTTATGATTTTGTTTGCGATTGCATAATCATTAATTACCTTTGTGAGGGCGGCTTTAAATCCGTCAAGGTGTGTTCCGCCTTCCTCGGTGTTAATGTTGTTTGCGTAGGCGTTTATTATTTCGTTGTAGCCTTCGTTGTACTGGAAAGCCACCTCTATTTCATTTTCTATTTCGCCTTTAGCGTTTCTATTAAATTTGTTAAAGTACACCGGATATGGAAGAAGAGTTTCTCGATTTTTGTTAAGATAGTCCACAAACTCTACAATTCCGCCCTTAAATTCAAAAACCTCTTTACGCTCCTGTCCGATACGCTTGTCTTCTAAGGAAATTACAAGCCCTTTATTAAGAAAAGCAATCTCTCTAAAGCGGTTTTTCATTGTATCAAAGTTAAACACCACCGTTTCAAAGATTTCTTTGTCAGGCGAGAATGTAATTGTTGTTCCGCGTCTATCAGTTTTTTCTATCACTTTAAGAGGGTAGAGTGCTTTACCTCTACTAAATTCTATTTTAAAGTGTTCGCCGTTTTGATAGACATCACAGGTCATGTGAGAGGAAAGCGCATTTACGCAGGATACACCCACGCCGTGAAGGCCGCCAGAAATCTTATAGCCCTCACCACCGAATTTACCGCCGGCATGGAGTTTGGTTAGAACTACTTCTACAGCACTTTTACCTTCTTTAGGAATGATACCAGTAGGAATACCGCGGCCATTATCGCTAATGCTGCAAGAGCCGTCCCAATTTATCACAACATCTATTTGTGTACAGTACCCAGCAAGAGCCTCGTCAATAGAGTTGTCCACAACTTCAGTTACAAGGTGATGTAAGCCGTGTTCATCGGTAGAGCCGATGTACATACCAGGTCTTTTACGCACTGGCTCAAGGCCTTCCAGCACTTGTATGTCGCCAGCGTCATACTTTTTACTTTTGCTAAGTTCAAGCTCCTCAGCGGTCTTATCTTCCATATTTACCTTCCTATATATTTATATATATAATATTATATAATATAATATAGAAAAAAACAAGTGTTTTTAAACCTTCTTTTATAATTTGTTGACAAGAAACTGTCGATGTGCTAGTATAATCGTGAAAACGAGGAGAAAGATGAAAAAAGAGCCTAAAATTCAAGAAAATCTAGAAAATAACGATCATTCAATAAAAGCGGATGAAAACATTAATTCACAAACGCTACAAGCCCCAGAAAATAAGGAGAGTAGCAAGAAAAAACAAGAAATTTGGAGGGCGGTAAAATTTGTATTATTCTCGCTGTCAGCGGGTGCGATACAATTGGTTTCTTCACTCCTTTTAAAACTTGTTTTGCTTGATTATATCATCCCTGCAGACTCTACAATATTTTTTATCACTGAGCAGGCCACAAGCACCTTTATTGCAGATACCGTAGGGCTTGTACTATCTGTTATTTGGAACTTTACATTTAATCGTAAGTTTACTTTCAAGTCCGCTAATAATGTGCCAATAGCAATGCTGCTTGCCTTTGTATTCTACATTCCTTTCTACCCATTCCAGATTTGGTATGTCCCTACAATTGAGGATGCCTTAACAGCTAGTATAGGTGCCGATTTTGCATTTATAATCGGTCTTGTAACTTGTATGATTATTAATTTCATATTAGAGTTCTTGTGGCAAACCTTTGTTGTGTTTAGAAAAAGTAAAGACACTAATGTTAAGAAAGAAAAAAAAAGCTAAAGAAGTCAAAAAGAAGGATTAATCCCTCTTTTTTCTTTTATCTATAAAACTAAAGTTGGTGTTTTTAAGTTTTACCCAGTAGGTTTTGTCCTCTATTTCAAGAGTGCCTTTATAGAAAAATTTCGCACTTTTTGCTTGGGTTGACCCTCGCTCTTGATAGGTGATGTCGTAAAAGTTATAACCTAGTAGGTTAAGAAGGGGATTTATATAGTAAAGCGAGTTGTTAATGTATACAATGCCTATCATAATGATAATAAGTGCATACATTGCATAGCCGCTTATATAATTGAGGTCGAGTGGGATGGCGAAAAATACAAAAAGTGAGAAATAGCCTAAAAAGTGTTTGTCGGTTATATTTTGTTTTTTCAGTATCACAATTTCCCGAGGCGGCTCCTTGTTTAAATGTATGTTCCAGTATAGCCCAAACAGGCCAAGTGCAATTAAAAGAACAAGGGTGACAAGATTTAAGGTGTTCAGCACATTCCAAGACATATTATCATTGATGATATCAATAAGCACCTTAACGAATATGAGGAAATACATAGGCACAAAGGCACTTAAGTATAGTAATATATTTTTAATAGTTCTCATATTTAGATTGTTTACAATTGATAGGAAAAATAAACTTTCAAAAATTCTAAAAAATTTATGATTTTGTCTTGACATTTTGTTTGTTACAGCATATACTAATAAAGCATGATGACGCGGGGTAGAGCAGCTCGGAAGCTCGTCGGGCTCATAACCCGAAGGTCGTTGGTTCAAATCCAACCCCCGCAACCAAGGCGAGAATTCAGGCTTTAAAGCCTGAATTTTTTTGTCAAAAAATTCTACGGCCTGCACGCCTGTTTCTCACCATTCACGACCAAACGCAATTCGCACTTCGTTGGCGAACTGGTCGTGACTTTTTAAAATGTATTAAATTGTAACAGACAATTTATTATTGTTACTAAATTTTTTGGTATTTTTTTAGAGGAAAAATCGAATTTGGGAAGTAATTATATAATATGGAGATATTATGAAAATTGACGAATTAATAAAAAAAATATCTTTGTATAAAGGAAAAGGCACATCTCAATTTTGGAGAATGGATAAAGATTATGCCTATGAAAATGAATACATATCTGTAAAACGCTTAGACAGCTCAAATAAAGCGGGCGGACATAAAGTGTTTAATGGTAAACAATGGAGTATTATTTTTATGCAAAAGAAGGATTTTTCTCATCTTACAAATTGGCAAAGTTTGAAGCAGCATTTGGGTGAGGATTTAAAAATAACGAAAGTTACACGCGGCCGATACAAAGATTGTTATGGTATAAGACTCTATAAGATGTCTGCTGATCCTTCTAATGAAATTGTAACTGATATATTAAATTTTATATTTGAAAATTGAATATATAAAGCGTAAAAAAATGGACACTTGCTGTCCACTTTTTAAATCATAAAGTAAATTGACATTGCAAAGCCGAGAAGGGCTAAAATCCGCGTTAGACGGGCAATTATTGGCATTACCTTATCTTGTTTCATAAATACGCTAAATACAAGGTTAAACAGCGTTAGAAAGGCGGAGATAAAGTATATTATTGTGACGCCAAGAGGAATGCTTGAAATTAAAAGCACAATGCTTTGGCCTAATAGAAGACCGCCAAGTGCAAGATTTGAAATAACCATTATTGATTGTGTTAAATTTAACTTCTTAATAATAAGACAAACACATGAAATACCAATCCCAAGGAATAGTCCCATTAAAAGTCCAAAAACATTAAAAGAAACAATTACAATTCCAGCCAAAGCAAATAATAGAATAGAAATTAGATTGCCAATTCCTAAAACAAGGGTGTTTGAATTGCTGTTTTCTTGTTTTACGCATTTAAAGGCTTCCAAACCTATTATTATTGCAAGTGCAAGTGATATGAATAGAGTGTAACCGCCAAAGGAGGAAGCAAGATTCGCACTGATAAGGGCAAGCATAAGGCAGGCGACAGGTGCAAGAATTTTAAAAAGGAAATGTAAAAGATTTGTGGAATAATTAAACGCCACATAAAGTCCGCCAAGCATCAACGCTACACCAAGGGTGCAGAAAAAGGTTATTAGTAATAACATAATTATATTTTAACCTAAATTAATAAAATATCAAAATAAAAAAGATAGAATTTCCCTATCTTTTCATTATTAGTTGTTTATTGACAGTGCGTCAAGTTGTGATTGATGTTTTTTAAAGAAATCTTCCTTTTCTTTAAGTTCTTTGAATTTATGGCTTTCTTTGTTTGGAAGGAAGGAATAGATATCTTCAAAGATATATTTCCAGTCGAAAGATTTTTCATCAAGTCCCATATACTCGCGTACCTTTTCGGTACCGATAGGGGAAATAGGATGGAGGAGAATATTTGCAACCCTTATCATTTCGCAGGTGTTTGCAATCAGGCTTGCTTTCTTTTCAATGGTATCTGCGTTATTGATTTCCTTAACCCAATATTTATTTATGTTTCTTACAAACACATCAAGTACATTGATTACTTGGTGGAACTTTTTATCATACATAAAGCGTTCATAGTCAAGTATTGTTTTCTTACATTGTGCTTTGATATCTTCGTTTATTTCACATTGTGGTAATATGCCGTTAAATTCCTTTTGTAGGGAATAGAACACGGTTCTAAGAATTCTGTTGTAAACATTTGTAAGAAGGTTGCCTTCTTTAAGTACTGGGTCAAGAGTGTCATTATCAGCGTCTAGGTCAAAGCATTTAGGGGAGAAACTGATGTTGTTGTTTCCAAGATTCATACCAAGCACATGCATGCGGAATTGGTCTGGAGTGTAGTGATTTAATAATTCTCTTGCAGTAGGTGGTTTCATTTTACCAGAAGAACTTGCTTTTGAGTTCATATAAAGCAGCGATTTGATAGGCACAATCTTAGTCGTTTGAAGTGCGCCTTCTGGAGCAGGATAGATTGCATTCTTGCCTTGACAGCATAACCAGATTGCCTGCTGTGCTGGGCCATAGAAATACATATTATCTTCGCCGATAAATTGATATACTTCGGCGTTATGAGAGCACCAGTATTTTTTCCATTCTTCCTCGTTTGCGCCTATCATTTGAAGATAGGTTTTACAGAAGGAAATAGGTGCCCAAAGGCTTTCTGGCCAAACATAGAAGGTGCGCCCAGAGAGATTATCAAGTATAGGACAAGGTACACCCCATTCCAGGTCGCCAGTTAGGCGGAAAGGTGTTAAAGTTTTGCCGGTACGATATCTTATACCGTTTGCGGAGAGTATTTCACAGGCTTTTTCACGGTTGGTAAGTTTATCAAACACCATGGTAAAACTTGGTGCGGTTTCCTTTCCTGTAATTTCATAATTTGGTAGGCTAAGGGCTTTAATTTTGCTCTCATACTCGCGTTTTACATATATTTCTGGCTTTTTAAAGAATTCTTTTATTTCTTTTACCATGAATTGGGCTGTGTCGCTCTTCTTTGAAAGGTCATCAATCCACTCGTTGAGAATGTCAAGGCAGTCCTCTAAATTGAAATACCAGTTTTCTATCTTTTTAAGTACTGGTTTTTCGCCGCTTAATGTGCTGACTGGGTCGATAAGGTCTTGAGGCAGGTATTGGTGACCAAGGTCACATTCGTCTGCATAGGCCTTTTCACTTTGGCAGCCGTCAATAGGGCATTTTCCAACAACCTGTCTGCCATTCAAAAACTGACCATATTTTTCATCGTAAAATTGCCAAGAAGATTGTTTTGATAGTTTTCCCGCTTTGTATAGATTGTTGATAAACTCACAACTTAATTTTTCATGTATTTCTTTACTTTCGCCAATGGCGGAAGCACCAAAATAGTTGAAACCCACATTGTAAAGTTTAAAAGTCTCATCTTGGTCGTTATGATTTCTCATGACAAAATCTGAAATGGTGTTGTCAGAAATCTCACCGCTTGCTTTGAGTTTGCGGAAAGATTCCACAGCAGGAGAGCCATAGCAGTCTGTTCCAGAAACAAATATAACATTTTCTTTGCCGATGCGATCACGCATAAACCGAGCGAAAGTGTCCGCTCTTACCATAAGTGCAAGGTGCCCAAAGTGAAGAGATTTATTGCCGTAAGGCATACCACCAGTTATCACTGCTTTTTTAGGGAAATTAGGTCTTGGTCTTTCAAAATTCATAATATCTCCTTATTCTGCTTTCTTTAAGAAATTTAACTTATTTTTTATACGCGAAAGCGCATTGTCTATACTCTTTTTGCTGTATCTACCAATCTCGGAAATTTCATTGTAACTATAACCCTTTAAATAAAGTGATAGTATTTTAATTTCCATTAAAGAAAGGTTTTCATTTATTTTTTTCTTAAGTTCTTTCATATTTTCATTTGCCACAATGGTATCATCTGGTGAAGGTAACTGTGAAGGCAAAATAATTTCATTTTTATCCATATCGTCTTCATTATCTTCAACTTCATATATAGGCAGGGCGGAGGAAAGAAGCATGTTTTTTTGTGAACTTGCTTTTCTAATAGCATTTTGAATTTGGTGTTTAATACATACGCTAGCAAAGGTTTTAAAAGATACGCTTTTTTCATTATTGAAACTGCGAATTGCTTTATACAAACCAATCATGCCCTCCTGAACGATATCTTCCATATCGCCACCGATAAGGAAATAACTTCTTGCCAGCATATTGACTGTGCTTTTATATTTAGTTAAAAGTTCATTCATTGCCTCTTCTTCGCCATTTTTGGCTTTGAGTGCAAGAAGTTCGTCTGTCATTTGCGCCTCCTTCTGTTTATTATTTTAAGCGTTGCCTAAGAATTTCAAAAATAACAACACCGCAAGCCACACTTGCATTGAGTGAGTTTACACTACCTTTAAGTGGTAGAGTTAAAATTCCGTCACAATAACTTCTTATAGACTGCTTTACGCCATTTCCCTCGCTTCCGATGACCACAGCGATAGGCTGATTTAAATTTTGATCATAAATATTTTCGCCACCAGTTTCTGCAACAAAAACCCAAACGCCATTGTCTTTGAGATAGTCAATGCTGTCCTTTAGATTTGTGACTTTTGCAATAAGCATATTTGAAATTGCACCAGTACTTGTTCTGATTACTGTGTCATTAACTTGACAGGCACGATTTTTCGGGATAATAATTCCGTGTACACCCGCACATTCGCAGGATCGAATGATTGCACCAAAGTTGTGAGGATCTTCAATCCCGTCAAGAAGTACAATGAAAGGTATTTCATTTTTGTCCTGTGCTTTCTTTAATATATCTTCTACTTCACAATACTGAAAGTCAACTGCTTCGGCTATATAGCCCTGATGATGTTGTGATTGACTTTTTTTGTCTAGTATATGTTTTGGCAAAAATTCTACTTTAATTCTTTTTTGATAGGCGAGGTTTATTATATCGTCCTTTCTATGCTCTAAATTCTTATCTGCCATAAGTTTATTTACGGTAAGATCGCTGTTTAGTGCCTCTCTTACGGCATTTTTACCTTCAATTAACATTTTCTTTTCCTCTAATCTTTTATTGATAGTTTTAAAATTTCTTTAAGTCTTTCATCATTATCGCTTAGGTATAGATAGCCAACCAGTGCTTCAAACATAGTTGCGTGAGTGTAGTCTGCGCCGCTAGCATTTTTTGCTTGGTGTTTAGGTTTAGCGTTTCTTGCCCTTTTAACAATGTCAAGTTCCTTTTCTTCAAGTAGGGGCATAACGAGCTCCATTACCTTAGCTTGGTGTTCTGCCTTGCAAAATTTGGAAGATAGGGTGTGGTAGTTATTCATTTTGCCATCACAAGTTTTTAAAATCTCTTCTCTTACAAATAGTGTATGTACACTGTCGCCTATAAAGGCAAGAGAAAGAAGGTTTGATGTCAAAAGTTTGTTTAAAAGTTCTTGTTTATTCATTTCAACCTACACATTAAATCGGAAAAGTACAACATCTCCGTCTTGAAAAACATATTCCTTGCCTTCAATACGCACCTTTCCTTTCTCTTTGGCTTTGATAAAACTGCCGGCATCGATAAGGTCATTGTAAGAAACTATTTCTGCTTTAATAAAACCTTTTTCAAAATCGCTGTGTATTTTACCTGCGGCCTGTGGTGCTTTCGTCCCTTTTTTGATTGTCCATGCACGCACCTCTTTTTCGCCAGCAGTAAGATAACTCATCAGTCCAAGCATATCATAACTTGTAGAAACAAGTTTTTCAAGTCCACTTTCTTTAATTCCAAGTTCCTCTTTAAAAAGTAATCTTTCGTCTTGATCAAGGCTAATAAGTTCTTCTTCAATTTTTGCACACAGGGTAATTACTTTAGCGCCTTCCTTTTCTGCATGTAATTTTACCTTTTTTACATAGTCGTTTTCATTATCAAGGTCGTTTTCTCCAACATTTGCGACATAGATGACAGGTTTTGCAGTTAAAAGTTGTAAAGATTTTACATAATCCCATTCTTCTTCGTCAAAGTCCATGGTTCTTACAAGTTTTTCACTTTCTAGAGTTTCTTTAATTCGACCAAGAATATTAACGCCAGCGATAAGACTCTTATCACCAGTTTTAATAAGTTTGCCGTCTTTCTCATATTTTTTTGTAACGGTTTCAAGGTCTGCGAGTACAAGTTCAAGATTTATAATTTCAATATCGCGAAGTGGATCCACATTTCCACTAACATGTATAATATTGTCATTGTCAAAGCATCGCACTACATGTACGATAGCATCCACTTCACGAATATGGCTTAGGAATTTATTTCCTAAGCCTTCTCCATGGCTTGCACCAGCCACCAGTCCCGCGATATCCACAAATTCAATGGACGCGGGTGTTATTTTTTGTGTGTTGTAAAGTTTGCCTAAAACTTCTAGGCGGGCATCTGGGACATCCACTATTCCCACATTAGGCTCTATAGTACAAAAAGGGTAATTTGCACTCTCTGCTCCCGCTTCTGTAATTGCGTTAAAGAGAGTGCTTTTCCCAACATTAGGCAGTCCTACTACTCCTATTTTCATAATAACTTTCCTTTATTTTCCTGCTTCTTCATCAGCGTTTTTATTTTTATTGTCTTGTGGTAGTTTAGGTTCAAAGATTGATTGAAGAACTGATTTTTTCTTTTCCTCATTTCTTTCAATGGTAACTTCATTATCTTTATTCATTGCATTTAAAGCAATTTTTGCGTTCTGAACATATTTCGTAGCACTTACTGTTTCTTTTGTTTTCTTTTGGCTAGAAATTATAGCATCACTTATAGCTTTAAAATCCTTTTCATCGATTTCTTTTTTATTCTTTACTTTGTCAATAGTTCCTTTAAGCCATTTATCAATATTAAAGCCTTTTTTGTTTACTTTAGGCATACTGAAAGGAGACTTTGACCCGACTTCTTCAGAATCAAACGAATGAACATAATTAGATAATGCGTTAATCTTTTCTTTTCCAGTGTCGTCTGGCATGTTAAGTATTTCAACAAGTTTTTCAATTGCTTCCTTATTAGTTTGTGTTCGATCATTGTGTTTTTCTTCTTTTTTGTGGTATTGCTTGCTAGCGTCACCCTCGTTAGTCTTAAGTTTATCTTCTTTTACAATGTTTGCTTGCTTAAGTTCTTTAACTTGCCCAAGGGATTTTTCGTCCTTTATGTTATTCTGTTTTTTAGTTTCTGCGATTGCTGTTTTCAAGAATGATTTTGTTTGTGCCTTTCCAGATATTCTTTCTACTTTGTAAAGTTCTTGCTGTGCAATTTTGTCTTCTAATTTAATATCTTCTTGTTTTTTAACAAGACCTTCTTTTACAGCACTGTCAATAGTTTTTCCATCTGTATTTTCACGAGTTTGCTTGCCTACAATAGATTTAACTGCTTTTTCATATTCTTCATAATTTTTTGGGTTTTGTGCAATTATTTGTTGCTGGTCGGCTGGATTCAAGCGAGAAATTAACTTTCTTGTGTGGTTACATTCTTCAACCTTTTTATTTACAATCACTGCCATGCCTTGCACACCAGAATTAGTGATATCTTGCTCGGTTAAGCCGTTTATCTTCATAACATACTGAGATTTTAAAGCGGGTAGAAGTGTACCTGATTTAGCCATGTCAACTATTTTAACGATTGCTGGATCATCGGATAATGAAAGGGTTGCCAGTTGTTGTCTTTGTTCTTTAGAAAATACTGCCAACTCTGCATCAGTTGCAAATTCATTTCTTAAATTCTGGTCCACGGTAAGTGATTTGCCTTTTGAAGTTTTGTTTAGCATATAGTTTTCTAATTCAGTAAGGTTTAAATTCTCTGCAATCTGTTTTTCTATTTCTATATCAAGAGTAGTGTAATCATCTACTTTAGAAATGTCCAAATGATTCATTGTCATAGTCATGCCAAGACCGCCGCTCAGTTCTTCGCCTAACCCTTCCTTCATTACTTTTTCACCAATTACTTGGGAGTCAAGGTTTGTCAATAGAGATTGCTGTTCTTCAAGTCGCTTTTTTAAATTGTCTGGCATTACAATTGATTTTTTTATTGTGTCAGCAAGGTCTGTATCGCCAAAACATAGTTTTTCTATTTCTTGTAGATCTTTCGCGTTGCTAACAGAATTTACTATTATATAGGAAACAGCTGCTTTACCTACCTCGGCAGAGGAGCCAAAAGCGACATCGTTTTTCCTGTTTTCCTTTATATCATTAAGTGTGTCTGCATAATCGCGTGTTTTTTGATGGTCTTTAGCCCTTAATGTAGCGTCATATGCTATTTTAGAAACTGTGCTAGGAATTTCAGCAAGTTCCGTCACAGCCTCTTTGATAATTTCCCCACTATCTTCTGACAGGACAGAAAGAAGTTTTTCTGTTGTTGCATGAGATGTGTGATTTTGGGATACTAAGTGTCTTGCAATGGCATATTTATTTTGTTTAATAAATTCTTTTTGTGCCTCAGGTGATAGTTTGCTGTCCAAAAGTTGTTTAAATAAAATTTCGTCAGATTTTACTATGTTGTCTGCCAGTTCAGCTTGTTTTTTGTGGGCTGATTCTTGTTGCTGGTTTAATGTTCTCATCTCGGCAAGTGCTTTTTCTCGCTGTTCTATTCTTTCATCATTAAAAAGACTATCAATTGCTTCGTCGGAAAGTCCATAGCGTGATTTAAAGATTTCCATCATTTTATCTTTTTCAGCACCAGTCTTAGTGGTTATTTGTTTTAATTCACTTAAGAAGTCTTGTCTTTTAGGAAGATTGTCATCACTAATAAACTCTTCGTAATTTTCTCCAAATATTTCTTGCCAAAATTTTGCTTGTTCATTGTTTTCAAAATCAAGTAGGTTTTCTTTTGTTTCGTATGCTTGTGAAATTAATCCGTTAAGTTCTTTAGCGTCTTCCCATACAGCTTCTTGTTCTTTTTCACGCTGCCTTTCTTTCTTTTTCAGTGGGTCAATTATATATTGCTCAAGTTTCAGGTAAGGGTTGGCAAGCCTGTCCGCATTTACAGCAAGCCATGCACCACCTGCGGTAACAGCAACACCTACGCATGCAAAAACTGCTGTAAGGGCAGGGGCAAAAAGAAGACCAACAAGCATTAATACCATACCAATAAGCATCATATTTACACCCCAGTCTGGGCTAATTTTGGATTTAACCTTAGACATGTCTACAGCCTTCATAGGAGTGCTTGCAAAAGGAGTCTCTTGGGCCAAAAGGTCGCTGTCAGTTGGATTTGCAACAGGGGTTGTTTCAATTTGATCTGCATCTTTATCTGTGTTCTCATCTATTTCCACAGGAGTATCAATAGGCGTAGCATCCATTGTAGTAGGCACTATCTCGTCGGTAGGATAGGTTTCTTCTGAAGAAAGATTAAAAGTATAAGATTTTCCTTTGACTCCAGTATCAAATTTTCGCTCGTCATCCGAACTTGCCCATTCTGCTTTAATTTTATTTCCTTTTGTATCGGAGCCTATTACGCTTAAGCCACTTTCTGCTTTAGGAATGGTCATTCCAGTAAATTCATGTAAGCTCATCACCGCATCAAGGTATCGTGGCGCTACAATATTTTTGCCTTCATCGGTTGTAGTTGGCAAATTTATATATGCGTATTTAGGTTCTGCTTTAGAGCCGATATTCATTTTAAGGTAAGGTTCTTTTACCTTTCCTTTTTCTCTTGTTGTAAAAATCGCAAAACTATGCACTGGGTTCAAGGTACCATTATGGAATGCATATATTTGTCCCTTATCATTTTTTACAAAGTGGTAATCGCTCTTATCTTCACCGCTAGGAAGTGAAAGGGTAAAAGATTTAAATACGCCTGTCATTTCATTTTCTTTTACCAGTTCCTCTTGTGGTGCGGACGCTTCAAGGAATGTACCAAGCATAAAATTAGGAATTTGCTTAGGAGTAATGCTATCAGTTTTAGACGCGTTAGAAAGTTTGATTTCGGTGTTGTTCTTGTCCAGCATTTTTGCAAAACAATTAGTACTCATTGTTACATCTATTGCTTGAAGGTTGCCATCTAATGTTTTTGGAGAATAATTTGTTTCATTACCGTCATATTTTAAATATATACCAGTAGCATTGATGCGACATTCGTATATCTTGCTGCCATCTTTAGCTTTAATATGCACTTTAAGTTCATTGTTCTTTGCGTCAATTTCAATAGGGGGGATTCCATCTTCTATTTGTTGAATCTTCATTGAAGCGGTGCCAAGCATAACGATTTTTTCTTTAATTTCTGCTGGTAATTCTTTTACGATTTCTTCATTCAAAGTTAAAAGTAATCCGTTGGTAATACTTCCAATTTTCTTCCCATTGACAGAAAAACTCATTAAAGGCGCAGTTGCTGCACTAGTCATAGTAAATTTCTGCTCCAGTTTTTCATGGATTTCTCCATCTTTAATGGTGATTTTGTTTGTTACCTGAGATGTTGCCATATCTTCCTCCAGTATTTATATTATAATAATAACATTTAATGGACTTCTTGTCAAGAAAGGACCGCCCAAATATCTTAAATTATCGACAAAAAAACGACCGAATTAACGGTCGTTTTATCTATTTATTTTCTTCCTCATTGATTGTGAATAATTCAGTATTAAGAATGCTTACAAATTCAGTAAATGCAATGGTGTGATTTACAATTGACATACGAATATTTGATTGGCCTCTATCATCTTTAGTGATTAAGTCAAGTGAATCCATAACTTTTTTGGCGTCATCTTTTTCTTCGCTATTCATGCACTCTTCAATCTTAGATATTTCATCAGTGCATTCAGCGCCGTATTTGCATTGTTTATCTTGGAATGTTTCTATGTCGATTACTGGAATAGATAATTCACTATCAAAGTAACCTGATTTGTCTAATTCCTCTTTTCTCATAGGGAAGGAGGCCACTGCCATTTCGCTATTAAATGAATCAAAGGTTGCAAATGCTAAATCCTCATATGGTTGATAATAAGCAGCTTTGTATTTCTGTATACGGCGTTCTAAGTCAGTGTATTGCTTTTGTAGGCTCTTCATTGTTTCAACAGTTTTGTTGTAAATAGCGTAGTTTTTATCTATTTGTTCATTTAATTCAAGTTTGCTTTCAGTATTTTCCTGCATTATAATTTGTAATGTGTCTTTTGTGTTCCTGAAGCCTTGAAGTTGCAACATAGTATGAACTGTGTCAATGTTTTCCATTATGTGCTTAGTAAGAAGTGTGTCAGTATAGAATGAGTCGTAATTATTTTGTTCTTTTTCAGTTAACATCTTATAAAGAGATGCTCTATTTTCATTGATGAAATTAAATATCTCTTTTTTGGTTTCAAAAGAAGAATTTTCAAAAGTTCTGTTATTTTTAAAATCTTTGCTAAAGTTAGGAAAACTTTCTTCTTTAAAATTGCGTTTTTGCATTGCTTCGCTTAGTCTGTAATATTCGTATTCAAGAATAGTGTTTTGCTCTTCAGTTAAGAATAGTAAATTTTCACTTAATTTGCTATAGTCTTCTTCGTTTGTATCAAAGACTGTATTATTAGTGTGTAAAACAAAACCGAAACCCTTTTTAAATTTAATCATTAGGGCATAAGGGGTTAAGGAATTTATTCCATTATACAATTCGTAATCGTCGCCAACTTTTTTAAGTAGATTTTGCTTTGACGCGAGTTCATGAAGAAGAGCAAGGTATTTTGTCTGATGTTTTTGAAGCATAGAAGCAAGTTTTTTCTCTTTGAATTCTTCCTGAGTAAGCCAAGAAGAATTTTCTAAGTTTTGAAGAGCCTCATCTTCTTCTCTCGACTTTATTTCTTCATTAAATTTAGCTTCAAGTTTTTCATAGTCTTCTTTTTCAGTCAAAAGTTTAAAACTTTTTTGATTTAATTCGTTAAGAATATTGTAGGTTTCAGTCAGTCCGTCTAAGTTATCATTCCAATCCTGACCTATTACTGCTAAAGTGCTAAGGGTTTCTGATACTTGTGCGTTTATATCTTTTTCCCTTGCTACAAAGCTTTCTATTTCTGCTGCACCGATTGCAGGGTATCTTTGTATAGCTTCATCTAATGGACCAATGAAAAAATCTTTTGTATTGCTAAGTTCGCCAAGATTACCTTCCACAAGTTGTAGTTTATCAGCGTGTTTTGCAAGATTCATTATATAGCGATTAAGGTTATATAAACAGTTTCCTTTTGGATTAACTTGATTAAAAGAATCAAAGGTTACACCTTCTAAACTTAAAAGTTCAATAACCCTATCTAAATTAGCAAGAAGATAGTTGATTTTAGCACTAGCAACAAAAGGCTGGTCATCTATAATTCTGTCCATAATATTTTTATAGCCAAAACCTTCTATATCAAGAGTTTCTGGGTTTACAACTCTATACTGTCTAAGATTTCCAAGTTTTCTTGCTTCTTCAATGCGTGCTTTAATGCTAGATACAACTTTTTCGCCGAAAAAGGCTTCATTATTTTGCATGAAGGCAAAGAAATCCTTAAGGGAAGTGATTTCCTCGTTAAGTTTTGTTTTCGCCTCACTAAACGCTTTGTTTGCAAGAGGAGTAGAAGCAGCATCAGGGGCCATAACAATATTTCCTTCTTTTATTAAACCTTTAAAAAGTCCCATAGTAAATCTCCTTTTTATTTGTTAAAGTTATTATAGTCCAAGTTTCCCAATAAGTCAATACCCAAATTTTTATTTTTATTGAAATATGTTGTTTTTTGTAATAAACTTTTGTCAAAAATCAAAAATGACGACACTGGTTCGTAAAAAGGTTGATATTTCAATATTTTTCTGATAAAATGAGATAAAATAAGGAGACAAAATGGGAATATTCGTAAGTGAAAATACAACGCAGGTAAAAAAACTTCGTAAGATTGCAGATAAAGTTATTGCACTTGAAGATAAATACAAGGATTATACGAATGAGCAACTTACAGCCTGCACACAAGAGTTTAAAGACAGATTGAAGGTGGGAGAAACTTTAAATGATCTCTTGCCAGAAGCATATGCTGTAGTAAGAGAGGCAGCGACAAGAGTACTTAATATGCGTCACTTTTATGTGCAAATATTGGGCGGTATTGCAATTCATCAAGGCCGTATTGCAGAAATGAAAACAGGTGAAGGTAAGACCTTTGTTGAAACTCTTCCTGCTTATTTAAATGCACTGAACGGGAAAGGTGTGCATATTGTCACTGTCAATGAATACCTTGCAAAGCGTGATGCTGAATGGATGGGTAAGGTTTTCAAATTCTTAGGACTTAAAGTTGGGGTAACCTTAAGCGGACAAAGTCCACAAGATAAAAAAATAGCATATGACGCTGACATTACTTACTGTACAAATAATGAATTAGGCTTTGATTACCTTAGAGATAATATGGCTTCTGATGCTGGTGCAAGAGTGCAACGCGGTCATGCTTTTGCAATCGTAGACGAAGTGGACAGTATTCTTATCGATGAGGCAAGAACTCCGCTTATCATAAGTGGGCGAGGGAATAAGTCAAGCGAAGGCTATGTAAATGCACAAAAGTTTGTTAAGACGCTAAAAAAAGAGGATGATGTCGAGATTGATGAAAAGACAAAACAATTAAACCTTACTGAAAGCGGAATTGAAAAAGCCGAGAGATATTTTAAGATTGAAAACCTTGCTGATATTGAAAACTTGGAACTAAGTCACTATATCAACAATGCACTTAGAGCAAACTATACTATGCATGCGGACGAGAATTACATTGTTAAAAATGGCGAAATTTTAATTGTAGATGAGTTTACTGGGCGTTTAATGCCGGGGCGAAGATTCAACCAAGGACTTCACCAAGCAATTGAAGCAAAAGAGGGTGTACAGATTAAGGATGAAAATCAAACCCTTGCTACTATAACCTTCCAAAATTATTTCCGTCTTTACAAGAAACTTTCTGGTATGACAGGTACTGCTAAAACCGAAGAGGGAGAATTTAGGACAATTTACAATCTCGATGTTGTGACAATCCCACCAAACAGGCCAAATCAAAGGAGAGATGAGGCGGACATTGTATATGTCACTGAAAAAGGTAAGATTGAAGCAATTATTGAAGAAATCAAATCTTGTCATGATTCTGGACAACCCGTTCTTGTAGGTACTATAAATATTGATAAGAGTGAACTACTTTCTAAGGCCTTAAAACAGGCGAAGATTAAGCATACTGTGCTTAATGCTAAGAACAATGAAATGGAAAGTGAAATTGTCGCCCAAGCAGGAAGAAAGGGCTCTGTAACAATCGCTACAAACATGGCTGGTCGTGGTACCGATATTCTCCTCGGCGGAAACCCTGAATTTATGGCGAAGAAACGACTTAAAGAGGAAAATTTTACTGATGAAGAGATATCTTATGCAACAGCATTTAATAAGGTGGATGACCCAAGGTTAAATGAGGCTAGGGATAGGTTTAATCAGTTGTATAAAGAATATAAAGAAGTGACAGACAAAGAAAAAGCGGAAGTTATTTCTTTAGGTGGTCTTCATATTATAGGTACGGAAAGGCATGAATCTCGCCGTATTGACAATCAACTTCGTGGTCGTGCAGGAAGACAGGGTGACCCTGGGTCAAGTGTATTCTTCCTCTCGCTTGAAGATGACCTTATAAGACGCTTTGGTGGTGACAAGATGAAGAGAATTGCCACTATGTTCAGACTTGACGACTCTACTCCAATCCAACTTAAAATGCTTTCAAGACAGATAGAGTCCGCTCAAAGAAAGATAGAACTTCAAAACTTTGCTCAAAGAAAGACGGTGCTTCGCTTTGATGATGTACTTAATAAGCAAAGAGAAATTATTTATAATGAAAGAAATACGGTGCTTGACGGAATGCCAGTGCATGACCAGATACTTAATATGTTCCCAGAGATTATTTCAAAGGTTGTAAGGAAATGTATCGATGATGATAAGCCATACTATGAATGGGATGTTGAAAAACTTCAAACCGAACTTGAAAGAGGGTTACTTGAAAAGGGTAGCAGCCTTGTAAACGATAAGTTTGTGGAAGGCTGTGATGTAAGAGATATAGAAGAAAAAGTCCTTAAAATTGTAAAAGAGAGATATGCAGAGAGAAAGAAAGAGGCTGAAGAACTTGATTTTGAATTTGCAAAACTTGAAAGACTTGTCCTTTTAAGAATGGTAGATATAAACTGGATGGGTCATATTGAAGATATGCATATCATGAAAAACGAAATCTTTGCAAGGGGATTTGGTAATCAGGACCCAGTGCTTGCATATAAACAAGATGGCTTTGAACTTTTTGATAAAATGATTTATGAAATCAAGGAAAAGACTTGTTATGTTCTTCTTAATAATAGGTTGCAGCGTACTGAGCCTGTACCTGAGCAGCCTCGTTATAATGTTGTTATAACTGGAAAAGAACTCACTCCCGAGGAGCGTGCGAAACAAGCCAAGAAACCACAAGTCCAAAAAACTGTTGTAAACAGCGAGCAAAAAGTAGGGCGTAATGACCCTTGCCCATGCGGAAGCGGAAAGAAATACAAAAATTGTTGTGGGAAATAAAAAAACGAGGATAGCCTCGTTTTTTATTCGTCTTCGTCTTCTGGTTCTATTTTGAGCTGTATAAATTCTTTTCCAGCCTCGATAAAGACTTTTATTTTTAAGAGTGATTCCTCAGCCTTGGCGAATTGAATGTCTATTTTCTCAAATAATTCATCCATATCCTCTATTGGTACCATTTTTTTTACAAGATTTTTTATTTCAACCATTGTTTCATTGAGTTCGTCAAAAAGATCTTTTATATAATCTATTGTAGCCATTATTAAGGGATTGATTCTCAAATTGTCTAGTAGTTTGACCTCTTCTCTAAATGAATGCAACTCTTCGTATAATTTTTCCGTCCGAGTTTTTATTGCTATAGTTTTTTCTTGAAGATCTATTAGCTTTTTTAATAAATTAAGCATTTCCTCGAACTCTTCCTCTAAATCCATCTTTTCCTCCTCCTTTCTTATGTAGATACCTTCATTATACTCGGGGGGGGGATTTGTCAAGGTTTTTTTGAAAAAAAATAATAAAAGTGCAATTTTTTGCACTTTTATTCGCTTTCATCATCATTCTTTTTGATTGCAGTTGGGAAATATTTGGAAGATTCTGGATATTCTGTGTAGATGGCCTGCCAAGAAAGATAATAATCTCTTTCAACCCTTGTCTGTAAAACCACATTTAACTGTGGATTTGCATAAGTAAAGCCGTCGTTAAGTTCTATTACAGTCCAATTTTCTTTACTCATAGCTTGTGCAGATTTGCATTTGATGTCAGAAAATGCTTTTTGATATATGTTATAGAAGGTGTATACACCATTTTTTCTTACGGTCATCCAGCCAGTACTATTAGGCTTTGATAGAACGCTGTAATTATCAGTTTCCAAAAATCTTTCGGTAGTGACATTAAAAAGTTGCCTATCATTTTCATCGCCAAATTCTACAAAAACCCAGCCCGCCTCGTTTGGCAAATCAACATGAGTAAAGCCTTTATCAATTATTTTTCCTGTTTTAACATTATGTAAAACATAAGTGCTGTCACAAGTTCTCGCTCTCTTCCAGCCCTGTGCATTTGGGGCGGACTGCCAAGTGTAAATTCTCATCGCATTCTCCTCAATAATATTTAATATATTATATGAGTCTTCGCGTATATAAGCCTACTCATTTTTCTTCTTGTTGTTTAGTTTTGTATTTTTGTGGTTCCCAGTCGAAGTCAAAATATAGGTAAAGCCATTTTAAAGATAATTCAATTTCATGAAGTTCACTAGCAAATCTGGTTATGCCAAACTTATCAGTATACTTATATAATGTGTCTAAAATAACAATTTGGCTTAGAACATTTTTTAATTTTTTTGATATGTCTATACTATAAAAAATATCATAAAACTTTAAATACGAGTCTAAGCGACGAAATTGATTTAATAAAAATTGTAATTTATCATATAATTCTCGTTTAATCATGTTTAACCTTCTGTTTGTGAATCATTTATATTTGATAATTGTTCAATTTTTGTGCTAATCAGCTCAAGTTCATTTTCGATACCTTTCAAAATAATTTTTATAATCTTATAACTTTTTCTGTTTTCTATGAATTTGTCTGCTGAGCGTAATCTGTCTAAAACATGTTCAAGTAGTTTGGACGCTTCGGTCTTAGCAGTTCCAGATAAATCTCCAACTTTATTGTATAAATCAATGTACTTTTTACATAAAAAACTAAATGTTTCTTTAAGTTCTTTCATTTATGCTCCTTTTTTGATTGCCTTGTCATTCTAGCACATTTATGAAATCATGTCAAGATAAAATTAAAATTGATAGTTTTACTTGACAATGAGATATTTATAATATATAATTTCAAATAGCAGTGGAAAACTGTCCTTGTCTTTCACGAGAAATGAAAGACCAATTAGTCCAAAAGGAGGTAAAAGATATGAATAAGTATGAACTTCTTTATATCATTTCCAGCGATGTTGCTGAAGACAAGCGTGAAGAACTTATCAAAAAGTTTTCTTCATATGTAGAGTCTAAAGGCGGAGTCGTAGACGGAATTGATAAATGGGGAATGAAAAAACTTGCTTATCCAATCAACTTCAAAAATGAAGGATATTATGTTCTTATGAACTTAACATTCTCAGCAGAAGAAGTAGATGCGATGGCAAAACTTATGAACATTACTGAAGGTATCATTAGACAAATGTTTGTAAGAAAGTAAGGAGAAAAGATATGAATAAAGTAATTTTAATTGGAAACTTGACAAGAGATCCAGAACTATCAACAACAAATAGTGGAGTAAGTGTATGCAGATTTTCAATCGCAGTACAACGCACCTTCCAAAACAACGAGGGAGAGCGTGATGCAGATTTCTTCAATATCGTGGTATGGAGAGCACTTGGCGAAAACTGTCATAGATTTTTAAAGAAGGGTTCTAAATGTGCGGTTGTAGGAAGACTTCAAAATTCTTCTTATGAGGCAAGTGATGGAACTAAGAGATATACTACTGATGTAATTGCAGACACGGTAGAATTCTTAAGCGGAAGAAACAGCGATAGTAATTCAGAGTCGACTTTAGCACCAAAGCAAGAATCTGCACCAAAAACAGCAGAACTTGAACCTATTGATGACGATAGTTTACCATTCTAATAAAAGGAGAGAAAAATGAGCGAAGTAGTTAAAACTGAGGAAAAGCCAGTTAAGAAATTCCGTAAGCCTGCAAAGAAGAAAGTATGTGCTTTCTGCGTAGCTGGTGAAAAAGATATCGACTATAAAGATGTAGCAAAAATCAAAAAATACATCACAGAAAAAGGCAAAATTTTGCCTAGACGCCAAACAGGAGTTTGTGCAAATCATCAAAGACAACTTACTACTGCGATTAAGAGAGCAAGAAATGTTGCACTTCTTCCATATGTAGGAGATTAATAATTAAAAGGGGTAAAGATTATGAAAAAGGAAATACATCCAGATTATCATGAAGTTACCGTAACATGTGCCTGTGGCAACACCTTTAAGACAAGAACAAACGCTAAAGGTGACACAATGAGCATTGATATTTGCAACAAATGCCACCCATTCTTTACAGGAAAGAAGAAGGTTGTAGACGCAAGCGGTAATGTTGAGAAATTCAAAAACAAATATGGTTTAAATTAATGTAATAAAAAAGCACGGAATATCCGTGTTTTTTTGTGGCAATAATCTAAGCATGAAATATTATTTCCCTAGTTCTAGTGGTGCCAGTGTCTATAATGATGGGCAGATTACCACTGCTATAATAGATAATAATGGCAGGAAAAGGGTGGGGATAGAGAAAACTAAAAACAAGATAATCTTTTGGAATATATTTCTCCTCCGTGGACTCCAATACTTTTTTTGTGGAATGGTTGCGCAAATCAATGCTTTTGTATTGACAGATAAATTGCATACTGATCTTGGAGAAGAAAAACTACTTAATAAGGTGGCAGAAAAACTTAATATTGCAACAAGATATGTACAGTTAATAACTGCAAGCCTGTTGGGGCTTATAATTGGCTTTTTGGGCTTTGACCTCCTTCCTTCCTATCTTTCAAATTTAATTTTTGAAGATAATGGTGTTGTGCAGGGGCTTATTATAGCATTGATAAAAATAGCTTTTATCTTTATAATTTTTCTATTTCTGCGTTTTCTACCTTTTATGCAAGGGCTATATAAATTTAACGGCGGATGTAATCAAATAGTAAATAGTGGCGAAAAATCCACACAAATTTCAAAATTTAGTCCACATTATGCGTTAAATTATTTAAATTTCCTTATTTTTTCTTTATTGCTGTCTACTTTTGTGATACACTTAAGTAATATAAGTGTGAATTTTTATATGAACGCCATCTATAACTTTTTGATACTTCTAGGATGTATTTCAATAAGTTATGAAATTTTGTGGGCGATTTCTGTCACGAAACAAAAGTGGCTTAAGGATTTTGTGCTTTTTACTTCGTTTTTGGTAAGTGTAAGACCAAGCATTTCGCAAGAAGAGATAGTACGCACCACACTTATAGAAAATACTTCATTTAAAGGGTTGGAAGAAGTGAAAGATGATAATTTGCCAATGTCGGCACTGCTTGCTGAAATGCAAACAAAACTTGTTTATGCAGATAGATATGAAAAAAGTGATGTGGAATGGATAATTGCCACTGTACTTAACATGAATAGGGCAGAAATTAAACTTGTCCGCTCGGTAAGTCAAAAGCAGTATCGCGAAATAATGCGTGCAACGGAAAGGCGTGCAAAGGGCGAACCGCTTTCAAGTATTTTTGGCTATGTAGATTTTTATGGAATAAAGATTGATATCAATAAAAAGGTGCTTTCACCGCGTATGGAAACAGAGATACTCGTCGATGAAGTGATTAAGCAGGCAAAGAATTTTAAAAAGCCAGAGATATGCGACCTTTGTACTGGCAGCGGTGCGATAGCGATCGCACTTGCAAAAAACATTGATGGAAAGATTTGTGCGATTGATGTGTCAAAATCTGCATTGCAAGTGGCGGAGAGTAATGTTAAGAAACAAGAGGTAAGGGTGGAACTAATTGAATCAAACCTTTTTGAAAAGTTAAAGCGAAATCGAAAGTTTGATATAATTGTTTCAAATCCGCCATATATACCTTCAAAAGATATTGAAAAACTTTCAGTAGAAGTGAGGAAATTTGACCCTCGCCTTGCACTTGATGGTGGGGATGACGGACTTGACTTTTATAGGAAGATTATTTTGGCAAGCGTGACAAGAATAAATAAAAATGGTTATTTGTATTTTGAAGTAGGTAAAGGTCAGGCGGAAAGAGTGCGCAAACTTATGAAGGAGAGCGGATTTATTGACACAAAAGTAATTAAAGATTATAATGGAATAGAAAGGATAGTTTATGGAAAGATTGGCTAATGATTTATTAATAAAAACACAAAAGGCAAAAGATAGGTTTGTCTTTTTGACAGAAGAAATATCTAAACCTGAAGTGATTGCAGATAATAAGGAATGGAAGAAACTTGTCAAAGAGAGGTCTATGCTGGAAGATATCGCCTCAGCGCATGATGAACTTGAAAAATTGGTTCTCGATCATGAAGCCTGCCAAAAGGATTATGACAATGAAACAAGTCCTGAACTACGCGATATGTTTTATGAAGAAATTGGCTCTTTAAGAGAAAAAATAGAAGAAAAAGCGGAGGAAGTAAAAATTCTCCTTCTTCCTAAAGACGAAAATGATGACAACAATGTTATTATTGAAATTAGGTCGGCGGCGGGCGGAGAGGAGTCCGCTTTGTTTGCAAGCGTGCTTATGAGAATGTATCAATATTATGCTGAAAGCAAACGCTGGAAGACGGAAATAATGGATTTGAATGAAACTGAACTTGGTGGTATCAAGGAAGTTACCTTTATGGTAAAAGGTAAGGGGGCATATTCAAGACTTAAGTTTGAAAGTGGTGTACATAGAGTGCAACGGGTGCCAGAAACTGAATCGCAGGGCAGAATACATACCTCTACCACCACGGTAGCAGTCTTACCTGAAATTGAAGATGTAGATGTTGATATTGATGATAAAGATTTACAGATTGACACCTATCGTGCTTCTGGTGCAGGTGGACAGCATATTAATAAAACAGAGTCCGCGATAAGAATTACACATCTTCCAACAGGAATCGTAGTAAATTGTCAGGATGAGCGAAGTCAGATAAAGAATAAGGAAAGAGCAATGTCTATTTTAAGGTCAAAACTATATGACCTATATAAAACCCAGCGCGACAATGAATATAAAGAGAATAGAAAAAGTCAGGTCGGTACTGGCGATCGAAGTGAACGCGTGCGTACATATAATTACCCACAAGGGCGTGTTACCGACCACCGCGTAAATGTGACATCTTATAATATAGACGGGGTGCTTAACGGCGATATTGACCAGTTTATAGAAGCACTAATCGTAAAAGATAGGGCAGAAAAACTAGCCAACGCATAAAAAAAGACGAGAGAATCGTCTTTTTATTTTGAGATAATATTTAATGTAAATTTAGCAGAAATCTCGGGGTAAACACGAGCAACTATAGTGTAAGAGCCTATAGTTTTAAGTGGCTCCTTTAATTCAATTTTGCGTTTATCAAGATTAAAGCCCTGTGCAGAAAGTGCTTCAGCAATTTCCTTTGCGGTAATTGAACCAAATGTCTTTCCATTATCACCACATTTGATTTCAAGATTTATAACCTGTCCTTCAATTTTTTTGGCAAGAGCAAGTGCTTCTTGACGCTCTACTTCTTTATGATAGGCGTTTGCATTTTTCTTAAATTCATTTTCAGCAATGGCTGATTTGTTTGCCTCTTTTGCCATTCCCTGTCTTAAAAGAAAGTTTCTTGCAAAGCCGTCACTTACCTCCTTGATATCTCCCTTTTTTCCTGTTCCTTTCACATCTTTTAGTAAAACTACTTTCATTTTCCACCTCTATACAAGTTTACTTTATAAATGGTTAAAAAGTCAAACGAATGTCAATAATACTTTTAGAGGTAATTATGGATATAAGATGCAGAAAAACATTATGTAGGTATAATGATAGGTATACATGCAGGGCAAAAGGAATTAAAGTGACAAATAAAGTCACCTGTCGTACCTATGAAAAAGGTGACAAGGCGGAAGTAGATACCACAAAACATTTATTTGAAAAAACTCCAGAGTATGCACCTCAAAGGGATAGTAAAACTTTGGAAATACTTTGTCATGCAGATTGCCTGTTTAATAAGGATGGCAAGTGCGTGTCAAATGGTATCACCGTGAATTCTATCGCCGAAAAGCCATACTGTGTAAGTTATCTTCAAAAATAAAACCTTTAAATAACTTGATTTGTATTTTTAAATTATGTATACTATACACAAGAGGAAACCTATGTCACGAGGATCAAAGAAAAATCATCTTGTTGTAGAAGAAACTCAGCCTAAAGAGGAAATATCTTGCAAGGTGTGGGGAAAGGATAGAATCCTTACAAATAAAGATGAAATTGATTATTATAAAGTTCAACTAAATCAAGTCTTAATAAAAAATAGACTCGTAGGATTTGTTACCGATGAAGGCAACTATACATTTGAAGACGAAATAAAACGCGATTTAGTGAAAATTAAAAAAGAGGTGGCGGACAGCACCTTAGATATATATTTTGCACTCAGTATTTTCATGGGAAAAACCTTTAACTTTTCTGTGGTTGTTGATTACAAGAATAATGATTATGTGGAAGCGAGTTTGTATTTAAATGAAACTGTTTCAGGCTATGAGCCAATTCAGTCCCTTCGCACCTTTGTTGCAAAGGCGGTTTTTCCATATAATGATAGGCTTAAAGAAAATATCTACACGACTTTTAATTTGGTAGATTCCATTCAAAAGCATGATGATTTGCTTATTCCCAACTTGGCCACAAAACTACAAGCGATGATAGACCAAGAGATTATTTTTGACCAAGTGACAGACCTCGGTGCGCAAATTTATATAATGCGTACCCTAAAAGTGCTTTCTAAATCTGGGAAACTAGGGCATGAAATGGCAAATGAATATAAAAAGCAGGCAGAAAAAGTAAAGAGTGAAACACCTGCTGACAAGCAAGAGAAGATAAATATTCAGTTGCAAAAGGTGTTAGATCGCATTATTGAAGAAAAGGGTGGTTTTGAAGCACTTCCTATAGACAAGGAAGAAGCACATAAACCAATGAGAGAATTTGTAGACTCCATGCAAAAGGCTGAAATGCTAAAGTCTGGCGTAGAAGTCAAAAGCAATAAAAAAGAAGAAGCGAAAACTGAAAAAGCCAGTGCGCCAGCAAAACCTGCGACAAAGAAGGCGGGTGGAGCGAAAGAATCTAAGGGTGGAAAGAAGGCAAGCGGAGCGGAAAAAGCCGGTGGGGCAAAAAAGGATAAGGGAAAAGATGAAGGAAAGGATAAGGTTAAACCTCTTACCGGTCAATACGGCGCTTCCGTTGTCACAACTGTAAAACACAAAGAAGATAAACAAGATAGCACCCAAAAATCACCAGCCGAAAAACCAAAAGAGAAGGATGTCTCAGTAGATGAAGGAGATATGCAAGAATTTTCTTCGGTATTACAGGTATTTAAAAATCGTGTAGAGGATGAAGAAGGTGAAAACGCCGTAGGTGGTGCTACTCAAGTGTTGCGAAAGGCTATTGTTTATGATGAGGTAGAAGAAGTAACCAATCCTCATGTTAAAGAGGTGGTTACCGAAGCAGTCAATGATGCTGTAGATGGATTTGGAGTGCGTGTCGTAGTAGAAAAAGTTACAACATCTGAAGCAGAGCAAGAAAGTTAATAAAAAATCCCTAATTTATAGGGATTTTTTATACGCTTTCATCATCATTTTCTTTTCTTTTATTAAATTTCTCTTCAAGAATTGTTGAAAATTCGTTAAATTCAGCAACTGCTTGTTTCTGGTCTATTCTATTATTTGCAATATCATTTAAAAGTTTTCCTACAAGCAAATATTTATGACCAGCCTTTCTTGCATAATAAGAAACTAAATCTGCATATTTATCTTCTTCAGTCATCCTTGTTACGAAATCGCTAATTGTTTGTAGTATAGGTTGCTCTTTTATACTTTTCATATCCTTAATTTTCATTAAGTCCTGTTGCATTTGGTTGCTATTCGCTGTTGCTCTTTTGAATTTTTGCTTGCCAGAGAAAAAATCGTCAAATTCCTCTGGGGATTTTCTAAGTTTGAAAGAAGAAAAATAAACAAGTGCAAGCATGTCATTCATGTGCTGGAAGAATTCTCCCCCCTGTCCTTCATAAGGATTTGTTTCGGTAATATATCGTTTTTCCATTAGTATACTCCTCTTATTGGCTATATGATAACACAAAAAAAAGCAAATGTAAATACCTTTTTTAAAAATTTTTTATATTTCTAGTTTTTCCATTTTGTATAAAAAAATGCTATAGTTGCACCCTATATTGTATGAAAAACGGTGTTGGTAGGGGTGCGATAGTACTTATTGTAAGCGGATTTATCTGCAAACTTTTTGGTGCAATGTTTCGTTTGCCACTTACAAACATCATTGGAATAGAGGGAATTGGTGCCTTTCAAATGATAATGTCGCTATATTCTCTCATGCTTGTTCTTACCACTGGAGGGGTTACAACCTCTCTTTCAAAACTTGTTTCGCAGGCTCGTGCAAGGGGAGAAAGAGGTAAAATAGCTGGTTATTTAAGAATCTCGCTTTATTTTTCTGTTGGGTTAAGTTTAATAATTGGTGGTGCTTTCTTTATTTTTGCACGCAGTATCGCCTCTGCACAAGGCATAGGGGCAAACTATATCTCTTATAGACTTATTCTTCCTCTTTTATTTTTGGGTGCATTAATTGGTTGTATTAGAGGTGTTATTCAGGGTTATGAAAATATGACGCCAACCGCGATTAGCCAGATAATAGAGCAGATTATTAAATTTGCTTTTGGGCTTTTGTTTGCCATGTTGCTTGGTAAAAAAGGAATGGGGGTGTTTGGCGCTTTTGTAGGGATTACTTTAAGCGAAGTGCTTGCGGGATTTTACCTAGTTTTTTATATGCTCACTAAAGTGAAATTGCCAAAATACGACTCCTCAGTTGTGATAAAGCCATTCTTTAAAGCTGTAGTGCCGCTTTCACTTGCGGGTGGCGTATTGCCTCTTACTCATGCAGTAGATTCGCTTGTAATAGTAGGCAGACTTGCCATTGCTGGAATTGGGGCAGAGGTGGCGACCTCTTTATATGGGTTACAAACAGGGGTTGTGGGTGCAATTTTAAATTTTCCGCTTATTATTTCGCTTTCAGTTGCAATGGCACTTCTCCCTAAAATTTCATATTTGTCTGGCAAGGGTGACTTGGAAGGACAGAAAAAATCGATTTCCACTTCTTTTTCACTTTTGTGGCTATTTTTGCTTCCACTTGTATTTGGACTTATGGCTTTGTCGCCTGTACTTTATCCGTTTATATATCCAAACGCTATAAAAGGTTTCCTATCCCAAGCAGTAAGTCTTACTATGGTGGGTGGAGTAAGTATAATTTTAAGTGCAATCATGCAATTTTTACTTTCTATTTTGCAGGCAAAGGGCTATTACACATATTCTTTTGTAATAACCTTAATAGGCGGAATAATAAAAGTGCTTATTGTCATCTTTATGTCAGCCCTGCCTTCAGTTAATATTTTTGCCCTTCCGCTTTCAAATATTTTTTTAGCACTCATCATTTCCATCCTTGCAATTATTAAACTTGGCGGGCTTGTTAAAATACCTGCATTTGAATTTTTTACCCCCTTGCTTTCTTCTCTTGTTATGTTCATGGTAGTGTGGATTTTTATCAAAGCACTAAGTTTTTCAAATTTTGTAATGATAGTGTTTTCAATAATTTTAGGCGGAATCACATACCTTCTTCTTTGTCTTCCAATAATTAAAAGTTTAATAGTTAGGTATTTTGGCAAGCATTTAAGAAGGGAGGAGAATAATGAATAAGAGTGAATTAATTGAACTTGTTTCAAGAAAAACAAAATTATCAAAAGTTAAATGTGAAAAAGTTTTAAGTGAATTTAAAAACACAATAATAGAGGTGCTAAAAAAGGGAGAAGAGGTAAGTTTGCGAAATTTTGGCAAATTCAAGGTAGTTGAAACCAAAGCCAGAAAATGCATAAATCCTATTACAAAGCGTGTGTATATGTCGCGCCCTAAGAAAGTGACAATATTTAAAAGTTTTAATAGTTTTAAACTAGCAGTAAAATAGTTTATTTTTTAATGAAAATTTGTTAAAATAGTTCCATGAAAATAGGAGAACTAGATTTTTATGAATCGCTTTTTCTTGCACCTATGGCGGGGGTAAGCGATGTTGGATTAAGACAACTGGCCTGTGAATTTGGTGCGGATGCTTGCTGGAGCGAAATGCTTTCAGCCCGTGCCATGCTTCATAACCCTCGTAAAACCGAGTTTATGACACTAACAAGCGATGCAGAAAAAATTAAAGTTGGACAGATTTTTGGACATGAACCTGATGTTATGGCAAAGGCGATAAACAATCCACTTTTAAGTCACTATGATGTGATAGATATAAATATGGGCTGTCCCGCACCAAAAATAGTCAAAAATGGCGAGGGAAGTGCTCTTATGAAAGATTTTTCACTTGCAAGTGAAATAATAAAATCCTGCGTCAAGGTGTCTACAAGACCTGTGTCAGTGAAATTTAGACTGGGCTATGATAAAGATGTCAGTCGTGATTTCGGCAGGATGTGTGAAGAAAGTGGTGCGAGTTTTATCACTCTTCATGCTAGGACTACAATGCAGGGGTACAGTGGGAAAGCAGACCTAGATGCAATTGCAAGACTTAAAGCCTCAGTTAATATTCCAGTAATAGGGAATGGTGATGTTGTTGATTGCGAAAGTTACAATAGAATGAGAACTACCGGTGTAGATGGCGTAATGATAGGCCGTGGTGCCCAAGGCAGACCTTGGATTTTTAGCATCCTTAAAGGTGGTGAAAAACCAAAGGATATATATAAAGTAATAGAAATGCATGTTAAAATTTTGCGTCAGCATTATAGCGAAGAGTTTTTGGTTTTATACCTACGGAAACACTTTTTATGGTATACCTTAGATATACCAAATGCCAGCGGGGTCAGACTTCGCATCGCCACAAGTCCAAGCATAGACGATAGTTTAAAAATCTTGAAAGATATCTTAAAATAGTTTTGTGATTTTTGTTAAATATAGTATTCTTTAGATAAGGAGAAATAATGAAAAGAACGGTTAAGGATTTAGTTAATCTTAAAGGTAAAGTAGTGCTTTTAAGGGTGGATTTCAATGTGCCTATAGACAAAAATGGAAAAATATTGGATTTGAATAGAGTCAATGCCTCCCTTCCTACCATCAAATATTTGATTGAACAGGAAGCAAAAATAGTATTAATGTCGCATATGGGAAGACCAGAGGGTTATGAGATAAGATTGTCTTTATGGCCTATTTCATTAATTCTTATGCAGAAACTTAATACAAAAGTATATTTCAGTAATAAGGCTACTGGGTTCGAAGTTAAAGAGAGATTGCATTCCATGAATAATGGAGAGGTGCTATTACTTGAAAATGTAAGATTCTATGAAGGCGAAACTAAGTGTGACATGAAATTTGCAAGAGAACTCGCATCTATTGGAGATGTGTTTATAAATGACGCTTTTGGATGCTCTCATCGTAAGCATGCAACTACATATGGAATTGCTAGGCTTATGCCAAACGCAATAGGTCTTCTTATGGAAAAAGAGGTTAATGTTTTAACGCAAGCGATGGAAGAACCAAAACGACCTTTTGTAGCAGTAATTGGCGGTGCAAAGGTGCCATATAAGATTAAGATACTTAGAAGATTTATTGACCAAGCAGACACCATTCTCATAGGAGGAGCAATGGCTTACACCTTCCTTGTTGCATCTGGAATTGCGGTTGGAGAGTCAATAACCTATCTTGATTCAGTGGATGTTGCACGCGATGTTCTAAATTATGCTAAGGAAAAAGGTAAAAAAGTTTTACTTCCTATCGACCATATTGCGGTAAGGAAGGGAGATAAGAAACAGAAAAAGTTCGCTACTGATTCACTTATTGAAGATATGGTTGGAATGGATATCGGACCTAAAACAGTAAAACTGTTTAGTGAAGAAATTATGCAAGCAGGACAAATTGTTTGGAACGGGCCTCTTGGTAAATATGAAGATGAAGATTATAGAGAGGGAACTAATAAGATTGCAAAGGCAATCAGTTTAAGTAAAGCATATTCAGTGGTAGGTGGCGGCGACAGTGTAAGTGCTGTTAAAGCAAGCAAGAATGCAGGTGGCGTCAATTTTCTTTCCACCGGTGGTGGGGCAACCTTGAAGTTTATTGAAGATGGCTCTCTGCCATGTCTAGAGGTAATTCAGGAGCAAATAAGATGAAAAAAATAATTGCAAATATTAAAATGAATCAAACTCCAATTCAGTCACGAGATTATTTAATAAATATGATTTCAAGATTTGATAACAGTAAAAATGTAGAACTTACTCTTTGCCTACCATATACTTCTCTCAGTATTGGCAGATTACTTTTAGATGATACTGGCATAAAACTTGGAGCGCAAAATCTAAGCGAGGAAGAATGCGGAAGTTACACGGGTGAAATCAGTGGAGGAATGCTTAAATGTGCTGGTGTGGATACAGTAATTGTCGGACATAGTGAAAGACGGGTAAAGTTTAAGGAGAACAACAAACAGATTAACAAAAAAATTAAAGTTGCTCTGAAAAATGGGCTTGGTGTGATACTATGTGTAGGAGAATCACTTGCAGAGAAAAACACTTTAAAAACTTTAGAAACTTTAAAAACCCAAATTGAAGAAGCGTTAAAAGGTTTGTATGAAAATGAACTTGAACGAGTAACAATATCATATGAGCCTATTTGGGCAATTGGCAGTGGTAAAAATGCTACGGTCAGAGAAATTGAATATGGCGTGAAAGCAATACGGAAAGTTATTGAAGATGATTTCTCACTTAAGGCGGCGAAGGAGATTTGTGTGCTTTATGGTGGAAGCGTAAATAATAAAAACATTCATGCTATAACCCATGCGAAAGGTGTCAATGGTGCCTTAATTGGTGGAGCAAGTTTAGAGGAAGGTGGATTTTCAAATTTAATCAGCCTTGTTTAATTGGTTGCAATTTAAAAAATAAAAGTGTAATATAAAGATATGGAACATTTAGCATTATATAGAAAATATAGACCAAAAAATTTTGAAGAGGTTATTGGACAGGAGCATATCACAAAAGCCCTTGCAAATCAAATTGCAAGCGGAAATCTTTCTCATGCCTATCTTTTTACGGGGTCCCGCGGAATAGGTAAGACAAGTGTTGCAAGAATACTTGCAAAGGCGGTAAATTGTGAAAATAATCAAAATGGCTCGCCTTGCGGACAGTGCGAAACTTGTAAAAGGTTGGAAGGCGAGAATGATATAAATGTAATTGAAATAGACGCTGCTTCAAATAACAGAGTAGACGATATTCGTGAGATACGAGAGAAAGTAAAATTTTTGCCCGTTGATGCTAGGTATAAAGTTTATATCATTGACGAAGTACATATGCTTACAGATAGTGCTTTTAATGCTTTACTTAAAACTTTGGAAGAACCTCCAAAGCATGTTATATTTATCTTAGCAACTACAGAGGTGCATAAACTTCCAGCGACAATTCTTTCAAGATGTGTGAGATTTGATTTTAGGCTTGTCAGCGTAGAACTTCTTACCAAACTACTTCGCAACATCTTGGACAGTGAAAATATAAGTTATGACGATGAAGCACTTAAACTTATTGCAGCAAGTGGCGAAGGAAGTGTAAGGGATACATTATCTATCGCGGATTCCATTTGTGCATACAGCGGTGGTAAGGTCACTAAAGAAGACGCACTTAAGGTGCTTGGTACAACCGATTATGACAACTTATTGAAATTTTATGATTATGCTTTTAATAAAGAAATAGGCTTATTGCTAAGTTTTATTGATGAACTTGATAAAACTGGTAAAAACATGTCAGTATTTGTTAAGGATTTGTCAAAGCATGCAAGAAATTTGCTTGTTTGTGCGACATGTAATGAGCCTAACAAACTTTTAAATCTTCCAGAGGAAGTACTTGAAAAGTATATGGCACAGGCGAAAGGAGTAGATGAAAAGAAACTTATATCCTTTATGCAAATTTTTGCAGGTGCTGAGAATGAACTAAGATATACTTTGTCACCAAGGCTTCTTTTAGAAACATTATCGCTATCTGCGATGATGGGACTAAGTAGTGAGGATGTAAAAAAAAACTAAAATTGATGGCGGTGCGGGGTAATATTACTCCCAAAACGGTGTGGGGGAAGGTTGTCCTTTTCCTTAAAGAACATCGTCAGGTTGCACTCCATGTTGCATGTGGAGATATTACAGATGTGTCTATTGAAGAAGGGCGTTTAATAGTAAGATTAAAAGATTCTACTATTTACAATCTTTTGACTGAAGGAAGACGAGAAATTGAAAATGCAATCAGGTGGCAGGGTATCGATTTACAACTTAAGATTGAATATTTGCCTGTTGTAAAATCTGGACAAGAAAAAGATATAGAAAAATTAAGCGACCAATTTGGTGACTACTTGATTATAAAATAAAATGGAGGTAATTATGGCATACGGAAATTTTGGAGGCTTTGGCGGAGGCAATATGCAGTCACTCATGCGTCAAGCACAGAAAATGCAGGAGGATATGCAAAGAACAAGACGGGAAATAGATGAAACTGAGTTTACTGCTCGCAGTGGCGGTGGCATGGTAGAAGTCGTGATGCTTGGCAACAAAACTTTAAAGACAGTTAAAATTAAAGAAGAGGTTGTAGACCCTGATGATGTGGAGATGCTTGAGGATCTTATTGTTTCTGCATTCAATGATGCAATCAGCCAAATAGAAAGGGTGGAGAAAGAGAAACTTCCTTCTCTAGGAATGTAATATGCAAAACGAGACGATTGAAAAACTTATTGAACAGTTTAGAACTCTGCCAAGTGTTGGGTACAAAACCGCACAGCGCTACGCTTACTCTATAATTGAGGGAAGTAAAACGCGGGCAGAGAATTTTTCTAATGCAATAATTGAAGCGAAAAACAAAATAGGTTTTTGCAAGGTGTGTGGCAATTTCACAGATAGAGAGGTTTGCGACATTTGCGAAAAACGCAATAGAAAGATAGTTTGTGTTGTAAAAGAGCCTAAAGATGTTGTTTCAATGGAAAAAGTGAAAGACTATGAAGGGGTGTACCATGTGCTTTTTGGTACAATCAGCCCACTTGAGAATAAAGGCCCAGATGATATAAGAATTAGGGAGCTTCTTGATAGAATTAAAACTGACGGGGTGACAGAGGTCATCATGGCAACAAATCCAGATGTTGAGGGCGATGCCACTGCGATGTATATTGCAAGGCTTCTTAATCCACTTGGCGTTAAGGTTACAAGACTTGCGCAAGGGGTGTCCATGGGCAGCGACCT
>CAMRTM010000004.1 GCA_947053645.1 uncultured Bacillota bacterium | reverse complement strand
AGGAAGAATTATTGAGAAGAATAATTATTAAAGGAGATATTTATGAATTCAATAAGTGTATGTTTAATTGTTAAAGATGAGGAAAAAACTCTTGAAAACTGTTTAAAAAGCGTGAAGGCTTTTGCAGATGAGGTGATAGTTGTAGATACGGGTTCTACTGATAAGACAAAACAAATAGCAAAAGCATACACTGATAAAATCTATGATTTTGAATGGGTTGATGATTTTTCTTTGGCGCGTAACTATTCTTTTTCAAAGGCAACCTGCGATTATATAATGTGGCTGGACGCAGACGATGTAATTTTCACAGAAGACATTATGAAAATTTGGGACTTCAAATTATCGCGTCCTAGTAAGGTTGATGTGTATATGCTTAAATATGTTACAAAGTATTCAAGTGACCTTAAACCAGAATTTAGTTTTTATAGGGAGCGAATTGTAAAGCGTAGTGCGAATTTTACTTGGCAAGATCCAGTACATGAGGTCATTATTCCACGCGGCAATATAGCCTATCTTGATATCAATATTTATCATTGCAAAAAGAAGGCTCCAGCAGGAAGACGCAATTTAGACATATACCAAAAGTATATAGCAAAAGGAATGAAACTTTCTCCACGCCAGCAGTTCTATTATGCTCGAGAATTGTATTACAATAATTTAATTGTAGAGGCGATTCATCAATTTAGTCTGTTCCTTTCTTCACACCAAGGATGGGTAGAAAATAATATTGAAGCATGCCTAAATCTTTCAAAATGTTATCAAATTCAAGGAGATAATGAAAAAGCATTAACTTCGCTTTTTGGAAGTTTTTGTATGGGGATACCGCGCGGGGAGATTTTATGTGAAATAGGCAGTATCTATATTAAATTAAAAAAATATGACGAGGCCATTTATTGGTATAGACTTGCAAAAAGTTTAAAGCCAAATTATAAAAGTGGTGGTTTTGTGCAAGCCGATAGTTATGAGTTTCTGCCTAATTTACAATTATGTGTTTGTTATTATTATAAAGGGTATAAAAAAAGGGCAAGACGCTATCACGAACTTGCCAAAAAACAAAAACCTAATCATCCAAGCGTAATATACAACGAAAAATTTTTTAAAGGTTGATGTTATCTAGATTTTTGATTTTGCTTAAGAAACTCTCCACAAACATTCTGCGTTTTAGCCCCATTGCAACCCGTATCTTTCCTTTAGGGGAGAAAGTGGCAATTGTTTTTCCAGGTGCATCGGTAAGATTTACTTCAATGTCCGCCTTTCTAATCTTAAACAATTCTGGTTCTACAAGATAGAGGTATGCAAGAGTATCGTTTGTGGCAATTCTTTTATCATCGTAGCCTCTTTCCCAATAATTTTGGTAAATTTTCTCTAAAAACGCCCCAGTATCATTCATTTTACCTATTTTTTTCACCAAACTTTCTGGAAGTCGACCTTCATTCCTTCCCATTTCACTTGGAATAACAGAAAGAGGAATGCCAGAATCAAGCACATATTTAAATGCTTCTGGGTCTGTTCGTATGTTAAAAGAGATATGTGGTTTTATACCTTTGTACCCATAAGGGGAAAATCCTTCAAAGATAATGTGCTTGATGAGTGGTGCAACATCGGGGTGTTTTTTAAGCAGATTACCTACATTTGTGTGAGGTCCAAACATAAGAATGGTAACCTCATGTGGGTTATTTTTAATAATTTCATACATTGCTTCTACGGCATCTTTTTTGATTACTTTTGTTTTTGCCTTTGGAGGAATATATGTTTCGCCCATTCCCCATTTTCCATGAAGCCAAGAGGCATCTGGTGTATCGCGTAACATTCCCTTTTCACCGCCGCGTGCCACTGGAACCGTTTTTCCAAATTTCTCAAGTAGATGAAGCATGTTGTTTGTTGCAATATCCACATTGATATTTCCTTTTACAGTGGTGTAAAGTTGTACATCCAGCCTTTCATCAAACATAGAAAGTATCAATGCAGTCGTGTCATCAATCCCGGGGTCTGTATCAATAATTACTTTGTATTTTTCCATATTTTACTCCTTTTCTTGGCGGAGAGTGGCGGATTCGAACCGCCGAAGGCTTTCACCTTATCGCTTTTCGAGAGCGACACATTCGACCACTCTGACAACTCTCCATAATAAGAATCTAAGCAAGAGTTGTGACGCTGACCACTCTGACAACTCTCCATATTGTAATAATACAATATTTAAAAAGTTTTTCCAAATAAAACATAATTAAATTTATTCGACAAATTATTGCATTTTTTCATTGACTATGATAATATGTTATTAAAGGAGATGAAAAATGAAAACGGCTGCAAAGATTTTTATTATCATAAGTATGGTTGTGGGATGTTGGCTTATCTTCCCATTGATTGTAGGGGGAATTGCATTATCAAGACTTAATAAAGCAACAAGCAAGGATGAACTTGTTGGTGTGGCAATTTGTACTTTATTATTCTGTAATACAATTGCGGGTATACTTATGCTTTGTATGAGTGATGATGATTTGCGTGAAAATAAAAAAACAGTAGATGTGAAACCTGAACCAAATACGACTAGTTCTACTGGCAATGCAAATACGGAGGAAATTACCAAACGCCTTCGCCAACTTGAGGACATGAAAAATGGTGGAATTATTACCGAAGAAGAATACAAGAAAATGCGCGAGGAAATTTTAAGAGAGATATAAAAAATGAAGGAGCAATCCTTCATTTTTTTATTTGTAAGTTTACGCAGGTGCAACGCTTCCTTCTGGAAGGGCAGCATTAAGTATCACTGGAAGAAGTAGGTTTATAAATAAAACAAGTATTAACAGCACCGCTACGCCAATTATTGTATTTTTTATTCGCTCTACGGCTTTCTTTCTTGCGTCTTCACTTTCGCTTTTAGCAAGGTTAATTCCAAGTATAACAGCATACACGGAACCAGCACCACCCACAAGTGCAAGTATTGCATAAAGAATAGGTGGCAAAACTTCGTAAACATCATTAAGCCAAGCGTAAGACCCTAAGAATCGATAGGGGATGAAAGCCAAAATATTAGATAACAAACTGTACATAATTTTCTCCTAATAATATTTTACCATAAATAAAATCTTTTTACAATAAATTTCACAATATTTTTGCAATAAAAAAACTGCTAGGTTATAGCAGTTTTAATTTTTCATTAAGGATTAGGAGCTAAATCAGGAAAGAATGCTTTAACAATTAGAGGTAATAATTCATTAAAGAACAATACAAGAACTACAGTTACAGCAACTGCAATTAAAACTGTAATTAAATGTTTCTTAGCCTCATCACGCTTAGATTGGTCTTCCGCTCTTGCAAGTTGAATACCAAGGTAAATCGCATAGATAGCACCAGCAGCCCCAACAAGACCCATAATGATATAAAGCACAATAGACACTGTACCAAATACCTGTCCCATCCAACCTAGTTGCTGGTTACTTTCTGGGAATTGTTCTGCCCAACCTAACAAATTAGAAATAAAATTCATAATTAATACCTCCAAATTTCATTTTCTATAATAATCATAGCATAAGAGAAAATATTTTCAAAACTATTTTTAGTATTTTTTTGAAAATTATTTATTTAATTTATAATTTATTATTTATTTGGAGTTATTTATTTTTTAAGTCCCATTTTTAATTTGTTCTTCTGTTTTCCACCCTGTAAACTTACCAGTAGTTTGATCTTTATTTAGATATTGTGAATAAATGTTTCCATCTCCAATAAAGGCTTTCACAATTTCTGGTAGCAATAAGTTGAAGAATAATACAAGAACAATAGTGACCGCAACAGCAATTAACACAGTAATTAAGTGTTTCTTTGCCTCATCACGCTTAGATTGGTCTTCTGCTCTTGCAAGTTGAATACCAAGGTAGATCGCGTAAATTGCACCAGCAGCACCAACAAGACCCATGATAATGTAAAGCACAATACTTACAGCATCAAATATTTGTCCCATCCAACTATAGTCAGTTACATATTGTGGTACTTTGTCAGGTTTTACACCGTCTGGCACACTAAAAATATCACTCCATCCAGCTAATAAATTAGAAATTAAATTCCCCCCCCCGTCATGTTTATTATCTCCTTTTATTTTTATTTCACAAAAAAATATTAGCATAAAAAAAATAAATTACAAAATGATTTTTCAATAATTACAAAAAAATATTAAATAATTTATAAAAAAATAAATCTCGATTAAATTCGAGATATTTAATATATTAATTATGACAAAAAGCCATATCTATTTTATATGGCGAATTTTGTGACATTTCTTGCATAATTTTTATTTTAGAATAATCTATTAGGACAAGTATTCTGGCAACAACCTGTGTTATTGTTGTTATTCCCTAGTGCTAATAACAATAACAATAAGAAATTAGTGTTCGTGTTAAGGTTAGTATCATTTGCCGAAGAAAAGACGGAAAGTAATAATACTAATAAAAGTTCGTTGTTTGAAAAATTCATGTAACCTCCAATTCTACAAAAATCTTTTTTTTGCATCAAATTAAATAAATAAAAAACAATTTTTAATTTGATTTTCTCATTTGTTATCTGGCAAAATTAAGTTGTTCACATTAGTATTTATGTATAGTTTAAAAAATGTGTGAACACGGAGTGAAAAAATGCAAAATAAATTTTTATTATTAAGTGAGAGAAACAAAAGGGATGTACTGGGTGCCATGCCTACCGAGCAAGATATTTTACGCCTTGCTGATTATTTTCAAAACTTTTCTGATAGTACAAGAATAAAAATTTTGTCCTGTCTTTCAATGATGGACATGTGTGTCAATGACCTTTCTAATGTGTTAGGTATAAATCAAACAACAATAAGTCATCAATTAAAACAACTGAAAGATCAAAACCTTGTCACATATAAGCGGGACGGAAAGATACTTGTCTATACGCTTACAGGCGGGCATGTAAATGATATGTTTATGTACGCAATAAATGCTATTTAGATTGACAAATATCTTTCTCCGTGGCATACTTAATCCATGGAGAAGAAATGAAAAGAATAATAGAGAGTTTAAATGAAATGAGTTTTACTTTGCCTGAAGGTTGGAGTTTGACTAAAGATGTGTATAGTCTTCCTAATGGGCAGGGCATGACGAATAAAGAAAACTATCTCTCTTCTATCGGAGAGGTAATTTCGCTTTTTGAAGTGCATCGAGATCCCGATGATTTTTTTGATTACTACGATAACTTCACATCGAAACTGGAACTTTTGTCCCAAAAATATATTTTGGCAGGTAAGACAAAACTTAAACTAGGGGAGTTCATTTTCCCTATCTATGTAATAAAAGATTTAGATAATAAATTTTTAACCATGCAAGTGTTTGTGAACTGCGGGAACTGCCTTGGATGTTTCATGATAAAACTAGATAAGTATTCTGAAAATATAAATGATACCATTAGTAAGAACCATATATTAGGTGAACTTATTAAGTTATTGAGGACAGTGCAATGAAAAGATTATTACTTCACAGTTGTTGCGGCCCATGTAGCACACATGTTATTAATGTACTAAAAGAAAATTATGATATCACGGTCCTTTACTATAATCCTAACATTGATACAGCAGAGGAGTTTAATCATCGTTTAAGTGAGCAAAAACGCTTTTGTGATGCAGTAGGAGTTCAAGTGATTGAAATTCCATATAACGCTGACGAGTTTTTAAATGAAGTAAAAGGGCTTGAAAATGAGCCAGAAGGCGGCGGAAGATGTAGCGTGTGCTTTAAATTAAGATTAGATAAGACTGCCGCTTTAGCCAAAGAACTTGGGTTTGATGCCTTTGCAACAACACTCACAGTCAGCCCGCACAAGAATAGCGTTGTAATTAATGGTATTGGTAAGGCAGTAGAAGAGAAAGTAAAAATAGAGTTTATTGATGGCAATTTCAAAAAACAGGATGGCTATAAAAAAAGTATAGAACTTGCAAAAGAGTATAATTTGTATAGACAAAACTATTGTGGATGTAAGTTTTCAAAGAATAGGGAGAAAAAGAATGGACTTTCCAACAATTAATGGACAAACAAAAAAAGAAAAGATACAAAAAAGTGTTTTGTATAGAGTTTTTGTTGCATTTTTTATCTTGATGGTGCTATTGATTGCTGGAAGAATGTATTTTTATTTTAATTACAAGTATTATCCAGTACAAGGCAGAAGTATGCAACCCACCATCAACCCAGACCCTTTTGTTGTGACCAACGGAGATGTCCTTCAAGACGGAGTGTTTGTCGAATGCACTCATGACATAAAAGTAAATGACATCATTATTATAAAACTACCTGTATTCAAAAATACAATTATTAAAAGAGTAATTGCACTCGAAGGAGATAAAATTAGTATTGCAAAGCACGGTGATCTTAATGGCGAATATAGGCTTTCGCTGATTAAAAAGGGTAGTGACAAGGTAGAAAGAATCGAGGAAGATTATATAAAAAGTTATATGGAATGGTCAGCGATGGACTATTACACTTTCCAAGGAATGAATTACCAACTAGATTTTTATAACAATTATCTTAAATCTGGCGAATACACAATGGTTGATGGGCAACTGTTTTATACACTAAAGAAGAATGAAGTGTTTTTCATGGGTGATAATAGGGCGAACAGTACCGATGCACGAGTGCTAGGGCCTTGTACAATTAATCAAGTGGTAGGAGTTGTAAGAGTCCATATAAAAGATGCTTATTCTCTTTTAAAAGAAAATAAACTCGAATTAGAGAAAATTAAGGTGATAGGTTCTTATTTTTTAGATAAAATCAATGATTATTTTGCTTGGTAAATGTAAATTTGTTTGGAAATAAGGCAAGAATATGTTATGATAGGTTAAGGCAAAAAGCCAAGTTCATTAAAAAGGAGAATAAGGAATGAATAAAGCAGAGTTTATCAAAGCGTTCGCTGAGAAAGCAAATTTCACACAAAAGGATGCAGGAATTGCTTTTGATGCAATGGCAGCAACTATCGCTGACACACTTAAGAGAGAGGAGAAAATTCAGATTGCAGGTTTTGGTACTTTCGAAGTGAAGAAAAGAGCGGCAAGAGAAGGCATTAATCCACTTACAAAACAAAAAGTAAAAATTCAGGCTTGTAAGGTGCCATCTTTCAAATTTGGTAACAGTTTTAAAGATATGATAAATTAAAAACAACCCCTCAGGGTTGTTTTTTTTGTCCTAATAATACTTTATCATCACATAACCTTGTGGGTAGCCACAGAAAGGACACTCCTTCCATGCCTCTTTTTTCTCTTCTTCATGCCCGCAATTTGAACAAGTCCATTTGGTTTTTTCAGTGCTTCTATATAGTTTGTTTGCTCTATATAAATTTGCAAGACTTTGAAGTTTTAAAAAGTGTGTGTTTTCAATTTCCGCCATAAGCAAGAAAGCTTTTGCAATTTCAGGGAAACCCTCGTCCTTTGCCACCTTGGCGAAATGAGGATATATATTTTTTGCTTCATATTCTTCTATTTCAGCGGCAGTGTGCAAACTTTGATTAAGGGCGGGTGGTTCAAAAGGATAACCAGCTTCTATTGGCACATTATCTTCCTTACCTTTGCAATTTTCAAGCATTAGAGTATATAACCTTGATGCATGAGCCATTTCATTTTTTGCAAGTACCTTTAATTGGTCAGAAATAAAGGAAAAGCCTTCGCTCATTGCTGCTTTAGCCATAAATTGATATCTTGCTCCATCTTGACATTCTGCCGCAAATGCTCGCGCTAAACTTTCTTTAGTTTTACTTTTATTAAAATCCATAATTCCTCCTTATATGAATGTTTGACATAAAAAAAGATAGTTAAACATTTGCTTTTTTTGATAAACTTATGTAAACTAAACTTAAATAGAGGTGGGTATGATAGAAAACGAAAAAATACAAGCGGAAAATTTTAAAAAAGCACACTATTTTTTTATAGGAAAGGATCATAATAAGATTATAGAAAAATTAAATAAAAATATGCCTTATCATAGAATAAAATATGAGAGAGATTTTAATGGTCGTGAAATTATATATGATGTGAAAAGTGATATGCTTTCTAAGGCGGGAATTGTAATAAGCAAACAGTATGAGGAAGGGCAATCCTTTTTCAAAGTTAGGAAGATAAGTGCTTTGACAGGTGGATATAAGCGTCCTAGTCAAAAATTCCAATTAGGAAAATGTGAGGGCACCGAAGCACCAAAAGATTTCCCAACCCAGATTGCGAATGCAATAAGCAATGCTTTTTCAAATGCTTTTACAATAGACCTCGTTTCCGTAGTAAGACAAACTGTTCCTAAGATGGAAGTTGTCGTAACAGGAAAGAGATATAAGGTGATTTGTGGAAATGGATATAATTGTGCATTAATGTATGAAACTGCTATTTATAAAGATGTTGAAACAAATAAAAAAGTAAAACGCAGTGGTTTTACACTCCACCTTCCAAAGGATGAGAAGTACGAAAAGGACAACAAGATAGTTATGGATGCGATTGATCATTATTGTAAGGAACTTGTTTACTACCAAGAAAGCCGTTTTGAAATAGCAGATAGATTGTTGCATCCAAAACCAATCACTGTTGAAGATAAGCAAGAGGAGGAGTAAAGCCTCTTCTTTTTTTCATAGTCTTTCTTTCTCACGCATAAGTTAAAATAGTGAAGAATAAAGACAGGCTACCATTTTATACAAAATTATGTTACGGAGCGGGTTGTTTAGGGTACGGATGTATGGGAAATACCTTATCCAATTTTATTATGTTTTTTGGCACGAGCATAATGGGAATTTCAGGTACTTTAGTTGGCATTGCGGTGGCAATGGCATCTTTATGGGATGGTGTCAGCGATCCTCTTGTAGGATATTTGTCTGACAACACCAAAAACAAATTTTTTGGCCGACGCCTTGGCTATATGTTTTTTGGAAGTTTTGCAATAGCACTTTTAAACATTCTTATTTGGACAATGCCAGCATCATTAAGCGAAGGTGGTAAATTTGTATGGCTTCTTCTTTCAATGCTTGCAATTGAGAGTGCGAACACTTTTTTTGGCACCCCATATTCAGCACTTGGTATTGACCTTGCTCCCGATTATAACGAACAAAATAAGGTGCAAAGTTACAAAACGATTTTTAATATAATTGGCATGATATTACCAAGCATATTTGTTTATCTCTTCATGCCATCAATTTCTATTGGTATTCAGACAGAATTTAGTCAAGAAGGTTATATAAATATTGCTTATATAAATTCCGCTCTAGTTTTAATTTGCAGCAGTATTGTGGTCTGGGGATGCTTAAAGCAGGTGCAAAAGAAAAATAATGTTTATTTACTTTCCTTTAAAAAAGAAAAATTTAGTTTAGGCAAACTTCTTTCTGGCTACTTGGAGGTACTTAAAAAGAGGGATTTTAGGGCGGTAATTTTAGGTTATTCTATGGCATTAATTGCATCCGCCTTCTTGACAGGGGTAGGGATGCATCTATTCACATACTGCTATCACTTTTCAAGTGCACAGATATCTATTTTACTGATTGCACTTTTTGGCGGTGCAATAATTTCGCAACCGCTTTGGCTAAAGGTGTCTAAAAGGCTTGACAAGAAAAAAGCACTTATAATCTCATTATCTCTGATTGTGTTTGGTATTGCACTGACGGCATTGACCTTCCTTTTTAGGACATTTATTTCTCCAGCCAAAATGTTCTATCTGGTAATTCCTTGTATTATCTTCTGTGGTATGGGTGCAGGGGCTATGTATAGCCTTCCTATGTCAATGTATGCCGATGTTGTCACGCTCGAGATATTTAAGACCGGCAAAAATAATGCGGGGGCGTATTCCGGCTTTTATACCTTTACCTATAATCTTGCAAATTCAATTGCACTTCTAATAATGGGATTTTTATTAGACCTTATAAAATTTGATTCTTCTCAGCCTGTGCAAGCCATGTCGGTGCAGAATGGACTTGGAATAATAGTGTTTTGTGGTTGTTCTATCGCACTTGCTTGTTCGATTATATTATTTTCGCATTACTCGGTAAAACGCAGTGATGTACTTAAGATACAATTAATGTTAAATCGAGAAAATAAAAATGATAAAAGTGCAAATAAATAACATAGGGAGTTAATTAATGAGGAAACTACTTATTGTTATATTTATCTTCTTTCCTATTCTTTTAATAGGATGTAGTGAAAAGTTGCCATATGCCGAAGTTAATCGCGATAGTGAAAATGTGGGTGGAAGTATCTCTTTTGATTACGATCTAGACCTAGGGATCATTACAATAGGTGGCGAAAATGAGCAAATTCAATATTATAAAGAAGATATTGCTAAGGGCTGGGAAGAGAGTGGTAACCGCGTAGGAATTAAGTTTACCGCACCCGTAAAAGTGAAAGAGTATGAAACAGGTACGCTTTCATATCAGGGGAAAACAATATCATCAGGGGATTTTTATAGAGAGGTAAATGGTCAAAAAATAGGCGAGGTGGTTGTATATCCACTCATAAAAGATATAAATAAAGATATTGAAATCAAGATCACATGGCAAGACGGAATAGAAGAGCAGACCTATAAATTAAAAATCGCCAAAGGCACAACTCTTATGCAACAAAAAAAACATGCTTACGCATGCTATTTTGCTTGGTAGCCTCTAGGGGAGTCGAACCCCTCACTCCGCCGTGAAAGGGCGATGTCTTAACCGATTGACCAAGAGGCCATATATCAAAAGAGGGATTTTTTGATACTTAGCCATTATACGAAAAATAAAGATTGCTGTCAAGTGTTTTTTGAAATAATTTTAATTTTATTCTACCATATCTCTTGCGACCGCTGCCGCATAAATATGTGTAGCGTAGGGCATCATGGTGACAGCCACCTCATTTATAGTAGAACCAGTGGTCATTATATCATCAATAATAAGGACATTTTTGTTTTTAATTGCATCTTTGTCTTTAAGTTTAAAGCAATTTGAAACATTTTTTAATCTCTCGCGATAGGTTAAAGTTTTTTGATCTTTGGTTTGTGTTTCCTTTACTACAACATTATTCCTGCATTCGCAGTCCATAAGTTTTGCAAGTTCATTTCCTAGAAGTTCGGCTTGATTGTAACCCCTTCTTTTCCGTGACTTTTCGTGCATAGGAATTGGGATGATTATGTCAATATCTAAGTTCTCTTCTCTTATACGCTCATAAACTATTTTTGCAAAAGGATAGGCAAGGTATCTTGCATTATCGCTTTTTAAACGCAGTAGACTATTTTTCGCAAGATCTTTGTAAAGAAGTGGACAAAATGCTTTTTCAAATTTCTTTTTCTTATGACCGCAAAAATCACAAATGATATTATGTTCCTTTATCTTGACATCGCAGACCATGCATCTATTGCCAGTATTGAAAAAGTCCTGTTTTGCACATTCGTCACAATATGGTCTTTTTTCAAAATTGTCTATATCGCAACCACAAAATATACACTTTATTTTCTCTGGAAAAAGTATATTAAGTGAAAAGTCTTTAGTTTTCTTTAAAAAATCAGTAAATTTCATATAATTAATTAAAAAGTTCCTTTATTTTTTCGTCTGATGATATAAGTAAATCCTTTAAGAGAGTGAACCGCTGGGTAGTATAATTGTTTGATACCATGCGTTTAAGATTTTTCTTTTCACCTACAAGCACCACCATTTTTTTTGCACGAGTAACGGCGGTATAGATTAGATTGCGTGTAAGTATCATACTTGCTCCAGCAATCACGGGCATCACGACAATATCAAATTCACTTCCCTGACTTTTGTGAATGGTAATGGCATATGCAAGAGAAAGTTGACTTATCTCAGTTCGTGGGTATACGCATTTTCTGCCGTCTTCAAATAGTACCAAAACTTCGTTTGTTTGAAAGTCTATGCTTTCAATAAAACCAATATCACCATTATATACACCTTCGCCTTCCTCTTCTAAAAAGCCGTTAAGTCTTTTCCAAATAAGGTTGTAGTTATTGGCTGTTTGCATCACTTTATCGCCTTCACGATAGATAGTTTCTCCCACCACAATTTCTTGTTTATGGAGGGAAGGGGGATTCAATTTTTCCTGTAAGGTACGATTAAGATTATCAATACCGCATACACCCGCTTTAAGCGGTGCTAAAATCTGAATTTGTGTACTGTCAAGACTGGTAAATGAAGGAAGGCGTCTTGTCACCATATCAATTATTGAATCCTTTATTGAATTTAAGTCTAATCTTTCTTCAAAGAAAAAATCTTTTGAAGTATTGTCTATAAGAGGCATTTTGCCAGAGTTTATAAGGTGGGCATTTGTTATGATTAGACTATTTTCATCCTGCCTAAAAATTTTTGTAAGCATGGATACAGTTATTTTGCCACTATTAAGAATATCATCAAGTACATTTCCGGCCCCCACACTTGGAAGTTGATCCTTATCTCCAACAAGTATAAGTTTGCAGTCACGGGGCAATGCTTTACAAAGATGATTCATAAGTGCAACATCCACCATAGAAACCTCATCCACAATTACAGCGTCAGTTTCAAAAGGATTGTTTTCATTATGCACAAACCGAGAGGTATTGCCTTGTGCCACTTCAAGGGCTCTATGAATGGTTTTCGCTTCGCAACCAGTACTATCTGAAAGTCGTTTGGATGCACGCCCAGTTGGAGCCAACAGCATAAACCGTTGGTTATTTTGGGTTAATATGTCAATTATACATTTCACGATAGTTGTTTTTCCAGTACCGGGGCCACCTGTGATAACAGAAACGCCGCTATTGATAGAGTTTTTAATCGCATTTTTTTGTTCTTCATGGAAAGAAATATGATTAATTTCTTCGAAATGGGTAATTTCATCAGTCAAGTCCATTTTTTTAGTGATAACAGAGCGGTTTAATAGACTTAATTTTTGTGCGACACTATATTCATAAAAATAGTATTGTGCTTGCATAACAATTTCCATATTGTTATGCCACATAATTTTACAAGTTTTATCTAAAACTAGGCTATCAAGTGCAGAAGAAAAAAGAGCCTCGTTCGCTTCATAACTTAAATCAAGTGTAGCCACCGCATTTGTTAACAGCATCTGCTTTGGAAGAAAGGTGTTTCCCGTACGCTCTACCGCAGTCATAAGACAGTGAAGTAAGCCAGCTCTAACACGGAATTCGCTATTGTGCGGAATACCGATATTTTTTGCAATGCGGTCAGCAGTTAAAAATCCTACACCAGAAATATCTTCCACAAGTCTATATGGATTATTCTTAACAGTGTCAATAGTTCTTTCCCCATATATTTCATATATTTTAAGTGCCATATTAGTCGAGATGTTATATTTTTGCAAAAACATTACTGAGTTTTGCAATTTTTTAAGTTCTTTAAATTTTTCACCAATGTCAAGAGCTTTCTTAAGACTAATGTTTTTCACTTCTGCTAAGGAAGTGGGGGACATTTCAATAATATCAAAAGTTTCCTCTTTAAAATGGGCAACAATATTCTTCGCCGTGACTGGCCCAACACCCTTGATAAGCCCACTGCAAAGATATTGTTCAATTCCTTTTAATGTTGTAGGCATGATAATTTCATAGGAGGAAAAGGAAAACTGAAGACCGTATTTACTGTTTGTAAATTCGCCCTCCATAGCAATATTTTCGCCAATATTTGTAGAAACCATCTTTCCAACACAGGTATTATATGTCCCGTTTTGATCGACAATAATAACGCAATATCCATTTTGTTCGTTACGAAAGATTATATCTTCAATCACGCCTTCAATTCGCATAAAAACATTTTAATATTTTTAGGTACCAAAATCAAGTAAAAACGCTTGCAACAAAAATATTTTTAAAGTATACTAAATTAAGCAAGAGAAAAAATATGGAAAGAGCAAGAAAATTATTTGAACTGGAGGCACTAGCCGAAAACTTAATGAAACAGCATAAAAATCTCAGTTTACTTAAACTGAAAATTTTATTTTTCGCTAGTGTATATGAAAATCTTTCTGTATCAATGATAATAGAAAAAATTGGAATCAAAAAGTCCAATTTTGCTTTAATGAGCAGTGAACTTGAAAAAGAGGGGCTTATTACAATTGGACATGCCGAGATAGATAGGCGATGTAGGGTGCTTCATCTTACCGAAAAGGGAAAGGCAGAACTTGCGTCCTGCGAAAGAGAGGTGGAAAAGAGTCTTGGCGGTTCAAACCCAGAGGTTGATAGGGCGCTCGAGGTACTCACCAACTTTTTGAATAAAAGAATATAATATTTAAGAGGTTTTTAATGTTAAGAATATATAATACAATAACTCGAAGAAAGGAAGAATTTAAACCATTAGTTGACGGTCGGGTGGGAATGTATGTATGTGGACCTACTGTATATGGGGCTCCGCATCTAGGACATGCAAAAAGTTATATTTCCTTTGATATTGTACATAGATATCTAAAGTTTTTAGGATATAAAGTGAAATATGTTCAAAATATCACAGATGTTGGACATCTTGTTGGAGATGGCGATGACGGCGAAGATAAGATTTCAAAACAGGCTAAACTTGAAAGACTTGACCCATATGAAATCGCATATAAATATGAGTGCGAATATTTTAAAGCGATGGACGCTCTTAATATACTGCGTCCAAGTATAAGTCCAAGAGCCACTGGTTTTATCATAGAAATCATAGACGCTGTACAAGAGATAATTGATAACGGTTATGGCTATGTGACAGAAGAGGGGAATGTTTACTTTGATGTTCATAAGTACCTGAAGTATGGTCAGTTGTCGAATAGAAAACTTGATGATAATGTAAGTGGCGAGCGTATTGAAATCGCCAACGATAAACATCATGCTGAGGACTTTGCACTGTGGAAGGCGGTGGATGATAAAACTCTAATGAAATGGTCAAGTCCATGGGGAATGGGCTGCCCGGGTTGGCATATTGAATGTTCAGTGCTTTCTCGTAAATTCTTAGGCGAACGCTTTGATATACATGGCGGCGGAATTGATAACCTCTTTCCTCATCATGAGTGCGAGTGTGCCCAAGGCGATATTTTGACCGGCAATGTTCCTATGAATTATTTCATGCATAACAATCTTGTCACTGTAAATGGCAAGAAAATGGGAAAGTCGCTAGGCAATTCTATGACCCTTGACTCACTTTTTGATAGTTATGGTGCGGAGGTTGTAAGATATTTTATCCTGCAATTCCACTATAGGAGTATGGTGGACTTTAATGAACAAGGCATGCTCCTCGCTAAAAAACAACTTGAAAAGATAATCGAATTTGTAAATAAAGTAGGGCAAGTTGATGAAAAAGAGCCCACAGGACAGATTAAAGAAATATATGGAAATTGCCTAAAAGCAATGGATGACGATTTCAATACACCTGTGCTTGTTGCCGAAGTATTGAAACTTATTAAACTTCCACTTGAAAACCTGCCACAGTTACGCTATGTGATAAATCGCGTGCTTATTGATATCATGGGCTTGAACTTTAATAGTGGCGTTTCTGCAAAGAAAGAAGAAATTCCAGCGGACATCAAAACTATGGCAGAGGTGCGTTGGAAAGCAAAGCAAAATAGAGATTATGCTAAAGCAGATGAATATCGCGTTAAACTGGAAGAAGAAGGCTATCTTATCAAAGACAGTAAAGAAGGATATGAGATAATTAAAAAATAGGTTTGTATAATAAAGCAAAACCTAGCCATAATACCTAATGAAAGGTAGGTGAAAAATGGCAATAGCAAATATAATTGCATTCATTATCTTGGCTATCGGTGGTCTTAACTGGGGACTTGTTGGTATCTTCCAATGGAACTTAGTAGAAGCAATCTTTGGCGGATTTAATGCAGGTGCAATCGTAATTTATGTACTTGTCCTTGTAAGTATGCTTTGGCTAATTCTTTCTGCGATAATCTCACGCGGAATTATAGAATTAAACCCAGCCCGCTCAGCAAGAAAAAATCAAAAGGATTAAAAAAAACGGACAAATAGTCCGCTTTTTTATTCTTCATTCCTATATTCTAGTGTATTGTTATGGTATTCTTTAACGAAGTCTTCAAATACATCTAGGATTAAGTTATACTTATAATCATCATAAGTTTTAGGAGTAGCAAGTTCTACTCTATCAAAATTTAAAAGAATGATGTGTAAATTATCGTTGTGATAGTACCATAAGAATTCGTTTAAAGTATCTGCACTATAGCCTAAAGGAGTTTTACAAAAATCAAAATCATAATTCTCTTTTCCATCAAACTTTTCATAGATGTCGGCATACATATCCCTGTAATCTTTATATTCTTTTTTATTAAAAATTATTGTCTTTTCCATATTATCTACTCTTCTTCGTTTCTATATTCTAGTGAGTTGTTGGGGTATTTTTTCACAAAATCTTCAAAAACCTCTAAGATTAAGTTGTATTTATAGTCGTCATAGATTTTGTAAGAAGCAATCTTTTCCCTATCAAAATTTAAAAGAATGATATGCAAATTATCATCATTGCAATACCATAAGAATTCATTTAATAAATCCGCATGATAATGCAAATCTTCATATTCATCACGCCAATCAATAAATCTATCTTTATCTAGTTTAACACATATGTCATGATACATATCTCTAAAATCTTTGTAATCTTTTTTATTAAAAATAATTTCTTTCATATTTACTCTTCATTTTTATATTCTAATGTATTGTTAGGAAATTCCTCAGTAAATTCTTCAGGTTTCCTTATAATTATATTATATTCATAGTCATCATAGTTTTTAGGTGTAGAAATTTTTTCACGATTAAAGTTTAAAAGTATAATATTAATACTATCATTATGGCAATACCATAAAAATTCATTTAAAAGATTGCCATTATAATTTAAGTCCTCATAATCATCTTGCCAATCAAGAAATCTATTTTTATCAAGTTTAACGCATATATCATGATACATATCTCTATAATCTTTATAATCTTTTTTATTAAATATAATTTGTTTCATAGTTTACTCCTTATTTAATCCAATAAAATTGTTTTTGTCCATGATCAGGTGAGTAGAACATTAACCCATCATTTGAGTAGTATAGCCTATCACTTTTTCGTTTTCCGCTTTCATAATCTACATCACATTCAAACCAAATTCGGTCTTCTTTAACAGGTAATCGTACCGGATCGTTTTTGTATATATCTCCGCCTATCATTTTCCCAGGTGCTTTACCGGCGAGAGTGTTTTTAGAACTGTCCCACCCATATATTTCCTCAGCCTCCCGTTTAGTGATATAGTAATCTGGAAGTTTGCCAAAAAGTTTAAGCCAAACATCTGGGGCATCATTTCTGTTTGAAATTGTTCCAACTGGTTTGATTGGCACATCTTGATAAGCACAATCGCAGTTTGGGTGTTTGGGCAGGGTGTGCAAATTATCGGATGCGTGTATTCGCCAGATAAATGGTTTGCAACAAAGTTTACTTTCTGGATTGAAGATGTTCTCGCAGGGGCCAGTTTTGCAAAGTTCTTGATGTATGTATTGACAATAGTAAATGTCATTTTTGTTAAGATTTGGCAGTATCAAATCATTTAACTTTTGTGTATTAAACATACTCATATTATCATATCTCCTTTTAAAACTCAAAAGATTTGTAATCTTTGAAAAAAGGTTAACATGAGTTTTTTGTCTTTTCAATATTTTGTGCCACTTTTTTGCAACAAAAAAACGGACAATTAAGTCCGCTTTTTTAAACACAAAATTCTTAATATATTTTTATTCGATTACTTAAGTTCTACAGTTGCGCCAGCTTCTTTAAGTTTTGCTTCCATTTCTTTAGCTTCAGCGGTAGCAACATTTTCTTTAATTGTGCTTGGGCAAGCGTCAACTAATGCTTTAGCTTCGCTAAGTCCAAGACCAGTGATTTCTCTAACTACTTTAATAACAGCGATTTTGTTTGCGCCGATTTCTTTAAGAGCAACAGTGAATTCGCTCTTTTCTTCAGCAGCTGGAGCAGCAGCACCAGCAACTGGGGCAGCAGCAACTGCTACAGGAGCAGCAGCACTAACACCAAATTCGTCTTCAAGTGCTTTAACAAGGTCAGCAACTTCAACGATAGTTAATTTTTTGATTTCTTCTACAAGATTTGCAATATTAGCCATTTTTAAATTCCTCCAATTTTAATTAGTTTTTTGTAGCTATAGCATTTAATGCTATAGCAAGCCCTTGTGTAGGGGCGTTAAGAACTCTGCAAAGAGCACTAGCAGGCCCATTGAGAGTACCAAGTAATTTGGCAATAAGAACTTCTTTGCTTGGAAGTTTTGCCAATTGTTCAATTTCCTTGCCTTCAACGAAGTTTCCATTAAGTAAACCAAATTTAACGGTTAATTTTTTTGTTTTTTCAGCTGTTTCGCAAACGATTTTTGCGCCAGCAACTTCATCATCATAACTAAAAGCAACCGCACTTGTGCCTTGAAGATATTCTTCAGCACCTTGGATACCAAGTTCGTTAAGTGCAAGGAGCATTAATCTGTTTTTGTAGACTTTGTATTCGCTACCGTTCTTTTTGAACTCACGGCGCATAGCATTGTCTTCAGCAACAGTAAGTCCCTTATAGTCAACGAAGGCAACAGATTTTGCTCTAGAGAGTTTATCTTTGATTTCATCAACGATAAGTTTTTTTGCTTCTAAATTAGCACTCATGTCCTTTTCTCCTTTTTTTCGCAAATTTTAATTGCTACAGAATTTTGTGTTATTAAAACAAAAATCTCTACGCCCGTGCGGGAAGGGGCATAGAGATAAAGAATATCAAACTAAACCATCTTCCTCGGCAAGTACACTTAAATGTGTTTACGCTCTCGCACTTGCTGTCTTTGGACAAGACTTTATTTTAACGATGTTATTATATATCATATTATTAACTTTGTCAACTGAATTTACTAAAATAAATGAAAAAGATTTATTTGACAAATAGTTAAGGTATTTGGTATATTTTAACCATATTTTAAGGAGCAATTATGGACTTTAACGCAATAGAGAGAAAATGGCAGGAAAGGTGGGATAAGGAAGGCACATTTAAAACAGATGTATGGGATTTCTCAAAACCTAAATATTATGTACTTGATATGTTTCCTTATCCGTCAGGACAGGGATTGCATGTAGGGCATCCCGAAGGGTATACTGCAACCGATATTGTTGCGCGTATGAAAAGGATGCAGGGTTATAATGTACTTCATCCAATGGGGTTTGACGCTTTTGGACTTCCAGCGGAGCAGTACGCAATACGTACAGGAAATCACCCAGGTGGATTTACTGAGAAGAATATAGCAAACTATATCAGACAATTAAAGATGCTTGGTTTTTCTTTTGATTGGGATAGGACTATTTCCACCGCTGACCCTAAATTCTATAAATGGACACAATGGTGGTTTGAAGAGTTGTATAAAGATGGGCTTGCAAAATATACGGAAACATCAGTAAACTGGTGCGAAGGACTTGGTACAGTGCTTGCAAATGACGAGATTGTAGACGGCAAAAGTGAGCGAGGCGGTTTTCCTGTAGTAAAACGCAAAATGAAACAATGGGTTATCGATACTCCAAAATATGCAGAAAGACTGCTTGACGGATTAAATGAAGTGGACTGGCCAAATAGCACTAAGGAGATACAAAGAAACTGGATAGGTAAAAGTCAAGGGGCAGTGATTAAGTTTGAGATTTATGGTAGTGACAAAACCTTTGAGGTGTACACCACAAGGGCAGATACACTTTTTGGACTTTCATATTGCGTGCTTGCACCAGAGCATAAACTTGTAAATGAAATAACTTCAAAAGAGCAGAAACTTGCGGTAGAAAAATATATTGAAGAGTGCGCGAAAAAGAGCGATTTGGAACGTACCAGCCTTAATAAAGAAAAAACGGGTGTGTTTACAGGCTCGTATGCCATAAATCCGGTTGACGGCAGAAAGGTACCAATATATATCGGCGATTACGTACTTGCAAGTTATGCCACAGGGGCAGTTATGGGTGTGCCAGCACATGATGAGCGCGATTTCGCATTCGCAAAAAAACATAACCTTCCAATTTATCCAATAATAGAGGGTGGGACTGAGGACACCTGCTTCACTGGAAGTGGAAAACATATAAATTCAGACTTTTTGAATGGGCTTGATAATAAACAGGCGATTGCCAAAATGATAGAGTGGCTTGAAGAGAATAAAAAAGGTCATGGCACAACTATCTATAAACTTCGCGACTGGACTTTCTCTCGTCAGCGTTATTGGGGGGAGCCTATTCCTGCTGTTCATATGGAGGACGGCAGCGTGAAACTTGTGGAAAAATTACCACTTACTCTGCCTGAAATGAAGGAATATAAAGGTAAAAACGGCTTACCACCACTTGAAAATGCCGGAGAATGGACAAATGTCACTATTAATGGCAAAAAAGGTAAACGCGATACCAATACCATGCCAGGGTCTGCGGGTAGCAGTTGGTACTATTTAAGATACCTTGACCCGAATAATGATAAAGCCATGGCTGACCCAGAACTTATTAGACATTGGATGCCGGTAGACCTTTATGTTGGAGGCTATGAGCATGCTGTCGGACATCTTCTATATGCAAGATTTTTAAATAACTATTTATATGACAAAGGTATCGTTCCAGTAAAAGAGCCATTTAAAAAACTTTTCCACCAAGGTATGATTCTTGGTGAAAATAGTGAAAAGATGAGTAAGAGCCGTGGGAATGTTGTCAATCCTGACGACCTTGTGAGAGATTATGGTGCGGATGCACTTAGAATGTATGAGATGTTTATGGGGGCACTCGAGGATTCTAAACCATGGAACACAACTGGTATTGAAGGTATACGCAAATATCTTGACAGAGTATGGCGTATATATACTGAGAGCGGTAAGATTAAAGATAATGAAAATAAAAACCTTGAAAAGGTTTATCACCAAACCGTGAAGAAGGTTGCTGCAGATTATGAAAACCTTGATTTCAACACCGCAATAAGTCAGATGATGATATTCACCAATGCGGTTATGAAGGAAGAGGTTTTCCCAAAAGAGTATGCTATCGGCTTCTTAAAACTCTTAAATCCAGTTGCTCCATTTATGACGGAAGAACTTTGGGAGAAGGTGTTTGGAAATAAAAAGACCATTGCGTATGAGCCATGGCCAACCTATGACGAAGAAAAAACAAAGGACAACGAGGTAGAACTTGTCGTGCAAGTCAATAGTAAAATAGTTTCAAGGATTGTCGCTGAAGCAAATGCTGAAAATGAAAGTGTATTAAAACTTGCAAAATCAGATTCAAAAGTAAGTGAACTTATTTCAGGAAAAACAATAGTAAAAGAGATTGTTGTTCCAAATAGACTTGTAAATTTGATAGTGAAATAAATATTTTATGTTGGTCATGTAAATTTGAAATCAATTTGAAAAGAAAGCCCAAAATCAATGTAATGATTTTGGGCTTTTTATTATTTTTATGAAAAACAACACACTTTAAAATAAAATTTAAAAGAATTTATGTGAATTTTTAAAAAAAACTTGACAAATCCCCCCCCCGCGTATAATGGAAACAGGAGGAAAAAATATGACAGAAGAACAAATTAAACATTGGATAGAAAATTATGTAGAAAATCACCCTAATCTTGCAGATGAGTTCAAGCTTCAAAGGCTGGAACACTTGCAAGTCGAGTTAAGATATTTCAAAAGACTCTTTGATAAAAAAGGGGATGAAGGGTATAGAAACCCAAAAATTGGAAGTAATATAGTTGATTGTTCTAACATAATAAAAGAATTAGAACAAAAAAGTCCTGAACAAGTACTTGTAGAAGATTTTGTTAAACGATATGGTCACAAATTTAAAGATGTGCAAGAATCAATAGATTCTTTAAGAAATGCCTCTGAAGAAGATTGTTATATTTGCGGCGTTTTTAATGGTACAAAATATTCGTTTATTAAGTCTAAAAAGTTCTTTGATAGCATAGTAAGAGATAGCAAAAAACATAACATGGCAAGCGATAACAAACAATATAATGAAATTTATAAAAAGGGGCTTGCCAACCGTGCACAATATATAAAAATAGGTGCTGACTTAAAACAAAAAGAATTACTTGAATTAGAAGAAGAATTACATGAACTTGAAGATATTGGTCAAACAGGAGCAGTGGAAATCCAAGAAATGATTGATAGAGAAAGAAGTTATGCAAAAGACGATTTAAAGGACTTGGCTCAAATGAGTGTTGAAGAGGCGTTTAATCAGATGGGAGCCCAACTAAACCCAAAGCAAAGTGAAGAAATTGATAGAATCATTGAACTCCATGATCCCGTTGTGGTTGAAAGAGTTGTACAAAAATTGACAGAGAACCCTACCGAAAATATGGTTAAGCTTGCCGAATATATGACAGCAACTCCTGAAGGTAATGGAAAGAAAGTATTAAAGGGGGTACTTGAAGGTACAGCTATTGGTTTGGGAGCGGCTCTTGTGATATTAGGGTTTGTGAGCATAGCAGAAGGAAATTATAATCCGTGGATTGGCTCCATAGGGTCAATAGGTCTTGGTATTGGCATTGCAAGCTGGCTAAAGCATAGCAAGAAAAATAAGAATGGAGCTGGTAACTTAAAAGATAAGTTAGTGTCGGGCTGTATTGAAGATCTGCTCAATGAAGTTGTATTGGAAGAGATAGGTAAGGTAAAGGAGGCAGAAGATGAAAGTAAATGATGTAATAAAAACAAAATCAGGCAATTTGTTTACTGTGCAGAGAAGTGAAAAATTTGGATCTGATGACATGGAATTCCTTCTGTTATATGAAGTTAACTGTGGAGACTTAGAAATTGGTTATGTAGAGAAAGGAGTTTTGCACTTTGTCAATGACCAAAAACAACGACTTGCTCTTGCTAAAGAATTTGATAAAAAGAGAAATTGAAAAAAGTCACATCAAATTTGATGTGACTTTTTATTTGTTTCAGATTTTGCGTTACTTATTACAAGGTTTTTTATTCAGCGTCAGTGTCGTCAGATGTTGTAGTTTCCTCTTCAGTGATTTCTTCTATAACTTCTTCATCTACTTCAGTATTTTCTAATGCCTCTTCAGAAAGTTTTTGTACAATTTCTTCTTGTGTTTCTTCGCTGATTTCTTCTTCGTCAGTTACTTCCTCTTCGCTTACTTCGTTAGTTACTTCTTGTGGTGCTGTTTCAACAACTTTTTCCTCTTCAATTTTCTCACTCTTTTCGCCAGTCATATTTTTGTCATGTTTATGGTAAAGTGCGTTTGCGATTACTAAAATCATTAGGCAGATTACAATGCAAAGTGCGAGTGATACAAATATTATCATAACATCGTCATTTTTAAATCCGTCTAAGAAAGAGAAAATCAATATCATCCAAGATGTCATAGCAAGGAAAGGCATTATTAATGATAAAATAAGACCTAGTACCTTTGATTTTATCCTGTCTGCATTTTTAAATGCGAAGAATGTAGATGCAACTGCAAGTACTGAGAAAATTATTCCAAGAAGAAGTGCAACTTTTTGTGTCATTGTAAGATAATTAAAATCCATTATTCCCTCCAAATATATGATTATATTTTAGCATGAGTTTCAAGTTTTGTCAATATCTATTTTGAAAATGTTTTTAAGAAATATGTTTAAAAAATAGTTTGACTTGAAATGAAATAAAAATATATACTAATATAGTATGAATAAGAAAGGAAAAATAACCTTAATATCTTTATGTGCATTGGCTGGAATTTTGTTATGTGTAGGTCTTATAACAGGATTTATCATCAATAGGAATTTAGCCGAGGCTCCTGTTGTAGAAATTTTAGACGACGGCGGCAATGTTTTTGTTATGACAAAAGCAAATGAAAGTTATAGAGGTTATAGATTTAAATTTACAGGTGGCGGACAAGCCTTTAATATTGATAGTGAAACAAATATTCTTAACCTCAGTAATGAGGAAAGAGTTAAAGTAGGGGAAAATTACAATATAAGTGTATGTTACTTAGGTGAAATGGAGGGAAATAATAGCCAGTATAGCAAGGAAATTACTTGGCACAGTTATTCCTATCTTTCCGCTCCACTTATAATACTTGAAGATAATTTAATTTCATGGCAGGAAGTGAAGGGTGCGGATTACTATGAAGTTTATACAGGCAACAAGGTGACAATAGCAGATACAAATAAAATTTCTTTTCAAAATTTAGCTACTGGAAATCATGATATTTTTGTGGTTGCATATTCTAATAATCAGAATTTAAGACACAGCCAACCTTCAAATATCTTAAGAGAAACTCGTATAACACATGTCTTGTCCAAGGTGTCAGAACTCGAATTAAATAACCATGTTTTGTCATTTAATTCAATAGATGTACTGAACTATGTAAATGTTTTCATTAACGGAATTAAACGAGAGGTAAAAGTTGAAGGTATTAAAGAGGGCGAAAAATACAGGTATAGAGCGGATATATCAGCAATATACGAAAGTGGTGCAACTATAGGGGTGGCTCCTACCGCTGATGATTTCAATTTTTACAATGATGAAATAGTTTATCTTAATTAATAGCATAATTTTAATTTTCATAAGACATACTATCTTCAAAGAGGAGAGTATGTCTTTTTTGAAGGTAGAAACAAAGATACAAAAAATCAAGAATGCGTTTCATTCAAGTAGCGATTTTGCAAGTAGAGTCCTGTCTAAGGGGAAAGATAGGCTGGGCTTTATCTATCTTAAAAGTATAACTGATGGACAGTTATTTGCGGAAACTATATATAAACCTATAGCATTAACAGAAAAACCTTTAAATATTACCAGTCTTCAAGAAGATATATTAAAATCCAATGATATAACAGAAATCAAAGAAGATGAGATAGTAGACAATATAATAAAAGGTGCAATAATTATAATAATAGAAGGGGAAAGTAGGTTTATCGCGGTGGACTTATTAAAGTACCCGTCTCGAATACCAAGTGAGCCACCAACATCTCCAGTAATAATGGGACCACGCGAGGGTTTTACCGAAGATTTAAAGACAAATATGTCCTTAATGAGAAGAAGACTTGCTTCAAAAGACCTTGTAATGAAACAATTAAAAATCGGCAGTTATTCAAACACAAAGGTGGTCATTACATATCTTCATGGTATAGCCGACGAAAAGATGGTTAAAAAAGTAGAAAAACGATTAAAAGAAATAGATATTGATGGTATTTTGGATTCCTATTATCTTGTAGGGTTTTTACAAGAGGACGAAAACTCAATGTTTCGTCAGGTAGGTATGGCGGAAAAACCAGATATTGTCGCGTCAAAATTATTAGAAGGTAAAGTTGGAATAATCGTAGATAATTCGCCAATTGTGCTTACAGTCCCATTTATTCTTTTTGAAGATTTGCAAAACAGTAACGATTATTACACCAATCATCATTATTCAAGTTTCATTCGTGCGATAAGGCTTATCGGTATAATAATGGCAATAATTTCATCTGGGCTATATCTTGCTCTGCAACTTTATCATTACAATATTTTGCCGTTAAATTTCCTTATAACAATAGCGGACACAACACAGGGACTGCCCTTTACTCCATTTATAGAAATTGTATTTATATTTTTCCTATTCCAAATTTTATATGAGGTCAGTTTGCGTCTGCCAAGTTATCTAGGACTTGCCACTTCAGTAGTTGGGGCGTTAATTTTGGGTGACACTGGTGTTAAAGCGGGGCTTATTTCGCCGCCGGGAGTAATTATAGTCGCGGTGTCAAAGATAGCATTATATTTGGTGCCACAACAATCATCACAGGTCACGCTTTTACAGGTGATATTCATTATTCTTGGTGGCTCACTCGGAATGCTTGGTGTTGTAGGAGGACTTGTCTATTTTACAAACTATTTAAATAAAATTGATAGTTATGGTTCGCCCTATCTTGCTCCTTATAGCCCAAGAATAAAAAATGACCTTCAAGACGGAGTGTTTAAGGAAAATATAGCAGATATACATTTAAGGCCGGAGTCCTTTCATAATAAAAACAAAGTGAGGCTGAAATGAAAGATACAACAATAAGTGCAAGACAAGCGGGAATGATATGTGCGGTATTAGTTCTTGCAAATAAAATATTTTTACTTCCGTCACTTATTTATGAAGGTGCAAAATCGGACGGATTTTTTGTGGCACTAATGCTATTTATTGTAGATTTATTTGTCCTTACTACATTTTTTATGCTTAAGGCAAAGTATCCCAATAATACACTTAATTACATACTAGAAAAACATATCGGAAAGTTTTTTTCAAAGTTAATCTACATAGTTTTAATGTTTTTCTTCCTATTTAAGGTGCTTTTAACTTATTCAGTAGTATATGCCTATTTAAAAGGTCAGGTTTATCAAGATGAGTTTGCATTGCTTGCTCTAATAAGTGTAATACCAGTGGTAAATCATGCGGTTGTGACTGGATTGCGCTCCTTCTCACGCACCATAGAGTTATATTTCTATGCTATAAGTGCGGGCGTTTTAATCTGCCTTGCGGTTGCACTAGTCAATAATCAAGGAATGCCATATTTTTTCAATACATCAGTGCCAGAATTCTTTAATTCTGCGTTTAAGCACATTTTCACTTTTGGCGATTATATATTTCTCTTTTTGATAATCGATAAGATAAAAATGGAGAAAAAAGAAGGAAAACAGATTTTAAAGTTTGCAGGTATAGGAATTTTCTTTGTACTTTCAATCTTCTTTCTCTTTTATTCCATCTATCAAATCACAGCTTTTATGCATAATAACGCTCTTACAGATATACTTTCTGCTTCAAATCAGTCTAATTCAGTGGGAAGACTTGATGTTATTGCTATGTTAACAATAATGTTTCTAAGTTATTTTCAACTTTCCATATTTGCATTCGGTTTTAGTGAGGCATTTTGTAATGTCTTTCATAAATTAAATCGTGCGTATAGCGTAGCGGTATTTGATGTAATATTTTTAATAGTTTATGTGATTTTAGTTGGAAGGTATGAAAATATGTTGCTTTATACTAGAAGCTGGCTTCCATATTTGGCACTTGTAACAAACTATCTTATTCCACTTATGATATTTTTCATGGCATTACCCAAAAAGAAAGGGGTGAAATATGAAAAAAATTATTAACAGATTCAAAAAAAATCCAATGCTGCTTGTGTTTTTAGTAATTTTAGTATTTTTTGCTCCTTTTGCATTGTTTTCCCCAGGGGAAAGTACAAGATGTTCTATAGTCACAGCGGTAGGTGTAGATAAACTTGGTGAGGAATATGAGGTTTCACTCTTGACCTTTATTCCCACCGCAAATCAAACTTATCTTGAAACCAATTCGGTAGTGACAGGTAAAGGTAAATCGGTGGCGGAAGCGATATCAAATGCGGGTTTGACGCTTGGTAAAAAAGTCTGCCTATCTCATGCTAAGACAACGGTGATAAGTACCAAACTTATGCAGGATGATATTGCAAAAGATATTGATTATCTAGGACGAGTTGCGTCACTATCAGAAAATACTATTTTAATTTGCACCGATAATCCTGCAAAGGAATTTTTGCTTGCCGCACAAACTCTTGAAAAGGATATAGGGCTCAAACTTGAAGAACTCATATCCTATAATGTAGATAATGTCTATGTTACAGACACCTCGGTTGAAGCGTTTTTCAAAGGTTATTACAGCCAAACAGGCTCTTCAATTATAGGTTATTTAAAACTTGCCTCAGGTGAAGGAGAGGAAAAAAGTCAAGCGGACTCCAGCCAAGGCGGAAATCAAAGTGGCGGTGGACAGAGTGGCGGCAACCAAAATTCAGGTGGCCAAGGCGAAGAAAGTGGTGGTGAAAGCGGAATAGATGCTCAAGATGAAGTTTCTGGTTATAGCTCATCACAAGCCAGCTCGGGTGGCTCTTCAGGTTCAAGCTCCCAAAGTGGTAATTCAGATAAAAAGGTATTGAATAGTGGGGAGGTAGTACTAATTAAAAACGGAATAATGGTGGATAAACTTTCAACCGAACAACTTCATGGAATCAATATCATAAACGGCAATGCGATAGATAGAACTATAACTATTGAAAATGTCACCGACGAAAGTTATCAAGATGCCATGCTTACATATACTGTAAAGAATAAAAGAGTCAAGATAACAACAAAATTTGAAAACGGACACCCAATATTTAGGATAGATGTTATTCTTGGACTTGAACTTGTAGAGGGAAAGGAAGGAGAAACAAATATTCGTACAAATACAGAATTAAGTGATATTTCAGAGGAAGTAGCAGGAAAGGTAGAGCAGTTTTTAAAAAGTCGCTTTCAAGATACACTAAAAGTACTAAGAAAGAATAAAACAGATGTTATAGGTGTTACGCAAAAGTTTGAAAGGGAGAATAAAAAAGAATTTAGAAAGTTTTTAAGAAGCCTTGATGACCCTGACGATTTTCTAAACTTTATGAATTTTGAACTTGTAATTAAGGTGCAACCAGACTAGTAAAATTCAAAAAAACAATTTTAATGACATAAAATTTTGCAAAAGCCCTATTGATTTGTTGTTTTAAAAAATTATTTATGTTAAAATAGCAAGTAAAGAAAAAATAAGGAGGCTTTTGTTTTGGAAGAGAATAAATCTAAATTTAAATTTTCCTATATAATACTTTTAGTTGCAATCGTACTTTTGTTATGCTTAATTTTTACAAACAATGGTTCGAAAGGTGAGTTTCTTGCTGGTGGCGAGGCTGAGGTTGAACAGTTAATCACGGGAAGAGATAAGAATAATAAGCATGAGCAGATGATTGCGTTCTATTATAAGGATGGCATTGGCTATATTTTGTTAAAAGATTCTAAAAATGTAGGGCATTTCCCAAGTCACTCTGACTATTATTTTTATTATGATAAAAATGGTACAGATGGAATTATAGAAAGACTTCTACAAAAAATAAATACAGCGAATGCTGATGAAACACTTGAAATTGATATACAAGTTGCAACACAGCCTGACGGCATATCCTTCTGGGATATACTCTATCCAATCCTTTATATAGGATTCGGCATCTTCCTAATTTGGATGGTATTCAGAATGTTTTCAAATTCCAATAAGGGAGCGATGACCTTTGGAAAGAGTAAGGCAAGGGCATATACTTCTAATAAAGTAAAATTCAATGATGTTGCAGGCAGCGACGAAGAGAAACAAGAACTCGAAGAAATTGTAGAGTTTTTAAAGAATCCAAGAAAGTTTACTAATCTCGGTGCAAGAATACCTAAGGGAATACTCCTTGTAGGCCCTCCAGGAACAGGAAAAACACTTCTTGCAAGGGCGGTAGCAGGTGAGGCAAATGTGCCATTCATCACCATAAGCGGTTCTGATTTTGTGGAAATGTTTGTCGGCGTTGGTGCAAGCAGGGTAAGAGATTTGTTTGACCAAGCAAAGAAGAATAAACCATGTATAGTTTTCATTGACGAAATTGACGCTGTAGGTAGACAGCGTGGTGCAGGTCTTGGCGGTGGCAACGATGAAAGAGAGCAAACCTTAAATCAACTTCTTGTAGAGATGGACGGATTTGAACCAAATGAAGGAATAATTGTCCTCGCTGCAACAAACAGAAGCGATGTACTTGATCCAGCACTTATGCGTCCGGGTCGATTTGATAGGCAAGTGTATGTTAATATACCTGATGTGAAAGGAAGAGAGGGAATTATTAAAATTCATTCTAAAAACAAACCACTTGACGATAACATTGACTTTAAAACACTTGCTAAAATCACGGTAGGCTTTACTGGTGCAGATATTGAAAATATGCTTAATGAAGCAGCGATTCTTGCCGCAAGGGCAAATAGGCCAAAAATTATCATGTCTGATATTACTGAAGGAATCAATAAGGTGACAATGGGTCCACAAAAGAAAAGTAGACTCATCACTGAAAAAGATAAGAAAATTACTGCGTATCATGAAGCCGGTCATGCAATATTAGGTAAAAAACTTCAATATTGTGACGAGATTCAAGAAGTATCAATCATTCCAAGAGGAATGGCAGGCGGCTACACTATGCAGCGTCCAGATAATGATAACTCTCATAGAAGCTACAACTATCTTATGGACGAGATTGCAATGTGCATGGGTGGGCGTATTGCAGAAGAAATTATCTTTAAAGATATCACGACAGGTGCTGTAGGTGATATAAATCAAGCCACAAAAATTGCTCATGATATGATATACAGATATGGTATGAGTAAAAACTTGGGATTCCTTTCACTTGACTCAAGTCAGCAGGTATTTATTGGAAGAGATTATCAAACTAAGAATGAGTTTTCTGAAAAACTTGCAGCAGAGGCTGACGATGAAATAAGGAATATTTTAGAGTACAATTATAAGCGTGCTAAGAAAATACTTAATGACAATGTCAATCTATTGCATGAAATGGTAAAACTTCTCTTTGCAAGAGAAACTATCAATAAAGATGAAGTTGATATGTTAATGGAAGGAAAAAGCAGCGAAGAAATCCAAGAAATAATGGAAAAACGCGATAAGGAACAGCGTGAGAAGGAAGTAAAACTCCAAAAAGAGCGTGAGGAAAAGGAACTTCTATTAAGTTATGAAAGAAAGGTGAAAGAAGGCGAAAAACTTCTTGCAAGCGGAATTATAACTAAAGAGGAGTATCAAGCGATAAAAGATGAATTTGAAAGATATAAAAATCCTCAGCAAGAAATGAAAAAGACAGAAGAAAAACCTACAGTGGAAAAGAAAATAGTAGAAAAGAAAACAGTGAAAAAAGTGACGCCTAAAAAGACAGATGAGGAAAAGATTGATAAGCCGAAACGCACAAGAATAAAGAAAGATGACGGTAAAGGGGAATAGACATGGAGAATATAGAGACAAGAAATATTGATGATGAGTACCTACGCCTTAGAATTAAAAGAAAAAAGATAGGCTTAATAGTGGCAATGTCAATTACATTAGTAATTGCTCTTGCAATAATTATAATGTCATGCGTGAATATCAATCTTAAACCACATTTTATTAAGGAAGCAGATGAAATTACAATAGTTACCGACCAAATCACAAGTGGTTCAATACATCTAAATTCACAAAGCGAGAATTATACTGACTTTGTAGAAGCATATAATAGTTCCTTTAGTATAAATACTTTGACAGCATTATTCAGTGGAAACTTCGGGAATTATACAATAGATGAAACTGCGAATGAATTTATTGAAACTTCTTCATCTTTAAGCAGCCGTCTAGGTGCTAATTATGTGAAACTATATTATAATGCTCCACAAACCTTATATAGAAAAGATGGCTCAGCGTATGAATATAGTAAATTCTTTACACAGAATAAAATTACCTATGATACTGTATACTTTGCTTTTAGTGATGAAAATGGTGTCCAAGAGGTTACCTTCTATTTTGCGGTTGAAGGCAATCTTACTTCTCTGAATGGAACAAAAAGAAAAAGTGTGACAACAATCAAAGTAAACGCAAACACATATCCAATCTTTGAAAATTTAGAAAATTACAAATAAAAAAACGGGGAAACCCCGTTTTTTTATTATAAATATTTTAATTTTTGATTGACAGCCGCTATAAGTTCTTTTTTGTTGTTGATAAGTTTGCAGTCAAAGACATCACTTAATAGACTCTCAAGAATAGCCTTATATCTTTTTGGATTTACCTCTGGATAATGTTTTTTAATATCATCGCCAGTTATTTGTAAATCCTTTATGCTTATCACAAGTTTATGACTTATAATATATTTGTAGAAAAATTCATATTTCATAGAAAGAAGTTTTGATTTTTTGTTTATAAGTTGGCAGATAATAGGGAAGTTGTCAAAGTACTTGAAGAAATATGGCTTGTTGCTTTCTTTATTTAGGGCGGCATAGTAGCCAGAAAGAATATTAATTGATAAAGCCATTGCTTTCTTTGACAGACCTATATCGGCAAGAAGCCGCTCAAGATAATAGGAAACGCTTATTGGGTTCACAGTGTCAATTATATCAATTAAAAGTCCATAGGCTTTTTGCTCCACCTTTTTAATCATGTTAAATTTAACTTTAGGTGTGTCAAGTCCAAAACTAGGCCAAACTTGATAACGATTGAAAAGTTTAAAGGCTCTCATAAAAGCATTAGGTTTTGAAATGGAATAGCGTGAGCTGCTGTTTATAATTTTGCCCATTTCGTTCAGCTTTCGTTCGTTTGAAATTGCTTTTACATTGCCTGCATACTTTAAAGCGGTAAGTAAGGTTTCTTTTTCAATTTTAAATCCCAGTTCACATTGAAATCTAAAAAGTCTAAGAAGTCTAGCCCCGTCTTTAGATAAAACAAATTCAGGGGTTTCAACTGTGCGTAATATTTTGTTTTTAATATCTTCAACGCCATGATAAAAATCAATTATCTCATCCTTGTTAATGTCATAATATATAGCATTAATTGTAAAATCTCTGCGTTTGGCATCTTCTTGAATATCAGTAATAAATTCTACCTTTTCAGGGGAGTGTTGTCCGTTTTCTCCATAGTATTCTTTTCTAAAAACCGAGTATTCATAACATTCGTTTTCGATGGTTATAAGTGCGGTGCCAAGAGTTTTGCTTTTTATTTTAAAACTAAAAGGAGAACCTTCTAAAAGTTTGGCTACCTTGTCAAGGGTAAGACTGCTGCACAAGTCAACATCTACAAGGTCAATGCCAAGTAAACTATTTCTTACGAAACCACCCACAATAAAAAGTTCAGATGGAAAAAGTTTTGAAAGATTTTTTAAATTTGAAGAAATCTCAATTTTCATTTTATCCTCTTTTTTATTAATATACATATAGAATACTTATTTTTATAAATAATGTCAAACTTATTAGCGATAGATTTGACAATGAAATAATAGATTATTATACTAATAAAAAGAAATATGGTTAAGGAAAAGAAAAAAAATAGAATGAAAAAGCAAAAAAACTTGCAATTAGAAAATATTGTAAGATTTTTTTCAACTAAAGATTTTGGACTGACTGAGAGTCAGGTTGAAGAAAGAAAAGCATTAAAACTTACCAATAACACTAAAATTAAGGCGTCAAAATCATATTTTTCTATATTTGCTAAAAATATTTTCACATTTTTCAATTTTATTTGGCTTATAATTGCAGTCGCACTTATTTGCGTTGAATCTTATAGCAATCTTTTATTTTTAGTTGTGATAGTGCTTAACACTGCTCTTGCCATATTCCAAGAGATAAGGGCAAAACGCACGGTGGAAAAAATGTCCCTTGTCACTGCGCCAAAAATCAGAGTGGTGCGTGATGGACAGGAAATTGAAATATTATCGGATGATCTTGTTTTAGACGATATTATGATTTTATCTAGCGGTGACCAAATTCCTACCGATTGTATAATAGTAGATGGAAAGGTGGAGGTAAATGAAAGCCTGCTTACAGGCGAGTCAAATGCAATAGTAAAATCCATTGATGACCCTCTTTTATCCGGAAGTTTCCTTGTTTCTGGTCTATGTTATGCAAGAGTGGAGAAGGTGGGTAAGGAAAATTATATTTATCAAATGGCAGCAAAGGCTAAAGAGTTTAAAGCCCCACAGTCAAACCTGTTTAAAGACTTGAATAGGTTTATTAAGTATATTGGAATTATCCTTGTGCCAATAGGTGCTTTAACGGTGTGGAGCCAATGGAGCAAAGCAGAAAGCACAATAAAAAGTGTAGTAGAATATACAAGCGGTGCGCTGACAAGTATGATTCCCGCTGGAATGTTTCTTCTTGTCACGGTAGGTCTTGCTGTGGGTGTAGTAAAACTTGCTAGAAAAAAGACTTTAGTCAAAGATTTATATTCAATAGAGATGCTTGCTCGCACCAATGTTCTGTGTCTAGATAAAACTGGAACAATCACCGACGGAACTATGGATGTGGTAGAACTTAAGACCTTTGGTAAAAAGGATGCAAAAAAGATATTGTCGCAGGTATTATTCAATCAAAAATCTAAAAATGCCACTTCAATTGCCTTAACAAAAGAATATGGCTTGGATGACAGTGTAACTGCGGTCAATAAACTTGAATTTTCATCTCAGCGTAAATATTCAATAACAGAACTTGAAGAAGGAAAGATATATTTCTTAGGAGCGGTAACACGAATAAAGTGTCATCTTACGCCTAAGCAAAAGGAGTATATTTCTTCCCAAGCGTCAAAGGGGTTGCGCGTAATAGCACTCACTGAATGTGAAGGAAAATTTAGTGAAGATATGGAGGGGAGTGAGAGCAAACTCCTTGCGTTAATTTCCTTAGAAGAGCATATTCGTGAAAAGGCGATAGAAACAATAGAGTGGTTTAAATCTAATGATGTCCAAATAAAGATAATTTCAGGCGATGACCCAGCAACGGTTGCAAAGATTGCACAGCGTGTAGGGGTGGAAAACAGCGACAAATATATTTCTCTTGAAAATCACAGTGTTGAAGAGGTTGAAAGCCTTGTAAATGAATACACTGTATTCGGCAGGGTAACACCCGAGCAGAAATATGTGCTTGTAAAGACCCTTAAAAAACAGGGGAATGTTGTTGCCATGACAGGTGACGGAGTTAACGACACTCTTGCGCTGAAAGAAGCGGATTGCAGTATTGCTATGGCGGATGGCAGTGAGGTTGCAAGGAGTATATCAAAACTTGTGCTTATGGATTCTAATTTTACTTCACTTCCTTCAGTAGTTAGAGAGGGACGGCAGGTTGTCAATAATGTGCAGAACTCTTCCTCTCTCTTTGTGATGAAAACATTTTTTGCAATACTTCTCACCTTAGTGACTTTGGCATGGCGTAGTAGCGCTGGATATCCATTCCAGACGGTAAATATGCTTCTTCTTGAAATGTTTGTTATAGGACTGCCGTCATTTATACTTACATTAGAGCCAAACGATAACCTAATTAAAGGTGATTTTATGCCTCAGGTCTTTAAAAGGTCGATTCCACGGGCATTATTGATATTTATAAACATAATAATTGTAATGATTTTGCATGAAACAGAAATTGTCAGTCTTACCGACTCGCAGTACATCACACTACTTGTAATGGTGCTTACCTTTACAGGTTATCTAAATTTAATCTCACTATGCTTCCCGCTTACGAAGATGCGAATTCTTGCTATGGTTTCCAGCGTTGTCTTAATAGTGGCAGCAATATTAATAAAAGGCGATTTATTTATGTTGACAGATTATACTGGTGAAGTGTGGAAACTGTTTGGAATCATAATGGGTTACTCTGCAGGAATAATATTACTTTATATTTTATTCAGAAAACAGTTGATTGCATTTGGGCAAAAGATGCTAACTAAACTAAAAAGGAAGAAATAATATGCAGGTGGACACTTGCATATTTTTTTATTAAAATATTCATACTACACATAAGAGGACAAAATGGCAAAGAAAAAATCTTCAATTATTTGGCTTATGGGTGTATCTATTATAGCGGTAGGACTGTTATTATTTTGTCAATTTTATTTTGGTGATGGACTTAATGAAAGTACCACTTTTTATGAAAATACACATATCAATGGTGTAAATGTTTCAGGTCTTACAAGTAAAGAGGCAGAAGAAATTGTATCAAGTAAGATGTTAGAAAAAAGAGATGATATTGAAATTACTCTTACATGTAGTGGGGAGAAGTGGTCCCTAAAAGGAAGCGAATTTGAAGTAAAAAATTCAATTGCAGAGCCTATTTCACAGGTTTTAAGTTATGGGCGCAGTGGAAATATCTTTGCGAAAAAGAAGATTGAAAACAAGGTGAAAAAAGAAGGACTTAATGTCAATATCTCCTATAAAAATGTCCTTGGCGGAATAGAAGATAAACTTGAAGATATTATAGCCAAGGTGGAAACAAATGCAGAGAATGCACAAGTAGTGTTCAATCCGAATAGCGAGAAGATGTTTTCAGTTGAAGAGGGCAAAAATGCACTAAAAGTAGATAGAGATGAATTAAACACTAAACTTGATGAAGCATTAAAAGAAGCAAATAAGGTGACAATAGAGATACCTACCACTGAAGTTGTGCCTAAACTCGACAAAGAGGCTTTGCTTAAGCAGATTACCCTTCGATCAAGTTTTCAAACAAGTTACGCCACCTCTTCAAATGACAGAAAAAGCAATGTAAAAAAAGCACTTTCTGCCTTTAACGGTAAGATAATTGCTTCTGGAGAAGAGGTTTCCTTTAATGCTGTAACTGGGCCCCGTACCGTAGAAAATGGCTATAAAAAAGCGAATATTATTATGAATGGAGTCTATGTGTCAGGTGCAGGTGGTGGCGTATGTCAAGCGTCTACGACTTTATACAATGCGCTTCTTCTTGCTGATGTAGAAGTTCTTGCATCCTCTCATCACTCTCTTCCAGCCTCGTATGTTCCACTTTCCTTTGATGCCATGGTAAGTGAAGGTTATGCGGATTTAGTATTTAAAAACACATTAGATTCTCCAATCTATATTAAAGCGTATGGCGATGATACTACCGCCCATGTCGAGATATATGGTCAGCCATTTGAAGAAGGAAAGTCGATAAAAACTCGAGCAGAGTTTGTAAAAATTTTGCCTCATGATGGCGACAAAATTATACAAGATGAAAATGGCGAGTATACAAATTATGTGTTATATAAAGGTGAATATCATAGATTAAAATATCCGCGCGAAGGTTATGAGTCAAAAGGATATGTGCAATATCTTGAAGATGGAAAGGTAGTAGAGGAAAAAATGGTACGCCATGATTATTACTATCCACAAAGTGGACTTATAGTTGAAGGAAAAGAAAGCCTTGGAGAGGGGATGACTCTTCCAGCAAGTAATGTAAAACTAATTCCAGCACAAAGAGTAACCAGTGAAAGTGAGGAGCGAATAAAAAACAAAATAGAGAAGTTAAGCCCAAGTGAATATAATCCATAATAATTTTAACTTTATTAACTTATAATAACATTATGGAAACTCTTACTAAGAAACAAAAAATACTTCGCACAAGTTTGGTCATACTTATAGTATTGGCTTTTCTTGTAGCGATGTATTTTGTTTTAGTAGCCACTGGTTGGTGGGAGTATGTAAATTCAGTAGAAAAACTTAAAAATCTTATTTTAGATTTAGGGTTTTATGGTAGAGCGGTTTTCGTAATCTTTCAATTTTTGCAGGTTACATTTATTCCAATCCCATCACCTATATTGGTGGTTGCGGGTACACTCATTTATGGTCCCTTCCAAGCGGGGCTATTAAGCCTTGCGGGAATACTACTTGGCAGTGCGGTTGCATTTGCCATTGGAAGAAGTTTTGGAAAAAAGATAGTAGTATTCATGGTTGGGAAGGAAAGTTGTGAAAAGTGGACAAGATTTTTAAGTAATGGAAAGTATAGTTTTGTACTTATGATGCTGCTTCCTTTTTTTCCTGACGATATACTATGCCTTGTTGCAGGACTTACCGATATGAGCTGGACATTTTTTATGGCGACACAATTAATAACTCGGCCTATTGGGATTTTCCTGACATCATATTTTACAAGTGGACAAATAATTCCATACCATGGTTGGGGTTTAGTAGTGTGGGGATTGTTTTTTATATTTGCAGTGACAAGCATTTATCTATCAAGTAAATATAAGCCGCAAATTGAAAGTTATTTAAATAGACTATTTAAACATAAACAGTAATCTAATGTTTAATAAAAAGTATTAATCCTTCCTGTATCATATTAGGAGTACAGTTGTTAGCAATTAAAATAGTTACGGGGTTTACTCCGTAGGCGGAGGCGATAGAGGACAAAGTGTCCTCTTTTTTTACTATATAAATCTCATCTTTAAATTTTTTCATGACATCTCCTTTAATTTATTGTATTAAAGTCAGGACAAACTTAATACAAATATAAAAGGAGATGATATGAAATCTTTATTTAAAACGGTAGCATTAATAACCTTCTTTTCAGTTCTCACAAGGGTTTGTGGATTCTTTTTTAGAATATATCTTTCAAGAACAATAGGGGCGGAATCACTTGGATTATATCAGGTTGCATTCTCGATTTTTATGGTGCTTCTTACAATAGTTTCAAGCGGACTTCCTCTCATAATATCACGCATGACAGCAAAGTTTCGTGCTAAAGGAGAGGGGAAAAGTGAGGGCAGTCTTGTTACAGTATCGTTGATATTTTCTCTTATTCTAAGTGTTTTGCTATGCCTTGTAGTATTTTTATTTAAGAATGTGTTTGCCACACTTTTCACTGATTCAAGATGTGTGGGAATCTTGATAGTTCTCCTTCCAAGTTTGGTGTTTTCTTCAGTGTATAGTGTTTTTCGTGGAGCACTTTGGGGACAAAATAACTATTTTGCACTATGTTTTAGCGAATTATATGAGCAAATAGTAAGAATTTTTATCTGTGTTCTTATAATAGGTGGAACTCTTACTGCTATAGAGAACGCGACATCGGTAGCATGGAGTTTGACTATCGCATGTGCAATGTCGATGATATTTGTAATGCTTCTATTCTTCTTCTTTGGTGGAAAGATGTCAAAGCCTTCTAAAAACATATTTAAGCCACTCGTTAAACAATCTACTCCAATTACAGGAATACGAGTGGCGGGCAGTTTGATTCAGCCAATTGTCGCCCTAATAATTCCAGCAAGGTTAAGTGCAATAGGTTATACCGCATCACAAGCACTTTCTATATATGGTGTTGCTGTCGGTATGACAATGCCACTACTTTTCGTACCTACTACAATCATAGGCTCTCTATCAACGGCACTTATTCCTGACATGTCAGCAGCAATGGCACAGAATGATAGTGCACATATACAAAGGCGGGTACGCTCTTCTATAATTTTTTCACTCTTTATTTCCTGCCTTTTTGTGCCAGCATATCTGGCTCTTGGCGAGGGCGCAGGAATATTCCTTTATGACAATGCTCTAAGTGGAACACTTTTGCAATCCTCTGCATGGGTTTTAATTCCGCTTGGAATTACAAATATAACCTCAGCGTTATTAAACTCCCTTGGCATGGAAGTGAAGGGCTTTATCAATTATTTCATTGGCGCTATAGTTATGTTTATTGCAATATGGTTTCTCCCTTCATTAGTTGGAATAAACGCATTGGTTTGGGGAATGGGTGCAAGTTTTATAGTTACAGCAGTGCTGAATAGTTTAATGTTAAAGCGAAAAATCAAGATACAATTAAATATTTTAAAGCCTCTTCTCATAATGATACTTTTAATAATTCCTTCCGCGGCTTTAACAAGTTTTATTACAAGTTTGTGTAATCATATCTTCCCGCTTTTCCTTTCGCTTACAATAGGTGGAATAGTATCAGTGGTAAGTTTTGTACTATTATGCAATGTTTTTGATTTAATAAATCTTCATTCTTTCATTATTCTTGCAAAGGAAAGATTAAAGCCTAAAAAATCAAAATCTTTATCTGTAAAGAAACTTTTCACAAAAAAGCGTTAAAAAAATAAAAACATGTCAATAATAGTGGCATGTTAACGATAGTAGTAAGGTCATTAATAATTTATATTATAGTACTTTTGGTATTTAGACTGATGGGTAAACGCCAGATAGGGCAAATGCAACCTTTTGAACTTGTGCTAACTCTTATTATTGCCGATCTTGCAACAATACCAATGGCGGAGGTGTCGGTACCAGTACTGCATGGTATCATTCCTCTTTTGACGCTTTCTGTTCTCCATTTTATTCTCACTCTCCTCACAAAAAGCAGTGCGACATTTTCAAAAATAGTAAGTGGAAAGCCGGTGATAATCATAAACCCAAAAGGGCTTGACTACAACGCAATGAAACAGTTAAATCTATCTACCGATGATATACTGTCCGCACTAAGGGGTTGTGGTTACTTTAGTATTTCGCAAATTCAATACGCAATAATGGAAACCAATGGCAAGGTTAGCGTCATGCCAAAGGCAGAATTTAGCCCAGCAACAAATGCCGGATTAAAGATAGAGGAAGAGGAAAGTTTCATACCTATCACACTTGTAAGCGAAGGCAAACTTATGAAAGAAAATGTATCACTTGCAAAAATGGATATGGAGAAGGTGCTTAAAATAATTAAACAGCAGGGTGGCGATAAACTTAAAGAGGTATTAATTCTAACAGTAGATAAAGCGGGACAATCCTATATTCAGTTTATGAAAGGGGAGGGAAAAAGTTTTGAATGTGAGGTGAAAATATGAAGGTTTTTCACTATGTAAACTTTGCGCTTATCTTTCTTTTTATAATAGCGGTATGTGTTGTTGAAGATATTGTAGTAAATAATAGTTTAAATCAAGTTAAAAAAGATTGTTATGAAATTGAAAATCAACTCCTTGTAAGTGAAGATATTAACACTATGGAGATGTCACTGCTTGTAGATAATTTAGAATATAACTGGACAAATAATGAATCGTTATTATGTTATATGGTAAACCATAAAAGCATTCAAGAAATTGGTACAGAAATTTCAAAAATGAAATCCTATGTCGGGAGTAATGATAAGGATGCACTAAAAGTAAGCATAACTTCAATTAAGTATTATGCGGACAATTATCTTCATTTCATGGGTGCAAATGTTCATAATATACTATAAAAAATACTAGTTAAACTAGTATTTTATTTTACCACACCTTTTCTTTTTTCTTGGTTAAGATTATTATAAGTACTACTGCAATAAGCACAGCCGCAGCACATGCACCAATTATAATATAGATAGTGTTTGCATTCATTTTTGTAGCGGTGGTCACAATCATCTCTTCACACTTAAGTGTTTCACCAGTGCTTATATTTGTAACAACGCAGTATACATGCCATTCACCACCAACTCCATTGCTGTCAAAGGTGAAGGTAAGTCCATTTCGATTGACTTCTCCTTTGACTATACTGTTGCGATAACCAGCAAATTCCGGGTTGGCTCGATCATCTTCTGTTAAAACATAAGGCGTTCCGTCAGTGGCGTTACCATAAACATACCATTTAATTTGTTTTTGATCGCAGTAGGTATACTTAATATCATTTGAAATTTTAAATTCATAAGCCCATTGCATTGTGGTACTTGATACTGCATCATATGTTACAACAGGAGTTGTAAACTCATCGATATTGTCCTTGTTCGCTACATAAACAGGTGCCTCGGTGGGTACTGTAGGTTTGATAGCGATAAGGTTTGATTCGCAGTTATAATATTGTAGCCCTGATTCATCGCTTGCGTTAAGTCCAATTTGGAGAGTAAATCTATAAAGTCCCCAACCAAACCCATAATTTTTTAAAGGCTCGCCATCAGTAAGTGGGGAAGGGTCAAAATAGAAAATCAAGTTTTCGTTTTCAAGATGATATAAATCTTTCACATCTTCTCTTGTTAATACATCATCATAAGTTTTCTTCAAGGTGGAGAAACCTTGTGCTGTAACATACATAGGTGCATATTCTACTTTTAAACTTAAATTATAGGAGTCGAAAAGAGGGATTTCATTCCCGCGAATATTATTGAATTGGATTTTTTTTACCTCATCCCAAGAATACGCCGAAAAAGATAAATTTCTACTGCTGTCATTCAAGTTGTCTATATATGTGCCAGTGTCTGCTGTTTGAAGTTCATGGTCATTTCTATCATATACAGTAGTTGACAAAGTTGTACTTGTAAGAGTAGTGACGCGAGATGACTCTTGTGCACCGGTTGGAGAGATAAATCCTCCTACGACGGAAGCGACAGTAAGAAGTAAACTCACAGCCATAAAGCCAAAAATTTTACCTTTAAATTTCATAATTTCTCCTTTAATAGAACAATTTTAGCATATTTAATATTTAAATAAAAATAAAATGAAAGCAAGTTTAAATTTTAATATAAAGAGTTGACTCTTTAATTGTTGACAAAAATTTGCCAAAAAAGTATAATTAAAACATGGAAAGAGAAGAAAATGAGTTATTAATATGTGAAAATCAAATAGAATTTGATTTTTCATCACTTGAATGTGAGGCGGAAGAAGAAAGTACACTTCTTCCCGAAGGATTTTTGACGGCAAGAAATCATGATTGGATAGAAGAAGAGGTGCTTTTTATCGTTGTCAAAGAGGGCAATGAACTAGGCAAAGAAAGTTATAACCTCGACATATGTGGCAAAAAGATGATAGATTGGGTACTTATTGCAGGTAATGGCTGTGAAGAAAAGGTGATAAATGTGCCTGTTGATATTTTTTCAACTTTGAAAACCATAGAAACACAAAAACCATATATGGCGGTTTTTTACTCAAGCACTCCGCTTCTTGATAAACACACTTTCTATAAAGTAATGGATTATTTTTGCAAAAATGGCATGAATGCACTTGCCCTTTCAAAAGGATATGTTTTTAAAAGTGAGTTTGTAAAAAATAATGATACCTTTGTTTCAGGTAAGGTGATGGATTTTAGTCAGAAAGCCTTTTATGAAGTCAATAACGCAAAGGCACTTGCAAGAGTGTCAAAGTATTTATATGATAAAATAAGAAAGTTCCATTTAGATAATGGAGTGATTATGTATGGCGAAGAGAGTATTTTTATTGATGCTGATGTAGAAATAGAAGGCGGGGCAACAATATACCCAAATAATATTTTGCGTGGTCAAACATATGTAGGTAAAAATGTGATATTAGATGCTAATAATATTATAAGTGACAGTATTATCGCTCAAAACAGTTATGTTGTTTCTAGTTATATTGAAAAAAGTAAGGTAAGAGAAGGGGCTAGTATAGGTCCGTATGAAAAATTAATAAATCAAGAAGGTTAGAATGTATATTGTAGTAGGGCTAGGCAATGTGGGGGCTAAATATGATAACACCTACCACAACTTAGGATTTATGGTGGTTGATAGACTTGCAAAAAATTTGGGGGTTAGTTTTTCTAAACATTCTTGTAAATCAGTCCTTGCTGAAGGCAGAAAAAATGACAAATTTATACTGGTAAAACCTGAAACCTATATGAATAACAGTGGAGAAGCAGTTGTTATGCTTAAGAAAAAGTATAAAGAGGCAAAAATTCTAGTTGCCGTTGACGATATTGATCTTCCAGCTGGCAAGGTACGCTATCGCGAAAAGGGAAGTAGTGGCACTCATAATGGACTAAGAAGTATAGTTTCATATATTGGAGAGGATTTTGAACGAGTTAAGGTTGGTACTGGGCGAGATGAGAAGATGGAATTGTCTGACTTTGTGCTTTCTAAAATAGTTGATAAAAATCTTTTTGATAAAGCAATCGATGATGCGTGCCAAATAATAATGGAGAAATTATGAGGCTAAAAGAAATTTTGTCGCATAAATACATCTCGGGAGTAGGCGAGGGAGAGAAAACAATTTTACTAGGTGAAAAAAATCGCCTTGTTTTTTTGTGTAGTGATTTTGCAAGTGCTGGTAAATATAAGCGTGGTTTTGCAAGCCTTGGAAAGAGTGCAACAATAGTGACAGCATCACGGGAGGGAAAGCAAGAAAAGGACGCCAACCTTATTCCATATCTGTCTGCACTTAACAGTTTTTTAGAGGGCGGGACAGATGTTCTTTTGGTGTTACCATGCTCTGCACTTACCAAATTTGACCTTAGTTTATATAAAGAAAGAATAGAAATTTTTACTAAGAGTGAATATACCTTTGATTATATTATAAAAAAACTGATCAGTTTAGGATATAGTCGTGAAGATTTAGTTACAAAGGAGGGGGAATTTGCTCTTCGCGGAGATATCTTGGATATTTTTGTTGCTGGGCAAGGTCATCCATATAGAATAGAATTTTTTGGAGAAGAAGTAGAGGCGATATATACCTTTGATCCATCTAGTATGAAAAATATAAAATCTCTTAATAAAGTAAATATTCTTCCTGCACTTTTAAAACTGGGAGAAGATGATATTTTTTCTCTTGAAGGTTTTAAAGTGATAGATGAACCAAAGCGTGTAGAGGATGAAATTGAATTATTAATCAAAAGTTACTCTGCTATGTCTAATTTTGATAAAAACGCTTATCCATCTTTTGACATATTCCTTTCTAAAGCGGACATTATATTCAATAGTCCATTTTATGGAGAAAATGTTTATGAAAACCATAAACTTCCTACTCGTTCATATTTGACCGACTTTATGGCATTAAAGCAGGATTTACTTAGCGGTCTAGACATGGGACTAGGTATAATTTTGTATGCTGGGGATAGAAAGGAAAAATTAAGAGAATTTTTGACTGAAAACGGGCTTGTTTTTCATGACTATGAATTGGAAGAATTTGGTCAAGGGAAGATATTTGTATCAAGTCAAAACTTTCCTTTTAGTTACAGTTTCTTAAAGGAAAGAATACTTGCGATTGGTATAGACAGTCTTTTCAAGCAAAATGTCAGCACATTTACCAAAGGGAAACATGCGGTATTTTATCTGCCAAAACTTGGCGATTATGTTGTTCATTCCTTTCATGGTATAGGAAAATGTATACGCATTGAAAGGATGAAACTAGGTGATTATGAAAAAGACTATTTTGTAATTGAATACAAAGGCGGCGGCATATTGTATCTGCCAAGTGAAGAGGCAAACACGATTTCCGCATATGTAGGAAGCGAGATAAATCCTAAACTTTCCGCTCTCGGTGGGGCGGAGTTTTCAAGACTTAAAGATAGGGTAAAGCGCGGACTTAAAGAAATGGCAATAAGTCTTACTGAGATATATAATGAAAGACAGCATGCCAAAGGTTTTAAATTTTCAAGGGATGAGTTCTTAGATAAGAAGTTTGCGGATGCCTTTGGATTTTCTGAAACTAACGACCAATTAAAAGCAATCGCCGATATTGAAAAAGATATGGAAAGTGATAAAATCATGGACAGGCTAATCTGTGGCGATGTTGGTTTCGGAAAGACGGAAGTTGCTCTTAGGGGATGTTTCAAGTGTATATACAATGGTCGTCAGGTAGCACTGTTATGTCCTACTACAATTCTTTCTCAGCAGCATTATCTTACAGCAAAGAAAAGAATGGAGGATTTTGGTGTAAAAGTAGAGGTACTTAATAGGTTTAAGACACCAAAAGAAGTAAAAGATATACTTGAAAGGCTAAAAGATGGGCAGGTCGATATGCTTATTGGCACTCATCGACTTCTTGGGAAAGATGTAATTTTTAAAGATTTAGGTTTGTTAGTGCTTGACGAAGAACAACGCTTCGGTGTGGAAGATAAGGAAAAAATCAAAAATGCAAAACGCACCATTGATGTTCTTTCTCTTTCCGCGACACCAATTCCAAGAACGCTTAATATGTCGTTATCAGGAATAAGAGATATAAGCATAATTGAAACTCCGCCTAGAGAAAGATTGCCAATTCAAACCTATGTGACTGAGCAAACCGATGAACTTATTCGTGATGTACTTTCCCGAGAATTTGCAAGGGGCGGGATAAGTTTTATCATTTATAATCGTGTGGAAACAATTGTCGAGTTTTCTTCTTATATAAGAAAACTTTTGCCAAAAGCGAGGGTTGGTATTGCTCATGGTCAAATGGCGGAGAGGGAACTTGAAGGAATAATAAATAATCTTTATGAAGGGCAATACGATATACTAATTTCCACCACACTAATAGAAAATGGAATAGACTTGCCTCAGGCAAATAGCATGATAATAATTGATGCTGATAAACTTGGATTAGGGCAATTATACCAAATAAGAGGTAGAATAGGGAGAAGTGACAAACTTAGTTATGCCTACCTTCTTTATGATAAAAATAAGGTGATGACTGAGGACGCCTATAAGCGTCTGAGTGCAATCAAGGAGTTTAGTGAACTAGGCAGTGGGTTTAAAATTGCGATGCGTGACCTAGAGATAAGAGGCGCGGGCAATATATTTGGTAAGGCTCAGCATGGTCATATCGAGAAGGTGGGTTATGATATGTTTGTGAAACTTCTTGACGAGGCAGTAAAGGAACTACAAGGAAAGAAAGTTTCTACTGAAAACGAGGTTAAACTTGAAGTCAGTCTTGACGCATACATTCTCGAGGATTATATCTCTTCCAGTGATGAAAGAATACTCATGTACACCAAGATAAGTAATATTGCAAGTGAAGATGAGGAAAGAGAGATATTAAAGTCAATGGAAGATGGTTTTGGTCAGGTGCCACAAGAAATTAAGAATTTATGTAGACTTGCCCTTCTTAAAAATCTTGCGTCAAAGTTTAGTATAAATAAGATACGAGTAAACAGCACCACCTGTACACTCACTTTGAATAAAAGTGAAAATATAATTTCACCAGCCCTTGCAAATAACTTGAAGGAGTTTGGCGGAGTGCTTTCCTTTGATATATTGCCAAAAATTAGTTTTAATGTTTCGGCAAGTACTAAAGATAAAGTGGATAGACTTATATCACTATTTCTTGTAAGTGAGGCAAAATTAGAAAAGTAGATAAAAACGCTTGAAATTTAATATTAAATTGTATTATAATGGGAATAATTGATTGGAGAAAAAATGAAAACTAGATGGATTGGATTAATTGCATGCTTAATGATTTTCTGCACCACGATATTTTCTGGGTGTGGTCTTATCACGCTTAATAGAGAAAAGTATTTAAATGAAACGGTAGCTTCTATGGTTGATAAGAATAGCAACGAAAGGGTAAAAATCAAGAAAAAAGAACTCATTGAAGCCTATGATACTTATAAATATTACTTTACTCAATACTATGGCCAGAGCGAGGAAGAAGCTCTTAAAAGTACTTTGGACTTACTTGTAAATCGTAAAGTGACCGTGCGTGAAGCTAAGAGGTTGTTCGAGGCAGACCTTACTGAAAAGGAAAAAACATATATCTGGCAACAGACTGCGGATGCACTTGAAAACAAATTTAAAGAACAACTTGATAAGATTTTAGGTACCAGCAATGGAGCAACTTCACAAGGTGCAACCTCAGCGGCTGATACAAGAAAATTTGATGGATATACCCCAAAAGCAGACTTAAGTGCTGTGACTGGTAGTCTAGAAATAGTTAGATTAGATGTTCCTACTAAAGAAATAGATAGTTTTCAATATGACATACCTCATGATTTTAACAATGAAGAAGATAAAAATTTAATTTGGACAAATTTCTTCACATATGTAAATCAGTCTGGCTCTAGTGCGTATAAAAAAGCATTTAATAAATATCTTCAAGCACTTAAAGCAGATGAGAAGGGATTAAATCTGACAACCGATACTGCTTCTATCTTCCTTCGTGAAATAGATAAACTTTACCTTCAGTGCTATGAAAATTATTTAATTTCAAAGTATGATGAGTATTTCACAAACTATACACATAAATCCACTGTTACCATTGACCAGATGTTAAATCTCTATACCGCAATGGTTAGTGCTTCTTATACACAATATGTTACTGAAAATGATTCTTCTTATGAAACTAATATGCAAAGTGACTCTACAAAAATTTATTACTATCGTGAAAAGGAAGAGGATACTAAATTTTTCCAAGTAGCACACATACTTTTCAAATTTGATGATACAACAAAACAGTCAGCAGAATATAAAGAGTTAATAAATAAAAAGAATAATGGTGGTTTCAAAACTGAGGATGAATATCACGAAGCACTTTCTCTACTTGCAAGCAAGATTAAGCCAATTATAAGACAGAAGAATGACAAAGGCGAGTATGTTGTAGATAGCACTGCAGCAGAGGTTAGTCCATATGATCTTGCCGCAGATATTAAGAGAGAAGTTGAACTTGCAAGTTCAGAAGAAAACAGATTTACACTTTTCAATGATTTTATTTATAGATATAATGATGACCCAGGAATGATAAATGCACAAAATAGTTATACTATCGGCGTGAACAAGTCACAAGCGGAAGAAGGAGAAGAGTTTAAAGTTTATTCTAATTATGTTGCCGAATTTACCGACATGGCGGTTGAACTATATAAGCAAGGGGAGGTAGGTGCGGTTTCCACTCCAGTAATAACTGAAAACGGAATCCATGTACTTTTCTATGTTGGAGAACTTGAAAATGCCTTCCAAGGTATTGATGAAGACTTTTCACTTACAAACGACGAAACTAACGAAGAAGGTCTTACACCAATCGAGGTGCTTCACTCCACCTATGTAAATCGTTTCCTTGGAAAAACTTACTTTGATGTTATTTATGATACTCTTATGACAGACAAGTTTGCGGTGTTCCAAAATCTTAATATAGCAGAACTAAAAGCACAATATAATATCACATATTATGGCAGTGCATACGCGGATTTAATAAAATAAATAAAAGCCCCTTGTATATTTGACAAGGGCTTTTTATTTTGATATAGTATAATCATGGATAAAAAGGCAAAGAAGGTAGAAGAGTTAGATTTAGCCACTCAAGAGGGTGGTGCTTTGCCTAGTGAAGAAATAAATTTGGTAAAACTTAGTGAAGTCAATTTTGTAGTAAAGAGGAAGGAAAAGTTTAAAAAAAGCAAACAAAGAAAGATTGTGCTTGAAAATGAAGAATTTATTAAAGAACAAAAAGGAAAATTTGATGAAGCAGAGCAGTCTGTTGCAAAACAAGGTAGCAGAAAGAAGAAACTTACAAATATATTTTTCTTTGTTTTAAACCTTGTCATTCTTGCCGGTATTCTTACATGGAACATTCTCACAGAAGGCTTTGTCCCTCTTGGTGATTTGCCACTTCATGGCTGGGCAATATTTGTTTTGATGATATTATTTATTGGCGAACAATTTTCCGAAGTACTTTCGATGAGTTATCTATTAAAAAAATCTATAGGTAAATGGCGTTTCGGACTATGTTTTAAAGTGCATACAATAGGAAGATATTATGATTCCATTACACCTCTTGGCACTGGTGGTCAACCTTTTCAAATCACATATTTTAAAAAGCATGATGTTCCAATGCACACCTCGCTTGCAGTGCCTTTTGCAAAATACATTTTTTCGCAAATTGTGTGGACGGTTATAAGTTTTGTATGTATGATTATTTTCTTTACATCTTCACCAAGTGCATCCAATGGTATTGCAGTGGTATCGGCAATAGGTTTTATTCTCGGAAGTTTGCTTCTATTTTTGGTTGCGTTTTTGTCTATCAGTAAAAGTCTTGGAAGAAAACTCGTAGTGAAAATACTTAAACTGTTACAAAAGATGAGAATAGTGAAAAACTATGAAAAGCAGTACGCTAAGATTTCTAAGTATATTGAAGATTTCCAAAGCGTAGTTAAACAGTACATGACATCCTTTAAAGATTTTGTAATCTTATTTGGATTAAACCTGTTAAAATTCATATTTAAGTTTGCAATGCCATATTTCATTGTTTGCTTGTTTGCAGGCCCTCAGTCTGGCGAGTTTATCAATTATTTCGTAATGGGTATAATGGTTGAACTTGCATCTGGTTGTTTCCCACTGCCGGGCGGCTCAGGTATGAATGAAATTTCCTTCAAGGTTATGTTTACTGCAGCCTTTGCCAGTGTGGGTGGCGGTGCGGTTGTTTGGGCGCTATTATTATGGAGGCTTCTCACATATTATAGTTTTCTTCTTATCGGTGGCGCTGTTTCAATTTATGATTTCAGTCTTGGTAATAGAAAGTATAAATGGCAGAAACGCAAAGAACAACTTGAAGAGGAAAGTCGAATATTTAAACAAGAGCAGATAAATAAATTTAGAAATGAAAGAAATAAGCGTAGAAGGGCGCAATCACAAAGGTTATAAGGAATAAAAATAATAATAAAAGCCAACCTAATTTAAGAGGTAATTATGAAAAAAAATAATTCAAATTATGGTTGGCTTTTTGCATGTGTTTCACTTGTGATACTGCTCGGAATATCTGTTTATTTAGGAATTTCAGGTTGGTATTTTTCTTCTAGTAATACCCAAGAAACCGACTTGCAACTTGGTAATAATATAGAAATAAGTGTGAAAAAGAATGAATCTGCCACAGCTTCTTTTACATTTTCCGGCGGATTTTTAGAGGGTGAAAAATTATCACAGATAGTAGGTATCAAAAATTTGGATACCGACAGCGAACTATATATCAGAGCAAAAGTCTATGTTTTTATGTCTGATAATGCAATAGCAGATATGCAATTTGTCACTTCAAATAATTGGACTAAGGGGGATGATGGGTATTACTATTTTAATGAAAAACTTATTCCTCAAGGCAAAATAGGACTATGTTCATCTCTTGTGATTGGAGATGGAAGTCATTTGCGCGGAAATAAAAACTATATAATGACGATTGCGGTAGAAGGTCTTGACGCGAACGCCGATGTGGAAGGACTTTGGGGAGTTAATCCGCTTCAAAATGTTTGACAAAATAAAATAAGTTATCTTATAATTTAGTTAAGATAATTAAGGAGAAAACATGGAAGATAATTTTAGACGGGTACCGCCACCACCTCCACCAAGACCAAATATTCCTAGGCCACCTCAACCTTCTCAACCAGTCAATTCGCCATTGCAGCCACAAAATGACATACAAAGCAGGGAAAAACAACAAGTGAAGGAGGGGAAAAAGAGGGTAAATCCCTTTCTAAGACTTACATTTTTAATTATAGGTGCTGTCCTAGCATTTGTTGGAATGGGGATTTGTGCTTACTTCACTTTCGTTTAAAATCGTCAAAAATTTTTAGAAGAAAAATATTAAAAGTTAACTATAAGGCAACAATTTCTTTATGAAAAGAATTGTTGCTTTTTTTGTGATTGGCTTGCTTGCTTTGGGAATATTAGTAGGGACTGGTGCCAATAAATATAAATTTGAAGGGCTTGAAAAAGTTTGTTTTGTCACGGACTTAACGCATTCGGAGGATGAAAATTCCGTGATTAGTGGAAATGATGTTTATATTACAGTAGGTGTTTCCGAGGCAAAGGAAACAATGGGAAAGTTAGATAATATAAAAGGTTATGTATTGTATTTTAATAATGATTGTGACAAAGACAAATTATTAAATATATTTCTTGATTATTCATCAGATGAGTATCTAGTGGGAAACACAAGGATAATCAATGGCTATAGCAGTAAATATAGTGACTTTAGGTTGGTGGATGGCAAAAAATATAATGTTCAGGTGGCTTTTTCTGAAGAAAATGTTTTGGTGGGTTTTCCAATGATACTTACTGGGTTTTAAAATTGTAAATGTATCGAGTGTAAAAAAAACTTTTTAAAAATTATTTAATTTACCTGTATAAATTCTATAAGTTATGTCAATAAACGGGTTAGGAGGTTAAAGGTCTATGAATATAAAAAGGAAAAACAAATTTGTCGAGTTCTTTAAAAGGTTTGGCGTTTACATCGGAGTAGCAGTCGTAGTTTTGGCTGTATCACTCACATTTGCAATCACTGCGGTGGTAAACTCGAATAGAGATGTCGTAGATGTCGGCGGAAATAATGTAAAGGTTTCCCTTCCAATGGATACCCCAACTATTGTTAAAGACTTCTCGTCAACTGCCTTACAAGAGAATCAAACTCTAAATCAATGGGAGGCACATCTTGCAATTGACATGACAAGCGAAAGCAATAAAGTCTATAGCATCATGGATGGCACTGTCACAAAGGTAGAGTACGACTCTTTAATTGGTAATACCATAGAAGTGACCCATAAAGATGGGCTAGTAAGTTATTACTGTTCACTTAATAAAGATGCTCTTGTTAAGGTTGGCGATAGCGTAAAATCTGGAGATCAACTCGGCACTGTTGGTTTATCAGCATCCGCTGAAACAGATTTAAATGAACATTTGCATTTTTATATGACACTTAATGGCGATGAAGTAGATCCAAATAATTATTTAGATTTACAAAATAAATAAATGAACTTTAAGTTCATTTTTTTATATAGAAATGAAAAAATATTAAAGTTTGTGTTGAAAATTTAATCAGTTGTAATTTTATGTTAAATTTGTTGACAAGCGAGGATGGGTTAAGTTATAATAATGAATAGTTGGAGGACTATATGAGCACATTAGAAAAAGTAAAGAAATTGATTGCTGAGCAACTTTGTATCTCTACAGATGATATTGCAGACGATGCAAATGTGGTGGATGATCTTGGTGCAGACTCACTTGATGTTGTCGAAATGCTTATGACGCTTGAAGATGAGTTTGGCTTAAGTATTCCTGATGATCAGGTAGATTCTATCAAGACAGTGCCTGCAATCGTTAAGTTGATAGATTCAAACAAAAAGTAATCAATTCGACTTTTATATACAAAATCAGACATAAAGGGAGATAATCTCTCATAAGTTATTATCGTGGAGGTAAAACTTGTGAGAGATTATTTAATTGAAAGGGTGCGTAATGTAGCGAATCATATAACTTCTACACATGAAACGATAAGAGAAACAGCAAAAGAATTTGGATATAGCAAGAGCACAATTCACACTGATGTATCTAAAAGACTGCAAAAGATAGATCCCGCTCTCTTCTATGAAACAAAGCGGATTCTCGATGAAAATTTTGCTGAAAAGCATTTAAGAGGGGGAGAGTCTACACGCAAAAAATTTGCTGAAGAACAGGAACAGTGCTAAAATCAGGCAAATGCCTGATTTTTTGTCTTTTTTTGCTTCATTAGACATATTTTAGTTTTGGGGTGAAACATGAAAAAAGTTTTTGTAATGTTATTATTTTTACCAATGATATTAATGGGGTGTGGAAATCGAGATAATGTCAGAGAAAATATGTCTGAGATAACAGACATTTATTTCGTTGGCGAATGTAATGGTGATTATGCAAGTATTAGCGTTGGGCAGCGTGAAGAGCCGTATATTAAAGATGGTTACAGTCAAAAAAAATGTGACTTTGCACTGGTTTGCCTTAATATTTCTACGCAATATGAAAATATGCGTATGAGTGCTGTTGTAAAAATTAACGAAGAAAAACATAATATCCTTCTTGAAATGGTGGGAGGTAGTTATATGTTTGACCTTGAACGCACCTTAAAATCCGAAGATAAGATATCTCTCATCTATGGTGAAAGTACAATCGACTTTGTAAATAAGAGCGGTGAGTTTGCAATAGACCAAGAAAAAGCCTTGGAAATAGGTAAACAAGAATTAAAAAAACAGTTGGATAACTATACTAAGCGAAGTTTTGAAGCGGAGTGCTATTTAAGAGTACTAGGAAAAGAAACGCCAGAATTTAATGAGCTATTTTGGTGCTTTACAGTAGTAGGCAGAGATGAAAAAGTTTATAATTGCATTTTTAGTGTAAGTGATGGAACGATTATTGCTATAAGTTAGTCAAAATGTTTTGTCGAGGCGTCAAATTATGTTAAACTATCTTCATGAAAGAAAGAAAGGTTTATTCCACACAATCAGAGCAAGAAAATTGCATAGTAATTGTAATATGCGCAAAGAAATCTGATAATAAAGAAAGAAAATTGAATGAAATTATAAGATTAGCCGAGTCCACCGATTTAAAGGTGCTTGGCTCTTTTTCGCAAAATATAAAAGAATTTAGTAAGAGTACGGTATTAGGCAGCGGAAAACTGGAAGAAATAAGGGATTATATCGAAAAAAGTGAAGATAAAATCGATGTAGCAATCGTAGATTATGCTCTTACCGGATCACAAATGAAAAATATTTCTACGGCACTGGGAGTAAGAGTAGTTGATAGGGTGGGGCTTATAATAGATATCTTTGCACGCGGAGCAAAGACAAGAGAAGCAAAACTTCAAGTTAAATATGCACAAGATAGATATCTCCTCCCTCGCTTAAGTGAAATTCAGGGTACAAGTGGTCGTTATGGAAGTGGTGGCGTTGGAATGCGTGGCCCAGGTGAAACGAAACTAGAACTTAATCGCCGAATACTTGAAAATGAAATGAATATGCTTAAGGGACAATTGTCAAAAATAAAATCTCAGCGTGAAGTCACAAGAAGGGGAAGAGAGGGTGTGCCTCTAATAGCGCTTGTAGGTTATACAAATGCAGGCAAAAGTTCAATAATTAATATGCTCACAAAGGAAAAGGTCTATGCGGACGATAAACTTTTTGCTACTCTAGACACAACAAGTCGTAAATTATTTTTAGGGCTTAAAGAGGGTGCAATCATCACGGATACGGTGGGCTTTATAAGTGACCTTCCACATGAACTTGTGGACGCTTTTTCGGCAACGCTTGAAGAGGCTAAAGAAGCAAATCTATTACTCCATGTTGTGGATTGTTCACTTAGTAAAGTTGTTGAAGGCGTGGAAGAATATAAACTTGATATGGCGGTAACAAATCAGGTTCTTGATTCAATTGGAGCCACTAAGAATAGAATTGTGGTTTATAATAAGGCAGATAAACTAGAAAAACCGCTACTTTTGAAGGAAAACGAAGTGCTTGTTTCCACCAAGACAGAACTTGGGAAACAAGACTTACTTGACATGATAAGAGAAAATCTATTTTTAAAGGAAGAATGATATGCCGAAGAGAGAATTAGAACATGAAAAGAATATGCACGAAGGGCATAGAGATAGATTATTAAATTTGGTGTATGAATGCGGGCTTGATAAGGTAAGTAGAATCCAGCAAATGGAGTTTATACTTTTCTATCTGTTTCCAAGAGGTGATACTAATCCACTGGCACATCGTTTGTTAGATAAATTTGAAAATGTTTCAAACAGCATGAATGCTTCACTTGGAGAATTAACTTCCGTTTACGGTATTGGAAAACGCACTTCAATGTATATGAAGATGTTCCCTGAAATAGTTCATCTTTATACAAGTGAACTGCTTGGAGATAGAATAGATTTAAATAAGATATATTCAATGTGTGATTATTGTGAAGACCTTGCAAGAATAGATAATACTGAAGGTCTTTATATCATTGCTCTCACTGCTACAGGAAAAAGGATTCGCACAGCTAGACTTGCGAAAGGTCCATTCAATTATGTAAACATATCGGTGGAGGCTATTGCGAACTTTATTTTTTCCACAAAACCTGCTTTTTTGATTATGGTACATAATCATCCAGGGGGACTTGCTAGGGCGTCAGAGAGTGATTTGACGGGACATAAACATGTTTCAAGACTTATTAGATTACATAATAGTAAACTTGCTGAACATGTTATAGTTGGTGAGAATGGTATATATAGTTTAAATAAGATGAGATATTATCGCTCCTATGTAATTGATGGACAGAATATTAAAAATACATCAGTTTTTGGCAACTAATTCTTCATTCAGTTTTTGAAGAAGTAAATCCATATCAACTTCATGGGCTTTGCACGCCTGTTCAATAGTTTCTTCTTCGCTTAAATGGCAAAAGATACAAAACATTCCAAAGCCCATAAAGACATCGGCAAGTGATTTGTCAAGTTCCAGCACTTTTGCTACCGTCATATTTTTTGTAATTTTTTTCATAACATAAACCTCTTAAGTTTATGTTATTCTTTTTTTTAACTTAAGTCAAGGGAATTAATGGACAAGAGATTGTCTATCTGCGAAAAAAAGCGATTTTTGACTTATTTAAAAAAAGAGAAATATTTATTCCGTTATGCAAATAGTTTTATACTATGGAAAAACTTGAAATGATTTTTGGTAAAAAAGTTCTTGCTTTAAGCGAAGCGGAAGGGGTGGGCTACATCCTAAATATTTGTTTTGACGATGAGTTGAAATTTTTAAAAGGCTTTATTGTCATCGATGAGGAAAGTGAAAATGAACTCTTTCTTCCTATAGAAAAGGTTCTTTCTTACAAGGAGGAATGCGTTGTTGTAAATCATGCAAGTGATTGTGAACTTAGTCTTGAAAGGGAGATGAGTCCTCTTGGTAAAACCGTCTACGACAAAAATGGTGTAAACTTGGGTGTCGTTGAAAGGGTGGAAATAATTAATAAAAAAATAGATAAATTAATTACAAATAAATGTGAAATAAAACAAAAATATATTTCAGGATTT
>CAMRTM010000003.1 GCA_947053645.1 uncultured Bacillota bacterium | reverse complement strand
ACTAAAATTATTATTAATAAAATAATAAATATTATAAGCAAAAAAATATTTTTTCTAAGTAAACTTTATCTTGTAAAAAAATTAAAAATATTAATTTTATTTTTTTATTGCATTTTTTAATTATTTTTGATATATTTTCTTTGAATTGAGGTAACATATGCAAAAAATATTAGGCGGATTACGCAAAGTATGTCAAGAAAACAACTTGATTGAAAATGGAGATAAAATTGCAGTTGGAGTTTCTGGAGGTAAAGACAGTCTTGTTCTTTTGTCCGCACTTGCTAGATACAGGAATTTTAGCAATGAAAAATTTGACATAATCGCAATAAGCGTTGACCTTAGTAATGGCAAAATGGATTACAGCAATATAGAGAAATTTTGCGAAGAGTTAAATGTGCCCTTTTATCTTGTCCCTTCAAATGTTTTTGAAGTCGTTTTTGACCTGAAAAATGAGAGGAATCCTTGCAGTCTTTGTGCAAACATGAGGCGTGGCATATTGAACAGTAAAGCAAAAGAACTGGGATGTAATAAGGTGGCACTTGGCCATCATCAAGATGACCTGATTGAAACTTTTATTATGTCGCTTTTCTTTGAAGGACGCTTGTCCACCTTTAAGCCAAAAAGTTATCTTTCAAAAACGGACTTATATGTTATACGCCCTCTTCTGTACTGCAATGAAAAAGATATTCTTTCAGTGAGTCACACCCTTCCTGTACTTAATAATATTTGCCCAGTAAATCATAAAACTGAAAGAGAAAATGCAAAAGAAATATTAAAAAAATTCAATGAAAAATACCCTGATGCTAAAAATAAAATATTTAATGCAATAATTCATAAAGAACGATATAATTTATTTGAATAATTCGAAAATTAAATAAAAAATCGAAAAAAATAATTATTTTTCGATTTTTTTATTATTTTTTTAATTTCTACAGTTAATTATTCTAATTTCTATTGCATTTTTTTGTGAATTTATTAGCGCTATTATTTGATTAATTTGCTCGCTGATTGTTCTATCAAATCCCCCTCTTAAAAGAGAGTTTGCAACAGTAAGCATGTCATCAAGATAGTCATTTGTAACTCTAAAACCTGTGCATAAAGTTCCACCTAATATTGGAAGAGGAAGTCTTTGACAGGAGCAATTATTTCGACCTCCCAAACTTCTACTAATGTCAAGCGCAAGTGAAGAAACCCTATCGTTTTCATTTGACAGCGATAAAAAAATCGGATCAAAATTAATAGAATATAATGGCTGATAAAGCAAATTTAATATTTCTGACATTCTATATAATCTACATGCCAACACCACACCTTCTTCCGATGTAATAGTCGAAGGCGTTGGAGTAACCACCGGCCTAGCCCCCTCGACTGGTCGAGGTGTTGCTACTGGTTGAGGCTGTGTCGGATTTTCTATAAGTGCTTCTACATTATCTAATTTATGTATATTTATCATTTTCACTCCCTTCATATATTTATATGCTAAAAAGTATATATTTGCTATGAGTTTGACAAAGACTACAAAAAAGATATAGAATATATTTAATAGGAGAAAACATGGTAACTTTAGTAATATTAGATGGTTTCGGGCTTAGTAAGAAGAAATTTGGAAACGCAATTAAGTCCGCCGGCACACCTCACCTAGATAAACTATTAAAAATTTATCCTCACACCGAACTTCTTGCTAGTGGAGAAGCGGTTGGATTGCCTTTTGGACAAATGGGAAACTCCGAGGTTGGGCATCTCACAATTGGTGCAGGCAGAACAATTCCACAAGACCTTCTTAAAATTAATAGAGCCATTGAAGATAAAAGTTTTTTTGAAAACAAAGGACTGCAAAAGGCTATTTCTCACGCCGAAATGTATAAGTCAAATCTACATATTATGGGGCTACTTTCTAATGGAGGCGTGCATTCGCATATAAATCATCTTTTTGCTATTCTTACTGCTTGTAAAAATAAGAATATTAAAAAAATATATATTCACGCTATAACTGACGGACGCGATACCGGTGTAAAAGAAGGTCTTGACTTTATAAAGCAAACAGAATCTTTTATAAAACAAAACAATATGAACAATGTTCAGTTCGCCTCTATATGCGGCAGAATTTATGCCATGGACAGAGAAAAACGATATTCTAGGCTTGAAAAAGCATATAAAACCTATGTTTTCGGTGAAAATTTTGTAAATTTGTCTGCTAAAGAGGCTTTGGAAAATAGTTATGAAAGCGGTGTCTATGATGAATTTGTTGAACCTAAACTTTTAATAAAAGACGCTACCTTTGCCGAAAACGATAGCGTTATTTTCTTTAATTATCGTTCTGACAGAGCAAGAGAAATAACCGATGCAATTACTAACAAGAACTTTAAAGAGTTTAAAACTAAGAACATTAAAAACTTACTTTTTTCACCAATGCAAGAATATTCTTCATCTTTTAAAGATTTAAACACTCTCTTTCCACCTATTGAAGTGAAAAATAATCTTTCTGCCATTATTTCGGAAAAGGGTTTGTCACAATTCCACATTGCGGAAACAACTAAATATGCACATGTCACTTTCTTTTTTAATGGCGGTATTGAAAAGGCATATCAAGGAGAAACGCGAAAACTTATTGAAAGTGTTGACACGCAAGACTTCTCTTATTACCCAAAAATGAGGGCTATAGAGATAACTGAGCAGAGCCTTGATGCTATCGCCTCGACAAAGTATGACTTTATCCTTGTTAACTACTCTAATCCTGACATGGTTGGACATACTGGTAATTTTGAAGCCACCAAAGAAGCCATTACTTGTGTGGAAAAACAGGCTTACGCTTTAGCACTCGCCACCCTTATGGCTGGCGGAGAGTGTATTATCACTGCTGATCATGGAAATGCAGAAGAAATGATTGATAATAAAGGCAATAAAATCACCTCTCATACGACAAACAAGGTTCCTTTCATTCTTGTAAGCGAAAAAAATAAGAAGGCAAAACTTAAAAAGCATGGCTCACTTGCCAATATCGCCCCCACCGTGCTTAAACTTATGAACCTTGTCATTCCGAAAGACATGGAAAACCCATTGTTTTAAACACTTTTTATGATATTATTTTGAATTAATACAATTTTCGACTAAAATAGACATATGATTTTTACAAGAAATTTTAAAATCATATTGTCTACTTTTTCTTGTTTTTTGGCAAGTGTCTTTTCCTTGCTTATCTTTCTTTTACTCTCCGCTCCCAAGCCAGAAATTCTTTCATTTACAATCAAAGATATCTATCTTGAAGTTGGGGAAAGCACAAACATTGACTATGATATAAATTTTTATGATGCAGAAATTTTCTTTTCTATTTCCAATTCTTCTATAGCGAAATTAGACGGAAATAAGGTAACAGCAATTGGCGAAGGTGAAACATATTTAAGAGGCTCTGCTACATATAATGGTCAGGTTTGTTATGCAGGATGCAAAATTATTGTAACTTCACCACCCAAATCATCCTACCATTTTGAAATTGTTATATTAAGCGATAACGGCAGTTATTTCGAAAACAATACAATATTTATGAATAATAGCCTTGCTTTTACCATTTCAGTTTATGATGATAAAAATGTGCTACAGGATTTGACTGATATTAAATTTGATACAAATTTCGTCCAGCAAGAATTTAAAACATTCTTTATCTCTCCTAATTATGAAGGAGTGCTTGTCTTTGAACTTCCTTCCATTAATTATTACTTTGAAATTTTTGTGAAAAATTTAAATAAAATCGCAAAAAATGGTTGACTTAGACACTTTTTATAGGTATAATACTTTTGCGTTACATAAAGAAGCAAAATAAATTTTCTTTTTCCTCATATAATCCCTCTTGAGTTAAAGACTGCTTCTTGAAACGCACTTTATTTAGAGATGTAGCTCAGCTGGTTAGAGCACCACCCTGATAAGTATTTACTTTACCACATTAGCAAATGCCTACAACAGCCTAAAATAAAGGAGTTTTAAACTTTTAACTTTACACAAAAACGATAAAGTGTAAAAAAAGTGTAAAATTTGATGTAAAAACTCACTTGTTTATGTTAAAATGGTTAAGTTAATAAGAACTCCTTGATAAAAGGAAAAACAGGGTTGGAGATGTGGGGTCGGAGCCCACCATTCCAAAAAAACAATTTAATAATGGCTTGTAGCTCAGTCGGTTAGAGCACCACCCTGATAAGGTGGGGGTCGGTGGTTCGAGTCCACTCAAGCCAACCAAGTAGGTCTAAGTTTAATCAACTTAGATTTTTTATTACCACGATAAATGTGAGTTTAAAATCAAATTGAACTAAAACTAATTAAATTATTTTGGTTGATTCCAAACTTACCAAATTGATTGGTTGTTATTATTTCAATCACTTTCATTACAGGTTCCAACCTATTGGAGTAAACACAAAACTCCAAAAAATCTAATAGGTTTTCTTCAATCATTTTTTTACATATTTTATAAACATTGTTTTTATACATGATTTCAACTAAACTTACTTTTTTCTGTTCCATATTTATTATTGTCAGCCAATAAGATAGTTGTTGTAAATTTCTGCTGCTTGGTCATCCTGTGATTTTAAAGCATGAGTATAAACACTTAGTGTTATCTTTTCGTCCGAGTGTCCAGCCCTTTTGGAAACCACTTTTAAAGGAACACCTGCTATTATTTGCATAGTGATACAAGTGTGACGGATGGAATGAGGTGGAATAAGTTTTAATCCATTTGTTAAACAAAAATCTCTGGTCCAGTGTTCAACCGAACTTGGGTGCATATGTTTTCCATCATCCCTTAAAAAGAGTGAATCCTTACCTTCCCATAAATCCCCATGAATTAACTTTTGTTCCTCATACCAATCTTTATACTCCAAAAGAATATTTACAAGTAGGTTGGGCATTTTAATCTCTCTCTTTGAAGAACTTGTTTTTGTTTCTTTGGTTTGTATTCCAAAGGTTTTGGTGTAAACTCTGTTTCTTCTTACACATAAGGTTTGTTTATCAAAATCAATATCACTCCAACTTAATCCACAGATTTCAGCCCTACGTAAACCCAAGAAGATTAAAATAGCCATTGTGGTTTTAACCTTGAAATTCTTTTCTTTTAAAACACACCTAACAAACTCTCTACATTCTTCTTCTGTAAATATTTCCTTTTCTTTTGTTGTTCCTGTAAGAGGTTTTATATACTCCCTTGAAGCATAGTTATGTTCAATCAACTGTTCTCTTTTAGCCTCTGCTAAAACGGTGCTTAAAATCCTTTTAATCCCATCATTTGAGGCTTTGGAATACTTAACCTCTTCTTTACTAACCTCAAAATATTTTGTAAGTGGAACTTTAAAATACCCAGCTATGGTTTTTGCAGTTTTCATACTAACACGACTTCCCACCTTTGAAGCAAGTTCAAGAGTGTGTCTTTCAATTCCACATTCTCTTGAAAGTTGTGATTTCTTCAATTCTTTTAAATCCACAAGTTCGTAAATGGATTTTTTAACAACTACAATTTCTTTGGTGTATGTTCTTTCACAAAGATAATCAATGAAATTTTGTATCATACTTGGAGTAATTTTGTTTAAGTAAAATCTACCCAAATGTTGATTGATTATACTTAGTGCATATTTGGACCTCTCATAGTAATTAAAGCTCTCTTCATTTCTTAACATAATCCTTTCATTCCATTTAGTAGAATATTCCTCAAAGGTTAAATGTTTCTCTTGTGAGTAAAGTCCCAACGATTTCTTTTCACATTCATTTATAAACTCAATTTCAAACTTTTTCTTTTGTAATTCAACTTCCTTGTGTGATAATCCTTTTGGAACTTTCCATGTTTTGGTATATTGTTTTGGTTGATCGGTTATAGGGTCCTTACCAGAGTAGTAAAAACGATAAGAAATAATCTCTCCATTTACACCTTTGTTTTCATAACAGTTCCTTTGTTTTTTCATTTTAATACCTCTTTAAATTAAATTTGTGTTTTTCACACGTATATGTATTGAGATACTTTCCCTTACTTAATTTTTAACAAAATCACCATGAGATGTGATTTTTAGTATTATAAGAGAACTTTTACGAAAATCGTTAGGATTTTTTTAAAAGAAATAAAAAAAGATTGTTCGTTCAAAACAACCTTTTAAATACTTTTTTATCTTTTTTTATTTATTGAGAGGGTTTTAAGTTTTCTCTCAAAATCTTAACTAATTCCCTCTTTTTAACCAACTAACAAAATCCCAAAAATCCCTTGGGGTTTGAAAATAACTTTCATTAACTATTGAAATGTAACCATCCCAGTTATCCCTCAAAACTTTAAGTTTGAAATAGTAAAAAGATTCCAAATTCATTACTCTTTCAAACTTTAAGTGTTTGTGTATTAAATAACAATCGTGTTCTTTATCAAAATGTAATAAGGTTTCTTTTAGTTCGTTAAACATTGTTTTATCTTTAAATGGAATATTTAATCGTTCAGCAAAATACTTATCTTTGTAAAACTTAACAACAACTTTAATAATACATTCTTCTACTACATCTTTAAAATCTTTTTTATCTTTAACTTGATAAGAAATGTTAATGTAAAAAACACTTGATTTTTCATTCACACTTGCTTTAAAACTTTTGTTTTGATTATTAAGTATATCGCAAATGAATGTAGCCATCTCATGTGATGAAACACATATTGTTAAATTACTCATTATTCTTACCTTTTAGATTTAGAAACATAGTTACTCTTTAAACCACTCTTATTTTCAAGTTTAATATACTTTTCTTTTTCCTCTTGTAAATATGTAGTAATCTTTGTTAAGTTTTCTTCCAGTATGAAAAACAATTTCAAACTTTCGCAAAAGTTCTTATCCATATCATTTGGAGTTTCCATATCCAACATTTGAATAAGGTTTTTAAGTGATTCCTTAACATTAGTTTTAACCTCACTAATCTTCTTTTGTAACTTATCAGCCATTAGCCAACTCCTTTTGTTTAAGTTGATTATAAGATAAAACAACAAGTTTCGTATGAGAAAGTTTTAATCATTCAAAAAATTTTTAAAATCTTTTGATAGGTCAATATCTAAAACAATTTTATCAGTATGTTTTATCAATTCTTCTTCTGTTAAAGGTTTTGAGTTTAGGTGTTGCCGATTCCACAAATTACCATTTTTTATTTCAGGTGCCATACATTTCTTTCCAAGCCAGTTTGTAGAGGAAACACAATCAACACAACTTGCAACAGTTCCAATGAATTTCTTTTCATACTCCACACGATCGTGTTGGTCATCTATCTCAAACACAACAAAAGATATGTTGTTTTGAATATAGTTTGAAACTTTCTTTTCTAATTCTTCTTTACTCAAATTTTCACTATCAAAACAACTTGCTATATGCTTTCTAAAAACACTTGTTCTCATACTACCCATGTAGTGTCTTTTGATTCTATCAGCCAAATTGTTTTGAGTTACATTTATACCTATACGAACTATCTTTTCTTTACCATTCCAAAGTTCACCATTTTCAAACATAACATAAATACCATTCTTAGGTATTTCAGCCACATAATCCTTACCTAACCCTTTCCCATGTTTAGAAACTACAAACTTTTTGGTTGTGGAATCAAATGAATATCTTACACCTCTTAAAGCTGTGTTATGTAATTCTTTACAAGCATCAAATCCCTTACTCATAATTATTTCTCCTTATGTTTTTTACTTCTTTTGGTCGTCATTGTTGTTTTTTTTGATAGTTAAGTTTTTTCTATCAACTACCAAATCGCCATTGTTGATTGATTCAGTAAGATTGTCAACAGCTTTCATACGAGCTTTAAGATTTTTGAAAAATCCCATAAAAACTACCTCCTTTTGTAAACTTCACTTTCATTTTACCACGAAATAAAAGTGAAGTCAAAGAAAATCACACTATATGTTTATTTATTTTAAATCTTAATAAATATAGAGTGTGATTTGAAGTAGTGTCGTGTGTAGCCAAAACACCTTAAAAACCTTATAATTTAAGTAAAAAGAGGTGTTAAAACATATGGACAATTATGAAAGAATTTATTTGGTACAACCACGAAGACCACTTAATGAATTTGGACTTGATATAATCAATAGAATTGGTTATTTTAGAACAAAAGCAAATCTTTCACAAAAAGCATTATCTATTGGAATTGATATGAATGTTGGTTATATAAACAGGTTAGAATGTAAAAAGGATTTTCTTCCAAGTTTAGAGGTGTTAAACAAAATTATTGAAACTTGTGGAATAACACCAGAATACTTTTTTTATAGTGATATTCAAAACTACGAGGAAGATAAAGAGATACTTAAAAAATTAAAAGACCTCCCACATGATAAGAGGGAAGCCCTTTTAAAATTACTTTAAACAGCCGTTTAAGAGCCGTTAATGTTTCACATAAGAAAACATAAAGAAAAGAGGTTTAAGTGTTTTAAACCCCTTTTTATTTAAATTACACAATACATAAGAATGGGTCAACACAACCGAAAATCTCACTATACTCACTTGGTAAGATTACGAACAATTTTTTATAATCATACACAATGTAAATACTTTTATCTTCACAAGTATAATTAACCACCAAATGACCGTTCTCCCCAAGTTTAAAATCCTGTTGCCCTTTACCAAAATCTAAATGAAGAAACTTTTGTTTACACTCATAACAAAACTTATTGAAATCTTCATCACTTGAACACTTATCTTTTAAATTCCAAGAATAAAGAATCCACATAAAACTTGTATTTTTAGGTTTTGTAAAAGATAGTTTAGAATCACACTTGAAGCAAAAGTGTGTTCCATATTTTTTAATAAAATCCTCATACTTGTATTGTTGATTACAAATTGGACAATAAAATTTCATATTTCACCTCACTAAAAAACCTCATCAGGGTCTGTATTATCCTTTCTTAAATCTACTTCAACTTGATATTCACCATTACTCAAAAATCTAATTACTTTATCAATCCTTTTAATAAAAGCCCCAACCATATCTTTATCACTTGAATTTAGTGGGTCATATTGATCGTATGGTGATAGTGTTGAAACAATATAAACTTTGGTATAACAAGCCATTTTGTTTTTAAATCTACAAGGAATTGTTACAGGCTGACAACTGAGGTAAGTAAGTAGTAAGTTGATTTTGAAATCAGCACAATAGTTATCAAACAACAAAACATCTTGCCCCATATAACCATCAAACCACTTACCAACTTCATACCCTTGATTACAATAAACATTATCATAACCATACAAATTATAAACATACTTACTTTTACCAACTTGTGGTGGACCATAAATATAAGTAACCTCAACATTTCTTTCGCCCTTAAAACTTTGACCTTTGTATTTAAGAGCCATGTGGTCCACAAAACTTTCATACCTTGCATAAGAGTTTGGATATTGTTCAAATATTTCAATTTCACTTGAACCATTCTTACGTAAATCAACCATATCAGTTAAATCATTTCTTTCTCCACCTAACGAGAAATGACCCCACTCATGGACTTCTCCAATTTGAGTGTGTTTTTTATCTTGGAATTTTCCCTCTTTTTTAACATATAAAACACAAGCCTCACGGGTATATTTCCTTTCAGCAACATGAGCATTCACACCAATCTTTTCTTCTGATAAATACATTCTCATAGTGGTAAATTTCTTAGGAGCGTCAAACTCAATATATCCCTGATAATGTTCTGTTCCATTAGGATTATCTTTTGTTCCATCACCTTTCTCTTTTACAAAAACAAAATAACGTACTCTTGTAAGAGTTTTAAGGTAATCCTCAAACTCCTTTTCATTTTGTTTAGGGTTGTTTACTACAAAACACCAATCCCTTCGTTGTTTAATTTGTTCCACTTTACTTTCTCCTTTTTATTTAATGAAAATTTACTTATCTTTTGAATACAGAATACACAGGTTAATATAAGTAATACTACTCAACCTCTGTATTTTCTCTTTGGTTTTTCTTTCCACTTAAATACAAAACTAAATCATCAAAGTCCACCAAGAATTTAGTTCCACTACGAAAGTTTAAAACCTTATTCTCTTTACACAAAACTCTAATGAAATTTTCTGTAATTGCAGTATCTTCATCCATTGATTTAATTTCCTTTAAACACTGTTGGATAGTTCTACAACGAAACCCCATTTTTTAAACCTCCTTTTAAAGCAAGTATTAAAAACTTACATGTCTATGTATTGTGAAACTTTTTTATACGAATTTGTTGACAAAATCACATTCAGCTGTTATTCTTAAAATAAGGAGGTATTATGGCAAATACAATTTCAGCACATGATAGGGTTTTATTACAAAACTTTGGTAATTCCCTCAATAAGGTTTTAAAAAAAGTTGGATTAAGTAAAAAAGAATTTGCTAAAAAAATTGATGTTCATCCCAATATGGTAAGTCGTTGGATAAAAGGAAAAGCAAATCCAACCTTAACTTCTTTTTACGATATATTAAACTTCTTTACAAAAAGAAACAAGTTTTCTAAACCTCTATTAGACCTTTTCCCAACCTCAATAAAAAAAGGGTTAAATTTTGAAATAGAACACTATTACTATCAACAACTTGAAAATAAACTTTGGGAAACTATTAACGATTACGAGAATAAACTAAAAACCATTAAAGAGGAAAGGAAGAAGGATGAAAAAATAATACAAGAAGCACAACAAACATTAACGATGAAGAAAAAACTTGAAGATTTACAACATGCTTTTGCTAAAATAAAAATAGAAGATAAACAAAATATAATTTATAAACTAATCGATCGTAAATACCTTGATGATTTATACTTATATTAAAAGTGTAAAAAAATCTGTAAAGTTATTTACAGATTCTATGTAGGTTATGAAGCCTATTTGATTTATAAATTATATTTAGTATATAATAGAGCATACACAATGTGTAAAAAATGGAGTGTAAAATTACCATATAAAAGTTGTTTTAGTTAATGAAAACACCTGATAAGGTGGGGGTCGGTGGTTCGAGTCCACTCATCTCTACCAAGGAAGGAGTGTCGCAAGACATTCTTTTTTATTTCTATGAGCGAAAGCAAATTTAAGGCACTTTCTCTGTCGATAGTGCGACACTTCAAGCCTACCAAATTCAGCCAATAACAGGCTGCTTTTTATTTCTATCTAAATAGATTTAACAAGTCAACTCTCACAAATTGAAAATAATAAAAAAAACAGCTTAATTTGCTGTTTTATTTTCATTGTCATTGTTTTTTGCTTTCTTCGCACTTTTCCTTATTACTTCAACTCTTGCAGCACATAGTTTTAAAAGCGTAAACTGTTTTCTTCTTAGCGATGTCCTTTGAAGGAAGAATGCGTCCACTGCCTCCCAAAGAAATACCCAGACCACAATTTCTAAAATGACATCAAGAAATTCATTTCGGAAATACAGATACGACAGATACAAAACCCCAAGAAATAGAAGTCCCGTTATTAGCATTGCAAGACTAAAAAGTGCATTTCTCTTTTTTTCCTCTTTAAGTTCAAGATATTCTTTTTTAAACTTATTGTGTATTGCGTTTTCAATTTCCACCTTATTGGCTTTCTCGCTTGCATACACTTTTATTCTTATATCGTTTTTCGCTGGGACAAATCTCGCTTTATCCCAGATATAATCGGCAAGTTCTTCATTTAGTCTTTCGTTATTATCATAATCATAGGAAGAAAACAACTGCTCTTCTTTATCGGCTTTTACTGTTATAAGTGCGTTATCATCGCTATCGAAATATATCTCCTCTTTTTCTGACATCTCTTTTCTTGTCGCTTTTAATTTCTTTCTATCAAACATGATTTTCTCCTAAATCTATTTTAGCACATTATTTAATAAGTTTATAACAAAAAAGCCATAATCTTATGGCTTTTCTTCTTTATCTATTTCAACAAAAGTTTTCTCGACTGGCGAACCGCCTAATATATCATTCGTGTTCTCCTCTTGTGGCGGGGTTTTATTTTCCTCTTCCGATGGCGTATCTATATTCAATTCTTCTGGTGGGGTTTCTGACTGGATTTCTGGTGGGAGTTCTTGTGGCGGAGCCACTTCCTCTTTGCCTGTTTTAATTTTTTTATCTTTCTTTTTGCGGTTTACCCATTTATCTATAAGCATGGTGCTTGGTATGTCGCCACAGACATTCATCATAGTGGCAGGAGCGTCTACAATCCAACCTATTGTCGCAATCATGGTGAACGCACTTGTTGGGAACCCGTAAAGTGATACAATGAGCATTTCACCTATAAGTCCGCCGCCCGGAATGCCTGACATTACCACCCCGCTGACCACTGCGATAAGAAGGGCAACTAGTATACCCCCAAAGCTTTGCGGCATATTGAAAATGCTGAAAAGGAAAAAGATTTTTAATATTGACGCAATAGATGAGCCTTCCATATGAATGGTGCTGGCAAGTGGAAGGGACACCTTGCTGACATTCTTATCTAGCCCCATATCATCTGCCACTTCCATATTGGATGGCAGTGACGCAAGTGAAGACTGTGTGGCGAGAGAGGTGACAAAGGACTTGAAAATATGTCTATAAAAATTCTTTACCCCTTGTTTTCCACCTGCTATAAAGGCATACAAAGTATAGAATACAAGAAAATAAATGGCTGAAACTACAATATATATTAGAAGCGTCTTGAGATAACTGGTAATTATTTCTCCGCCAAAAGATTTGACAAGGGAAGCAAAATATGCACATACACCTATTGGTGCATAATACATAACTATTTTAACAAACTTTAACATCGCATTTGAAAGAACTTCAAGCCCTTTACCTATCTTATTTTCTTTATCGACTTTACGCAGGCATATCCCTAGTATAATGGAAAAGATGATAAGTGCGAGCATATGTGACTTAGAAAGTAAGTTGAAAAAGTCCGGCACAGTGATTGCTTTACTTAGAGCATCCAAAAAACCTACCGATTCTTGCACCTCGCCCTCTCCGGGAGTTATATTTGCAGTTGGCTTAACTATAAGAACACCTAAAAGTGCAAGGATTGAACTTATAAGACTTGTAACTACAAAGACAACTATCGTTTTTGTCAAAATCTTAGATAGTTTTGCTTTTTTATCCATATTGGCAATACTTGATGTAATTGTGAAAAAGACAAGTGGTACAACTAGAGTAAACATCAAGTTTACAAATATATCGCCAAGCGGTGCAATAGTGGTTACAAAACCGTCGCTAGCAAATAGCCCTATGATTGTTCCTATGATAAGTGCGAGCAACATGAAAAGCGAAAAAGCATATTTTTTTAAAACCCTCATAAATTTCTCCATATTTTTTGATATGAGTTATATGCAATATGTGTTAAAAAAAATTGAAAAATATGACAACTTTAGCATATACAAATGATTGACATAGACTTTTTATTGTGTTAGAATTGCGTATATCAAGCGATGAAAAAGAGAGTAGTTTTGAGTATTTGCTTATCTAAAGAGAGGTGCGTTGGGGTGAAAGTGCATCGGGAGCAATCAAAATGAAAGACACTTTGGAGTTTGAACAAAAATAAAGAGTGGTCATTTGACAAATTAGGTGGCACCGCGGAAAATATATTTTTCGTCCTAATGCAATAACGCATTTGGGCGTTTTTTATTAAAAGGAGAAAGAAAATGAAAATATCAGAAATTAAAGAAGGAAAAGTGGAAATTCAAGGCTGGATTGAAAACCTTAGAGATAAAAAGAGTATGCAATTCATTGTAATTCGCGACCTATCTGGAAAAATTCAAATCACAGTGGTAAAAGAAGAACATCCAGAAATTGCAGAAATCTTCTCTCATGCGACACTTGAATCCACTGTAAAAGTAAAGGGAATGGCTGTTAAAAATGAATATGTTAAACTTGGAGGTATTGAAATCATACCTGAGCATGTGGAAATAACAAGTCATGCAGATGCACTTCCTATTGGACCTGAAAGTTCTATCGACCAACGCCTTGACTATCGCTGGCTTGACCTACGAAGCCCTGAAAAAGCACTTATTTTCCAAGTTGAAACTGTGCTTAATCAAGCGATGAGGCAATATTGCATTGACCACGGCTTTATCGAAATTCATACACCCACCCTCATTGGTGCATCAAGCGAAGGTGGCAGTGATGTTTTTGAAGTAAAATATTTTGACAGAAAAGCCTACCTCATTCAAAGTCCACAATTTTACAAACAAATGGCCATGGCCGCTGGCTTTGAAAAGGTTTTTATAAATACACCTGTATTCAGAGCGGAAAAGTCATATACTAAGAAGCACACCACCGAATTTAGTGGGTTTGATATTGAAATGAGTTATGTTAATTCACAAGAAGATGTGATGAAGGTGCAGGAAGAAATGATTGCCTATGCACTTGAAGAGGTATATAAGAAATATGGCGACAAAGTGAAAGAACTTCTTGGTGTCGATATTGTTGTTCCTACCCTACCTTTTCCAAGAATTACGGTGAAAGAGGCTTATGTTATTTTAAGAAACCTTGGTCTTGATATTAAAGACGGCGACGACTTCACAACTGAACAAGAGGTTGCCCTATGCAAATATATGGAAGAAAAAAATGGACATGAATTCTTCTTTGTAAGTGAATATCCTTCTGCTGTGCGTGCTTTCTACACTATGGCAAAAGAAGATGAGCCTGCTTATTCAAAATCCTATGACCTTTATTTTAAAGATGTTGAACTTACCTCTGGTGCACAACGAGAACATCGTCCAGACATTCTTAAAAAACAAATTGTAGACAGAGGGATTGACCCTACACCTATGACAGACTATATTAATTTCTTTAAGAATGGTTGCCCTCCACATGGTGGATTTGGACTTGGACTTGACAGATTTTTAATGCTATTATTAAATCTTCCAAGTTTGAAAGAGGCAATGTATATCTTCCGTGGCCCAGACAGACTGAACCCATAAAAGGAGTAAAATATGAAAAGAATAGAAATAAGAGATTTACACAAAACCTTTACGCAGTATGCCGACAAGGAAATTACCGTGTGTGGCTGGGCAAGAACAGTGCGTGACAGCAAAAACATCGCGTTTATCGAACTGAACGACGGGGCTTTTAAAAGTGTGCAAATTGTTGTGGAAAAAGACAAGATAGCAAACTATGACGAAGTGGTAAAACAGAATGTTGGGGCTTCCTTTGCGGTGCAAGGCACTCTTATTCTTACCCCTTCTGCACAACAGCCTTTTGAAATAAACGCGACCGTTGTAACCATACTTGGCGAAAGCGACAGCGATTACCCTCTACAAAAGAAGCGTCACACTGTGGAGTTTCTGCGCAGTATTCCAACAATCCGTGCGAGAGGAAATCTTTTTAACGCAGTGTTTAGAATTCGCTCGGTTGCCGCTTTTGCCATTCACAAATTTTTTAATGAGCAAAACTTTGTATATCTTCACACACCTATCATAACAGCAAACGACTGTGAAGGTGCTGGAGAAATGTTTGAGGTGACCACTCTTGACCTTGACCGTGTTGCAAAAGACGGAAAGGTTGATTACAGCAAGGATTTCTTTGGAAGAAAGGTGTCCCTTACCGTGTCAGGGCAACTTCACGAGGAAACCATTACACACGCTTTTGGTAAGACATATACTTTTGGACCAACCTTCCGTGCGGAAAACTCCAACACTACCCGCCACGCCGCTGAGTTTTGGATGATGGAGCCTGAGATGTGTTTCTGCGACCTTGAAGGGCTGATGGATAATGAAGAAGCAATGGTAAAATATGTAATTCGTTATGTAATGGAAGAGTGCTCTTCTGAACTTGAATTTTTAAACAAGTTTGTAGACGCTGGTTTACTTGAAAGACTGAACAATATTATTAGCAATAATTTTATTCGTCTTGACTATTCCGACGCAATAAAAGAACTTGAAAAGGTAAAGGACAGATTTGTGTTCCCAGTATCTTGGGGCACAGACCTACAAAGTGAACATGAAAGATATTTGACTGAAGAAGTTTATAAAAAACCAGTATTTCTTAAAAACTATCCTAAAGACATTAAAGCCTTCTATATGAGGCAAAACGATGACGGAAAGACTGTAGCAGCAGTAGATATGCTTGTGCCGGGCATTGGCGAACTTTGCGGTGGAAGTCAAAGAGAGGAGCGTCTTGACAAACTTCTTTCCCGTATGAAAGAACTTGGACTTAATGAAGAAGATTATTCTTGGTATCTTGATACCCGCCGTTATGGCACAAACATTCATTCTGGCTACGGCCTAGGTTTTGAAAGACTTGTAATGTATCTTACTGGAATTTCTAACATTCGTGATGTCCAACTTTTCCCTAGAACTGTGGGATCTATACAAGGCTAAAAATATACTTGGAGGTAAGATATGCAGGCAGATATAGAAATTGCTGATAAGTGCAAATTGAAAGATATTAGAAAAATCGCTGAAAAGATAGGCCTTAAAGAGGCTGATCTTGAACTATATGGCAATTACAAAGCCAAAATCAATCTTGAAAAATTTAATACCAAAAAGTCAAAACTTATTTTGGTGACCGCTATTAACCCCACCCCTGCTGGCGAGGGAAAAACAACAGTTTCAATTGGCCTTGCCGATGCAATGTCACTGCTTGGCAAAAAAGTCTGCCTTGCCTTGCGCGAGCCTTCTCTTGGCCCCGTGTTTGGTGTGAAAGGCGGTGCCACCGGCGGTGGTTATGCGCAGGTGGTGCCTATGGCTGACATGAACCTTCATTTTACCGGCGACTTACATGCAATTACCTCTGCCAACAACCTTCTTTGCGCGATGATTGACAACCACATTTTCCGTGGAAACAAACTAAAAATTAAAAATGTATTATTCCATAGATGTTTGGACATGAACGACAGAGCTCTTCGTGATATCACTCTAAACGCTGAGGCAGGAAGTATGAAAAACTGCGTTAGTTATAATAGACAAGAGGAGTTTAACATTACAGCAAGCAGTGAAATTATGGCTGTGCTTTGCCTATCAAAAGACCTTCAAGACCTTAAAACAAGACTTGGCAATATTATAATTGGGGAAAATGAAAAGGGTAAATTTATTTATGCACGAGAACTTAATGCAGAAGGCGCAATGACTGTGCTTCTTAAAGATGCAATAAAGCCAAACCTTGTCCAAACCTTGGAAGGTACCCCTGCTATCGTACACGGTGGGCCTTTTGCAAATATTGCACATGGGTGCAACTCTATTCGTGCCACCTATACTGCGATGACGCTTGCTGATTACACTGTAACTGAGGCCGGTTTTGGTGCAGACCTTGGCTGTGAAAAATTTTTGGATACAAAGTGCCGAATTGCTGGTATTGAACCTGACTGCATTGTACTTGTTGCAACTATTAAGGCGCTTAAATTCCATGGTGGCAAAGAAAAATCTAAACTTTCGACTGAAGATGTAACGGCACTATTTAATGGTATGCCAAATTTAATTAAGCATATTGAAAACATTCAAAATGTATATAAAAAGCCGGTCGTAGTAGCAATTAACAAATTTTCTACCGATACTGAAAATGAAATTAAATTGATTGAAAGTATGTTGAATGAAATTAATGTTTCAGTGGTACGAACTAGCGTGCATACGAATGGTGGCAAGGGCGCAATTGCTCTTGCTGAGGCTGTAATCTCCGAGTGCAAGAAAAAAAGCAAGTTAAGTTTTTCTTACAGCATTGAAGATGACATCAAAACAAAAATTAACGACATTGTTAAAAATATATATGGTGGAAAATGTGCTGAATTTTCACAAGAATCACTGTCCAGTATAAAGAATATTAAGAAACAGGGCTTCGATAAACTTCCTGTCATCATTGCAAAAACGCAATACTCACTTAGTGACGACCCTTCACTTCTTGCGCGTCCACAAGGATTTAAAGTTCAAGTAAGAAATGTCATGGTAAAAGGCGGTGCTGGTTTTATTGTAGCAACCACAGGCGACATTATGCTTATGCCTGGTCTTCCACAAGTGCCACTTGCTGAAAAAATAGATATTGATAAAAATGGAAAGATAAAAGGATTATCTTAAATGATAATCCTTTTTATAATAATCGGTTGGACGGGTAACAAGATACAAATACCATATGAAACCAACAACTGGTATGAATAGTACCCAAATGTATCCTCCGCTTTTTCCAATGTCATGCATCCTTCTAAATATCAATGAAATTGAAGGAATAAGTTCCAAAATACAAAAAATGCAAAAGACTATTATCATAGTTATACTAAATGGATTTAACACCTCTTGTAAACATGTTAAACTAACCACTAAGAGTATTAGTAGAAGAACCATTATTATTGAATTGGCAAAAACTCCCCACCAAAACTCCCTACGAGAGGATCTTCCAGAAAAATCAAAGGCTCTTTGCCAAAATAAGTTAAACCCCCTACCTAGTGCCATACTGGTATTTTCCCCAGTTATCTTTATTATATACCTTTATTCTTTACTTACAAAAACATACCCAAAAGCGTTTGGCCCCCAGTGACTTGCAATTGCTGGGTCGAGGTTATCAAAAACCATATTATCTCTGTATTTTTCATCAGTCATTGAAATAAGTTTATCAAGATTTGCCCTATTATAGGTGTATGACGCTACAATATTATAACTATCATCGTAATTTAATTCACTTAGAGCATTAGCCAAAAATTTCATACCATTTGCAAGGCCTATCTTTTTGCTGTGTACCGAAACTTTACCGTCCTTAAAGCCAATTATAGGTTTTATTTTTAAAATGCTTCCAAGAATCCATTCCATTTTAGAAAGGCGTCCACCTCGAAGTAAGTAGTCAAGAGTTTCTGGAATGGCCAGTATTTTTATTCGAGGAATTAGTTTGTTTACCTTTTGTTCTATTTCATCAAGGCTTTCTTCCCTATGCCTATTTATTTCGTCTACGATAAGTCTCATTCCGCCTACCGCCATTTTACTATCAATCACTTTTACTTTAGGATTGCCTTCAAACAAAATCTTAATCGAAGAGTTTGTGCTAGAAATTCCAGAAGAAATAGTAAGGATTATGACATCATCTCCATTCTCCACACATTTATTAACACGCTCTTCAAGTTCTACAAGGTTTGGTAGTGAGGTTTTTGGAAAGCCTTTTTCTTCTATCAGAAATTTATAAAAGTCATTCAAATCTAAATTGATGCCATCAAGATATTCTTCATCCCTTATATTTACTATAAGAGGTATCAATTCTACTTGGTACTTTTCCTTTTCATCTTGTTTAATGCTACTTCCAGAATCAACAAATATTTTTAACATTTTTCCTCCATAAACTAATTTATTTTCTTGGTTTGTGATTTATAACTTATACTAAATATCACTGGTTAATTATTCTTTGCCCCTATAGTTGATATTAAACTATAAAATTATATCTTAAGTATATCAAAATTTTGTATCAAAGCAAACTTTTATCATGACAAAATAATAAATATCAAAATAAAAACCTCCATTTGGAAGGCTTTTATCTTGCTTTTTCTAAAAATTCCGTTGCTTTTTTTGCTTGTGAATACTCTTCTTTATGTTTTATTCTATACTTTTTTCCATCTTTCACGAAGTTGGAGCCTGTTTGGTGGAAATCAAATTCCACATTAAACTTTTTACATTGTCCATATATATCTTTTACCCAGTCAAAGTTACATTCTCTTGCATAGGAGTAAGATTCTCCGCCAACACACACTCTATCATACTTTCCGCTTTTTAGGTATTCTTCCAAGTTTACCCTTTCTAAAATAGGTGCTACAAAAATAAATTTTTTAATTACCGGAATTTTGGCAAATATAGGCAGTCGCTCGTCTGCACGCTTTTGGTTTTCGCATGTCACAGCAATAGCCACATTTCTATACCCCTCGCCCCAGTCTTTTGGCAAGCACTTTTCTATTCGCTCTACTCGCTTGGTACAAATTAAAAACTTTACATCGGGTCTGGCTTTAATAATGCTCCAAGCCTCATCACGCCAGTCATCCGCTTCTTCCAAAAAGAAATCAGAGGTAAAGCAGGTGGCAACCTCACTACCAGAGAGTAGTTTATAATTTCCCTGTCTATCTTTTTTAAGTGGCAGGTTGAAACCAGTCTTTGACTTTGTGACAATGCTTGCGTCTTTATCTCGTTGTTTATCTAGATAATAAACATAACAGTTTGCACAACCCTCACTACATTTATGGCAACCATGCCATGGACTCCAAAGAAGACTCATTTTTCCTCCTTAGATTTAGATATCTTTTCCAATATCATTCTCATCAATGTTTGGATTAAAATATCTAAACTTCTTCTTTTTGTTTTTGTATTGTATTGCTTTTTGTGGACATCTATGATAACAGCCAAGACAAGCCACACATTTGTCACCAAAAACAATCTTTCCGTCAACAAGTGATATGTTTCCCACCGGACATACGGAAATACACTTTTGACATCTAACGCAATTTTCATTGGCTTTAAAATCCCTTCCTATTAAATGCCAGTTGCTTTTATTTGTTAAATATTTTTGTTCTCTAGTTTTTTGTTTCTTAGGGATTAGACATCTCTTTTCTTCAATCATATTAAGGATTTTGTCTATACGAGCGTCTGCACTTTTCAATGCTTTATTTAAATAAAATTTAGGCACTGTAAATGTAAGAGTGAAATTTTCTGGCATTTTCAATTTATATACGCTTATAATATTAAGCCCCTGTTTCTTTGCATATTGATAAATCAAATAATCCGCACCAGCCGACATCCCACCATAGTTTTGGATTATTATAACCTCTTTGCTTTTATCAAGTCTAGGCAAAAGGTCATAGACATGAGCAGGCATTCCATAGGAATAAATTGGCGTAACAATAAAAAGTTTTTCAAACTCACTCCCTTCCCCTTCATATTTTGGAATATATACTATTTTTCCGTCAAAACGCTCTTGCACTTTCTTTGCAATATACAAACTGTTTCCAGTGGAACTGAAATATAAAATTCCGTTCATAATTTTCTCCTACATTCATTTTAACATAAAACAAAAATAAAAGGAAGTAACATCACTTCCTTTTATTTTTATTTTCTGCCATGCCATTGCCATTTGGTGCGACAAGTAAAAATTGAGCCGAACCGAAGTTAGGCATAAGTTAATGTTATGTGTCAACATTACAAGCAGTCTTTTTTCGATTTCTTCTTTTTGATTATGCGACACTTTTGATTATTTATAATTTCTCACAAAAATCAAAATAAATCAAATTTGATTTCGCGAAATCTATCAATCATAATAATAATTAGGCTTTATCCTCGTATGTTTAAATTCATCATCTTCCAACTGAAGAACTTCAACTGCATCAAAGTCTTTAATGATAACACGTTCTCCTTTAATGTCAAATTTTAAGCCAATAACCGCCACACCAATAGTCGAATCTTCATACTTGTCAGTCACATACTCCAAGTTATACCACTTACCATACTCACGTTCATAAATTGCATTGTCGTAATCTTCATATGATAAAAGATATTTTATGTCGCAATCAAAAGTCATTTGAAAACTAAGCTCTTTGGTTTCTAAATTGAAACAAATGCACTCAAAGTCATCTAAATTTTTTATTAAAGAATCGTGTTCAATTTCATCATAATCATCATGACGCTTCTCCATCATTGTGTCAAGTTCCGTCATAAGCCTTGCTTCGATGAGGTTTTTATTTTTATCATTAGCTATCCAAGTTTTTATAGCATCTGTGTATATCATATTTTGTTCTGCTTCAGACATTACTTCACTCATAAAACCATATATGGTGTTATAACAAGGAATTTTGTATTTCTCTGAAAAATGAATCCAGTCATTATCTGAAGAAATTATATAAATTTCATCCCGATCTTTTTTTTCAAACTTTAATAATGCATTTAGGATAATCGCATCAGGAAATTCATTTTTCTTTTTCCCAATTCCAAATGGTGGTTCTCGTTTTAAATAGTCATTTACCAGTTTATCAAGGCTTATTTCATTATTCCCCAACATAATTGGCTTAGAAGATTCTAAAAAGTTTTTGTACGCAAGTAAAGAATTTTCATCGTACCATTCTTCATTAAACTTTTTTAGTATTTTATAACTTGCTTGATTATAGAAAATATATGAGAGTTTTTTTAATGATTTTACACCTATCCTAAATTCATTAACCTTTTCAATTATATGAGCCTTTACCTCTCCCTCTATTATTGCGTGGCTAAATAATTTCAAGTCTCCATTTTTACACAGAGTCTCTATTATCTTTAAATATCCTTGGTTAAAGTTAAAACCTTCGTTCTCATAAATTCATGTGTCAAGCAAAATGTATTTCATCTATTTTTTCTTCCTTATACACATATATTATAATACAAAAATTCTCATCCTTAAAATGTTTTAGTACAATATGTCCAATTTCGTGTGCTATTGTAAATCTCTGAATCTCCAGTTTAATCTTGTCGTCATAAAAAATGTAATATTGATTATCTAACTGAAGTGTAAATCCCCAATCTGTATACAACAAATCTGAGTATTTATTATAAATAAAACTAGGAGCTTTCGTGAAAGGAAGTAAAAACCATCCATTATTCTTCACTATCTCAACAACATCAACAGGCAACCTATAAACATTGTTTTTTAGAATAAAGCTGTCGGCAATTTCTTCAATTATACTTTCATTATTTGAACGCTTATGGTCAACTCTCAATAAATTATTATTATTCTTTGTTCGCCCAATAAGTTTTATTTCGTTATTTGTCTTTTTTATCATTGTCATACATTTCTTGCGCAATTTTCTTCAATTCGTTAATTTCATCATCTTTCAATTGAATTGTTGTGTATGTTCCACCCCTACCAATTATAGTAACCGTATTTACTTGTGGTCTTTCTTTTATTGTTATGGAGTCATCTTCCATAAGCCAATCAGTAGTAACTCCAAACACTTTCGCTACTTTAAATAACATTTCAACACTTGGTTCACGAACTCCCGTTTCTAGAAAGCATATTGTTGTTTTGCCAACATTCAAAAGCTTTGCTAGAGCATCTTGAGTAAGTTTTCTTTCTCTCCTAAGGTCTCTTAGTTTATGTTTAAACATAAATTTTCATCTCCTATTATTTGTATTATACCACAATAATAAAAATTTTACTAGTTGTTAACAAAAATTTTTAGACATAAATCGACATTTATACAAAAAAAACAACTTTTTGCTTGATTTTTTGTTTACACATTTGATATTATGTTTACATATAGTAAAACTTTTGGAGGTGGAAATGACAAGGGAAAAGTTGAAAGAACTCTTTGAGAGTTACTGGTTTGATAATCAATACTTAACCGAAAAGTTTAAAGAGGTTGAATTATTCAATAAACTCACTATGAATCAACACGATTCTGCATTTTTAATTGATACAAAAGAAACTGAAAAATTAGAAATTAAGAAAATTCTAGAAAGGAAGAAATATATTGAAAGTTTAATACAAAAACTTCAACAACCTTATAGAACTATTCTATATATGAGATATATAAGCTTTTTTACATTTGACCAAATCGCTGATAAAATTCACTTCTCAACAAAGCGAATTTATCAGTTACATAGCGATGCATTAAACCAACTAATATTGATAACATCTAAAATGCAACCCAATATTAGCACGAATTAGCAAGGATTAGCAAAAGTTAGAATGCATGAGAATTTCTGGGAATTATAATTGAATTGTAACTAAAAAATTAAAAGGAGAATAAGAAAATGAAAAATGTTACAATTAATTCGCAGAAATTTGTTTTCAGCGAAAACACTCTTAGTATTCCACTAGAAGATCTTACTAAGAACATCAAAGTTGTAGATGCTTATTTGAACCTTAAAATAGTTCAAACTGAATCTCTCCCTACAAGGTTTGATATAGACTTCAAGCCAAATGAATCAGATAGGTGGAATGTTGACTCCATTGAAGCCTCAAATGATGTTGATATTCTCACACTAAACCTAAGTGATGAAGTTCAATATTGTTTGGACAATAATTATAGTCAAATAACACTTCTCTTTAAAACATTAACTGGAGAACATCTTCAACTTGAAGATAGCGAGCTCAACATTGATTATATTTCACTTTCTGAGTTTCAAGCCAATGGAAGTTCACACAACATTGATTTAGGCAAAGCAGGTTCAGCATCAATAGACTTAGCCACGCAACAGGTTGCTTTGTCTGTTCCACTTGTTTCTTCAGATAATAATGTGTTGCCACTCTCTATCGCTGCACATTATAATTCAGTAAAAAATGAGTTAATGCCAACCACTGGTTTACCTGACAATTGGGGACTTAATGTTCAACAATTCCTCATAAAAGACGACTCTACAAACAGGCTCAGATTTACATATATTGATGGAAATGGAAAAAATCAGTTAATTGAAGAAAAATATTATTACATTGAAAATAAAGAGAAACATTTTCTGGAATATGGACAATTAAGCGTAAGCCCTAATGGAGATTTGATGTATGAAAACAAAAAAGTACACACCATACTTGAAGCCCCATCTGGTCTTAAACTCGTAGCTTCTATAAAAGATATTGACGGATCTAAGTTAGTAGACTATGAACCTGAAGAAGTGATTAACGTAAGACAACAAATCAAACAATTAGATAGAAATAAAGAAGATATTGAAAACAGCTTAAAAAGTAGTAAAAAGCAATTCTGTCTTTATGTACTAACTAAAAATGCTCTTCAACAACAATTTAATAGTCAAAAAGAATCAGTTCAAAATGAAAGTAATATGCTCGCTTTTCAAAGAAAAATTGAAATCATTAGAAAGATTTGTTCTGAAAATAATAGACTATATCGACTTCAAACTGGAAGCGATAATAGTACAGCAAAGGATCTTGTAGGAAAGAATCCCCTCACCTATTCTCAAATATTAAAAGTCTATGATAATTGTTTGAAACATGGTAGCTCAGCTCCTGGTGGCGGTGGCTTCGGTGGAAGCTCTGGCGGTGGTGGCGGTGGTGGTGGCGTCGGTGGAAGAGCCGCTGGATCATACACAATCTCTGAAGATCAAGTCATCCTTGGAAGCATTATTTCTAATGAATCTTCATTTATATATTCCCTTGGTTTTTGGGATAGCGAAAATCCAGATCCATTTAAGAGCACTTTAGATTCTCAAGAAGAAGCTTATCTTTTAAATAAAAATCTTTACTATACAGATATAGAAGAACAAACTTTTAAGGAAACAATTGGTAAAGAATTATCTCGCCTTGGAATAGAAATATCAGATCTTGGTTCTATTTATAAGAGCTTCAAATATCCAGAGACATTCTCTAATAACGAAAATGAGATTAAAAATGCATTTATCCTTTCTCTTAAAGATATCATCTCTATTGATCTACAACTTGAAAGTTTGGCAAAATCTATTAATAAAAATAACAAACTCTTAACTGAATGCAACGAACAACTTGAAAAGTATCAAAATCAACTAAACCTTCTTGAAATTCAATCCCCTATTCATTATTTATATAACGATGAAAATGTTATTTATGGTTTTGGCAAAGCAAAAATAGACAACAATAATCTGTTCCGTCTAATTTTAATTGCAGACCCTTATGAGAACACAATATTTATCAAATATAAAGACTTTGATTCAAATACAATCGAATCAATTACCGATTCTGCAGATAAAACAATTCTTTTTAATTATAATAATGATTACTCTGTTTTGGAGTCAATTATTGATAGCAAAGATAGAATTGTAAAGTTCGCTACCCCTAACGACAAATTGTTCCAAATTACACATACTAATGATTCTAAAAGCAACTATTTTCTTACCAATAAAGACAAGCAATTAGTGGTAGACCAATCTGGATTTGGTGTAATTATAAACAAATCTCTTATTCCTAGTGAATCTGGAAATGTTGTAGACTTGAATATAGAGAATTTCTCCATTATTACTGAAATCAAAAACGGAGACATTGAATATCAAAACTCTCTTACTTTTGATGATTTTGCAGATGAGAATGTTATTCTTGCAGAAAAGAAAAATACGGGTAAAACCACCTACATTCGAAAAAACAATCTTAGGTCAACCACAATTACATCTAACAATAAAAGTATTACTTATATCTTTGATAATCTTGGAAAAGTTCGTACAATGTATGAAAATAACTTTAAACAAAATTCGGAGGATAACTGCTCCAGAGCAACAGAGTTTAACTATCACAACAACAAAACTTCTGCCAAAATTAGTCAACTCCCTTATTCTGAGAATTTATTGAGTGATGAATGTTTTAAAGAGCCTCGGACCATTAAGCATGCACTATATCTTGGTAATACTTATTGTGGAGCTGATACAATACCATATTCATATAAAATTTGTGAAAAATTCCACTCTCTAGATGACAATTCTATCAACAAATTTGAGCAAGTGTATATGAGCAAAAAAATGAAAAACAAGATAAATCTTTCATATAAGGACTGCAACCATAAAGCCTATATGTTGTCTGGTTGGGCAAAAGCAAATTCTGCTTATATTGCTGAAAAAGAAAATATAGAAGATAAAACACCTACAACCTATCTTGAAAAAAGAAAATTTGAATTGAGGATTGAAGTCACCTATCTCAATGATAATGAACCTCAGATTGAAAAGAAATCATTTGATTGGCGCAACACTGATTGGCAATTCTGTTCTGTCCCTATTTACATCAATTCAGATAAAATTGTCTCAGAAGTTAAATGCATAATTGATTATTCAAACAATACTGGAAAAATTGAATTTACTGATTTGGAATTTAAAGAAGCCGATTTTGAGGAATCTATCTATGATGAACAAACCCGTCTTGTAGAAAAATCAAATGCACATTCCCAATGGGTAACCAAATTTGAATACGAAGATGACTCTACAAGAATCTCGAAGGAATTGATTTACAAGAAATCGGAAATTAACAAGTCGGGAGCAGAACCACTTGAGATAGTTTATGAATACAATAAACAAGGCAGCTTAATTAGAACAACAAATTGCGATGGTATTGTCAATGAAAATACTTATAATGAACAAGGATTAGTTGTAAAATCTATAACCTATAACAAGGATGAGCCTTCTTCTAAATTCTATCAAGAAAGTTGCCTAGATGAAAAAGGTAAATCTACAAAAGAGCTTAACGAGTTAGGCTTTGATGGAGCAAAGCTTGAGTACATTGAAGGTACTGGTATAATAACGTCAAAGACATATGAAGATGGCACTAAAATTAGTTACGGCTATACCCCAGACAACAATCTACTTGAGATTTCATCAACAATTAATGGAATTGAAAATACAAATACGTATGGCTATTATCTTGATACATTAACTAGCCTTAAACACAATGATTTCTCAGTTGATTATGACTATAATTCTGATGGAGATATTTCCAGAATCTCAATCGCAAACAATGAATATCTTGTCAAAGAGTATATTGATGAACCAATTGAAGATGATACAACATCTAGTAATAAAACTATCAAAAATGAAATCACAAAATTTGCAAATCAAGAAACATTTAGACAAACACTCAATGATGATGGGAATGTTGTTGAAACATATTTTACTCCTAAACCAACTGATGAGGATCCAAGCCCTGCTGAAAGGCTAGTTTCTCAAAACATTTACGATACTTATGGAAACTTAGTGTTTGTAAAAGAACTTATCTATAACCAAGATGGAACTGCTGAAGAAAAAATCAGTAAAATTTTTATTGATAAATTTGGTAATACTTACAAAGAAGAAACAAAACAGCACGGTAAAAAGGTTCTAGTTGAAAATTGTTATGATGATGAACATTCAAATGTAGAAAACAGCACTATAACTATTGAAGATGAGGAGCTTTTCTATAACTACAATTATTCAAACGAAGTTAAACCCAAACTTAAAGGAGTTCTGCTTCCTAATGAAATTGAACAAATTATCAAATATGATAAGCTTGGCAGAGTGAAACAAATTGAAAGTGGTAATATAAATAAAGAATATAATTATTTGAAATCTGGCGACCACTCATCAAATCTTATTTCTAATATCAAGTTTTCAAGTAAAAGCGAAGCCAACGAAAATATGCATTATTCATATGATAGTAAAGGTAATATCACTGAGGTCAGAATAAATAATGAATTGATCGCACGTTATCAATATGATGGACTATCCCGCATCATTCGTGAAGATAATAAGAAAATAGGAAAAACTTCTGTTTACTCATATGATGCTGGCGATAATATCACTCAACGATTGGAATATCCTTTTACATTAACAGGCAATTTAGATACAATTGAATCCACTCCTTTTGTTTACTCATACCCTACTTCTGGCTGGCGAGATCAACTTATCATGTTAAATGGTAGAAAGTTTGAGTATGATGAACTTGGAAATCCAACAAGATATAAAGACTTGAAACTCGATTGGTCTAATGGCAGACAACTTGATGCATTTGATGTACTTAAAGATGAAAACAATAAAATTATTGGTCAATTAGTTGACTACAAATACAATGCAAACGGAATTAGAACAAGTAAAACCATTTATACTGACCATCCTCGATTCAAGTTTAATGGTGCTAATTGTGAATGCACAGAAGATTGTCTTTGTGAAAAACCTTTTACTACTCAATTCTTCCTTAATGGTGAAAAAATTATTAAACAACACGACTGCTGTAATGACCTTACATTCTACTACGGAGCTGATGACATAACTGGTTTCCATTTGAAAAACAATATTGTAGATGCTGATTTCTTCTATAAGAAGAATTTGCAAAATGATATTATTGGGATTTACGATTCTAATGGAAAACAAATTGTTCGCTACACCTATGACGCCTGGGGAAATGTAAAAACTGAATATTTGGCCAAAAACATCAAAGAAAATGGAGAAATTATCGAAGAATATGTTGTATTCCATGATGCTTTTAAGTATAATGATATTAGTGAAATCAATGCTTTCATTGCTTTCAAAAATCCTTTCAGGTATCGTGGTTATTATTATGACTTTGAAACCAATCTTTACTACTTAAATAGTAGATATTACGACCCTGAAATTTGCAGATTCATTAATGCTGACGACATTAGTAATCTTGATGCCGAGTCACTCAACGGTTTAAATCTTTATGCATACTGTGGGAATAATCCAATATATTTTACTGACCCATTTGGAACAACAAAATGGTGGGAATGGTTACTGGCAGGATTTATTGTCGTAGGGCTAGTCGTTGGCTCTATATTTACTGGTGGCCTAGTTGGAGCGGCATTTGTAGGGGCAGCGATTGGTGCAGGAGTATCATTAGGCTCACAAGCCATCTTTAACGGAGAATTAAACTGGGGACAATTTGCTTTAGATATTGGAGTCGGAGCAATAACTGGATTACTTGGTGTATCTGGGATTTCCAAAATAGGTTCAATGCTAATTGGTGCAGGTATTGGTGGTATTTCTAACTTTGCCTCACAATTAATAGGTGGAGCGTCACTAAGCGAAATAAATTGGATAAGTTTCGGAATTAGTGTGGTTGTTGGCGGAGTCTCAGGTCTGATTGCTGGTGCAGGAACACAAAACGCAAAAGCTGTTGGTTCTGCACATAATGTCCAAAAGGCCGCAATGAGCTTAAAAGCTGTTCAGAATAGAATAGCCTCAGGAACTTATTACGCCACAGCACAAGGGATGAAATCAGCACTAACGCAAGTTACCAATAAAATGACAGCGGCTGTGGGACAACAAATGTTTAAAATGTTTACTGGGGCAATGATAACATATGGCAGTTTTACTTTTCTTAACAATATTATAAATTGGGCATTAAATAAATTTAATATTAAATAGATAGGAGGTAACATATGGGTGATAAAATAATAATGGGAATATGTATAACGTTGTTTATATTCTTTATAGCAGCTTTACCAGTATTCTCTCAATTTAAGTCAGGAGTTAATAACGGCGCTTTTAGGTGCAAAAAAATTAAAAAATTCAGGTTCTTATTCAGAGCACCTGACGGTATACCCGTTTCAGAAGGCTTGGCAATACCGCTATACATTATGCAAATAATGGGATATTTACTTTCCTTGTTAACTTTAATCACTGATATTTTATTACTTTGTTTATTACAAAACTCCTTAGAAATTGCATTTATTGTGACTCTTTCAATTCTAGGATTAGAAATTCTCTATGTTGTAATCACTCAGTTAATATTAATTAAAATAAGCCATCAATAAAACAATTCACTTCACAGCGAACCTAAAAAGCAAGGGTATCCCCCTTGCTTTTTAATATTAATTATATTTACAAAATATATAAAAACCACCTACAGCAGATTGTTATAAAAAAATGCTCAAAATGATATAATTGGCATATATGATTCAACTGGTAAACAAATATCTCGTTATACATATGATGCATGGGGAAATCAGAAACTGGAATATTGGGGCGAAAAAACCACAAATGATGGTAAAACAATTTATGATTTTGTTGCAATCGATGATGATTTTAAGTATAATGATATTAGTAATCTAAATGCATTTATTACTTTTAAAAATCCATTTAGATATCGTAGTTACTATTATGACTTTGAAACCAATTTATATTACTTAAATAGTAGATATTACGACCCTGAAATTTGCAGATTCATTAATGCAGATGATATTAGCAATCTTGATACCACAAAAGATGTAATAAATGGGCTTAACCTTTACTGTTACTGCTTCAATAATCCAATTAACACATCTGATGATAATGGAGATCTACCAAAATGGCTAAAGTGGCTAATAACAGTTGTAGTAGCGGTCGTAACTATTGTCGCCGTAGTTGCAATAACAGTTGCTACGGCTGGTATAGCATCAGCAATTGGAGGTGCACTAGGCGGAGGCATTGCGGCGACTATATTTGGTGGAGCTGTTGGAGGTGCTGTAACAGGTGCGTTAACGGGACTTGTAATAGGTGCAGGTGTCAACATAATCTCTCAAGGTCTTACTGTTGGTTATGAAAACATTGACTGGAAGAAAGTTGGGACTGAGGCATTGATTGGTGCTGCCACTGGAGCAATTTCTGGAGCCATCTTTGGTGCAGCTGGGAAGGCCTTGGGCTTGCTTGGAAAAACCAACTGGGCACAAAGAGTCATTCCAAATCTTAAAAATAGTAAAGCCGCCTTTATGTTTGGTTCAAAATCTGGCAGTTTCACTTTTGCTCGATTTGGCAGTGGAAATGGGTTCTTTAGACTTGAGGCTAGTTTGGCACATGGACTTCACATACATATGGGGCTAACACGTGCCGCTATCACAATTGCTAGAACCGGTTTCCTAACAGGACTTTGGAACACCAGTGCAGTTTTAGGATCATATTTTATTAGAAATAAATAAAGCTTGATTAAAAATAAATAAAACAAATTATAGGAGAAAATGCTATGAAAAATGGATTTGTAGAGACAATAACTGATTTGTACAATCAATTATCAACCGAAAATGAATTAAAGTCAAAAGTTTCAATTATTCACAACATAATTAAAATAATATTCCATGAAGATTTTAGAATGGAAATTTGTTTTGATAAAAATAATGGGCTCTTTAATGTATATATAAATTCAATCTTTTACTATGGAATAGAAGATCAAGATATTCTTAATTTTATAATAGAGACATTAAGAAATATGATTGTCATTCAATACAAGAGAATAACTCCCCTTAAAAGACCTTTCAAATTTGTTGATAAGAAATCTTTTAATAAAGATAAGTGGGAAGGTAAACCTAATGTAAAGGTTTTTACATCTAAAAAAACAATAATTGACACATTCTAAAAAATCAGATTTCAATAATAAACTTGAGTTTACAACTTACTCCTATTTTAATGTCGTAAAAAACATTGGTGGTTATGCCAATGTTTTTTATTACCTAAAAACTTTTCAATCTTTTCCTTTTAATCCAAATTATATTAAATTAGGGAAATGTAAAAACTGAATATTTGGGCAAAAACATCAAAGAAAATGGAGAAATTATCGAAGAATATGTTGTATTCCATGATGCTTTTAAGTATAATGATATTAGTGAAATCAATGCTTTCATTGCTTTCAAAAATCCATTCAGATATCGTAGTTACTATTATGACTTTGAAACCAATTTATATTACTTAAATAGTAGATATTACGATCCTGAAATTGGTAGATTCATTAATGCAGATGATGTTTCTATTTTAACAGAAACAATGGATGAACTTAATGGATTAAATCTTTATGCTTACTGTTTTAATAACCCTGTAAATGATTCAGACACTACTGGAAATTGGAGCTGGAAAAAGTTCTGGAAGGCAATTGGAAAAATCTTCACAGCAGTAACTGCTATCGTATTAGCTGTCACAACATTTGGAGCAGGAATTCCGTTATTAATGGGGATTGTCGCTGGGGTAACATTGGTGGCAGGCGTTTTAACTGCAGTTGATGGAATCGCGACATTAATCGAAGCAGGTACAAACTATAACTTTATACGCGATGGCATATTCCAAGGCAACGAAACTGCTTACAATTGGTTTAGTGGAATTACCGAAGGTGTTGCTGCTGTTGGAAGTATGATTTTAGGAGTTTACCACTCCACAGGTCAATTTAAGGCAGCAAAGCAGGGGCAAAAGTTTTTAGGAAAAGGATATAACAAAGTTGGAAATAAGAGATGGATTTCTAAAGATGGTATGCGACAGTTAAGATGGGATTATAAAGGTCATGGAAAATATGGACCTCACTTTAATCTAGAAAGCTGGGCTTTCCCAATAGGTTCAAAGGGGAACTATATATTGCCAGGTGGAAATAATCATTTGTTTTACAAACTATTTAAATGGTGGTCAGTAATTAAATAGGAGGATAATATGAAAAAAATTGAAATCAATATACTTGATGACAAAGAAATTAATAAATCATCTGTCTTAAAAGACATAGACTTATCTGGTCTATCGATTAAATTTGATAGTAAATCAAAATATATTATTATAAATGGAGAACAAAAAGATTTATTATCTTTAGCAAAATTACTGATAACGATTTCAGAAAATAAACTAGATAACGATTTTTCTATTCATTTAGATCCATTAACCCCTAATACTTTTGGACATCTTTCAAAAGACTCTTCATTTGTAATTATAGAAAAAGAAAATAAAAATTAATCAAGAATAAAAAGTTTGCTCAAATTTATCTTATTAACAACTTGGGGCTATTATAGGTGGACTCATAGGAGGTACAAGATAAAAGGAGATATTATGAAAATCAAGAAAAACTATTTTTATCTCGGAAGAAAAAAACAATATTTCATTAAGCTATCGGATGGTGAAGATTTTTCATTACAAGAAGCAAAGAAGATTTTATACTCTTTTGCAAATAAAGGTGCTAAAGTTGTATTCACAGGCTTTTTTCGTGAATGTATTCCTGGAAACTATAAGAGCCTTTTAAATTTTGAAAATTTCTATCTTCTTAAAAGTATAAATGATGTGGAATTAATCCTATCAAATGAATTCTACAATAATATTGTAAACTTATCATTTTACATTTTTGATCAGAATATAATTCTAAATTCAAACAAAGACATTGAAAAATATAATGCTCTCATCTATTTTGAAAATAGTTTTACTGATTGCGGGATTATCTTTGATAAAACAATTTATGATGAATACTCTGTTATTAAAAAATTATCATAACAAATAATATAAAATTGAGTATAAAAAAGATAGGCTAAAATAAGTCTATCTTTTTTATATCTATATTAAACAAATTAGTTTTGTGCAAATCACTTTTATTTCTGATACATCTAACTAAAAATGATTAATCCTTTTAATTTTTATTTCTGTTCATAAGATTAGTATAAGAAAATGCTCAAAATGATATAATTGGCATATATGATTCAACTGGTAAACAAATATCTCGTTATACATATGATGCTTGGGGAAATCAGAAACTGGAATTTTGGGGTGAAAAAATCACAAATGATGGTAAGATAACTTATGATTTTGTTGCAATTGATGATGATTTTAAGTATAATGATATTAGTAATATAAATGCGTTTATTACTTTTAAAAATCCATTTAGATATCGCAGTTACTACTATGATTTTGAAACTAATCTTTATTACTTAAATAGTAGGTATTACGATCCTGAACTTGGCAGATTTATTAATGCAGATGATATTACTACACTTGACATAACAAAAATTACCATTAATGGACTAAACCTTTATGCATATTGTTTAAACAATCCTGTAAATGGTGTTGATGAAAACGGCTATTTCTTAAGCTTCCTTATTGGATTGCTAATTGCAGCCGCCATTGGTGCCGCTGTAGGAGCAGTCTCATATACAGCATCAGTTGTAGTTAAAGGTATTGTAACTGGCAAATGGGAATGGTCTTGGGGAGATTTCCTGGGCAGTACTATTGGCGGATTTATAGGTGGAGCTTTCTCCATCATCCCTGGAGTAGGTACTTATATTTCTGCTTTCGTAACTGGCTTAGTATCTACCGTCCTAAGTGATGCCTTTAATCATGCTATTTATGGTACGGAATTTAATCTCGTTGGTTCTTTAGTAAACGGCGCAATTAATGGTTTTGTTTCTATGGCATTCGTTGGTATAATAAATACGAAATATTCAGTTAAAGGTATTACCTATGGTAGAGGAAGTTGGAGTGCAATAACTGATCAGATTTACACAAAATTTAGAAGAGATTTAATTAGGCATATCTCTTGGAAAACCTTTGGAAAGATGTTTGGTTTGGCATTATACGGATCAGTCATTGACATATTCAAAACCGCTTTAACATAAAAGGAGTATAAATGAAAAAAAGAGTTTTTGTCCCTCATTCTATTGGCTTTATACTGTTAAATTGTTTCTTTTGGGGGTTGTCAATACTGTACTTGACAATCTCCATCTTACCTCTTTGTGGAGTCGAAATCCCCTCATTACACTTGCAACCACACGAACACGTAATATTTGTGTTGGCAATAATTTTTCTCCTTTATACTTCTATAAGGTTTTTACTATGCTTTAAAATTCATCTAAGGAAAGAAGATATATATACTTTTGGCGATATGCTTCCAAAATTTGAAAAAATTCAGTATAAATGCAAAATTAAATATATTGATATTCAAAATATATCAATTATTGCGAGCGAAAAAAACTCTAAAAATAAAAAAATACAATTGAAGTGGGTTTCATCCTCTATGCCTAAAAAGTATTTGGAATTCACATTGGTTAATAACAAAAAAGAAAGAATGTGTATTAATCATTATACAAAAAATCAAGTTCGAAAATTACTAACATTTATTAGCTTTAATATGGTAGAGTCGAAATGCAAAAACTCATTAGATGTTAACGAAATAATGAAATCTTGGTATGCTTACAACCCTCCAAAAAAAGAGAAACATAAAAAAGATACTCAGAAATGAGTATCTTTTTTTACTAATTAATCTTTTTTTTACTTACACAATTCCAAATATACGAAACCAGCCAGTATAATAATGTGCTTGAAAGTTTATATGCTGTATATCAGTAAATCTGAACTTACATGATGTATTACCATAACCTTGACATGTAAAAGCATAATTATTCATATATGCTTTTATAAGTGAAACTGGATAGTATTTTATATCATTAATAACATTATCGCGTTCAATTGCTATTGCCAATGCACTAAAATTCGTAATCGGTTGTGTTAAACTTATATTAGTGCCTACTGGTAAATCCCTTTCTGCTTTAGATAATATTTCAATCCCATAATCTCCAAGACGAACACCATTTATACTAAATCTTGCTGTTGGCCCATTAAGACGAAGTTCAGAAGAATTTAAGCTTAACATATCTCCAACAGCAATTAATCTTGAGTTATAATCTGTTTCTGGCTTTCCGTCTGTATGAAAATCAATATATGGAGTACCTGGTGTTCCATCTTTTCTCCCAAGTTCTATACCAACATTTACTGGATCTGAGATAGAAAAACCACCACCTTTATTTTTAAGAGCTGTAAAAGAGCCTTCTAAATCTAACGTATTGCCTTTAATGTTACCTGAAACTTCTAAACTTTCAGCTTTAACATTTCCTTCTATATTCGCTTTTGCCATGTACTCCCCCTATTTTAACCATGTTGGTTTATTTGGAATTACTTTTGTTTCTGTTACATCAAGCCATTGAATATACCAATTTCTTAGTTCTTGTTTTTGTTCATAACTTAGCGTTTCATACCACATTTGTCCTCTGTTTATGAAAGAAAAACATTCTTTCTCTCTTTCTTCTCTTAACACACGAAGTTCTCTTTCTACTTCTTTTGGATTTGTCGACAAAATGAAGTTTGTGCCATTCCATTGCAAATTTTTATTTACTTCGTTAAGTTCTTTATCTAATTCCACAAATCTTTCAAATTGTCCAACATAAGCAAAATTCCCAGTTAAGAAATTGTTTTCATCTAATTCGTACTTAATCATAGTTTCACTCCTATTATTTTATATATTTTTGCACATTCTGAAAAGACTGTTAGTGTTGTTGTATTAAATGATGAGTTTTTTACATACCAAAAAGCCTGAGAATTAAACCACAAAGCTGTATTGCCATTTGGATTTTGTGTTAAAGCCTCACTAAGTTGCCAAACAGGTATACAAGTCCAAGTAGTTCCATTGTTATTATCCTCTGTTCCGCAAACGAAAATAATATCATAGTTCAAAAGTGGCGCACCAATTCCTATATTACCAGATGCAATATTCCCGTCTACAAGTTTAGTAACTTTTCCATAGGTCGAAAATGCAGACCAATTATTTCCCATCATAGCCATCATTAGAGCATCTACGGAATTTCCATTAATCTTTAAACCTCCAGCAGATGCTATATCTAAATAATTGCTATGTGCAATAATTCTTGCATTATAATCTGTATTTGCTTGTCCATCTGTATGGAAGTCAATATATGGAGTGCCTGGTGTTCCATCTCTTCTACCCAACTCTAATCCCACATTTACTGGGTCGGATATTGAAAATCCCCCACCAATACTCTTAAGTGCGGTAAACGCACCCTCCAAATCCAAAGTCTTCGCTTGAATTTTACCTGAGACTTCCAAACTTTCAGCTTTAACATTTCCTTCTATATTTGCTTTTGCCATTATATTTCTCCTTTCTTATCCCTAATAGGCATATTTAATAAGGCTCTTAACAAATCGTGGGTTCTCATAAATTCAAGTTTTCTTTTTTCAATATCTGGAACGATTTCTCCTGCCATATCTTGAACTATATCATCACTATAGTCTCTTAGCCTTTGTTTAAGTATTCCAATTTGTTTTTCCTTTTGTTCCTCTTGTTTTCTACACTCAATTTCTTCAAGTGTTGCTTCTCTATCTGGATAATTTAATCTTTCTGCTTTTAAAACATTGTAAATTACATTATCCTTATCAATAAGAGATACAAGTTCATTCTCACTTACCATAAATTCCTCCTACTTTGCCCTTATCAAATATCTAACCGTTACTGACTTAGGTCTTAAAATATTAGTATCGTTATAAACATTGTTGTATTTGTTTGCATCAAAGACTAATGTTTTATGTTGCTTATATGCAGTATTTTCTTTGTAACTTGCCACACGCATACAACATGCACTATTACCACCACTAAGTGCGTTATTAGCTCCTTGAACAATTTGGTTTTCAGTATGATCAATATACAATCTACTTGAATCAATTCCCTTAATAGTAACTTCCCCTTTAATGTTAGGAATAGATGCATCTTGTGGTACATTAGGTATTGATGCCCCCTCCAAATATCTATTATCGGATATCTTTGGCAAGGTATTACTTCCTAACACGGAATAAAGTTCTGGATAAAAAGTAGTATCAAACACACTCCCATCACAGAATAACCAACCTTTTGGTGTGTTTGTTCCAAAATATGGAATAACTCCACCAATTGGTATTACACCAAAAGCCTCTAATTTTCCATCGACTTTTAATTTTCCTTCAATATTTGCATTGCCCATAATTTCCTCCTATTTATGAAATTCTTTTCCACGCATAAATTTTTATTGCTTGTGGTTGAACTGTTGATGATGCCCCATATATCGAGTTATAGCAAGAAGCATCAAACCAAAGCGACACTCTTCTTCCCACATAATCTCCACCTTTGTTACTATCCCAATAGGCAGCAGTGTCTCCAGTAACGAAGGCTCCTTCGCCTCTAATTACATCTTTATAAAAAATTACATCAGTTGTTTTACCGATTATATTTGGCAAACCTGCTGAAATCGTTTCGCCAGCACCACTTGAAGCTGTCCATACAGCGTGTCCCTCTGGTAACTGAGACCACGTACCCCCCCCAAACAGACTTGCAGGACTTGTTTGACTTACTGATAAATAAACTGAACCTATTGGATAGATTTTATCTAATATGTTTATACCAAAGAGTTGGATTTCTCCTTCACAATTAAATTTCCCCATATTACCTCCTTACTTCAACCACTCTGGCTTATTTGGAATGATAGTCAATACATCCACGCCTTCAGTGTATTAGTCGGTAATATCTAACCATTCTTTATACCATCGCGTAAGTTCTAAATTTTGGCTGTTATCAATTTGTGCATACCAAACTAATCCTCTGTTGACAATAGAAAAACACTGTTCTTCCCTAAGTATTCGAAGATTGTTTAATATTTCTTCTTTTGTTAAGGTTTTTACTCTTAAGATATCTTCATATTCATCATAAGCTTCTTGTGGTTTCACATATTCAACATCAACCACTTCTATTACATCTTTTCCGCCATTATCGTATTCCTTAACTACCTTAAGATGAGATTGCTTTGGAATTTCCTGGATGACTTCGTGATGTTGTATAAAGAGTTTATCTTCTACTAATCTTTCTGTTATAGAGTCAACTTCTTCTTTTTTTTATTTCTTTTGTTTTATTTTCATTAAAAATTCTCATACGAATCTCCCAACTAATATTTGATAATATATTTCATACCAACTGCTGGGGGTTGAACTGTATTACAATTGTCGCTGTAAATTGGGTTAGACTTTGATGCATCAAAATCTAATGGACTATAATAAATCTTACCACTGCCTGAGCCAACACTTGAATATACTGTTGTATTAGATTTTCCCTGAAACGCTCCCTGCATTTCAGTATTTGCACCATATAAAATGCTTCCCGACTTCTTACCACCTTTAATGTTTGGTAACTTTGCTTCAATATCCTTTACAATCTCATTTTTTCCCTGAATAAACCTATCCATTAGGTTTGGTAGATTAAAGGATGTGAGTCCATCTCCTTCTCCATAACTTGTTCCAATTGCATTAAACAATCTAGCATATTGAGTTCTTGACACTGCCCTTCCATCACAAAGCAAATACCCTGCTGGAATACTAGTTCCGCCAAATGCTAAAACAATGCCTGCTGGAAATATTTCTGAGCCATCGACAAACAAACTTCTTGCTTCAATTTTTCCTTCACAACTAATATCTGGCATAATTCCTCCTTTTTGTCAATGTAAGCAACAACTTAAATAGTAAAAGTATCTGATTCTGAATCATACTTTATTTTTGTCATAATAGGACTATTTTCCAAAGCGGCTACTCTTCGCACAATTGCTTCAAAATCAGTTTGGTCGACTTTTTCATCTGCATTAAAATTCGCAACGAAAGCTCCATTTTTTGTAACTTTTGTTCCTTGAACTGAAACCACGTGGTCGTATGATTCTTGTGATTGTGATTTAGCCTCTCTTGCGATTCTAAGAGCTTCTGACGAGTCGGTTTCACTTTGAATAATTGATTCTTGAAATTTCTCCATAAGGTCAGCATTAAATGGTGTGCCTTCTTCAGTAATCTCTTCTGCCACTGGTTCAATGTTTGCAATGATTTCATTAGCATTTTGTTCAAGTACTATAATTCTCCTTTTGTTTGGATTTTTTGCTTCTCTATCCTTAAATTCTTGTCTCTGATACATAGTTAATTTTTCTCCTTTTTAATTGATTTTTGTAATTTTTCTAATTCAGATTGATTTTTGGATATCTTGTCCAAGATATCATTTTTTTGAGTGTTCAACTCTTTGATTTGTCTTTCCAGGTTTTCTGTCTCTGGAATATCTTGCAATATAACATTGCTTGTAATTTCATCTCTAAGTTTAACTAGACTCTCAACTTTTGAAACTATTTTGTTAAGTTCTTGTTCATCTAATTTTAGTGTCTTAGATAATGTTTTGACATTTTTCTTTATGTATGAAATTGTCTCTTTGCTTAGGTCTGATTCTACACTTTGTCCTTTTGCACCCTTGATAAGTATTACAATTCTTGTATACACAGCATAAATTGCAACTGCAAGAACATATGAACTTACCATACTATCAAAAGCCTGTGTTGAAAACCATTGGGATTTAAAGATTCCGAAATATAATGCATTAAATAACAATGAAAGGAACATTGGGATAAATACTATCACTGTGTTTATAGCTTTTCTTTTGTTCTCATCATACTTTGCTGTCAGTTTTTTAATTGGCCATTTGATTAGCATTGTGAGTCCAAACACCAATAAAGCAATTACAACAATTTCTAAAGAAATCTCCTTTAAACTTAGCACAAACTCGCTATCCATAACTTTCTCCTTTATACTCGACTTTTGTTTTTCTTAATAATTTTACCTCCTCACTTTCAAGTATAATTCCCAGAAATTCTCGTGCATTCTAACTTTTGCTAATCTGTGCTAATTGGTGCTAATGTTTTTGATTTTTGATTTTTTTAATGGTAAAATCAGCTACTTTTGATTTTTTTATTTTGATTTTGCGAAAGTTTTGATTTTTCTTGAAAAACAAAAAATATCAATGAAAATCAAAAATTCATTGATATCTAAATAAGACTTTTTCGCTATTAATTCTAACTTTTTAACAATTCTACATAAATTAAAAATCGCTACATTGCCCTATTTATCGGCATTATAACGATTTCTATTATTCCTTTCTAAAATAAGACTTTTTAGAAAGGATATATGGTGCGGATAACAGGACTTGAACCTGCACCCTTTCGGACTGGAACCTAAATCCAGCGCGTCTGCCATTCCGCCATATCCGCATATTTGTTTAAATCATTTTTTCTTTAGTTGATTGTCTTTTCTAGCGCTGGATTTAAATCCAACGCGTCTGCCACTATGCACCCCAAAAACATTTATGTTTTCGTGGAACCCCGCCACGCCATATCCGCACAAGTGTAAGTTAAGTATACAAAAGTTTTCTGGATTTTGCAAGTCTTTTAAATTAAAATAAGGAAGTATCTATCAATTATTTGACGAAGATTTCCCCAAATATTATAATTGATTTAACGGAGGTGTTATGAGAAAGGAAATTCTTGAAGCAAAAGATGGATATAAACTAAACATTCATGTTTTTGAAGTAAAAGAGGCGAAGGCTGTAGTGCAAGTAATCCATGGCATGGAGGAGCATCAAGAAAGATATGAACATCTTGCAAAATTTTTAAATAAAAACGGTTACAGCGTTGTCACCTCTAACATGAGAGGGCATGGCGACGACGCGCCTTGCTTGGGCTTTTTCAAAGACAAAAAGGGATACAAAGAACTTATACAAGACCAAAGGTTAATTACCAAATATATTAAAGAAATTTATCCTGAACTTCCAATCTATATTTTTGCTCACTCTATGGGGACTATAATTACAAGAGTGCTTTTACAAAGTTCATCGCATGACTATACAAAGGTTATACTTTCTGGCTACCCAAGATATCAAGGGGGTGCTGGATTTGGCATAATTCTTACAAATATTATTAAAACTTTCCGTGGCGCAAAGTACAAGTCTAAATTTATCGAAAACATGAGCGTCGGTGTTTTCAACAAAGCAATTAAAAATCCTAAAACACCTATAGATTGGGTATGCAAAAATGAGGAAGATGTTAAAGCGTATTTTAAGGACCCTTATTGCGGTCACGGTTTTACTATATCTGCTTTCAATGATTTATTTCACCTAGTAAAACTAATGCATAAGCCAAGCAGATATCAAAATGTCAATACCAAAATGCCACTTCTTCTTTTGCGCGGGCTTGAAGACCCTTGTGTTGGTGGTAATGACGGTGCGCTAGACTCTTATACAGTACTAGCACAGGCAGGTTTTGTAAATATTCAATCCATCGCCTACCCTGATATGCGACACGAAATAATAAACGAAAAAGAATATCAAAAAGTCTTCAATGACATAATATATTTTTTAAAGAAAGAATAGGCCTTTGCCTATTCTTTCTTTTATTTTTTCCTAAAAAAGAAAACTTCCTATGCCCGTATACCCCGTATAGCGATGAATTTAATGTGCACAAAAAATAATTTTATTGCTGAAAAATTTTAACGACAAGGATTGTCATATCATCGACAGCATAGCCGTTATTATTGGCAAGTGCTTTTTCTAAAAGTGCATTTGCAAACTCTTGCGGGTTTGCATTTTTTATCGTCATGATGTAGTCCTGCAACTCCCCGTCACTGCCAAAGGCGTCACTGACACCGTCGCTGCATATCACTATAAAATCTTTTTCACCGACAACGACTTTCTTTGTAAGCGCATTTGCATTTTGAAGTACGCCTACCGGCAAAGCGCCACCTTCAATTATCTTACATTCCGCATCACTTCGTATGTATGAAGATGGCGATCCCATTTTTACAAAATCAGCAATCCCACTTCTTAAATCTACGACGCATATATCAAGGGTAGAGAAAATCTCATCCTTCTCTAGATTTAACAATTTATTTACGCTTGACAATATTATTTCATTATCAAATCCCGCTTTATAGAAGTTTTCGATAAGCCCAATCGCAGTTTCACTTTTTTCGCTTGCCTTATCGCCAGAGCCCATGCCGTCACATACTGCAAACATAAACTTATCGCCATCAAGACGCAATACCGTATGACAATCACCTGACACGGTATTTCCCGATTTATTTTGATTAGCAAGTCCAAAAACGCAATCATATCTTGATGCCGTTTTTAAGTTTATAGTTTTAAGCCCTGCTTTGGAAGATGGATATACTTCATAAGGCATCATTTTATTTCCACAAACTTTACTTACAACCTGCTGAAGTTTCATTCTGTCAACATCTTCATCACGAACTATCAATGATGCCATCATTGTCCTTGCATCCTTTTCATAAACGACCGCATCGGTACAGATTATGTTGTTATACGCAAGTTCGTCTATAATTTTATTCTCTCTTACACTGTCAAAGGAAACAAGCAAGTCTACCTCTTTTGCAAGTCCTTTCATTATGCTTGAAATTCCACCAAGTTGTTCAGCAATAAGCATTTTACTTGTATCAACATTTCCTACAAGCGATGAATAGTTTTTATACTGACTTGTTAAAGTATTGATTTCTCCAATTAGCGCATTCGTCTTGCCACACCTTGAAGTAAGATAACTTGGAATATCTAAAAGAGTTATTCTACCCTTTTCTAGGGATATCTGAATAAGTTCTTCAAACATATTTTTTGTATCTGCACTAAAAGTTCTATGGCAATGCTTGTATTCAGGACATCCTTTACAAATCTGACCTCTTACTTCTTCAAAAAGCATTGTCTTGACTTCTTCTTCGCTTAATGATTGTTTGATAAGTTTTCTGAATACATTATCCATATCGCAAAAAACTTCGCTTAAGTTTGTAAGTCGTCTTGAAAGCACCTCTCTATTTCTATTGACAATATTTTTCATTGCAAGCCGCTCTGTATTGGAAGACAACAATACTGCAATCTGGTCATACCACTTGGTAGGAAAGGCTACAAAAATTAATGAGCCAAGTGCCACTGGCAAAATTTCAAGCCATGTATAACTATAATAAAGATTAAAATAGTAGCCACAAAGTAGTTCACTTAAAAGTAGAGCAAGTGCTGGAAGCAATCTATTTCGTGAGCGAAGCGCCGTTATTGCAAGTGCCCAAATCACCATTGGTGCAACATATACAGCATTATTTGTTCCAAGCATTGTCCCAAGCCCTAATACTCCAGCAAGTAAGCATGCGTTATAACCTTTAGTAGTATATGATACGCAAAGCAGAAGAAAAGGAATAATTAATTTTAAAAATGAAAATCCGACCAATGTGAACCCGGCAAGTCCATCACTGAAAATAGCAAAGATAAGTGCGCCACATATAAGTTCACTGCTTGTAAGTTTATAAGCAAATCCACGAATGATAAGTGGTTCAAAGATATGTACACATCCCGCCATGAACGCGAGTCCAACTATTACATGGACCAATATCAAAATCCAATGTACACCACCTATCGACTGGAAAACTATAGTGGCTGTTTGGCTTAATAGTGCATATATGTAGACTTCCCACTTAAACATGTTTCTTTTGCAAAGCACATGAATATAGTAGGGCAGCGCGCACACAAAAACTGCAACAAGCGATGCTATGATATGTTCAAAGGTTTGACTATATGCGATACTTGCTATAAAATATGCGGGACATACAAGCCACACTTTTTGGTTTGCCCAAACTAAAGCAAACATCATTCCAAAAGCAAAAGGAAACACCGCCCCTTTTATGCTTGCAAACTGTAGGACAAAAAACAGTCCTACAAAAAGAAGAAAGAAAAGTGCATATTGAAGTTTTTTATTCGATTTGAAAATGTTTTCCATGGTTTAATTATAACTTTTCGTCCTTTTCCTCTCATTACAAAAATCTGTTTGTTTTTGGGCTTTATTGTCAAAAATTGCCAACTAAAAAAGTCGCCTAGCGACTTTCCTTTAAAAACTTTTCAATTATTTCAATTGTCTTGTTCATATCAATATTTTCTATCACGATATCATAGTCATTTTTTCGTGCTCTTTCCATCCCGCCGCGAGATAGTCTTATCTTTGCGCGTTCTATACTTTCACCTCTGTCAATAAGTCTGTTATATAACACTTCGTCTGGCGCTTCCAAAAATATAGAAACAGCTTTTGCTTTGCCATCAAAATGCTTTCTTATCTTTGCATTACCATTGACATCAATGTCTTTAATATAATCATTTTTATTGTCAGAGATTATCATATCAAGATCTTTATTTAGTGTGCCATAATGGTCGCCATGAACATCTTCAGTTTCGAAAAACTCGTTGTTCGCTTTTCTTTTTAAAAACTCATCCTTTGAAAGATACAGATAATTATTCTCCCCCTCTCTTCTCGCCCTTGTTGTGGCCGACTTGAAGTATTTAAGATTATCCCGTCTTTCAATTAGTTTTTTTATAATTGTATTTTTACCAACTCCAGAAACTCCGGAAACTATTATCAACATACTTACCTCTTAGGGTAAATATGATATCAAACTTTTTATTGATTTCAAAGCGTTTGCATTACATTTCATAAAATTTCAGTATGCCACAAAGCAAGTTGTAACAAAACTTGATTTTGTAATCTTCAGAAATGAGCAATTTTTCTTCCTCAGCGTTAGACAAAAATCCGCATTCTACCAATATCCCTGCTTTATTCGTGCAGTTTAATACATAATAATCCCCCACCTTTGCAGTCTTCTTAGCATAGTCTATGCTTTGATTTAATGACGCCCCTACGCTTTCTGCAAGTGCTTTACCACTATCATTCCCAATGGCATAATATACCTGCGCCCCTCTTGCAGACGACAGTGGAAAACTGTTCATGTGCAGACTTACAACTATGTCGGCATTACTGCTTTCAATTATCTGCTTTCGCTTAGCCATCTCGCTTTTCTTCTTGTTTGGTGCAGAAATGTCGTAAAGCCCATTCATGTCACTTCGAGTCATAACGACACCAAGCCCAAACTTTTCACATAGACTTTTCAGTGCCATTGCATATTGAAGATTCAAATGGCTTTCATCTATTCCAGATGTTTTTCCCACCGCTCCTCCGTCAATTCCACCATGCCCTGCATCAATCACAATGGTGTGGAGTGGCTTAGGCGAAGCATTTGCACGCACTGTAAAAAATGTGGTAAATCCACCAACTATGATAAGCATTGTTAATATAACAGCAAGAACTGTTTTTCTTTTTATTGTTAAAAATTTAAGTTTCATCAAAATATCTTATTATCAACATTAAAAATAAATGCAAATTTTTGGCATTAAATATTGCAATTATAAAAAGTATGCCGTAAACTTTTACATATTGATTGCATGCCCTAAATTTTTAGGATAACTTGCAAATATAAACGAAATGAATAACCTAAAAAGAAATATATATTTGGCTCTTTTGTTCAAAATCTAAATAATAAAAGGAGAGAAATCACATGATAAAAAACGAACAATTAAGTTCGCTTTTTTCTCATAATGAACAAGAAAGCGATTATGAAGAAGAAAAGCGAAGAAAAAAACAAAAACTCGTACGGAATGAGTTTGAAAAATGTGGCAAATATGGAATGCCACTTATCAAAAAACAAAATATTGATTTAGATAAAATTGAATTTTTAAGTTGTCTAAAAACAAAAGCAAACGATGAAGAAAATAAAAACAAAACAATACACTTTTTTACTTATGACTGGAATTTTGAAAATGTATATGAAAAGCCAGAAACTTCATTAGAAAAACTAGATCAATATTATGCTTTGCTTACCCCTGAATTTAGTACTTACAAAGATATGCCTCTTGCAAGACAAATTGATAGCGTTTTTAAAAATCGCTGGTGTGGAGCATTTTGGCAAAAGCAAGGAATGCTTGTAATTCCAACGATTTCTTGGGGTTCTTACGGCTGTTTTGATTTCTTTTGTGATGGTGTGGAAGAAGGCTCCGTTGTAGCGGTGTCCACATACACGAGAGAAGACAACAAAAAAGGTTTTATGGAAGGCTATGAAATCATGATGGAGAAAATTAAACCTAGTGCAATCATTTGTTATGGCACACCTTTTGAAGAAATGAAAGGAAATATCAAAGCCATTGACCCATTCAATAGTGAAGAACTTATCAAGAAAATCGGTTTTGCTGAATTTATGAAAAAGAAACTCGCCGGAGAGTTATACCCGGAAATTTAGGAGCGAAATATGGAAGGTTTAAAATTGACAATAAACATGCTTCCAAAAGGAGCGTGGAACAATGATTTTAGTAAAACCCTATCTAAAAAAGATTGGGAAAGACTACGCGTATTTGCACTAAAAAGAGCAAACGGCAAATGTGAGATTTGCGGCTATGAAACCGATGACCTTGATGTCCATGAAGAATGGCAATTTAATGTAAAAAAGAAAACACAAACTTTAACAGATATCCTCGCAATTTGTTCTCGTTGTCATGGAGTAAAACATTTTAAAAACTCAGTAAGACTTGGCTATGGTGAAGAAGCACAAGAGCATTTTTTAAAAGTAAACAACTGCTCAGAAATGCAATTTGCAAATCATTTCAACAAGGCTTTAATTGAATACGAAGAAAGAAACAAAATTTTTAGATGGAAGATAATTTCAGATTTAGAAAAATTTGGCGGGAGTGGAATTGAAATAAAACAAAACAATATTCCTTTGATTAAAAATCCTTATGAAAATATTGATTGGGATGATTACGATTTTATTAAACACAAATATAAAAGTTTATTTAATATAAATAGTATAAATCTATATTGTTCCGAGCCGTCTATTCTATCATTAAACATTGATAATTATCAGGGAATAATAACTGTCATTTGTGAAAATGCAAATAAAATTGAATGGTATTTAGATGAAAAAAAAGTAAAAACCAAATATAATGTAGTAGGACTTTTTACTATTAATATAAAAGTAAAAAACTTATTTGGGAAACGCCTATTTTTCAAAGTTATTGGTAAAGGTGGCGAAACAATTTCAAAAACATTTGAGCTTATACCACAGGAGGTGCTATAATGGGAATGTGTAAACCAAGTGGAGGAATTGAAAAATCTGTAGGGAGATTAGGAAGTCTTCCTCGTAAAAGCACACCTAATACTCGAATAGATTTATACAATGATAAAGGAGAACTCATACAGCAAAGATGGTTTGGTCCAGATGGTTGGGTGATTCATAATAGAGATTATAATCATGGATATCCACGCCCACATGACCATTATTGGTCTTGGGATGATATAAAAGGTCTTTTAAGAGGTAAAGACCATTGTGATGTAGACAATTCTTTTTGTTAAAGGAGGTATTATGAATAAACAATTTAAGAGAATGGTTAAATGCGATGTTTGTAAAATGATGATTGATATAGATAAAAGCGGGAATGGAGAATGTGAAAATTGTGGATGGAGGCAATCGGAAGAGTCGTTTCGACATCCTAATGTCGCGGGAATAAGAAATATTCCGGCTCTAAACAATGCTATAAAACAATATAATAATGGCGGATCAGCGACTTTAGCAAATTTTAATGATTTTGCCAATGCTTATAGAAACTATGGAGAAGTTGAATTTACTCTTGACCACACAAGATATGGGCTTTTATTTGATGATATAGAGAATAAAATCGCCTTGCTAAACATACAAACTGGCGAAAAACAACTTTACAGCGATATAGATGATTTTGTTAGTAATGCAAAATTAAATGGGATTTTGTTAAACGATATTTGGGAAAATGTAACAAATACAGACTTTTTACAGGAAACTTAATGAAAACCAACCAATAAATAAAAAGCATATCAATTGATATGCTTTTTTGTTGCGGTGATTTTTCTTGACAAAGTTTCGGTTTTTAAAGATAATTAAAATATGAAAATTTTAATGTGCATGATGATGTTATTTACAAGTGCTTTGGGCGGGTCGCAAGTGAGTGTTGTGGCAGACTTTTGTTATCTATACTCCTCGCCTAGTTTTGAAGAGGTGATAGAATTTGAAGGCTCCCCTTTAAAACTTGAGCATACTGATACGCTTAGTGTGATAGAAGATGACGGTAGCACCGAATTTATAAAAGTAAAAGTGGAAGATAAAAATATTGAAGGTTATGTATATCGCTACTATGTGACATACAACTCCCCTTCACAAGAGGTTTATCCTGTTTTTAATGGTAGGGTCACAAAGGACAATGCTGTTATTTATGATTTGAACAAAGAGCCTACCACCTATCGCGGAAAGAACGGACAGGGAATATATCTTTATGCAGGGTTCTCAGGCAAAGAAAGCATGAATGCAGTGGCTATCGTGCTAGAGGATGGCACGCTATACTATGGATTTATGGACACCAAAGAGATTGCTCCAAACGGCGTGAGCGGAGGGCTAATTACCGGTCTTGTTGTAATTGCAACTTGCCTGACAATTATTTTCCTACTTCTTTTTATGAAGAAAAAGAAGCGACACTAACTATTGCATATTGCAAAATCTCATGTTACACTCCTTTAAAAAGGAGTATATTATGAACGAAATTAAACAAATTAACAATGCTATCGAGCAGTTAAAAAAAGAGGTATGGTACATAGCCAAGGTGTCGATACCAGATATTCTTAAAGCACTTGGTGGTCTTGTTGCACCTAACCTAGACGGAATAAAGGCAGATATAAAATCTAATAGCGACAGGATATCTTCTCTAGAAAATAGCGTCACAGGACAGACAAGTACTTTAGGTGCCATATATGAAAAACTAAACCAACATGAGGATAAATTCACTACAATAGAGACTAGTATTTCAGAATACGGAACAACCTTAAATGCAATCAGTACAACAGTTGATACACATGAAGAAAAAATTAAAAATTGTCAAAATTTGGCAAATGCCAATAACACCGCCGTCAATGCTTGTCTTAAAAGCGTCAATGCTATGGACGACAGGGTTATTGCCTGCGAATTTGATATCAACAACTGCAAGAAAGAACTTTCTGATATTAAGCCTACTCTTCAACAACAAACAGAGCAACTTCAAGCGCATGAAGGCAAAATTTCGGATTGCGAAGATAATCTTCAAACTCTAAGTTCTAACATAGGTACTATTACTAATGCACTTAATGACACAATAGTTCTTGTTGGAGATTTATCTTCCTCGTTGCAAGCAGTGCTTACCACTGCCTCTTCTAATAAAACCTCTATTAATGAGCATACAAGTCAAATTTCTTCCCTCTCCACAAGGGTAAGCACGCTTGAAAATGGATTTAATGAACATAAACAAATTTTCAATACATGGAAAACAAGTGTAGACAACGCAATATCTAATCTACAAAACAGCGGTGGGCAAGGTGGAAGCGCTGTGCAGTTGGATTTAATATATGATAACACAAGCACCGATGCCGCTATAAATCGTGGTTTTACCAATGGTATGGTGGGAGGAAATTCCTTCGATTTTGATTTTACCTCTTACAAAAAAGTACATGTATATGCTGGGCTTAACAAGAATGATGCCTATACGGTTATTCATCTTGATAAGCGTAGGTACGCGGAAGGCAATCTTATGGCGGTGTCTGTTGGATCGAATAGAATAATTAATATGAAGGTAAACATAACTCCTGCAAAAAATAGATTTGTTGTCAATCAACTGGGATGGTTTGAAGCAAACTTGACAACAGGTGCGATTTCCTTTACAAGAGACAAAGGAAATACTTCCCACTTTGTATACAGAATTGAGGGAGAAAAATAAAAAACGGGGAATTCCCGTTTTTTATTAAAATCTAATATTTCCTGAAACAAAAGCAAATATTATAATCCCTATTGTCAATATGAAAAATATTATTGCAAAGGCTAAATTTATTTTGCTTATTTTTTTGCCATTAAAAATTTCCTGATAGGTGGCATTTAAAGTAAAGCAAACTGCCATGGCATAACTTAAGGTAATTATGCATATCCATGGATCTAAAATTTTAAAATAGTAAAAAAATATACAAGCAACACCAAGTATAGCACTAAGAAGCCCCACCAGCCTTGTCTTTACAACCGTCTTTTTAAGTTTTCTACTATAAATATCCATTGCTTTATCCTCATCTTTATTTTACTAGGTTAAATTTATAATGTCAAATTATTCGCTAAAATTTTGGAATAAAAGAGTCGTTTGCGCTTGCGTCATCTTGATAGTAACCCTCACTTAAACCTATCCTCTGTGCAAAACTAAGAACTGTCTTAATCTCTAAAGGTGTGAGTTTTCTTTTAAGCCTTCCTTTGCAAGGTGTGAACTGGCTCATTATACTTACAAAAGGATTTTCAATCTTTTCTTTTATATATTTTAAAACTTCAATGCTGTCTTTCACATGGTCTGGCAAAATCAAATGTCTGATTAACACTCCCTGCTTCATGATACCGTTTTCCATTACTCTTGTTTTATTTTTTGACATGACTTCGAGTGCTTTAGAGGCAACTTCAAAATAGTCCTTAGCACCGCATAGTTCTTGCGATAGACTGCTGTCATAAAATTTGAAGTCAACTAAAAACACATCAATTACTTTGCAAAGTTTTTGTATAACCTCTACTCTTTCATAACAATTACTATTCCAAACGATAGGAATTGGAAACTTTATTCCTTTTAATGCATCGATTATTTGAAGAGAAAATTGCGAAGGTGTTATAAGGTCGATAGAGTCAAATTTATTTAAATCAAAACTTAAAATAAAATTTCTAAATTCGTCTGGGCTATATTCTTTCCCCTTTCCAATATGAGATATCTCATAATTTTGACAAAACTCACATCTTAAATTGCATCCAGAAAAGAAGATGGCAAGCGCCCCATTCTTTCCACTGATGCAAGGCTCTTCCCACATAAAATTTTCTATTACTTTCGCCACTCTTATTTTATCTTTTTCCAAGCAATAACCTTTGCTTACCTTTCTATCAATTTGGCAAAGGCGAGGACACTGCGTACATATCATAGTTTTATTATATCGTATTTTATTTTTATTGCAAATAAAAACAAGGCATCGACCTTGTTATATTTTTATTATGGTAATTCCTGAGTTTGCCCTATTTAAATCCTCATCTCCTGCGATTGATTTATCGGCATTAAGTATCGCCATGGTGCGGGGTGAAAAGATATTCCACTCATCGCCGCCAAAATAATCACTTATCTTATTTTGTTTAAGTAGATTTCTTAATCTCTTTCTAAGTTCCACTAGTATTATTCCGCCCTTACCATGGGAGCCATAGCCGTGGAGAACCTTTATACAAGTTACGCCCTCCGCCTTAGCATTTTCAATTTCTATCTCTACCACCGCAAGTGCATAGTCAACAGTAGGACTACACTCCTTTAAATTTATAAATTTTAACATAGGTATATAATAATAAAAAGTTAGAGAAAAAGCAAGAGTTTAACCTTCCATAATCATTTTATCAGCAATAAGGGCAATGAGTTCACCATTGGTAGGTTTTTCATTACTATTATAAATTTTAAGTCCAAAAAGTGAATTTATATTTTCTATCTTACCCCTATTCCAAGCAACCTCTATTGCATGGCGCATACCCCTTTCAACTTTGGAGGAACTTGTATCAAATCTTTCGGCAATCGTTGGGTAGAGTTTCTTTGTAATTGAACCAATTATTTCAGGCTCTTCCACCGCAAGTTTTACCGCTTCTCTTAAAAATTGATAGCCCTTGATGTGCGCTGGTATTCCAATACTTATAAAGATGTTTGAAATTTTTTCATCCAGCCCTCTTTCTCCTCTATCTTGGCTATTGCCTTTTGAATGCATAAGGTCTTTAAGTCTTTGTTCAAGGTTTTCAGGAAGAACTGGTTTTACCATGAAATAACTAGCACCTTCTTTAATAGCCTTTGAAACGAAACCACTGTGAGAAAGATTGGAAATAAATATAATCTTTGGCATTTTTTCTTTCATTTCTTTTTTAAGGTTTTCCATTACCATAAAACCGTCCATACCAGAAAGCATTACTTCCATGATAAGAAAGTCCGGTTTTAAAAGTTTTACATCGCGTGCAACTTCAACGCCGTCTGTGCTTTTGCCTACTACTGAAAACTTTTCGCTATTTTTAAAATAATCTGAAAGTGCATTATCTTCGGTATCTGCTAAATAGATTTTTAATTTTGACTGTTCCATAACTGCTCCTTTATATATCATCTTTCAACTTAAAAATTGAAACAATACAAAGATAACACAAAATTATATCAAAAAAAATCATAATGGCAGTCGTTAAACCGCGAATTATGATAGTTTTTGTCACCTCTTGTAGCATTACAATAATGCCGTCGGATTATTAAATTTTTTTGTTTAATTACGCCTTTTTCTCTACTCTTTTGAAGTTTGATAGTATTTGGTAATTGCCTTGTCCGCTTAAATCCACTCTATAGGCATAGTAATTGTTGTCTTCTTCATATTCTTTGTCGTCAACTTCACTATCTACCGGTTCAAGTTTTGCGTAGTAGTAAATATAGTTGTCAACATAAGAACATGTGCTTGGTTGTATTTCATTTTGCATTTCAACAATAGTTTGTTTTGATTTATCTCTTGCACTTATTCTATAAATGCCTTTAGTAGTAGAATAGTAAACCCAATCGCCTTCTACAAACAGCATATTTGAAAAATCGGTTTCACTTTTGTCAAGAAGGATTGTCGCTTGCTCTCCCACCCTTACCATATTTTTATACATAATTGAGCCGCTTTTGCCAAGGAAAACATACCCTTCTTTATCAGCGTCCTTATCGCATACTTTTTGGATTTTTGTGATATCAGGTAGTCTATAAAACGCCTCGCTTCCGTCCAAAACTATACTTATATCGTTTCGAAGATATTTATAATATGCTTGTGCTGCGGCATCGCCGTTTGTGTAAAGCACCATATCGCCTTGTCTATCAATAAATTTTGTACTTGCTGAAATTGAAGTTGCTTTTTCCTTTTGATTTGTAGCATAGTCTACACTATAAACCTCTGTGTCAGAAGAACTTCCCTCTTTTTTTACTGTATACAGAATTTTCTTGTATTCAAATTCATCTTTTTCTCTTGGCATAGCAATGCTTGTAACATTCTTTGCAAGTTCCTGACGCTTTCCTATTCTATTGCCTATCGAGAAGGAATTAAGATTAGTGCCATCAAAGATAACTAAATGGTAATTATCATCACTGCCTTTAAGCACTCTTGTTATTGCAGTGGAAGAATTGTATGAAGGTGTTGTATAGATTTCAGTAAGTTCGTCGCCATTAAGACGGGAACGGAAATAAGAAACAAGAGTATATTCATTTTCAACTTGCTTATTCTTATGAGTGTTTACAGTGGAAAAGTAAATATAATCTCCAAGGACAAACATATATTCGCTTTCAAAGCCTACAACACGGGAGTTTACTTTTTCAGTGTCTTTTGGACTTTCACTTGAAGTGCTAAATCCACCATTTAAATTCACTCTATTCATGTAAGAAATTTTCACATTTTCGTCATAATCAAAATCCTTGCTTTTATCTCCCACTTCGGTATAGCCATTTGCAAAATAAACATAGTCACCTACCTTGACTACATTTCCACCATTAAAAATCAAGTCTGTTTCATTATTTTTTATATTGCTTACTGTCGCACAACCTGTGAGCAAGACTGCTACCACAAACACGAAACTAAGCATTTTAAGTAATTTTTTTCGCATATTCTCTCCGCTAAATTTTAGATTTACTAAGTTTACTATAATAAAGTTGATTTGTCAATTAGTTTAAAGTATTATTACCCTTTATAAAAAGGACTAAACCTCACTTATATTAATAAGTTTATTCCCTACAAGGTCACATGAAGTGAGGTAGTATGGAATGTCATCTTTGAAAAATTTTAATTGTACGGTTTTGTAACCATGCAGATGTCCAAAGACTACCGCATCCACACCATAACCTTTTAGAAGTTTTGAAAACTCACTGTCCTCGCGTTTAGTGTTTACTGGTGGGTAGTGCATCATGCAAATAATTTTATCGCCTTCTTCCTTCATGGCAAGAGCCTGTTTTAGGGTAAGTTCCAGCCTTATTACCTCGCGATTAAACACCTTCTCTTCACTAGCATCGCCATTTGGAAATGTCCACCCTCGAGTTCCGCACACAATGATATTGCCAAATTTTATTGCGTCGTTTTGAATTGCATAAAATCCCTCTGGTAAAAACTGACGAACAGCAGAAATACTTTTCCACCAGTAATCATGATTCCCTCTTATGATTATCTTTTTACCTTTCAAATCTTTTAAAAGGTCGAAGTCTTTTCGGGTATCATTAAGCATCATAGCCCATGAAAAATCCCCCGCCATAAGTACGAGGTCATCTTCACTTACCTTACTTTTCCAATCTTCAATAATATTCTCTACATAGTTGTCCCAAGCAGGACCAAAAATGTCCATAGGTTTTGGGTTGTTTATTGAAAGATGAAGATCACTAATTGCGAAAACCTTCATTTAGATTGTCCTTAACACTTCTTGAACAAGACGCATATCACATTTGCCATTGTAATTGGTTTTAAAATGCTTCATAACAAATGGTATAGTTTTGTCTGGTAGAGCAAGTATAATATCTTTGATTTCTTCCTTGGAAAGCATTTTAGGAAGATATTTTTCTACTATCTTGATTTGGATTTTTATTTTATCGCTTTCTTCAGCGTTGCCCGCTTTGGTATAATTCTCTGCTTCTTCTGCGAGTTCCTTAATTGTTTTTTGCAAGATGTTTGAAACATCAGCGTCTGAAAGTTCCTCACCCTTCTCTCTTTTCTTGATATTTTCAAGCATGAGTTTGTTGAGGACAACACTGTAAATACTGCGTGCTACCGCGTCTTTATCTTTCATGGCTTGTACATTTGCTTTTTTGATTTCTTCGTATAACATAACAATCTCCTTTACAAGAGTATACAACAAAACCTTGATTTTGCAAAATAAAATAATAAGGTGTCTGTCCTATATTATTATGGTTTTCCCTCGCAAATGATTGAAATTTGTTGTAACCTCGTATGAAGAAGATTGCAACTTTTGTGCAAGCGATGCTTCATCATAAAGCACGGTAACTACACTTCCTTCCTTTGCATTCACTTTAGAAATATCTACAGCAAACATATCCATGCAAATGTTGCCAAGGATTCGACACTTCTTATCTGAAATTATAACATCATAGTTGTTTGCAAGCATGCGTTTAAGCCCATCTGCATAACCCACTGGCACAATCGCCACCTTCATCTTCCTATCTGCAATAAAGCCATTAGCGTAGCCCACGCGGTCGCCTTTTTCTATATTCATTACCCTTATGATCCTACTTTCAATTCTCATGGCTCCATGATAAATGCCCTTGCCGATTCTTATCATGCTGGCCTCTGGCACTTCTTTTGCTAGCGCCCAACTCCCACCAATATGAATGATAGGGTTTAAATCTTGAGGAATTAATTTTAGATAATTTTTAAACACAGTATATTGATGCTGAAAATAATCATCGTCACAATCAAGTGTGCAAAAATGTGTATACACCCCTTCAATATTGACTTCTTTATCACGCAGGATTGAAATTGCATTTAAAAAGTCATCGGTACTATCAAACCCAAGTCTATGCATGCCACTATCAATTTTAAGATGCACATTTCCGCCTTTTGGTGCATAGAGAGCATCTGTTACATTTGTCACTGCATAAGAAATATTGTAATCCTTACAAATATATGGGTCATAATTTTTACCAACAACAAGTATCTTTTTTTTAGAGTCAATCTCCCTTACTTCAAGTGCCTCTTCCACATTGGCAACACCAAAAAAGTCGACATGTGGAGATATCAATCTAACTATCTCCCCCACATCAAAACCATATGCATTACCTTTTACCATTGCACAAATTTTTTTTGATTTAAAAATGCTTAAATTCTCTAAAATCTTTTCAGACGAAATGATACGCTTATTAAAATAATTCATAGTAAATTATAAGAATTATTTTTCGATTTTGTGAAAGACTTTATCATTATTTTTATGCTTTCTACTTCTGTCATCAGATAGTCCAAGCAGAAAATCTAAACTCACATTAAAATACTTTACTAGTTTTATTAATGTGTCCCCTCGCACATCTACTTTGTCAGTTAAATATTTTTTAATCTGTCTTACATCAAGCTTTATTTTAATTGACAGTTCCTTTGGCGACAAATTGTTTTCCTCTAATAATAATTTTAGTCGCGATGCGAAATTGTTTTCCATATTACCTCCTCGCAACCAAAATATCACAAAATTTAAAAATATTTTTCACGAGTACCAAATCGGTACTTTTATTTTTAAATAAAAAAAAAGACTTGCGTCTTTTCTATTGGTAGCAGCTACTGGGATCGAACCAGTGACCTCATGAGTATGAATCATGCGCTCTAGCCAGCTGAGCTAAGCTGCCATGCTTTAAAAGTATAAATAATTTAAGTTAATAAGTCAATAAAAATTTGAAAAATTTTCAATTTTTAAAGATTTATCTTGCCAAAATTGCCGTTTATGGCAGTTTTATGATTTACAAATAGACATTTTTCGACTAAAATAGACACATGTGTTTCACCCGAAACTTTAATATGTTGCTTTCAACGCTTATTTGTTTTTTTGTAAGCGTTTTTTCTGTGCTTTTCTTTTTAATATTTTCCACACCTTTGGAAGAACAATTATCTTTTGAAATATATGACATTGTCTTAACTGTGGGAGAAAGTGATTATATAAAATATGATGTTAATTATGCAAATGCTGAAGTATTTTTTTCGGTTGCTGATAGCAGTATTGCTGCAATTCAAGACAACAAAATTGTTGCGTTAAAAGCGGGCGTTACTTCAATTCGCGGGTCGGCAACTTTGGGAAAACAGGTATCTTACTGCGGCGCCACAATCACAGTCCTTGACACGCCAATGGAAAATTATCAATTTGATATTATCGTAAAATCTGGTGGATACTTTACTGACAACACAATCTTTTTAACTGGCGATATTGGATTTGAACTCGTTATTTTTGATAGCAAGGGAGAACTGCAAAATTTAGACAACTTAAAATTCGCATCTTCTTGCACCAGTTTGAAACAAGAGATAAAGTTTTATTATTTGAAATACGGAGATGAAGGCAATATTACTTTTTTTCACGAACAGACAAATTTCTCTTTCACTATTTATGTGAAATCTTTACATTAGACTAAAAAAGTGATAATATATTTTTATATGAAAAAAGTTAACAAAAAAATTTTAGGTTTAATAACTGTAGTAGTGCTAATTTTATTGGCACCGCTTTGTTTTATAGATTTTTCAACCCCTTCCCCTACAAGTGCTGAGGATTATAGAGATACAAATATTGAATGTTTAGAGTTTTCAAAAGATATTGTAATAAACGAAAATAAGGTTTGTCTTATTACTGAAAAACTTGTTTTTAACTATAAAGAAAACTATATCAATGTTGGCTTCGTAAGAAGTGTATCTAAGGCAAACGAAATAACACGCAAAGTTGACGGGAAAGAATATCGCACTAAAACTCTTTCAAAGTTTAAACTTCTTTCTCTTGCCATGGACGGGCATAACGAATACAAGTTTGTGGAAGAAGGCTCTGGCTTCTATTATATAAATGTGGGTCGTGACGGCGATTATAAAGTAGGTAGGCATGAGTATGAACTTATCTACTCCTTAGACTTTGGCGAAGATATGATTTCAGAATTTGACGATTTCACTTTTGATATCAAGGACGAGGATTTTGGTTTTGATATCGCGCTTTTTAACTGCTCGGTTACCTTCCCTGAAGGCAAAGATATTTTAAACGGTAAAGACCTTGCCGAAGTTTTAACTTTAAGAACGCATTTGAATCGACCTAACTTAGACTTAAGATCCTTTCACACAAATTATGACAGCGAAACAAATACCCTTTCATTTAGTAGAGATAATGTAAGCAAAACTACTTGCGTGACTATGCAACTAATATTGCCACAAAAATACTTTGACACTTCTTTCACTCCAAACTCTTCCTATTGGGCTTTACTTGTAGTTTGCATTACAACTGTCTTTTTAATTCTAATTTTATCTTTTGGAAGCAGGATTCACAAGAACGAAGTGGAAACAGTAGAATTCTATCCACCGGAGGGACTTAATCCGATAGATGTGGGAAGAATTTACCGTGGGAATGTACTACCTAAAGATTTCGCGTCGCTCGTCATTGAATGGGCGGGAAAAGGACTTATTAAACTCGAATTTAAAAGTAAGTATCACATTATTTTAACAAAACTGCAAGACTTCCCTTCCTTCAATGCTTCGATACCTTTTTCTTCAAAGCAGAAAGAAAAAGCCTACTTTGATGCACTATTTGCTTCAAGTAATGTATTTGACACAAAAGTGGCTAAGCGAAAAGTGAATGCTAAGTTAAGAGATGCAACAGATAAACTCTATAAAGAAAACGATGTAGTAAAGAAAAAGCGTAACATTTTTAGATTGTTAATCTCACTTATCGCAATCCTTCCTCTTGTATTTTACATTGTTTGGCAGGGTACAATTGGTGGCTTTGAATTTGTTCTCTTATTTTTATTACTTTTTCCACTTATTGCTATTAATGTCTTCGTTTATACCCCTATTCCATTGTGGTTTAAGATAATTTGGTGTGCTGGCTTTGGAGGTGTCCCTCTTTGGCTGTTGGTTACCACCTACTCTTATAGCTACGATATCTATAGCCTAGGTTTAGTCGCCGCCCTTATTCTTGTGATTGGCACAATGTTTGGGCGAATTGTTAAATTCTATCCGAAAGAGGAAAGAGTGATACGAGGACAAATCAAGGGTTTTAAAAACTTCCTTGTGAAAGCAGAGTTATCCAAACTTGAAATGCAACTTGAAGAAGACCCTGAATACTTTTACAAAATCCTTCCATACTGCTATGTGTTTGGCATAACTAAAAAAATGGAAAAGCGATTTAAAAATCTTAATGTGGAAAAACCTGAATATCTTGATAGCAGCGTATCTTACTCTTATATTGGATTCGCGCTTGGCCACTCTATGAGTCGTGCCTCTGGACGATCCTCTTCTGGAGGACGCTCGACTGGCGGCGGTGGACATGGTGGTTCTTCTGGCGGTGGCGGTGGCGGCGGTGGTTGCCACGGCAGATAACAAATAAAAAAAAAGGGACTTAGTCCTCTTTTTTTATTTTGTTCTTCCGAGTGTGAAATTGTCTTTCTTACGATTACGCAGTTCCTTGACTGGATTGTCTTTATCTTCTACGCGGTAGTCCTGTCCAAATCTTTCAATATGCTGGGTGATAACTTGATGTCCTGCCTCCTCTTCTGGCTTTGCATTTACCTTATTTTGATATTTAAAGAAGTTGGCTTTATCTGGCAGTTTATTAACTTTAATATATTTTTCACGGTCACCAGTCAGGGTTACTGTCTTTCCTAAAATTCCCCTAATATAATCTTTATTTGAATGAAAACTGATAAGGTCTGGGTATACTCCATTTGGTATGACATCACTCCAGTCTTTTTTTTCAAACTTTCTTAACATTTTAAGTGCTTCATGAAGATGGGCAAGTTCCTGTTCAAATAGTTTTTCCCATATCTTTTTTATATAAGGGTCGGTTTCGTCATTAAGCATTGAAAAATATAGATAACTTTCGATGTATTCGTGCATAAGCATTTCTTCACACATGGAGCAATTTGGGTCTATCAAACTGCCATACTGCGAAACATGCTCTTCTTCAACCATAGCAATTTCAGTATACAGTTCCCGCCCCATTTTGTTTTTATAGAACTGTCCTAGGTTCATATAGTAATTCATGGTTTGCTGTTCCGCCGCCGTAATTATAGATACATCAAGTTTTGTAATTGGGTCTGCCGTCTTATTGCAAATCGCCTCTTTGATATTATCATAAGGGTGACGATGATGAGAGATAGTCGGTCTTGCCGGCATAATTTCAGTATAATCGCCAACATACTTTTCGGCATGAGCCCCCATATCAGTTTCAAGCAAATTGGCATATCTATAAAGGTGGTCAAAGTCTTCAAGAAGTGCAAAGTCAAGTGCATCCTTCACATGTTTATCTTTTGCCCTCGCTGCCAAAATTGCAGTCAGGTCTACCGCAAGTTGTTCATAACCAATCGTGGTTTCAAGCAGGTTTTCATCAAGTGGTTTCAGCCCAGAAATAAGTTTTTGCTGTTGCTGTTCCATATCTCTAATAAGAGCGACACTTCGTCTTACATCATTATTGTCACAATGTCTATTGAAATGGTGCTTTGACCATACTGCTTCGTATTCAGTACCATTCATTAATATACATCGCACCCTTGTATATGGGTCTACTTCATCTTTATTATATGATTTAGGTGCAAGGTCTTTCCAACTCATAATTAGACTTTCGAGTTTCTTTGGCTTTTCCAAAAATGGATTATAGTTCATAAATTCCTCCTTTTAGTATTCTTTCTAAAAGAAGAATTATTTATACACTAAGGTACGATTATTTCTATTCCATTTTTTAAAACTTGAAAATCAAAACCGCCAGTAAAAGCATTTTCTCCATCTATATTTATCACTTCGTCATCCCTTGTTTCCACTGTAAATCTATCTAATCTTAACCTAATTCCCTGTCTTTGCAATCCGCACACAAAAAGCGAAAAGACTTTAAAAATACCCTTCATTGATACCTTTTTGCCCTTGTCTTTTACAAGCAGGATATCCATTTTTCCGTCATTTAGTTTTGCTTTGCCGTTTATTTTAAATCCTGCCACCGAACGGGAATTTAAAACAAGTACAAAGGCAAATCTACCTTCAATCTCCCCGCCGTCAAAACTTATCTTTAAGTCTACGCTATTTGTTTTTAATAGTTTTTTACAACCATGAAAAAAGTAGGCAAGTTTTCCTATTCTCTTCTTATCTTTCTGACGAGTAGAATAACTTGTTTCAGTAAACAGTCCTGCACAACATACATATATTCCATATTTATCGTTTGCCTTAAAAATATCATGGCTGAGAGTTTTGCCTTTAAGAATTACATCTATACATTTTTTTACATTTCTAGGAAGTTTTAGGCTGTGCCCAACATCATTGACAGTGCCATGGGGTATGTACCCTATTACCGGTTTATTTTCTTCCTCTGCAATACCATTTATAACTTCGCTAAGTGTTCCATCCCCGCCCATCACTACAAGAGTGTCATATCTGCCGCACGCCTCTTTAGCAAGTAAGGTCGCATGCCTTGGTTTTTGGGAAGGAAAGACATCGACCACTTCATATTTGGATAGCAGTTTGTTTACAATATAATCTTTATACTTTTCTTGTTTTACCTTCCCACTGTTTGGGTTGTATATAAAAGCACACTTCATATTTTTAATATACGCCTTTTTATTTATTGTTGCAAAAAAAATTAACAATAATTCCTAAATAACGATAAAATATTTGTGTTTTATTTTCAATTCGAGTATATTTGACTTGAGGAAGGTATATGAAAAACATATTACATAATAAATATTGGCAATTCGCTATTCAAGTTTTAGGTATCATTCTTGGATGTTTTTTTATGGGTATCGCCTATAACTGTTTTTATACACCAAACAATGTAACTCCTAGCGGATTTATGGGGCTATGTACTGTTATCACCAGTCTACTTGCTAGAGCAGATATCATCATCTCTCCTTCAATCTTATATTTTAGTATAAGTTTTGTTTTATTTCTTATTGCTCTAAAATCTTTTGGCTGGAGGTTTGGACTTCTCACTTTAATAGGTATGGGTATCTTTACTGTTGCAAGTGAATTTGTTGTCATCGACGCTCTAATAATTCAAAACGATATTGTACTCGCAGCCGTCATTGGGGCATCCCTTCTTGGGCTTGGGTCGGGAATTGTATTTAGGGTTGGTGGCTCGACCGGGGGAAGTGATATAGTGGCAGCACTTGTTACTAAAACATTCCCAAAAATTAAAACCGGTCAATGCCTTATGGTAATTAATGCAATAGTTGTAGTGAGCAGTATTCTATTAAGCGGCGATATAACAAGCGGACTATACACCATAATTGCAATTTTTATATCTGGAAAAATGGTGGATATCGTTCTTGACGGCTCGAAAGCTGTACGAGCATTCTATATCATCTGCGACAAGGATGAAGAGGTGGCAGAGAAAATCCTTGAAACATTTAATCGAGGGGTGACAAAACTTCCCGCTGAAGGAATGTTTTCACATAAAGAAAAGAAGTTGCTTGTATGTCTTGTTACTAATGAGCAGGCGCCTGCAATGAAAAGCATCATTAAACAAGCGGATCCAAATAGTTTTGTTTACTCAACCACAGTGCGAGAGACACTTGGAGAGAGTTTCTTCCTAAGAGAAGCCTCTGTACGAAAGGATAAAATTAGAAATGCGAATCCAACCCTAAAATATAAGGTACGCTGCATACGCAAATCTAAATTTAACTTCACTAAAAAGAAATTATTTAGAAAAAGAAAATTTAAATTTCTGCCTTTCGGCTGGCAGAAGAAAACAGCCATTTCTTCTGTAAAGGCTAAAGCAAGATACACAAAAACTTTACATCGCTTTGGTAAGAAAAACATTTTAACATTTTAAAATGCACCCGAATATGGGTGCATTTATTTTTCAATTACATCAAGATACTTAAACCCGTTTTTACATCTATAATATTGCATTTTTAATCTTTTAGCCGGCAAAATGTCCTGCTGTTTGCTATCGCCTATTACTAACACATTCTCTGGTTTAAGATTATTTTCTTCCATAATCTCTTTAAAATATTTATCTTTACTTGTATTTTTAGTTTCGTAATCATTCACATAAATTTTTTCAAATAAAGATAAATCTATGTTGTAAAATTCTGCGATTTGCTTTATATTTGACAAATGTGAGTTTGAAACAATGTAAAGTTTTCCTAGTTTTGCAAAACGCTTAAGTTCTTTTTTTGAGATTGCTTTACCTTTCTTTTCCTCTGTGTGCATTTCTAATTGATCACGATATTCAAGCCATGGTTTTGCACTGCCCTCTATTTCAATTAACACTTTGCATAGCACATTGTCTGACAATTTGAAATTTTGTTTTCTATATCTCACTCCATATTTTTTTAGCAAATTTTTCTTTTCTTCAAAAGACATGTCTTTAAAATGTGTATCAAACCACTCGCCAACCATTCTATACCAAAAAGACCAATTTATACCATAATAAATAGTATCGTAAAACGCAAATATTACACATTTTACCTTACTCTTTAAACTATTGTTATCTTCATTAATATTAGCAATCCACTTGCCACGCTTATAAATTATAAAGCAAACTACAAGTTTGATGAGTTCTGGCACTAAGATAATGAAATATGCAAAGAAAACATCTACTGGAAGATATTTTACAATTGCACACATCACAAAGAGGTACACGACGTTTATAATTTCAAGTACCAAAAGCCCTTTGCATTTTCCACCTAGCCTAAGCATATAGGAAGAGAAATTCCATGCAAGAAATCTTGCAAGATGAATAAACGCATAACAAGGTATGGCATAAAACATAAGTGAAAAATACTCATTATTTGCACCTATTGCAAGAGGGTAAATTAGCACCAAACTTACAACAAAATAGGCTGCCCAAATAATAACCGTGCCAATAATGGAATACTTTGCATGCTGTTTAGCCTTTTCAAATTGTTCTCTGCCTAGACATCTTGTAATTCTTATGCAGGTAATGCCAATGTAGGCAAAGAGGAAACCATTGAATATATCGAGTACATTTTCAAGATATGAATAGGTATTGAATATTCCGTCATTTAACCTTAGGAGAAACATGCTTGTGGCAAAATACCCTACCTGCCATATTACCTCTGTAAAAAAATTTGTTAGCATTATCATCCATTGGTGTCTCGTGAATCTTATTGTAAGTTTATTAAAAAGATTAATTTTAAATTTTTTATCTTTAAATAGTGCAGTAGCGGCTATTGCAACACTAACTATTCCGCTTATGATATATACTATAGCAATGTAATTCAAATAATAAAAACCTGCAAAATACAGCACCATAAAGCCAATAATTGTGACTATAATTGGCATTATCTCACAAAAGAACTCTATCTTGTACTTTTGAAGTGCCTGCAACATATCTTGCATATAGTTTGATATACCTGTTAAAAATAGATAACCACACATAATGTAATAAAAAGTGTAATCATTTGGAACAAAGTCGCCAAGGGTCTCCATTATAAACTCTGGGAAAGCAATAAGAATACATTCAAAAATACTTAATGCCGCAATTGCGATATAAAAACCTGCGCTTGTGTACTGCCTTACTTTGTACTTAGAAGATATACTTTGATTTACAAATATATTTGTCGACTGCGATACTCCAAAGGAAATCATGGTGCCAAAATAGTTAATCGCTAAAAAAGCATTCAAGTAGGTAAGTTGAGGTGTATCTAATAAGTTTGCAAGCACGGTGACTACACACATAAGTCCGGCATTTGTCAGAAAAGTGGCAAGCAAAAACTTGCCCTGTTTGAATGTACCAAAAAAGTATTTCCAAAATTTGTTCATAAGTCCTCTAATATTTATGATATATATTGTAGCAGAGTTTTGTCACTACTTCAAAATAAAATCTCCTAGTGGAGATTTATATTATTTCTAACTCACATAGAACATCATGTATCGCTTTCATCGCTTTGTCCATCTGCTCTTTGGTATGGGTGGCTGTGTAACTTGTTCTTAATAGCGCCTTCCCTTGAGGAGTTGCTGGAGTAACTACTGGATTGACATACACTCCGCGTTCGAGCAGCATTTTACAAGCAATAAAGGCTTTATAGTCATCATAGGTGTAAATTGGAATGATAGGTGTTTCACTATCTATAATTTGAACACCAAGTCTTTTTAATCCCTCTCTCATATAATTACTGATATCGCGAAGTGCTTGTACCCTTTCTGGCTCCCTTTCAAGAATCTTAAGTGCAGTGAGCGCACTTGCCACGCATGCTGGCGTTATACTTGCACTAAAAATATATGGTCTTGATGTGTGTTTTACATATTCTACCACTCTCTGAGAGGCAGCCATAAACCCACCTAAAGAAGCAAGAGATTTTGAAAAGGTTCCCATTATGATATCAACCTCGTCTTCAAGACCAAAATGCTCAGCGGTACCTCTTCCATGCTTGCCAAGTACACCAAGCCCATGGGCATCATCGACCATTACTCTTGCACCGTACTTCTTTGCCAGAGTTACAATTTCAGGAAGTTTACATATATCTCCGCCCATACTGAATACGCCATCAGTGACGATTAAAATACCCTTGTCCTGTGGAATTTCTTTCAGTTTTCTTTCTAGGTCCGCCATGTCAGCATGTTCAAATCTTACCATTTTCCCAAAACTAAGTCTTGCCGCATCATATATACTTGCATGATTTTCTTTATCGCAAACGATATAGTCATTTCGTCCTACAACAGCACTAATTATGCCAAGATTGGATTGAAAGCCTGTACTGAAAGTAACCACTGCCTCTTTATGTAAAAATTTGGCAAGTTCTCTTTCAAGTTCGACATGCATATCAAGTGTACCGTTTAAAAAGCGTGAGCCTGAGCAGCCTGATCCATAATTTTCAATCGCCTTAACTCCCGCTTCAATTACTTCTGGATGAGAGGTAAGTCCTAGATAGTTGTTTGAACCTATCATGATTGTTTCATGCCCCTCCATTTCAACTACAGTGTCCTGTCCAGATGTAAGTTCGTGAAAATATGGGTAGACACCCGCATCCTTTACCTCATCAAAAAGTTGTCTTGTTTGCATTTTTTTAAATATATCCATTTCTTCATATCTCCTCTAACAATAGATTTTTCTAATTAACCAATCAAGAAATCTTATAGGCAATGTCTTTTGTAAAATGATTAGCAGTTTTAAAGAGCCTACACTCACTCTTGGCGCAGGTCTTTTCTTTCCAGCAAGTGAAACAATCTTTTTTGCTACCTTATCAGGACTCATGCCTTGACGCTCATACTTTTCAAATTTTTGCATGGATTTATCCACTTTCTTGTCATCAATCTTTCCCTTCACCCTCGCATCAGTGAAGCCTGTTTTTACATCCCCTGGAAGTACTGTGCTGACATATACGCCATAAGGTTTAAGTTCCCCTCGTGTTGTCCTTGAAAGCACTTCAATGCCTGCTTTGCTTGCACTGTATGCACTCTGATAAGGAAGTGGAAAGAGCGCTGAAAGAGAACATGTATTTATAATCTTGCCGTGACGCTGACTCTTCATAATCTTTCCAACTAGTGCAGTATTTACCGCCACAGCCGTAAGATTTGTAGAAAATAGCCTCTGAATATCTTCCGCCTTTGTTTCTACAAGTTCACCACCTAAACCAAAACCTGCGTTGTTTACAAAGACATTAATCTTACCTTCTTTTTCAAAAACTTCTTGAATTATTTCTTGCATCCTTGCATCATCATTTACATCAGCATTATAGTTTACAAAGTCGTTACCCTCATATTCTCCTTTTGAAATTCCATACACGGTATAACCTTTGGAAATAAATCTTTTCGCAGTAGCAAGTCCAATGCCACTGTTTGCACCAGTGATAATCACAATCTTTTTCATTTTGTTCTCCTTAAGCAATTTACAAAACCGATTATACATAATAAAAATCAAATCGCAAAACGATTTTTAAATAAATCAAAAAAAATTTAAACACTTGTTTATATCTGCTAAATCCCTTTATTTTAAAGGGAAAGAGGCGATTTTTTATACATTTATTCTTCAAAAAAAGTAGGCCTTAAAATTAGTCTACTTTCCTTTATTTTTAGTGCTTATAGCGATTTTTTAAAATTTTCTATTTTTTTACATATTTTCTTGCACAAGCAACCGCCAATGCTCCACTGCCAATATGACACGCAACGCTTAAAGACAATGGGTCAACGAAAGCAACTTCTACATTTGGTATTGCTTTTGCAATTTCTTGTTTGAATAATTCTGCCCTTTCCAAACAATTAGTGTATGCAACAAAAATTTTCATTTCTTCATTTGCGGCAAATTCTTTAAATCTTTCCGCCAAGTCTTTTTTCATTGCTTCAATCATTTTTACCTTACCCACTTGACTGCTCATGACCTTGGCATAGGTATCAAGTTTTCCGCCTTGAATTTGAAGTACTGGTTTTATTTTAAGAAGGGTACCTATCGCCGCCACCGCTGGAGTTAATCTTCCACCTTTTTTTAAGTACTTTAATGTGTCAACCATAATGTAAATACTGGAATCTTTTGCTGTACGCTCTAGATATGATTTTATCTCTTTAGCACTGAATCCATCCTTAGCCATATTAACAGCATCAATAGTCGCCTGCTTTTGGGTAACCGAAATTCTGTGATTATCTACCACTTGTACTTTGCCACTATAATCCTCAGCAAGACGAAGAGCGGTATTGCAAGACTCACTTAACCCACTTGACATCGGAATGTGAACAATCTCATCATACTCCTTTAATAATTTATCCCAAAACTCTGTAACCTGCCCTATTGCTGGCTGAGAGGTGGATATATCTTCCCCTGTCAAGAGTTTTTGATAAAACTCTTCCTGTGTGAGATTTATATCTTCAAAAAACTCATCCTCCCCTATAATAAATGGCATTGGAATTACAAATGCACCAAACTTTTTTGCCTCGGCCTGAGTTATGCCTGAATTACTGTCTGTTACTATTGCTGTTTTCATAATTTCTCCTTTTGTCCATAGAAATTATACACATTCGTTTCCAAATTACAAAATATATTTTATGAAAACAATAAAAAAATGCCTTATGGCATTCTTTTAATCTATCCAGAGTACTTTGTCTGTAACAGCAAGAGTTATCATATCAATAAGCCATAAGAATGGAATCCCTATTATGATAAGCACTACTGCAAGAACAATACCTACGATACTATTTTTAGCGATACTGCGGCAGAGTCTGTAAATAACCCAAATAATATCAAGAAATGGTATAGCCAATATTACCTTCACGAGTTTTGGCAATTTGTCCATTGCGGATACGAATTGTTGCATCTATCTTCCTCCTTTTTCACTTTTATTCTATTTATATTATATCACTCTATTCCAATGTGACAAAATATTTCAAAAACTTTTTTTAATTGATTGACACTTATTTTGTCGTAGCATAAAATAGTTAGCGTAATATTTACTTTTGGAGGCAAACGATGTTAAAAATATTAGGTAAAAATTTGAAACTTAAACACTGGCTTATGATTGTTGCCAGCATTGCTTTTATCGTGCTTCAGGTTTGGCTTGACCTTAAAGTGCCAGAATATATGAGCAAAATTACCTTGCTTGTAACAACTGAAGGTAATTCAATGACAGAAGTGTGGATAAATGGCGGATATATGCTTGCTTGTGCACTTGCCAGCGCTTTTCTTTCGGTGGGAGTGGGCTTTTTCGCCTCACAAATTTCTTCTGGTATGGCAAAATTGGTGCGTAGCGACATCTTTAACAAGGTGCAAACCTTTTCCAAAAAAGAAATGAAAAGTTTTTCTACCGCAAGTTTAATTACACGCTCGACGAATGATGTAACCCAAATCCAACGCTTTGTTGCTATGGGGCTTCAAGTACTTATCAAAGCACCAATACTTGCAACTTGGGCTATATTTAAAATTGTAGGCAAAAGTTGGCAATGGTCGGTGGCTACTGTTGTTTGTATCGCAATCATACTTGCAGTAATTATAATGCTGATTATCATTGTACTTCCTAAGTTTAAAAAAATGCAAACTTTGACTGACAACATAAACCGCGTTACTCGCGAAAATCTTACCGGTCTACGAGTTGTGCGTGCCTATAATGCTGAAAACTATGAAGCGGAAAAGTTTGAAAAGGCAAACAGTGAACTTACAAAGACTAGTTTATTTTCAAACCGTATGATGAGTCTTTTGGGACCTGTAATGAGTATAAGTATGTCTGGTCTTTCTCTTGCTATATATTGGATTGGTGCAGCGCTTATCAATAATACAGCAATGACAGAGCCTTTTACTAAACTTACACTTTTCAGTGATATGGTGGTATTCTCCTCCTATGCGATGCAGATTGTCATGTCATTTGTAATGCTGACTATGATTTTTATCATGCTTCCAAGAGCAACGGTATCTGCTAAAAGAATCAATGAAATTCTAGATACAGTACCAAGCGTACAAGACGGACACGGCGAATATGACATACATTCTCCAGTTAAAGGCGAAATTGAATTTAAGCATGTTTCCTTTAAATATCCAGATGCAGACGAATATGTTCTGCGCGATATCAATTTTACTGTAAAAAAAGGAGAAACAGTGGCATTCATAGGCTCGACTGGAAGTGGGAAAAGTACTCTTATTGACCTTGTCCCTCGTTTCTACGACGCCACTGAAGGCGAAGTTATTGTTGACGGAGTGAATGTTAAGGATTATAAAATTCAAGACCTTCACAACAAACTTGGATATGTTGCACAAAAAGCCTTTCTTTTCAGCGGAAGTGTTTCAAGTAATATTTCTTTCGGCGATGATATTGATGCGAAACCTACCGAGGAAGAAATTAAAAATGCGATAAAAATTGCACAAGCAAAGGATTTTGTGGAAAAAATGCCAGAGGGATATGACAGCGAAATAACACAAGGCGGAAGTAATGTTTCTGGAGGTCAAAAGCAAAGGCTTTCTATTGCTAGAGCCATTGCACGCAACCCAGAGATTTTCATATTTGACGATTCTTTTTCCGCTCTTGACTACAAAACAGATAAGAAACTTCGTAAAGCGCTTAATAAATACCTTTCGCACGCGACTTGTCTTATTGTTGCTCAGCGAATTGGAACAATCAAACATGCAGATAAAATTATTGTGCTGAACGAAGGTGAAATGGTGGGTATGGGTACCCATGACGAACTTCTGAATACCTGCGAAGTTTACAAAGAAATTGCATTATCGCAATTATCAAAGGAGGAACTATAATGGCTAAGAAACCTATGAGCGGACCGATGGCCGCAATTGAAAAACCTAAAAATTTTAAAGCCTCTTTTGGTAAACTTATCAAGTACTCTAAAAGACACTTATGGGGGATTATAATCGCAATCCTTTTCGCGGTGGCAGGTACCGTACTTACTCTTATAGGCCCTAATAAAATAAGTGACCTGACCGACTTGATTAGGAACTCACTTCCTGTATTTGATGAAATTAACAAAACTCTCATTAGTCTTGGCACTCCTGTGGAAATGCAAAAGATAATTGAAATTGGCATCTTTCTAGTTATCATCTATTCTTTAAGTGCGGTATTCAGTTATGTTCAAGGCTTCATAATGACTACTATTACTCAGCGTCTTTCAAAACGCATGAGAAAGGATATTTCCTCAAAAATTAATAAACTTCCACTTAAATATATGGATAGCACACCTTACGGTGATGTGCTTAGTCGTGTAACAAACGATGTCGATACCATTGGTCAGACACTCAGTAACTCGATTACTACCCTCGTAAGTTCTATTACCTTGCTTGTAGGAAGTGTAGTAATGATGTTTATCACAAACTGGATTATGGCACTAACCGCCATTGGTGCAAGTTTGATTGGTTTTGTATTTATTGCACTTGTTATGAAATTTTCTCAGAAACACTTCAAGGCACAACAAGAAGAACTTGGCAATATTAACGGTCATATTGAAGAGGTTTACTCTGGTCATGATATTGTCAATGTCTACAACGGCAAACGCGAAACTAAAGCAAAATTTGAAGAAATTAATAATCGTCTATATAACAGCGGTTGGAAATCTCAGTTTATCTCTGGCCTTATGATGCCTATCATGAACTTTATTGGAGATTTCGGCTATGTTGCCGTTTGCGTCGTAGGTGCGGTGCTTACTATGAGTGGTCAAATTTCCTTTGGCGTAATTATCGCTTTCATGCTTTATGTAAGACTTTTTAATCAACCTCTTGCACAACTTGCGCAGGCATTCAACAATCTTCAATCCACCGCCGCCGCAAGTGAGCGTGTCTTTGAATTCCTTGATGAAAAAGAACTTATGGATGAAAGTCACAAAAAAGATATCTTAATAGATATAAAAGGTAATGTAGAATTTAAAAATGTTAGGTTTGGCTATAACCCAGATAAAACAATTATTAAAGACTTCTCAGCAAAAGTGAAAGCCGGACAAAAGGTTGCTATTGTTGGCCCAACTGGGGCTGGAAAAACCACACTTGTAAACCTGCTTATGAGATTCTATGAAGTGGATGACGGAGAGATATTAATTGATGGCGTACCAATCAGTACCTTGACACGAGAAAATGTACACGACCTTTTCTCTATGGTGCTTCAAGACACTTGGCTTTTTGAAGGCAGTGTACGCGACAACATTGTCTACAGCAAGGAAGGCGTAACTGACGAGGATGTGAAGACTGCCTGCAAAGCATGCGGAGTACATCACTTCATTAAAAGTCTGCCACATGGATATGATTCAATACTAGATGATAACACTTCCATTTCAGCAGGACAACGACAACTTATGACCATTGCAAGAGCGATGATACAAAATAGTCCTATGCTAATACTAGATGAAGCAACAAGCAGTGTCGATACCCGTACAGAAGTGCTTATACAAAAGGCGATGGATAAACTCACTGAGGGACGCACTTCATTTGTAATCGCACACAGACTTTCTACAATAAAAAATGCCGACCTCATTTTAGTAATGAAAGACGGCGATATTATAGAGCAAGGAAATCACAACGACTTACTTGCAAAAGGTGGCTTTTACGCCGACCTATACAACAGTCAATTTGAAGAGGAGAATTAACCTCTTCTTTTTTATTATTTCTCAAAGACCTGAGGAAACTTTTCTCTTAAAAACTCTCTATAAAATTCATTATAGTATTTGTTTTTCTTCAGCATTTCGCCTTTAACAAACTCTTCAAAATCTCTATTTTCCTTTTCTGTATTTTCTTCATATTTCTTAATTACAAGTTTTCCATCTTTTTCTAATCGCAAGATTTCATCATAAACATCTGGAATAACTTCAACTTTTTCAACTTTAACTGCTTTATCCAATCCGAAAGTATGAGGGTTGTTCAACGCTTTTAATCCTTCGATATTTTCGAAATAGTATATATATCCAATCTGTCCTTTAAAGGTATCTTCAATATAATTAGGATACGCTTCTATAAGCACTAGTTTGTTGTTAATAAAAGTAAATCTAGCCCATCTAAGCGAAGTTTTATACTTACCTTTTCCATATTTATCATCAACAAATTTTTGAACAGGATTTACTAGATAAGGAATTATTCTAAGTCTTTCGTCGCTAAAATAAACATAATTTCCTTGGTTGCTAAGGCTAGGTTTTAGTTCTTTTATTCCGCCAACATTTGTGCCATGATAAAACATGTTTTTCTCCTACAATCTATGCAAAATTATATCATTAATAATTTGCATTGTCAAGGATACAAAAAAGTGCATAAAACATGCACTTTAATATTCAAATATTACTCTTATATTTGCCCTTACGGTGATTTCTCCTTTCATCATTGTAGAAGCCTCGCTGTTTAAGCTTGAAAGAGAATAAGAATCGCGTGTGATAATGCTGTAACTAGACTCTTCACAAACTTCAAAAGTAGATATCTCTCTATCCGCTATTGCACTTGCTTTACTTTTAGCGTTCTCTAGTGCTTTTTCAAGTGCCAGTTTATATGCGGATTCATAGTCTTCTATAGTAAAACTAATACCGCTAAATTTATTTGCACCGCTCTCAAGAAGTTTATTTACTATACTGCTTACATTATCTACATCCTTTGTTTTAAAATCAATATAGTTGGAAACCTGATAACCTAAAAATTTCTCTCCTTGTGAATAATCATATCTTTGATAAACATAGAAATTCTTGGTCTTGATATCTTCTTCTTTAACACCAAACCCTTTGATAGCATCTATCAAGTTGGTTATTCCTTCCGAATTTTCCTTCTGTGCGACTGCTAAACTTTCATTAAGTGTTTCTACTCCTAAACTGATTACAGCCATATCTGGTGCGAGTTTTATTTCTCCTACCCCATTTACTGTGATTTTGCTTACACTTTCTGCACTTGCTACTGCATCGACCGATGATGACATTGTGACCCCTACAGCACCAACTACAACAAGCATTAAGCAAACTACAGCAATAAAAAACTTTTTCATAATCTCCTCCTTTACGATTGTTAGAATTTGACTATAAAAAAGTATTATTCGTCTTCGACAATCTTCGCTAGTTTATTTTATTTTTCTCTATTTTAAATACTTTTGCATCAAGGTTTTCAGCGTCAAAATCTGTGGTTGTTAGTATTGTTTGCGTTTTTGATGTAAACTTTAAAAGACGGTTTCTACGAAATTTATCTAGTTCACTGAACACATCATCAAGAAGCAAGATAGGATATTCTCCTATTCTATTTTTGATAATCTCTAGTTCGGCAAGTTTCATAGAAAGTGCAACCGTCCTTTGCTGGCCTTGCGATCCAAAGTTTTTCACTTCCACCCCGTTTAGATAAATGTCAATATCATCTCGATGTACACCCACGCTTGTATAGCCTAGTTTAAAATCTTTATCAATATTCTTTTGAAGGGATTTAAGCATAACCGCGTCATAACCATCTATATCATCAGTCAGTCCGCTATACTTTAATTCAAGTTTTTCCTCTCCGCCTGAAATATAGTTGTGTGCCATGGAGGCAAAAGGCGCAAGTTCCTGCAAAAAGTTATATCTTGCCTTTGCAATCTTCTTTGCTATGTCACATAACGCCCTGTCCCAGATGTCAATTGTCTGCTTTAAAGTTTTAATATCCTGCGAAGTCTTTAAAAGTTTATTTCTGTTTGCAAGAACTTTATCATACCTTCCAAGCAGGTAGAAATATCTTTTATCTGTTTGGGAAATATCGATGTTCATAAAACGCCTTCTCTCTTCTGGGCTATCTTTGATAAGTTTAAGTTCGTCCGGCGAAAAGAAAACTGCATTCGCACAACCCATAAGTTCGCCTATTCTATGAAGCGGAATTCCATCCACCTTGATTACTTTCTTTGTTTGACTATTAAAGATAAGTTCAATTACCTCATCACGATATTTTTTATTAAACACCGCTTTGACATAACTATTATCTTCTCCCCAAGAGATAACCTCTTTTTCTTTACTGGTTTTAAAACTTTTGCCAATAACCGTGAAAAAAATCGCTTCAAGGAGATTTGTCTTTCCTTGTGCGTTCTTGCCTATAAGCACATTAAGTCCATCAGAAAACTTTATATTTGCGTTTTCATAGGAGCGGTAATTTTTTAGTGTCAGTTCGCTTATCTTCACGCTCTTATATTATCACTTCTATAAAGAAAAATCAAACCCTATTCAATCGTTCATGAATGCTTGACAAAAAAAATCGTGGATGTTATGATTTTACTATCAATATTAAAAGGTGGCTTATATGCAAGAGTTAAGTAGTTTATGGCAGACAATTTTGGAGAAATTGCAACTGACGGTATCAAATGTATCATTTATTATGTGGTTTAAACCTTTAAAAGTACTTGACCTTGTGGACAACAAACTTGTAATCAGTACAAATTCTACTTCAGCAAAAAATCAAATCTTAAGAAACTATATGGACAAACTGACAGAGGCGGTACACGATATACTGGGCGAAAACATTGAAGTGGAAGTACTTGACCAAAATGAAGAAATCTCCTATGTAGAAAAAAATGGTAAGAAGGCAAGAGCAAAAGAAGTGGAAGTAAGCAAGAATCCTTTCAATGCAAAATACACCTTTGACAACTTTGTCGTAGGCAAAAGCAACCAGTTTGTTTATGCTGCGGCAAGAGCGGTGGCAGAGCATCCTGGGGACAAATTCAATCCTCTCTTTATATACGGCGGTGTTGGACTTGGTAAAACCCACCTTCTTCACGCGGTAGGAAACTATTTACGAGAATTTAATCCAAACCTTAAAGTAATGTATGTAACTTGTGAGCAATTTACCAATGCCTACATTGAAAGTTTAGGCTCGCCTTCCAAAACAAAGGCTACCCTTGAATTTAGATCAAAATTCAGAAATCTTGATGTGCTTATGATAGATGATATTCAATTTATCTCTACAAAACCTTCTACACAGGAAGAGTTTTTCCACACTTTCAACGAACTTCATGAAGCAAACAAGCAGATTATCATCACATCAGACCGTCCACCTAAGGAAATCAAAACACTGGCAGACAGACTGCGCTCTCGTTTTTCTATGGGACTTATTCAAGATATTCAAACCCCAGACCTTGAAACAAGAATTGCGATTCTAAGAAAGAAATGCCAGATTGAAAAATATGTAATTGATGACGAAGTGATTGATTACATTGCAGAGAGAGTGGACTCCAACATCCGTGAACTTGAAGGTACGCTTTCAAAGGTATATTTCCTTGCAAACCTTATGGGAAAACGCTCTGCCAGCATGGAAGAGGCCATGGAAGCCCTTAATGGCGAGGCAGAAGAAGAGCGAAATGAAGGGCTTACCCCTGACGCCATTATTGACGGAGTATGCAAATATTTCGATGTAACTAAGGAAGACATCTTAGGCAAGAAAAAGAGTAAGGATGTTGTAGAGCCAAGAATGATTGCAATCTACCTTATCAGTGACATCTTAGAAATACCGCTTGTATCTATTGGGAAAATTTTTGGAGGGCGAGATCATACTACAATCATGCACTCTCGTGACAAAATTGCAGACGGTGTTAAGACTTCTCACAAAATGCAAACCCTTGTTGGTGAGATAAGAAAAATGTTGAAAGGTGGATAAGTAGAAGATGTTGTGCACATTGTTATCCACAGTAAGTGAGATTAAAAATTACACAATATATAGTAAAATATTTTCTGTGTGTATCTATATATCGCATAAAAAATAAGTTATCCACAATTTCACATTACCTAATAATATTACTATTATTAATCAAATAATAATCAATAATATTTCATCGCGAGTGAGTGAATTTTGATTGTCAAAATTGTGAAGATGTGGTATAATTACCATGAAGATAAAGGAGAAAAATTTATGTTAGTTGTTTGTCAAGGATTAGAGCTAAGTGACGCTTTTTTAAGAGTGAGTAAGGCGATTTCAAATAAGATTACAAATCCGATATTAGAGGGAATTAAACTTGTTGCAGAGGATGGCACTCTTACTATGAGCGCAACAGATACCGAACTTTCCATTGAAAAGAAAATTAAGGCTGATATTAAGATTGAAGGTGAAACAGTTGTTCCTGGGCGTTTTATTACTGAGTTTGTAAAGAAACTTACCAATTCTTTAATTGAACTTGAACTTAATGAAAGAAACCAACTTATAATCCGCTATGAAGACAGCGAAAGTGTTATTCAGTGTTACAACCCAGTAGAATATCCTGGCTTTAAAAAAATTGGAACTAATGAATACTTTGGTATCACGAAGAAAGACTTTAAAACAGTAGTAAACAAATGTATATTTGCTGTCGCAACAGATGATTCAAGACCAATCCTAAAAGGTGTGTTATTCGATATTGATAACAGAGAACTTAATGCTGTTGCTTTGGATGGATACCGCCTTGCAAGAATTAAAAAATCCATTCAATCAAATATTAAAAAATCAATTGTTGTACCAGCAAGAAGTTTGAACGAAATCTCTAGACTTATTGACGAAAATGATGATGTGATTAATGTTTACATTGATGAGTACACTATCATGCTTGATCTTGGCGATACAAAGGTAACTTCAAGATTACTTGAAGGTGATTACATGAATTATAAACAAATCATTCCTGTAAATTATGAAACCTTTGTAATACTTAATAGAGATCAATTTGTAGAGGCTTTGGAGCGTGCCACCCTCCTTCTTAGATCGGCACAAAACAACTTTGTAAAACTTGATATTAAGGAAAATAATATCTGCCTTACAAGTAACTCTGAACTTGGTAATGTGAAGGAAAATATTCCAGCAACTGTTGCAGGAAAAGATTTACTAATTTCCTTCAATCCAAGATATTTCCTTGAAAGTTTAAGAGTGAATACGAATGAGTTTGTCAAAGTTTGCTTTAACGAGGCTTCAAATCCATGCGTAATCGTGCCAACAGAGGATGACGAATTCTTATACTTAATCCTTCCAGTACGCTTTATGTAGGCGACTTAGTCGCTTTCTTGAAAGGAAAAGAGAAAAATAGAAAACACGGAATTTCCGTGTTTTATTTTGTTTTATTTGTACTGCCAAAGCCGTTTTGTCCGCGTGAGGAAGAAATTTTGCAAAGGTCTTCATAAGAAAGTTCTTTAACTTTAAAATGAGTTACTTTATGTATAATGCCTTGTGCTATTGCTTTCTCTGTGCTATAGAAAAAATATTTTTCTTTTGTAAGGACAGGATACTTAGTTTTTAAAGACTCTTCATCAAGGTTGGAAAGAATAAGGTTTTCTTTTCTTGTGTTATAAATGCATACTTTGATTTCTCCCCTATAACCGCTATCTATAACTCCTGCGTTTTTCTTTATGCCATTACTGCCGGTGGAAGAACGCTCTTCAATTTGCATATAGTATTTTTTATCACAAGCCCAAGCAAGGCCAGTGGGGACAGGTATGAACTCATTTGGTTTTATTATAAGATAATCTTCATCAAAACATGGGTACAAATCATATCCTACATCTTCTTTGCGTTTAGATGGGATTATTGCCTTATCATTAGTTTTAGCAAAACATATTACATTTTTCTTCATAATAACCTCTATTTATTTATATCACAATACTTTTAATCAGTCAAATGGAAAAACATGGAGAATATTTTATTGACAAAGGCTGAACTTTCAATTATAATAAGTTAGTTACTAAATTAAAGGAGGCATGACATGAAGCGAACATATCAACCAAAAAAGAGACAGAGAAGTAAAGTTCACGGCTTTAGAGAAAGAATGAGAACTACTGGCGGAAGAAATGTTATTAAGAGAAGAAGAAATCGTGGAAGAAAAAAACTCGCTGCTTAAAACTAAGGAAAAGCAGGATCACAGACTAAAAAAGAATAAACATTTCAGTTACATCTATAGAAAGGGGAAACGCAAAAGTACAAAAAATTTAACATTATTTATCGTGCCTAGTAGATACAGAGTTTTTAAAATCGGTATATCTGTAAACAAGAAGATTGGCAAGGCAAATGTTAGAAATAAACTAAAGCGCCGAATAAGAGAGATTGTAAGAAAAGACAATTTACCTAAAAACTATTATAATTACATAATCCTTACAAGAGAGGGAGCACAAGAACTTTCTTTTGAGGAACTTAGACTACAATTAAAAGATCTGTTTTTATGAAATTTATAATAGTGCCATTAAAATTTTTAGTTAAAATGCCGATATATTTTTATAAGTATATTATATCTCCACTACTCCCCCATACTTGCAGATTCACTCCAAGTTGCTCCAATTTTTTTATAGGAGCCGTGAATGAATTTGGACCTTTCAAAGGCTCGATTTTAGGGGTTAAAAGATTAGCAAGATGTACACCAAGAAATCGTCATTATGGCTATGATCCTGTGCCAATCAATATTAAAGGAGATTCTAGATGGCTATTTTAAGCACTCTTCTTGCGGTGGCAGAGCCGACAGGAATGTGGGAAACTATAATTAAGGCCTTTGAAGGCTTTACAAACAATTATGTTTTGGCTATTATTCTTTTGACTGTTATTATAAGAATTATTTGGGCGCCTATCGACACCCTTAATAAAAAAATGACTTCAAAAATGACAGCAAATCAAGCGAAGATGCAACCAGAACTTGAAAAGATAAAAGCTAAGTACGCCAACAACCCACAACAGTTACAACAAAAACAAAATGAATTATACAAAAAATACAATACCAATTCTGTTGGTAGTTGTATTTTTATGCTTGTTTTCTTTGGCTTAAACATGGCGATTTTCTTTACCCTATTTTCAGGGCTAAATTCCATGGCGGCTTATAAGACAAGCGGAAGTTATGAAGCACTTAAGTATGACTATGCAAATTGTCTAGAACTTACAGACACTTATCTTGAAAATGGTGGCGACAAGTCACTATTTGAAGATTTTTCTAACCTCATATTTGAGATTAATGAGAAAGAAAACTTAATCATATTAAAACAAGGTGAAAATGTAATAACATCAGGAGAGTATAAAAAAGACTTTTCTTCTGGAGAAGGCGAAACATTAATTACTACAAATACTCATATTAATGGATTGATAACAAAATACATTAATCCAGAGACACCAGTAGTGCTTATTGAAGAAGTCAAAGATCAAGAAGGTAATGTAACACAGGCAGGATTGACACTTTCATCTGCGATTGAAAGCGTGGCAATGAAAACAGTAGAAGTTAAATACGATCAATCACAAGACAAATTTCTTTGGATACAAAATATTTGGATTGCAGACTCGCCATTACAAAGTGCTATATTTGATTACAATACCTTTGTTTCAAAGGTTGGTAAGAATAATATAGAAGAAGGCGAAGAAACTATTTACAATGCTATTATGAATCCACTTAAACTTTCAAAAGGCAGAGTAAATGGATACTTCATTTTGCCAATCATATGTATCTTGGCAACATTCCTTACAATGTTTTTAACTACAAAGAAGAAAAAAGGTGAAGTAGCCACCCCTACCCCAGCAGGTGGAAAGGTGATAAAGATTATAATGCCAATTATATTTGGTGTGTTTGCACTATTTTACAACAGTGTGTTCGCAATCTATATGGCAGTAAGTCAGATTATAAGCGGACTACTCATACCACTTCAAAATCTTATCTTAAAGAAATGGAATAGCCATGATGATAAGAAAAAGAAAGATAAAATTGAAGTAGTGGATTACAGCAGAAAATTTTAATTAGGAGGGATGAAATATGTTATCTGCAGAAGGAACAGGAAAAACAATTGAAAAAGCAATTGAAAGTGCTTTACTTGAACTTAAGGCTTCAAGAGAAGATGTAGATATTAAAATTTTAAACGAAGGCGGGTTATTTAAGAAAGCCAAAGTTGTTGTGACTATCTCTGAAGACGCTAAAGAAAAATATATAAAGCGTGAGAAAGTAAGAAGAGAAGAAAAAGTTACTACAATAGAAGCCAAAGTTCAAGAAGACAAACCTATTGAAATCGAAAGTCCTGAAAAAAAGGAAAAAACTGTTGTTGAAAACAAGGAAACTGTTAAAGAAACAGTTAGTGAAAAGCCAAAAGCAAAGAGAGAGGAAAAAGTAGTTGACGCTATAACTTTCCTTGAAGGATTGTTTAAAACTCTTGGAAAAGAAGTAGAAATCTCTGCTCTTGAAGATGATAGATTTATCACTTACTCAGTTACCGGTGAAAACCTCGGTGAAACAATCGGAAGACGCGGAGAAACTTTCTATGCTATTTCAAATCTTTTAACTGCTGTGACTGGCAGAGGAGAAAAGAAAATTCTTCTTGATATTGCAGGCTACAGAGAGAAGAGAGAGGAAAGCCTTACTATAACTGCAAAGCGTATCGCAAACAAGGTTGCAAAGAGTGGAAGGTATATGAAACTTGAACCAATGAATCCAAGTGAACGAAGAATAATTCACACTGCCCTTCAAGATGATGAGCGTGTAACAACTCTCAGTAAAGGCACAGAACCTCGCAGATATGTAATTATTTTCCCAAAAGAATATAATGACAAACATTAAAATAAAAGTCCTAGAAAACTAGGACTTTTTTATTCCGCTTCAGCATATGGATTTGTAATTTTGTAGGTTTTATATAAATCATAACCGAAAAGGCCATGTATCTTTTTAGGAAGGGAAGGTAAAGAAGAAACGGTGGGAGATGTGCCAACCTTTTCTGTCCAAGAGCCATCTCTTTCTTGTAACAGGAAATGATAATCTCCATTGTCAAACAATGGATATCTAAAATAAAGTGCCACACGCCATTCATTCTTTTTTAGTATACTATTATCGTTATCCTCTTCTACTTCTAGTCCAGTTTCGCGTACATATGAAAACAAACTCTTAGCAGTTTCTTCTTCATCCAAGAAGAAATCGTCGTAAAGCACTGTTCTAATTTGAATCCAACTGGCATTTTCTTTTGTTATATTCATTCTTTTTAAATCTTCATTTGTAATATTGAAACAGGCATGCGTAAAACAATTTGTAAGATTTTCTATTTGTTCGCCCTTTGTATATTGTCCATTATAACTCACATTGTGTCTTGAAGGTAGATACCCTTTTTTAAAGAGTTTATTTAGTTTCTTGATGAGACCATCCATATTTCCTCCTTAGTTTTCTGGCGCATAGGGATTCGTGAGTACAAGTAATTCTTTCAGATAATAGTCACTATAGAGACTATATATTTTAGTTGGTAAATAATCACGACAGTCTGGTATTCTTCTAGACCCTCTTTTGTCTGTCCACAGACCATTTTTTTCTTGTAATAAAAAATGATAATCAAATTCTCCGTGATTTTCCTCAGTAATTTCTGTAAGATAAAAAGCAACTCTCCATTCATTATTCCTAAGTATTTCCCCGGAATTATATTTTCTTACTTCCAGTCCCGTTGCTTTTAAGACACTAATAATATCATCAAGAATTTGATTTGGTGTGGAGGTGGGGAATGGATAAAGATTTCGTGCGTCATCAATATTAAAAGTCGATAAAAGTTCCTTGTTTGATAGATTGAAACAAGCATGCACAAGGCAATTTGCAAGTCTTCGGGCTTCACCTAAAGGATATGAAGCATTTCCTCTGCAAGGAAGATGCCCAGATTTTACTATACAACTTAGTTTATTGATAACGGTTTGTTTTTTTTCCAGGTTCATATTTTTATTGTATCGCATAAATAGCCTTATGTCAATAGTTAAATTTAACAAAAGTCGACTTGCTTTTTTCGAGTTTATTTGTTACAATACTAGGTATGAAAGAAAAAACTATAGTTGCAATATCTACCCCTCTTGGAAGAGGTGCAATATCCATCGTAAGACTTAGCGGAAAGGAAAGTTTAACTTTTGCTGAGAAGGTTTTTCGTTCGACAAAATTAGATTACAAAAATATCACTCCCCGATTCCTATATTTAGGTGATTTTGATTTAGGTGATGGACTAATTGAAAAGTGCATGATGGTGTATTTTAAAGCACCATTCTCTTATACTGGGGAAGATATTATCGAGTTTCAAGTGCATGGTGGCACGGTGCTTACGCAAAAGATACTTGAAAGACTTATTGGCGTGGGAGCAACTTTGGCAGAAGGTGGCGAATTTTCTAAACGCGCTTTTGAAAATGGAAAAATCTCACTTGACGAAGCAGAAAGTATAATTGGGGAAATAAACGCTGAAAGCGAAAGTGAACTTTCAGCCTCGCTTTCAGTTGCAGGAGGAAAACTTAAAGAAGAGATTCTGTCTTTGCAAAATTCTTTATCGGAACAGCTTGCAGAGATTGAAGCCACTCTTGATTACCCTGAAGAAGATTTTGAAGAAACTGTTAAAGAAAAAATATTTCAAGGAATTGAAAGAGTGTCTAATTCTTTAGATGCAATTTTAAACCAAAGCAAGAATGCTAGATTTTTGAATAATGGAATTAATATTGCTCTTATTGGTTCTCCAAACGCTGGTAAGTCAAGTCTGCTTAATGCGGTGCTTGGAAGAGAAAGAGCGATTGTAACAGATATTGCTGGCACAACGCGAGATACAATAAAGGAAACCATAGCCTATAAAGGAATAAACCTTAATTTCTTCGATACTGCCGGTATACGAGAAACTGAAGACCAGATAGAAAAAATAGGGGTTGATAAGAGCAAAGAATATCTGCGTTCAAGTGATATAGTCCTTCATATAGTAGATGGAAGCAAGCCTTTATCGCAGGGCGACAAAGAGATTAATTCAATGCTTGCTGGCACAAATTACATTGTTGTAATTAACAAGATAGACAAACCAAGAATTGTGGAAAGATTTGAAAATGAAATAGAAGTATCCGCACTTGACAAAACAAATATAAAAGAACTTCTTGAAAAGATATATAATAAGGTTATCACTGATGAAATTGATTTTAATAAACTTGTGGTAACAAATGAGAGGCAGTTGTCGCTCATAACTGTAGGCTTAGGCAAAGCAAAAATAATATTAGATAGACAACACGAAAGTATGGATGTTGTGTCTATGTTGATAAAAGACTTATGGCAGACGCTAGGAAAAATTACAGGACAATGTGAGAATGAAGAAATAATTGATCTTATTTTCTCTAAGTTCTGTTTGGGGAAATAAAATGAAAGAATTTGACGCGATAGTAATCGGAGCGGGGCATGCTGGATGCGAATCCGCCTTGGCACTTGCAAGAATGGGTAATAAAACACTGCTTTTAACTTTAAGTTTGGACGCAGTGGCATTTTTGGCGTGCAATCCTTCAATTGGTGGTACTGCAAAGGGACAACTTGTAGCGGAAGTAGACGCCTTAGGCGGCGAAATGGGAGTAAATATTGATAAAACTTCTATTCAAATAAGAATGCTTAATCGAGGTAAAGGCCCAGCAGTACAAAGTTTGCGTGCACAAGCCGACAAGATTGAATATCACAATGAGATGAAAAAAACTTTGGAAAATACTCCAAATCTATTTCTAAGGCAGGGCGAAGCCGTTGAGATAATAGAAGACGGCGAATATAAGATAGTGAAAACGGCAGCAGGCAAAGATTATAAAGCAAAAGCACTTGTGTTCGCCACGGGTGTATATCTGAAAAGCAGAATTATTATTGGTGAGTACACTAAAGATGTTGGGCCAAATGGCTTTATGAATGCAAAACTGCTTTCAGAAAGTCTTGAAAGACTTGGGCTTAAACTCTTGCGTTTCAAAACGGGTACTCCTGCACGCGTGAACTCACGAAGTATCGACTTTTCAAAACTTGAAATCCAAAAAGGCGAAGAGAATATTCAAACCTTCTCTTTTCTTACCAAAGATAAGCCAACAAACAGAGCGGTATGCTATCTGACTTATACAAATGAAAACACCCACAATATTATAAAAGCAAATCTTGATAAAGCACCTGTATATTCTGGGCTTATCAAAGGGGTAGGCCCGAGATACTGCCCTTCTATTGAAACAAAGATAGTACGCTTTGCCGATAAAGAGCGGCATCAACTGTTTTTAGAGCCTGAATCCCTATCTACTAATGAAATATATATTCAAGGCTTTTCTACATCAATGCCTACAGACATTCAAGAAGAAATGATTCGCTCGATACAAGGTTTAGAGAATGCAGAAATTATGCGTGATAGTTATGCGATTGAATATGATTGTATTGATCCTAAACAACTTCTACCTACTCTTGAACTTAAAGGTCATAATGGGCTTTTCTTTGCTGGGCAAATTAATGGTACAAGTGGCTATGAAGAGGCGGCGGCACAAGGACTTATCGCAGGCATAAATGCAAGTTTATATATACAGAATAAGCCACAACTTATTTTGAAACGCAGTGATGGATATATAGGTGTACTTATTGACGACATTGTTACAAAAGGTACGCTAGAGCCTTACAGAATGATGACAAGCCGTGCTGAATATAGGCTACTTTTAAGGCAGGACAATGCTGACCTTCGACTTACCGAAATCGGAAGAGAGGTAGGTCTTGTTACTGACGAGAGATATAATATTTTTTTAGAAAAGAAAGCAAAGATAGAAAAGTGCATGGAAAAATTAAAGTCTAAGATAAAAATGGACGAGGTATTTGAAAGTCTATTTAGGGAAAATAACGAAAACCTACCAAAAGAAAATATTACGCTTTACGATATGTTGAAAAGAAGCAATATTGACATTTTTAAGATAAATGAAAAGACCCACCTATTTGATGAGTTTGAATACGAGATTCTTAATGAAGTAAACATCATGGTTAAGTATGAAGGCTACCTAAAACAGCAAGATGAAGAGATTACAAAATTCAAGAAGAATGAGGCGACATTAATTCCGGAAAACTTTGACTATTTTAAATATCATGGGCTTAGACTAGAGGCGGCGGAAAAACTAAACGAAGTGCGACCTTTAAATCTAGGGCAAGCGTCCCGAATATCAGGTGTGTCCCCTGCTGATATTGCGGTGCTATCAGTTTTGATTAAAAAGGATAGAGGTTAAGATAAGATATGAAAGAAAAGTTAATTAAAATATTTGCCGTGTATGGCTTCAATCTTAATCAGATGCAAGCAGAGCAGTTTGAAAAATATTATCTATACTTAGTACAAGAAAATGAGAAGTTTAATCTCACTGCAATAACTGAAGAAGAAGATGTTATTGTTAAGCATTTTTTAGACAGCGTTCTACCCGTCAGAGAGTTGAAGAGTAATGCGAGCATAATAGATATCGGCACAGGTGCGGGATTTCCGGGTATTCCGCTTAAAATATTAAGACCAGATTTGAAGGTCACCCTCCTTGATAGTCTGCAAAAGCGAGTTAAGTTTTTGAATGAAGTTGTTTCCCTTCTAAATCTTAAAAATATAACTGCAGTGCATTCGCGCGCAGAAGATTATGTGAAAGAGAACAGAGAAAAATATGATTATGTTGTTTCGCGTGCAGTAGCGCGTATGAATACCCTGCTTGAATATACCCTTCCATATTTAAAGATAGGAGGAAAAGCAATACTATATAAATCACAAAAAGCAGAAGAGGAACTTGCAGAATCACAAAAAGCCCTCTCGATTCTTGGAGGAAAATTAGCCAAAGTTGTACATTTTAACATTAAGGATGAAGACAGAAGTATAGTTATAGTAAAAAAAGTGAAACACACTCCCCTTACTTACCCGCGTGGCAAAAATTTACCAAAAACTAAACCGATATAACAAAAAAACAGACAAAAGTGTCTGTTTTTAATTTTGTAATTCGTTTATATAATCATTTATTCATTAGATTCTTGTTCACTATCTGCAAGTTTATAAAGATTTACATAGCAATCGTGAAATTTCCCATCAGATGATAAGTTTAGATCAACAGTTTCACCCCTCGTACAGAACTCATATGCACAAGCCTCTTTTTGGAGGTCGTCAGGAATTTGTAGCAAAACTTCCGCTTCGCTTGGTTTGACAAGTGTTGGATAACCAAAAGTATGGAAGGTTCCAATTTGTGCAATTTTGACGAGCTTAGGTGCTTTACATAAAAATTCAATATCCCAATTAAATGAAGTAGAAAAAATATCCCCCTTTTGTTGCATATAGCCATAGAAAGACTTGGCTTTCATCTTTTCATCTTTTTGGTCATGTAACCTAACAGGTTTATCTGTATGAAAATATTTTTTTCAAATGTTGTGCTTATATAACCCGCTTTTTCTGTCAAATCTTCCCAGTTTTTCTTTTGTTCAGGCGTCTTAATGTCAAATTCTGTTGTTTTACCGTCCAGATCAACATGTTTTACATGAGTTGGATTAAGATCATAGTCGATAGTTGTAAATAATACCACAGGCTTAATCTTTTTAGATAGTTCAACAAGTTTACCTTTTTGTGCCTTTGATAAGTTGTGTATAATTTTGTCGAATTCTTCAACTGTGTATTTATGAGTTATTGTAAATGTTTTCTTCATATTTCCTCCTTTAGAACACCTAGACTATAACATATCGGGGGGGGTTGTCAATACCCAATTTTTAAAAAAGTGCGTAGAATTAAAGAATATTTATTATTTAAGGATAATTTCGCGTTATTTTCTTTATTTTTGTGTTTTTTTATGTTATTATAATTACATATACGAGGTTAAACATGGGAAAAATTATTTCTTTTGCAAATCAAAAAGGCGGTGTTGGTAAAACAACAACTTGCATAAACTTGTCTGCATATATTGCTGCAATGGGTAAAAAGGTTCTTGTTGTAGATCTGGATCCGCAAGGAAATGCAACCAGCGGACTTGGCATTGACAAAGACAATAATATTAAAACAGTGTATGATTTAATTGCTGGGGATGCGACAACAGAGGATGTTATTAAAGAAACTCTAATTGAAGGACTTGACATTCTTCCTTCTACAGTAGACCTTGCTGGAGCGGAGTTAGAAATGGTGGAAATGCCTCAGCGTGAAAAAATTATGAAAGGCATACTGGATCCTCTAAAGGAAAGTTATGATTTCATAATGATTGATTGTCCTCCATCTTTAGGTCTTATTACTGTAAATGCTTTAACGGCTAGTGACAGCGTAATCATTCCAATGCAATGTGAGTATTATCCTCTTATGGGTATCACACAACTCATGAATACTATAAGGCTTATCAAATTCCACCTTAATCCAAACATTGATGTGGAAGGCGTTGTGATGACGATGAAAGACAAGAGATCAAACCTTACCAATCAAGTAAGCGATGAGATTATAAAGTTTTTTGGTAAGAAGGTTTTCTTTACATATATTCCAAGGAACATTCGTCTTGCAGAGGCGCCTAGTCATGGTGAACCTATTCTTATTTATGAGCCAACATCTAAAGGTGCGGAAGCATACCTAAGTCTTGCTGAAGAATTTTTAGATAGGAATAAAGTAAAGTATCATCCATTGACGCATGATACAAAAATTAAACTTAGGGAGGTAAAATAATATGTCAAACAAGAAAGGTCTCGGGCGAGGTTTAGAGTCTCTATTCGGCTTTTATGAAGAGGAAAGTAATGAAAAGATAACTAATCAAAATAGGCCTATTGACAAGGTTGAAATTAAAGGCGTGACTGAAATTGAAATAAATAAGATTAAGCCAAACCCAAATCAGCCTAGAAAGCATTTTGATGAAACAGCGTTGCAAGATCTAGCAAATTCAATAAAAGTTCATGGCGTGATTCAGCCTTTAGTTTTAAATAAACTTGATGACGGTAATTATCTTATTATTGCCGGTGAAAGAAGATGGAGAGCATCGAAAATTGCTGGACTTGACAAAGTACCGGCTGTAATAAAAGAATATACTGATAAACAAATCAAAGAAATCTCTTTGATAGAGAACTTACAAAGAGAGGATCTAAATCCTATAGAAGCAGCAAGAGCAATTAAACAACTTATGGATGAATATCATCTTACGCAAGAGGTTGTATCTGAACGAATAGGGAAATCACGCTCCAATGTCGCTAACACGCTTAGACTTTTAACCCTATATCCAGAAGTTGTTACATTAATAGAGTCGGGAAGACTATCTGCTGGACATGCTCGTGCTTTAGTTGTAGTTGAAGACACAACCAAGCAAATAAAATTAGCAAGACAGGCAGTCGATGGAAAGATGAGTGTCAGGGATTTAGAAAAAGCTGTAAAAAATCTATTAAACCCTGATAAAACGAAGGCTGGCAAAACACAAGAACAATCCTTAGAGTTAAAAGAACTAATCACAGATATGCAAAGAGTATTTGCCACTAAGGTTTCTGCTATTGGTAATGACAATAAAGGTAGAATATACATAGACTATTATTCCAGAGATGATTTAGATAGACTTTCTGATATGATTGAACTTTTAAAGAAAAAAGAATTGACTTTAGGAGATCTTAAAAATTACAATAAAAGACATTCAGACATGTAAAATGAGTAGGTGCAAGCCTACTTTTTCTTTAAAATGTTTCATGTGAAACAAAATAGAAGGTATATTCGATTTAAAATGTTTCATGTGAAACATTTTTTTTCTTATTGATGTACTATTAATTCAAAATAAAAATGTCTTGTATTTTATTTGCCTTTTTAACAGTATATGGTATAATAATAGTGGAGGTAAATACATATGGAATTAAAAGGTACTAAAACAGAAAAAAATCTACAGAAGGCATTTGCAGGAGAAAGTCAAGCAAGAAACAAATACACTTATTTCGCTTCACAAGCAAAAAAAGATGGTTATGAGGAAATTGCTGAAATTTTTGAAGAAACTGCAAATAATGAGAAAGAGCATGCTAAACTTTGGTTTAAAGCAATGAATGGTGGAAAAGTGGGATCTACACTTGAAAACTTACTTGCAGCAGCCGCAGGTGAAAATGAAGAATGGACAAAAATGTATAAGAAAATGGCTAAAGAAGCTAGAGAGGAAGGCTTTGAAACTATTGCAAGGCAATTTGAAGGCGTGGCTGAAATAGAGAAGATGCATGAAGAAAGATATAGAAAACTTGCCGAAGCTGTAAAAAATGCTACCGTATTTAAAAAGACTGAAAAGGTAATGTGGATATGTAGGAATTGCGGACATGTACATGTTGGAACCGCTGCGCCAAAGGTATGTCCTGTATGCGCTCATCCTCAGAGTTACTTCGAAGTTGTATCAGAGTAGATATTTAAAAATATGATCATATAACAAGACAGACAATGTTTATTGCTGTCTTGTTTTTTATACAAGTGATTATATTCTTTTGTCTAAAAAGGTCGATTAATCACAAATAACAGCAACTAATGCGAAAAAAGTTTATAAACTGTAGATATTTGTAAAATATTATAGCCATTAGAAAAATAATTTAAAAATCTTGTTGAAAACACTTTACATTTGTAATTTTTTGTAGTAAAATCATCTTATCATAAAAAAGAGGAGGAAATTATGACAAATAAAGAATATTATGTAGAAGAGAGGTGTACAAGGATGCTGCTAGAAACTGGTGTCCCAGCAAACTTACAAGGATTTAGGTATTTAAGAACAACTATTGCTAAAGTTATAGAAGATCCAGAACTCTTAAATGCAGTGACAAAAAAGTTATATCCAACTATTGCCAAAATCTATAGTGTGGCACCAACTGTAATTGAAAGAAGTATCAGACATTCAATTGAAGTGGCTTTTAATCGTAAAGGTGCTACAGGTATCAACAAATTATTTGATTTTGATATTTGCGATTGCCGTTACAAGCCTTCTAATAGCGAGTTGATTGCTTTATTTGCAGAAAAAATTAGTGCAGAAATCAAGGCAATGGAAATGAATGATACTGATAATGACCCAAATAATGATAATTAAAATAAAAATTGATTAAAAAACACTTGAAATTAGGTAAGTAAATGAGTATAATAAACTTACATGATTCGTTCATGCGAGTTTTTATGGAAGGATGGCTGAGCGGTCGAAAGCGGCGGTCTTGAAAACCGTTGACCTGAAAGGGTCCTGGGGTTCGAATCCCTATCCTTCCGCCAATTAGACAGCAGGAAGACTTTTTAGAGGTCTTCTTTTTTTATATGAGGTTATTGGCGTTTCTTTGCAGTTTTTTAATTTTCAAAAGTACTAGGGCTTTATATTGTTAAAATTTTAAGCAAAATATGTACAAAATTTTTATGGCTATGTTATAATTATTAAATTCTAGAGGAGGCGAAAATGAATGAACTTTATCTTGAGAATACACCTATTGCATATTATATCGATGACACGGCAAACAAAGACTGGGTAGTTTTCCTACATGCTGCATTTGTAGACCATAGAATGTTTCAAAAACAGTTCGAGCATTTTGTGGGAAAGTTTAATGTACTCGCTGTTGATATTTTGGGGCATGGTAAATCAACTAAAGCAGGTAAAAGCGACTCTATCGAAAAAATGTCTTTTTGGATAAATCAAATTTTTGAAAAGCACAATATAAAGGCGGCACATTTTGTTGGTGTTTCGCTGGGGGCTGTATTTATACAGGATTTTGCCAACCGATATGAAAGCAAGGTTTTATCTCTGGCTTGTTTCGGCGGTTATGACATCAACAATTTTGATATTAGAAAGCAAAATTTTAATTCCAAGAAACAAATGAAAATGATGATAAAGGCGATTTTTTCAATAAAATGGTTTGCAAAAGCAAACAAGAAAATTTCAGCATATACTTCAGAGGCGCAAGAGGAGTTTTATAATCTAAATATTCAATTTCAGAAAAAATCTTTTAAATACTTGGCAAAATTAAAAAACCTTATTAATAAGTTTCCAAACAGGCAAAGGCAATATAAACTATTAGTTGGCTGTGGGCAGTATGACTTACCTATGGAAATTGAAATTGTTAATGAATGGGCGGAAAGAGAGCATTGTGACAAAGTAATATTGCAGGGTGCGGGACACTGTGTAAACATGGATAAACCAAAAGAATTTAACTTTTGTTTAGAAAACTTTTTAAGTTGATTTTATTTAAAGCGAATGATATAATTTATATATAAGGAGAGTTTATGAAGAAGTTAAAATTTTTTAAGTGTAACCACTGTGGAAATATTGTTGTAAGGCTGGTTGACAAAAATGTGCCTGTTTTTTGTTGTGGTGAGAGAATGGAAGAAATTGTTGCGAACTCTATAGAAGCGGCAACTGAGAAACATCTTCCAGTCATTGCTGTGAATAACGGGTTGCTTACTGTTTCGGTAGGAAGTGTATTGCATCCAATGGAAGCAGAACATTTTATTAATTTTATTGCTGTGGAAACCGATAATGAGTATTCTATAAAAACTTTAAATCCTTTCGATAAGCCTGAAGCAAAGTTTTATGTGGGCGAAAGCAAAATTATCAAAGTGTATGAATACTGTAATTTACATGGGCTTTGGCTAAATGAAATTAAATAAAAAAGTGCGATTTTATTCGCTCTTTTTTATTGTTATAGTTATCTGTGTTTCATCATAATTCAGTGTGGAAACGAAGCCAGCGGATATATCTGATTCCCAAAGCAGAGTTGCCTCTTCGGGATCGGTTAACAATATGTCTATACTAAACATTATCTTAGCAAAAGAGGATTCAGTGGTTATGATAAATTCATCAGCAAAGACAAAAGAATCTAAAAGATAATTTTTTATCTTATTGATTGCTGGGGTGAAGTCTACAAACTCTATATCTTCAGGTGGAAGGGTAGGCTTTTCGTCTGGAGGATTTGGTGGTGGGTTTAAATTATCATCTGGAATTGTGACTACAGGAGGCGAATCATTTGAATTTGTGTTGCCATTACTACAACCACATAGAAGTATTCCTGTCATAACAAAAATTGAGAATAAAATCTTTAGTAATTTCTTCATAAACGCCTTCCTTTGTTTTTAATATCGCTTTGTGATTATATCATTAAACTTAGATAAAACAAAAGGAATTTATCTATATTTTTTCAAAACTTATTATTTGTTTGATTTTTTTCTAGGTTTTTTATTTTTTTGTGTATAGAACATTGTGATTGCTCCAGCTATTGCTATTGCACCGATTGCACTTGGTATTAAAATAACAGGGAGAAGATCTATAGCATTATTGTCCAATTTATTATTAATCGTTGTTTCAGAGTTTTGTTCGCCACCGATTGTTAATGAATTGTCATTATTATCTACAGTTGTTTTGTAAAGTGTTGCATTAATAACTTTTGCCAGCTCTTTTGCTGATTCCTCTACATATGATTTTTCAATGGTATGTGTACCCATTTCAAAAAGCAGTGCCTTGTTTGACAAGGCTTGATTGTAATGACCTTTCCCCCAGTAGATATCATGAAAAAGCCATGGACATTCAACTTCTGCCACACTCATGAGGTATAGTGCAAACTCTAAGTTTTTTTGAGAGTTTGAGTTTGATTGACCAAGTACAATTCTTATTTTACTATGTTCTTTTCCATCAACTTTTGTAAGGTAATATTGTCTACTTGCCCCATCTCTATGAATATCGAAAATGGCATCAGGGGAATCTTTCAATAGGTTTTGTGCGGTCACATTACTTCTTGAATATGCACTTGAGTTGTGTGGAATATGGAGAGTTTCATCTAATGTTGCAGTTATATTGTATTTCCCAAGTTCGCTTTTTAAAATTTTGGCAATATCATGAATACCGCCTTTTCCATACACACTTTCAGTGCCATCGCCTAAGATATAACTCTCGTCATTATGTGTCATGTACAATGCGATTTTTTTAGGTTTTGCTGAGATTTGTTCTAGATTTGATTTTTTTGTTATATTTGGCTTTGGATAAGTTTTAGTGTATTTGGCTTTTGCGGACTGATTTGTTTCGTCGACCATGTACACTTCGTATTCATTGAAATTTCTGTCAATAAATTTGTCGCCAACCTCGACATCCTCTCTTTCAGTGAGAAGAATGTCATTTTCGTCATAGATTTGATAAATTACTCCTATCTCTGTTGCAATAGTGAGATGAGAGGTATAGGGGATCATTAAAAACAATATTGCTAAAACTATTACTATTTTTTTCATAGTTTTATTATCTTATAAATTCTTTAAATTATTCCTATCATATATTTATATTGTTTCTGTATTTAAGTATTTTGAAAGAGGTATGACTACAAAAATTTGGGCAACAGCAAAAATTAAGAGGTAGAGATAAACATGATTTAGCGTCGTCATACTTAATATTAAAAGTGTTACACCATTTAAAAGCAATCTACCAAAGTTGCCAAAAATATTCCCGAGAGTGAGGGCTTGTCGCTGTTCATTTTCAGGAAGATTTGACACCACCATTTTATTTTCTAATGTTGAATAAAGATCTCTAATTGATATTGCAATTAAAAGCCCAGCGGTTATTAGTACGATATTAATTATAATGTTGGTTTGTATATTGCCGCCGAGTGCAAGGCAAATACTTGCAAGAAGAATTGCAATGCCAATAGTTAAAAGAAGGGTGCTTTTTCTTTTGGATTTTTTATAAATCCATGGCATAAGAAAATTGGAAATAACTCGCAAGATTCTTGACGCAAGAACAACTCCGCTTACAATCAGGCTGATTTTGGCAAGTTCCATTCCGCTTCCCTCGCATACAGATTGAAGAAGAAGTGTTGTTTTAGTGAGAAAAAACGAATATGTACCTACACCCAAAAGATTCATGAAAAATATCAGCACTACTATTCTGCGTTTAAGTATAGTTCTAAGTTTGGCTTGAGGAATTACTATTTCGGTTTTTTCTAACTTAGGTTCGTTATATAGAATTGCAAACACAAGCCCTATTAAAGTAAAGGCGATGCATAGATACATTGGAAGATATGGATTTATATTAAAGAAAATTCCTGCAACTATCGCTATAATCATTGTAACCATTGAGTAGCCAAGTTGTCCAAAACTTTTCCATTTGACAAACTGTTCTTTTTTTTCCTTGGGAATTGAGGTTGTTTTTTAGCATGACGGTAGCGGATTGTTTAAAAATGCTAGATACAAGGTGAAAAGTTTCCGCGACAACAAATCCATATATGGTGTGACATAATGTGAATAAAATTATTGAAACGATTAGACAGCTTGCCCCAATAATTATGGAAACATGGTTGCTTAATTTTTTATTTATTAAATTGATTAAAGGATAAAGCACTATTGAAAAGGCAAGACCTAAAAGTGTTATTAATATAATATCAAACCTCCCATGCCTTTTACAGATGTAAGAAAAAGATTGTTTACAACAATCCAAAATAATAAATCTATAGCGAAAGTATGGTATAAGACATAGATAATATTTGATTTCATATGGCAAGTTTAGCGAAAAGTGGCGAAAATTGCAAGTAAGACAGGTGTCTATTGACTTTTTAATATAATATATGTTAAAATAAACTTGGAGGAAAGATGACCTTATATGAACTTGCACGAAAAAGTTTAGAAGAAAACGATTTAAATGCAATAGACAAATTTTTAAAAGTT
>CAMRTM010000002.1 GCA_947053645.1 uncultured Bacillota bacterium | reverse complement strand
CAGCACAAAAAGTGGCATATCAAAACTATCTTTCTGCTTGGAATACTTATCAAGCGGCTGTAGCAAAGTATGAGGCATTAGAAAACGCTGAAAAGCCTGCCCTTCCTGCAGACCTTGTGCTTGCAAAAACTTTAGATGATAAGGCTACAACAAAAGAATTGAACGATGCCCGTGCTGCACTTGAAAACGCAACCGCAGAAATAAACAAACTGATCAAGCAATATGATCAAGAAACCCCTACCCCACCAGAGCCTATGACCAAAGAGGAAATTGTCGCTGCAGTGACTAAAGCGGTTAGCACAACATTACAAAATGTAATTGGCACTGGCGTGGAAATTGAAGAATATTCTGCCATTGATTACAAAGAAGAGGATGGTAAATATTATGTATACGCATTTGTAAAATATAATGATGCTCGTTCCACCATTGAGTACAATGGGTACCGATTAATTCGCATACCAATGAAAACACCTATGAGTGAAGATAACTTAAAAAATGGAACATTCGTGCCAACAAGCAAATATAATGGTACGAATATAATAGATATCCCTAGTGCAAGCCAAGATACCAGAGATAAACAAGTTCTTGCAAAATTAAATCCTACATTAGCAGAAACAAATCCTCAGTTTATAAGTTTAACAAATGTATCTGGTGGAATTGTTACTGGTTTAGGTGGAACAAATGAGATTAAAATTTATGTCATTAATGATAATGGTATAACCATTATAAAAACAAAGGCACGAAGCGACGGTGACCGCACCGACCCTATTGGGCAGTCAATACTTGCAGAAAGTGCCACTGTTGGAAAAGATTACACCACCCCAACAACTGAAACTTTTGAATTTGGGAAGAATGTTTTGCTACTTGGCGAAATGTTTAAAGAGAATGATAGCAACGAAGTACTTGATGTATTTGAACATGAAGGACAAATGTACGCGATAATAAGAAATAGATACACTGATTTGAAGAGGAATATAGAAGAGCCAGAAAACTACTAGGACACACACCACTCGGAAAGTCCGCCAGTCCATTTTTACAAGATAAAAAGAGGGTACCCCCTCTTTTTTAATAGATTTCTCCGCTACGGTCGAAATGACATGAAGGGGCACCCCGAAAACACTTGCTGTTTTTGGGGAAAGGCGAGCCTAGCAGGCTGGTCGTATAAAATTTATGTCAGTAAATTTTGAGACTTTACTACTAGTGCGATGCCGCTCGGTCGAAATGGCATGAAGCCCCCTGTCATCCTGAGCGGAGCAAAGCGAAGTCGAAGGATCTAGAGTCAGCGTTTCAAAATTTATCTTTAAATCTATTGCTAATTTTATTTATTTAATATATACTATAGTCATGAGAAAAATATTTGCTAGGATTATGAGTTTTATCTTTATCGCTTCCTTCGCACTTTTAAGCGTGGGCTGCTTTGGTAATGACTCAGGCTGGCATGACGACCTTATTGATAAATTTAACCGCGGCGAAATTACATATGAACAGCTTCAAGAGCAACTTAAAAACAATATGCCCGTTCCCCTACATGGTGCAAAAGTGTTATACCGTCCTGAAAATTATGATTATGACGGAGAAGGTACGGTAGGAACTGGAAACCAAGAATACTATGGCCAATATGCTTGGCGTATTTTAGATGATCTGGAAAGAACATTCGGCACTTTTTCATTGGATGAAACAGAAAGAAAAGAATATCTCAATGAAAATGCAGAAACAAAATATTTTTACGATACTATAAGATATAACTTATATGAAGAAAAGCAATATACTAAAAAATATGTAGAAATACCAAGCGGCACCGATACAACAGGAAAAACAGAACTTAATGGAAAATATTTTGATGAGGTGACTGGCGATTTTGATGAAAAAGAATTAGTAACAATAGTAGTTGATACTGATAATTCTTGGAACTGGACTTTTGGAAGTTTTGTACAGCCCATAGCATCTATATACTATAATGGAACTAATAACCCTCCTGTAGAGAATACAACAAATACTGTATTAGCGAATACATACGGAAAGATAGATGGTGAAAATCTATACTTTAGTAATAATGAAGTTTTTTATTATCAACGACAAAAGGAATATCGGTTAATGTACCTCGGCACAGAATCGCAACAAGCAGAAAAAGACGAAACAACGGGCTTTTATACCAAAGGTTATAGTAATTATGTGAAGGCACTTGAATATGTAATATATTGCATTACACTTGATATAAACCCTGGGGAAGTGAAAGTGACATTACAAACAGACGGCACCCCACAAGTAAAAATTAAGCAAGGGCAAGAGGAACTGGAAGTAGATGAAGCACTTACATACATTAAAAATATTTTTAATAAGATTGGAACATATGTAGGTTTCTCCGAGACAAAGCAGGCAAAACTTGTAAATTATATATTAAACAATGTAATCGGTAAAAATGCTATAGAGGCTGACTATGTGGCACAAAATGAATATGCAATTTACGAATATAAAAATGAGGCCGGTGAAACTGTACAAGATTTAGTAAAGATTAAAGAAAATGCACCTATAAATGTAAAACGCGATTACACCAATGTTGTGGCAAATATTGTAGAGGCGGTAAGTACCCAAGTTCACATCGGCAGTGAGGAAGGTGGAAACCCCGGCATTACTGACAGATTCCCAGCCTCATATATAAAAGACTATTACGGCACAAACTTTATGGTGGCAAGTGATGACCCATTCAAAAACATAGAAGCAATGGAATACCAAAGCGTGGTGCTTATGTTTAGAGATGCGTTTACGGTTGACAACCTCTCCCTACACTTCAAGTATGATGCTGGCGATGACGGAGATGACAAGGTTACAAACTCCGCAATCGACATCAAGGTTTACATCAATATCTACAACAAAGGCGGACAGCGTAAGACGGTGGCAACCGAAACGATAAGAGTAAAAGACGGCCCACATGATTATGGGGCTGAGGGCAGCACAATGATGCTGTTCGGGCTTGATAAGGAAACAAGAAAGGGCTACACGATAAATCCATTTACTACTGAAATGGCTGGCGGACAACTCCACCACCCTGATATGAAATATGACGGCACGGTGTCACGCAGTCAGCCACACCCTCTTACTGGTACTGGCATTGCCAAAAACTATTACGAACTTGTGGAAGCGTCCAACGAGGCAACAAACAACTACTATAGTTACGGCAGGCTAAACCCTAAAGCATTTACTGCGTCAGAAGACTGCGACTATCTTGAAATCAACTTTGAAGTGCTTAAAGTTATTGGCGACTATACAACAAATTACAAGTTCTATACGGGACTTGGAGTAGTTCAATAATACTTTTCTATGCTAGAAAAGTATTCAAAAGACTCGGGGAGTTTCGATTCTCCCCGACCCCCTACAAACGACCTACTTTTTCAAAGTAGGCAAAAAAATTATAATTATAAAGATAAAGGAATTACAAAAAAAAGAGGGGTTATTCCCCCTCTTTTTCTTTATCTTCTTTGTCAGTTTTATTGTCTTCGATAAAATTTTCTTTTTCCGCGTTTTCCTCTTTCTTTTCGCTTTTTGGCATAGTGACAACTCCAAGTACTACAAGCACGCCTGCAACCGCCATTACGACGCCTGACACTATCTCATCACTTACGCTGAATCCAAACAGATCGCCAAGTGCGTCTACAAGCACAACCATAGCACCAGCAAGAGCCGTCCAAAAGCCATAAGATTTAATTTTCTCTTTCACTTTCTTCCTCCTTAAGTATATGGGTTTTAAGTTCGGTTACCTCTCCCCTTACATCCTCGATTATCTGCAGATGCTCGGTAAGATTTTCTATCGTTTCTTGGTAGGCTTTTTCACGCTTTGAACTATCTTTTAATTGATAAAAAAACAAGAATACAAAAAGTGTGGCAAATATTCCGTTACTTACAACCACACTTATAATTTCATTCCAAATTCCCATTTTGCTTTTTCGCCAGTTGTGTTTTCTCCGATTTTTTGAATATATCTTCCATAAGTTTCTCCTCTTCAATTAACTTTTTTCTATTGACGAACTTTATGTAATTCATATTGAAAACTATCATTGCACGCTCAAAATTAATTTAAAAGATGAAATTTTTATCTTGTCACTATCACTCTCGATAGTTACTCTTACACGCTTTCCGATTAGACCGCTTTTTACAAGTTTAGCCCTCTCGCTGCCTTTAAGATTATATACCCTATTTTCTTTTTCGCTTTCAAGGGTAACTTTGCAAGGTGCTGAGGTTTTTATCTCAAAATGCTCCACCTTTTTCACCCCTTCGCCAAGGTCAAAGTCTGAAAAGGAGTTTTGCCATACTTTATGCTGGCTCTGTCCAAAACTTGTGCCTTCACACGAAAGTTCGCCGACATGTCCCACCATATCCCCATTAAAGCACATAACAAGTTTGCTTTTAAGTGGGTTATTGAGTGCAAGAAGTTGGTTTACATCAACTCCCCTTAATATTTCCACCTCTTCTTTTTTGGTGTCATAGATTAGTACCGCATTGTTTATATACTCGCCGCTTTCACAGCCCTCACTTCGCTTATCAAACTTCATGCGGCAGGCAAGATAATACTTATTCTCAAAGCACTCCGCACTACACTTTGACAAATCCTCGATTTGCGGGAAGCAGTCAAGTGCCACCTCTTTTACAGAGTTTCCATCGAAACTGTAAAAGCCCTCGGTGGTAAGAAAGTAGACATCTTCTCCGTTTGAGGCTATCGAGCCGGTATGAATGTAACTTGTCGACTGAAACATATGCCTTATACTAAACTCGCCGGAAGTCGAATAGGTGGACACCCTCGTTATACCAAACTCGCGGAATACATAAAGATAATCATTAAAAGACATCACTTTGGTTAGATTTCCACGCTCGTCACTAAATTCAAGGTGCTGAGTGGTGTCATCTTTCCACTCCATAATATTAAGGTTGGTAGAGTAGACAAGGCTATGTCTTGCTTTACTTGTTAGGGCATAAAGTCTATCATCGTGGGTACAGCAGGAAATCAGTTTTGGTGCGCCTTCAAGATATTTATCATAACCCGCACCGAACACATAAACATCGCCGTCCTGTGTGGAAAATATCATATAGTCATAACCATTTATACGGTAACTAAGACCAACCGGCGTTGATGTGTACTCAGTGTCAAAGGAAATTCTTATCGGCCTTGTCCAAAACATATTTTCATAATTAATTTGATGATTTTCGTTAAAGTAAAACAAATAGTATTTTAGAACATTTGCATTATTATCTTCCCAAGTAAAACTCCACATTCTTCTTACTTCATTTCCATTAATTGGTACTACCGCCTCGGTTTCAAGGTCGGTAGTGGAAAGCGGCATTTGCAAGTCCCTTACACCATAACCATTTTCAAGACCACATTTTGTCACCTTGAAGTTATAGCATAGCGTCGGCTCGCTGTAAGTCATCTCCTCCTCGTTCCTATCACCTATAGGGCACTTATTAAATAAATCAAATTTAAAAGTTTTTTTATCTTTTTTCGTGACTTTAAGTTTATTTTCATTAAACATTACAGCCACCTCCTCCTAGGCAAGGTGGTACCTGCCCGCTTTCTTAGAATGAGTTTTAAACTTCCCTTAAATCGACTTTCCCAGATTTCAGCATCTTCTGTCAGTCCCTGCCTGAGATAGTATTCCCGTGCCACGCCATAGCCTAGCACTCTTTGTGGCAAATCCACCTCTATTGGGCTATCAAAGTCGAGCTTTTCGGGGGTGGCACCATAGGTGACCTCCACCTCGTTTGCAAAAGCCATAAGGTAGGTAGGAAAAACTTTAAACTTTACCTTTCCCCCCTTTAAGTCCTTAACAGAAAGAATTTGAAGCGGTGTTTTTTTAAAAACTGAAAAATCTATCTTAAAATTTTCGGTTTTGAATTTTTCTGTGGTTTTAAGTGGTTTGAATTCACTTGCTACCTCTTCTTGTAGATAGTTTAAGCACTCCAAATATCTTGTAAGTGTCAACTTTTCTTCCTCCGTAAAACTGGTATCAAAATCCTCCCCCGACATTATCTTATCAGCAAGGGCGTCATTATCAGAAAACTGACACGCAGCTTTTATCACTTCATATGCTAACATATGTTCACCTCCACATATTTTTCTATCGCCTCTCGCACAAGACGCTTTTCTAATTTTTCATTTTCTTCATCAAGTTGTTTGATGACTTTGTCTATATTCTCTCGCCTTGTGCGAAGGCACTCGGTTACCATTCGCTCGTCAAGGGAGGAAAAGGGCAGGCTGAAACAATAACTTCCCCCAACCTGTCCGCTTGAATGCACCTCATATCGTTTAAGCCTTAAATTATAAAGCACAAAGTAGGTCTTATCTATTTCCCTAAGTCTGTCGGTAATGAATAATGGGTCATTTTCAATTAATATGTAATCTTTCATTTTTCCTCCCTTAATAAAAGCAAAAGTGAAATCACTTTTGCTTTTTATACGCCTGCTGGTATATATGTTTTATATGGGTCATTTACAGATGCAGATATGTTTGATATCTTGCCTTGTCCATATGGTTTGTCACAAATAAGTTCGCCATATTTTACAAGGGTTGCGCTGTATGTAGGATAGCCTGCATTTTGTCTAATTACTCTGCCCGCTTCGTCCTCTATCCAGCTCCAGTCGCCAAGTTCGTATAAAGTGAAGTCGTCAGTATTTAGTAAATACATATCTCCCTCTTTTACGAATCTGTCAGCGTATACTGGTATTCCATTGTGTGTGATAGTTTTAATTCCATTTCCAAGGTCTACAATGTCAACATTCTTTCTATAAATGTTAAGATATTCTTGGTATGCTCTTCTAATCTTTCTAGAAGTTGCAATAAAGTTGATTTTTGAATCTGCATTCTCTTCAAGGAAATCAATAGCAGATTGAATTCTTATATCAGAAATTTCGCCTTCGGTTTTATCTTGGAAAGAATTAAGCCAGTAAAAATCACTTTTGTTAAGACCATAAAGTGTGTCGCCTGTGAAAAGTGCCTCTATACCTGTAAGTTCCTTATCTTTTGAACCTTGGATATATAATTTATCTGTTGCGGCGATAGTATGTGTGCCTTCATACTTAAACTTGTTTGCTACTCTGTCAACTGCAACTACTCTCACTGGAGTGGTGTTTGATTTTCCAGAAGACGCATAAACATCAAGCATCATTCCTTCAACTATGTTTCTTACGCTGTCGCAGGTAACTTCATTTTTTGTTGTATCAACACTATTTACAGTGGCAACAATGCCATCTCCTGCACCGTAAAGCATTCTGTTAAGGTTGAAACTACAAGATTTCACAAGAGTTTCCATTTCATCAGCAAGAAGATTTACAAATGCCCCTGCATTGCTTGCAGATGCGCGTACTGCCTTATCACTGATTTCAAATTTACCATAAAGGTTTTTAAGTGTTGCCCTAAACTGAGCATAATTGTTATTTCCAGCAACTGGAAGAGGATCTGTTTCTCCGCCAGCACCAAAGCCGCCGTTTACTCCAAATGGAGCGGCTTTTACAATTTCTTTGCCGTAAATATCCTTTGAAGAGCGTTTAATCTTGGCAAAAAGTGGGCTTGTTGAAATGTTGATTTGGTCAGCAACCACTCCAAGATAAACAGACTTTAAAGCGTTTTCGGCTGTTTGTAATGTTACCATAATTTTCTCCTTTTTTAACTAAACATTTTTTCCACCATTTTTTTCGCCTCAGATAGTGAGGTTGGAGTGTCAGGCATGGTGCTTGACACCCTCTCACCTTTTTGAGAAGAAATTACAACTGGTGGTTTTTGCTCCTTAAGAGCGTTAAGATAATTTTCAATTACCTTGTTTTTCAATTCGTCACTAGAAAGTATGTAACGATTTACCATAGGGTCGTCCACCTTTTTCTGTGCTACGCGGTCTAGTACTATCTTCGCGAGCGCAGAATCAAACTCCCCTGTTTCTGCCTCAGAATTTACAATTTCTTTAACCTCCTCGGCATAGGTTGAAGCCTCCTCATTTTTTGAAAGGAACTGGGAAAGTTTTTCGTCGATACTACCTTCCTTCCCTGTTTTTTCTTTCTCATATTGACTTAGCTTTTGACACTTTTTAGTAAATTCGGCTTCCAAATTCGCATAAGCAGAAAGTAATGCTTCCAGCGTTTTAAACTTGCCGTAATTTCCTTGCTCGGGCTGTGCTTGTCGAGCGGTGTCATTTTGAGAGCCAGTTTCACTCACAACTCTTTCCTCACTCGTTTCAATCGAAACATCTGTCGGTTCCATAACTGGTTGTTCTCTATCTTCATCCATTTTTTAATCCTCCATTTTTTGTAATTTTTTATGTTCTTTTATATGATTTAAATATAAAGATTCAAGTTTTGCATTCTTTTGTTTTGCATTTTCATAATCACTACCAAGCATAAAGGCAATGTGTTCAGAGATATGTAAATCATGATCGTCAATCTCACTTACATTCACATTGATACCAGAAAGCATTTTAAGATTTTCATTTCCCGCTTTCTTGATATGAAGTTCCTGAACATCCTGAGCGTTTTGCCATAGTCCAAGCCCCAACATTTCCAAAATCTTCCCCTTCATTCTGTTTGTAAGTTTACCTTCCTCGTCATAAAGCACCCCTGCATTTAAAAGATTAAATATCATATCTCGCCTTGTAGTTAAACTGTCACTTGCATCACCTTGGGTATCTATTACAACATCGTCACTTGAAATATCATTTGACGAGAAATAAAAGGATTCAATTTGCCCATTTTCTCCAATTATTCTTGCAAGGCGTGGGAAGAGTGCAAATTGCTTGTAAAGTCTTAGCACCTTTTTCATTACATTTAGTGCGGCAGCACGAATACTATGCGAGGTTGTATTAAGTCTAACTTCATCTTGCCCTATCATAAGTTCAAGGGCAGTACCACTCATGTTTGAATTCATATAATCGGTACCGAGTGTATCACTAACCCCACTTACCCTATTAAACTCATCAAGTAGTTTTTCTTCCTCATCCGCAAAGCCCGCTGGAATAGCCTCACCATTTAAATATCTTGGTGCATTTGCTCCCTGCCTATAAACAAGCACTTTTCCAGGGCAAAGACCTTCATCTTCAAGATTATCGAGGTCGACAGAACCGTCTTCCACACTAAGTACACCAAGGGTCAAGCGATTGATAAATTCATGCTTACGGTTTTTTACTGCGTTATATGCCCTTTGTACTGGAATAAGCCTTTCAATAACACTACTACCCCAGAAACAGCCTGTTTTTTCAAGACTTATCTGTCTTACAAATGGGAAATCTCTTAATTTGTCTTCTCCACATAGATATGGAAGAGCGCCATCATAGACAAGTCTGTCACCTGCAACTATTATTAATCTTCCATCTGGGTATTCTGTATTAGGTCTTATGTATTTTTCAAGGACAAGTCCACTATTGCTTTTCGCACCTTCAATGAGTTTTGTAGCGGTCGCATTGTAACCAAGTCCGCCTAGCCCTGAAACAACATTGTCAAGACTATAGCAGTTTATAGTTTTGCCTACAACATCTATGCCATACATTGCCTTAATTTGACTTACTGAAAGCACTCTTGCATGGATAATGCTTTGACACTCGCTAATGTCCTCGCAAGTTGACGAGTCAGGAAAGATTTCAAATGGGCTTACAACCTCTACCTCCACTTCACCGCCACGAATATCTTTACCATTCTCATCCTTAGCAATAAGTTGACCAGACTCGCTGTTCCATGTAACTTTATAAAAAGCGGTTCCACAAACCTCGCTCCACTTGATAGCCTGTTCAATTAAATTCTCCATGCCTAGTTTGTACTGTACCGAGTCAAGTATCTTTTTTGATACTTTTGAAGCCTGCTTATCTCTTTCATCGTTGGTTGCAGGCACAACTACAAAATGTGGTTTAGATTTAAATAATTTTGCACATCTTACATCGTAAATTGGTGCTATATGATTGAAAATTTCTCGCTCCTGCCAGAAATAACCTTTCTCGCTTTCTTCAAGTTCCCCACCATATCCGATATTGCAATATTGATTTCCCATCAAGAAATTCATATTAATCTGCCATGAAATTTCAAATGGCTTTCTTTGAAGTGACCTTGCTTTAAAATCTTCAAGCACTTCTTCAACAATTTTATTTTCTTTACTTTTCATCTTTCTTTAACCTCTTATTTAATTTGAATGGACTTTCGATTGCCTTAGGCACTCTCACCTTAGAAATGCAATCGTACATTTCCCCCATGCACTCCTTGCATAGGCAGATATCTCGCCTAAGTAGTCCAGCCTTGACGAGAGAATAGTCAGCAACATTCTTGCAACCTGCAAAGTCGCACTTAACCTTCTGTTTACACTCATAAATTTCCATCATATTCCTCCTTTAATAACTTTAGAAGTTTCGACTTTTCTTCATAAAGTTCTTCATCAGTCATATTTTTTATTTGGCTGGAAAGATCTGTATCATATCGCTCTAGAAAAACTCGTATTGCTGAAATATCAGGACTAACATGTTTTTTAGTAACCTTTCTTTTGCTAAGTTTTTCCTCGCCATCCTCACCCAGCACATATTCTTCTACGACTTCGTCAGCCATATAGCCTAGGGCTTTTTTTAGTAGTGCTTTTTTTATTTCTTGTTCTTCATCATCCACCTTTGCCCTCCTTTTCGCCGGCTTGTACCCAAATTGTAAACCCCGCTTTTTGACATTGCAATAGTTTGTGCCAAAAAATTTTTAAGTGAGATTGTCACAAAAGAGAAATAAATTTATAGAATGGTAATGTAGAGGTAATTCAAATGGAAAAATTTTTAGAGTTTAAAGATGTAACCTACTTTTATCAAACAAAAGAGCATGAAATCCATGCCCTGAATAATGTTTCCTTTGAAATAGATGAATTACAATTTGCCTCCATAGTTGGACCAAGCGGTTGTGGAAAAACAACCATCCTGTCCCTTACCGCAGGACTCCTTGAAGCGACAAGTGGTCAGATATGTTTACAAGAGAAACCTATCGCTAAAAATGACCCTCGTATCGGCTATATGTTCCAACGCGACCATCTATTTGAATGGCGAACTATCTGGCAAAACATTATGCTGGGGCTAGAAATACAAAAGAAGAATAAAGACCCTAAAAAAATCGCTCTTGCAGAAGAACTCTTAAAGAAATACGACCTCTACGGCTTCAAAAATAAAAAACCTCGCACGCTAAGCGGTGGTATGAGGCAAAGAGTGGCACTTATTCGCACCCTCGTCCTTGAACCAAACCTACTTCTTCTTGACGAACCTTTTTCAGCACTGGACTTTCAAACTAGATTAAAGGTTTGCGATGATGTTTATGATATCATCAAAAAGGAAAAGAAAACCGCCCTTCTAGTAACACACGACATCTCGGAAGCGATATCTTTATCAGACAGAATTGTCATTTTGACTTTCCGTCCAGCCACCGTGAAAGAAGTGGTAGACTTAAATCTCTCTGGTTCAACCCCGCTTGCAAAACGCGAGGATAAAGATTTTGGCAAGCATTTTGAAATGATATGGAGAAATCTTACCAATGAAAAAGAAACAACTAAATCTATCAAAAGCCCATGAAAAATACTTAAAAAGGCTGAGAAAAGATAAAATTATCGTCATTTTTTGGCAAATAACCCTTTTCGTGTCCTTCTTAGGATTATGGGAACTTCTTGCCGCGACCGGCGCGATAGACCCATTTTTCTTCTCGAGCCCATCTCGAATCGCTGTAACACTTGCTGACCTTGTGGTGAATGGAAATCTTTTCTTGCATATATGGACCTCCCTGTATGAAACAATAATCGGCTTCGTCATAGCAATAGTGCTTGGTGTTGCAATCGCGATTATGCTTTGGTGGAGCGAAAAACTTAGGCGCACCATGGAGCCATACCTTATCATACTTAACAGTTTGCCAAAAATCGCACTCGGCCCTATGATAATATTTTGGGTTGGCTCAGGCACTTCGGCTACCGTCGTAATGTGCGTACTGATATGCCTTGTTATAACCATAATTTCCATGCTTAATGCATTCATTTCATGTGACCAAGATAAAATGCTTCTCATGAAATCAATGCGAGCAAATAAATGGCAAATACTGACTAAACTTGTATTGCCAAGTGCCCTGCCAGAGTTTATCTCAGTGCTTAAAATCAATGTCGGAATGGCATGGGTTGGCACTGTGATGGGTGAATACCTATCTAGTAAAGCAGGACTTGGCTACCTAATAAATTACGGAAGTCAAATGTTGAAACTTGATGTGGTAATGACAAGTATTGCACTACTTTGCTTGCTTGCGGCGGGAATGTATGGTCTTGTAAGCCTGCTTGAAAAAAGGCAGCAAAAATAAATCTATGAGTAATGCCCCACCAAGCACGCTTGAAATTGGATAGAAATATGCAACGATACTGCCAAAGCCTACAAAACTTATGGCAAAAGGTGTGACAACAGTAATAATACTTCTTACCCCCTCGCTTTTAATTAGCCCTCCAAGAGAGCGAGAGAGTGTAAAAACGAGTGAAAAAAGTGTTGTAATACACCCAAATAAAATTACTATTTGCATTAAAATCCTCTTAGAGCCTGTAAATAGAGAAAGAAGAGGCATATCCTCATTAAAGGCGTGAGCATTAGAAAGCAAAACGCTGTTTGTGAGAAGTAAAATTAGGCAAAGTACGAGTGCAGAACAAAAACTTACTCGTGCTTTTTGCCTTTTTGTAAGCCCTCCTCCCAGATGTGCAAGAAGAACACTTGAATTTGACGCATTAAGAAGGACATAAAAAATAGCATAGAAAATACCAGCATACTTAATGGAACTGGAATAATCCAAAAAGTTTTTAAAACTTAACATTGGGCTTTCGCAAATAATAATGATTGCAATCATGATTGGCACAAGAATGACATTTATTTTTTCTAACACGCCAAGTCCATGTTTTGTAATGTAAAAGCAGATTGCGACCACCACTGCCATAATAAGAAAACCACCTATATTACCCGCAAAGGAAACGCTTTCAAAACAACCTGCAAACATGGCAGAGGAAAGAGTAAAACATATGGTAATATTAAAAAAGGTGGAAAACTTAGATTTGTTTAAACGGTTTAATGCTTTTTCCCCTGCATTAAACATAAAGTAAAAAATCCCCCAAAACAAAAAGAAAGCAAGCCCAATACAAAGATAGGAAAATTTTCCAAAGCGGGAAAAAAAGACAACAATTTCTTTGCCACTTAAAAAACCAGACCCTATCACAGTACCTATTGTAATTAAAAATGCTAGAAAAGACTTTTTCACAATACTAATTTATTAAGTGAAGCCCCATTAAATGCTAAAGGAGGCATATATGTGTAATAATTGCGATTATAGACAGGGATGTTTTGTCGACCTTCGTGGCTGTCACAATCCCCCTAACTGCGAATGTGGAAATCCTCCCTTCTTCCCACCCTTTCCACCTATTCCATTTCCGCCTTGCCAGCCACAATGGCAATCACCTTGTAGGTGCGGAAGTTTTAACATTCAAATTCCCTGCTCTGCCATTTACTTCCTCGCAGGGATGATGATAGCAAAAAATTTCTGCTAAAATATAAAAGACTACCTTTAAGGTAGTTTTTTAATCTTCTGGACATAAAAGTTCAAGTATATATTGAATTACTTCTTTTTGACTTTTTATTAAAAATTCAGTATCTAAATCGTCATAATCCATCAAAGCATTCTTTTGTTCATGATTAAGCATACCACATAATTTTTGAAAACTTTCCTCCAAGCCTTCTATCTCCACTCTCTTTTCTCTATATTTCGCTTCATATGCTTGATAAAGAATTTCTGCAATTTTTTCTATTCCATACATTTTCTCACCTCCTTTATATTCTTTATTAAGAATATATATAAAAATATCATACTTTATAAAGAATGTCAACCATTTTATTCGCAAAAAAGAATATAATATAAACATGAAAAGAAAATTTGCAGAAAAATTAAAAGAATTAAGAACAGATGCTAAGTTATCTATGAAAGGACTGAGCCAAGCTACAGGATTAAGCACTACGGCAATTTGTCAGTGGGAAAACAACACCACTGATATTAGTAGCGACAATTTAATCGTATTGGCTAAATTTTTTAGTGTCACTACTGATTATTTACTCGGTCTTGAAGATTAAAAAAAGAGGTTAAACCTCTTTTTTTATAACTTTTTATATTCCTTTATATATTTCCTTACAAGTTCAAACGCACGGTCATAGGTTGCCTCATCTTCAAGGTCACAACCTGCATCCTTTAAAATTTCGTTCGGCGTCTTGCTTCCACCTGCTGAAAGATAGCCTTTATACTTTTCGATAACCCCTTCTTCCCCTGCAAGTATTCTGCTTGAAAAGTTGAGGGCGCAAATCATACCAATAGCATATTTGTAAACATAGAAGCCCATAAAGAAATGAGGTACTCTTGCCCATTCATATTTCAGTTCGGGTAACAGGCTAAGTTTTGGCATATACTTTTTGCATAGTTCAAAATATTTCCCGCAAAGTTTGTCTTTGTCAAGAGTTCTGTCGCCTTCGATTTCCTCTATTGCATATTTCTCGAACTCGGAAAACATCATCTGTCTAAATATCGTCGATTGTACCCCAGCAAGTAGGTCATCAAGGACATTCAATCTTTCCTTTTCTGGAAGAGAAGATAATAGATAGTTTGATAATAATAATTCATTTGTCGTACTTGCTATCTCTGCTAAGAAGATAGGATACCCTGCCTTTGCATGTGGCTGAGTTTTGTTGGAATAGTAGGACTGCATTGCATGCCCAAGTTCATGCGCGAGTGTAGACACTGCGGAGAGATTTCCCACATAATTTGTAAGTACCACTGGTGGATAGCCATATATTGCGTTTTCATATGCCCCTGAATATTTATTAAGGCTTGGGAAACAATCAATACGCCTTTCATCCACGGTATTCTGAATTTCATTTACATAATCTTCGCCTAATGTTGCAAGGGCTTTTTTTATTACCTCCACACCTTCTTCAAAGGTATATTTGCTTGCACCTTTTTTCCCTACTGGAACATAAAGGTCATAGTTGTGTAAAGTTTTCATTCCCAATTTTTTCTTTTTTAGTGAGAAAAACTCATTGATAAGTGGAATATTCTCGTTGACTTTCTTTGTCAGCATATCATAGATTTTACGGCTTACATCCTCATCATCAAGGTAATCCTCTATAGTGCTGTCATATTTTGCCACCCTTGCACCAAAAACCTCTTTCTTTACTTCACAGATATAGTTCTCGCTTAAAAAGTCGATAAACTGTCCATAGGCTTTATGTGTGTTAAGCGAGGCTGACTTTCGTAGCGCCTCATCTCGGCTTTCCATATACAGCGAACGGCTGGCATCGGTAAGTTCATGCTTTTTGCCCTTGCTGTCCACAGCGTCCTCATATTTCAAGCCAACATCACTGAAAAGTGAGAAAATATCGTCAAAATTTGCGAAATTTATTCCCGCCATTAATTTTGCGTCACTTTCACTTAATGCGTGTTTTTTGTGCTTTTTGATTTGTCGGAAGGTGTAGTCATATTCTTTAAGTTTTGGGTCTAGAATAAGTTCATCTAAATACTTATCACTTAGTTTTGACATTTCAGGATGCACATAACTCATCTTTTGGCTATACTTTGTAAGAAGATTACTGCATCTTGCAACCTTCTCTGCAACCGCAGAATTTGACAAGTCCACATTCTTTATATTGTGATAGTAGAAAATAAAAGGGGAAACAAGTTCGTCAAACTCTCTTTCATATTTCAGCAATGCGATAAGTTCTTTTTTATCTTTAAGTTTACCTTTAAATTTGTCGCCTTTTTCAAGCATTTTTTCAGCCTTAGCAAACTTTTCTTCAAATTCTTCTTCACTTTTGCAAAAATATGATAAATCCCATTTGTATTTTTCTGGAATTTGACTTCTTGTTTTCATTTTCGCCCCCTATCTAATAAAATATTTGTCCATATAGTATTTATTCCATGGCTCGCTTGCCAAATCTGGAGGACAGGCAAAAAACATTTTTTGCTTGCTTACTGGATGAGTAAATTCAAGTTTTCCTGCCCAAAGTCCGAGATTCTTGCTTGCCCTAGTTTTATCTTTGCCGTACTTATTATCGCCAAAAAGTGGACATCCAATTCCTGCAAACTGCACACGGATTTGGTGGCTTCTGCCGGTAAGAATGTTCACTTCAAGTAAAGCATTTTTCTCATCATTTTGAAGCACTTTGTAGTTTAGTTCGGCTTTCTTAACGCCTTGCTCACTCTGCGGAACAATCTTGACAATGTTTTCTTTTTCATCCTTTTTAAGATAATTCACAAGGCTCCCCGATTTTATCTGTGGCACGCCATTTGTCACCGCATAATATGTCTTTTTCATTTCATGAGAAACGAGTTGTGCCGACAGCCTGCTTGCAGACTTTGAATTACGCGCAAACACCATAACTCCGCCAGTGGGTCTATCAAGCCTATGTACAAGCCCAATAAACGCCTCGCCCTGCTTGTTATATTTCTCTTTGACATAAGCCTTTACAAGTGACAATAAATCCATATCTCCGCTCTCATCGGCCTGCGAAGGCATATTTTGTGGCTTGACCACCACAATCACCTGATTATCTTCATATAAAACATTTAAATTTTCCATTTTTTAATCCTTCTATAAATTTGCCTTTTCAAGCAATTGCTTCCACTTGCTTTACCTTAACAATTATTACGCCTTTTGGAGTTGCAGTTTCATTGTTAAAAAGTTTGTTACAAATGTCAAAATATTTCCCATGTGTATAATAACTTGCCTTTCCTGTTAACCTTAAACCTGCCCACTTATCATTAAAAGAAGTTAAAACCACACTATGATTTACAATAATATTATCTGGAGTGTGTATCATTTCATTGTTAGATATCAAAATTGTTTCATCATCTAAAACTTTCACATCAGAAGCTACACATAAATTAGGAATGTTGTCCTTGTTTATAGTTGCAATATGACAAGGGTTGTTTTCAATTAAATTAACATATTTTGTTAACTTGACTTCTTGCAATAAATTTGTTTTATTATCTGGATTTATCATAATTATTCCTCTTGACTAAATAACTCAATTAAAAGATTTTTAATCCTCTTGCACCGCATGGAAGGACAATGCCCTCATCGGTGGGAAGTCCAACCTCGTCAGCATCTATTCCGCCCTTGCCAAATACAAGCGTGAGAATATTACTTAGCACACTGGCTTGAAGTCCTGTTGTATAAGAATTTATAAGCACAAACAGTGGATTATTTGAAAGCACTTTTTTGGTAAGCGAAACAAAGTCAAAAAGTTTATCTTCAAGTTTCCACATCTCACCATTTGGCCCTCTGCCATAACTTGGTGGGTCCATTATAATGGCATCATAGGTGTTGCCTCTACGAATTTCCCTTTCAATAAATTTTTCGCAATCGTCCACAATAAAGCGGATGTTTGAAATACCATTTATCTGTGCGTTCTCTTTTGCGCGTTCCACCATGCCTTTACTAGCATCAATGTGCGTCACGCTTGCCCCCGCTTTGGCACAAGCAACAGAGGCACCGCCAGTATAGGCAAACAGATTTAAAATCTTAATTGGACGATTTGAATTTTTTATTAAATTCATCATTTCCGCCCAGTTCACTGCTTGTTCTGGAAAAAGTCCGGTATGTTTAAAGCCCATGGGTTTTATTATAAACTTTATTCCCTGCCAAGAAATTGTCCACTGGAGTGGCACTTTATTTATATATTCCCAGCGTCCGCCGCCTGTACTTTCACGAAGGTAATGAGCATCAAGCCCCTTTGTCTTTGATAAATTTCTTTGTGCATGCCAAATGGCTTGTGGGTCTGGGCGAAGGAGTGTGACACTCCCCCACCTTTCCAATTTTTCGCCATCACCAGTTGCCAGTACTTTATAGTCCTGCCACGAATCTGCTATCTTCATTCTTAATCCGCCTTTATAAGTTTTGTTATAATGAAACTGTTTCCAACCTCAATGTTTTTCTCAATAGTTGGCTTGTCGATTTTCTCAACCGCACGCTTAATAAGCACCTCTGCTTTAATTTTTTGCATGAAGCTCAACAGCATATTTGCAAGGTCGTCATCAGCGGTTTCAAAATAAGCATAAAGCCTATCATCAATGGCAAAGTCAGCTTCTTTTCTAAGTACTTGAAGTCCCCTTACAAACTCGCGATACAGCCCTTCTTCAATAAGAGCCTTATCAAGATTTATATCAAGCACAACCGTATTAGCATTCTCATGAGCAATTACAAAGTCCTCTTTTGGCTTCTTTTCAAGGTTGAATAATTCACTTGCAAGTCCTTTAAATTCGCCTACATCGACCTTACCAAGGTAGTAGCCTACCATAACCGCCTTCATTTCTTCGTCACTGAGAGTGCCAAGTGTGGTTTTCAGTTTTTGCACCTCGCCTTTAAGCACCGCACCAGCCTTTTTGAAATTAACAGAAAGGTATTCGTCATTGAACTTGCTGTCATCTGTGACTATCTCAAGTTCCTTTATATTAAGTTCGTCCTTGATGACCTCTCCCATATCTTCAATTACTCTTTGGGTGTTATCCCCCGCTATATACATCTTTCTAAGAGGCTGTTTAACCTTAATTTGATGTTCGTTACGAAGACGCTGTGCTGTCGACATGATGTTTCTTGCAACCTCAGTGATTTCAATAACGCCCTCAAAGTTTTGGTTATAAATCCGAGTAGGATAACCTGCAAGCATGATGCATTCTTTTTCATTCTTTTCAATCTCTCGCACCATGTTTTGCCAAATATACTCAGTCACAAATGGAATGATTGGCGTCATTACGCGTACAAGTGATTTAATTGCATAATACAAGCACCAGTATGCTGTCAGTTGGTCACGCTTATTCTCGCTCTTCCAAAATCTTTTTCGATTTGACCTAATGTAGAAGTTTGAAATATCATCTACAAGTTTTTCGAAATCGCGAACAACAAGCCAGTTTTTATCGTCTGCGTAGTAATCGTCACAATTTTTAATAAAGTTATTAACGCTTTCAATAATCCATTTGTCTGCAAACTTTAAATCATTTTCTTCTGGAGTAAAGCCTGAAATATCTGGATTATCAATACAAGCATAGGTATTAAAGAAGGTGTAAACATTCCAAAATCCGAGAAGTTTTCGTCTTGCCTCATCGGTAAGAGTATATCCAAATCTCATATCGTTTGCTGGAGATGACGCACAATACAAATATCTTATTACATCGGCACCAACCTCGTCAGCAACCTTATCAGCCTCAAGTGAGTTTCCACCACTCTTGTGGAACTCGCCGCCATGCTCGTCTTTCACATATTGATAGGTTACCACCTTTTCGTAAGGTGCTTTACCAGTGAGAACAACGCTCATGATAAGAAGAGAATAGAACCAAAGTTTTATCTGTTCTATCATTTCGCAAACATATTGACTTGGGAAGTTTTCTTTAAAGAATTTTTTGTCAGTAAAATATTTTTTAGTAGAGAAAGGTGTAATACCAGCGTCAAGCCAAGCATCGCCCACCTCAGGAACACGAGAAATAATTTCCCCGCACTCACATTTTATTTGAATTTCGTCAATCCAAGGTCTGTGAAGATTCGGCATTTTATCTACAAGACTTGGGTCCACCGCTCTTTTTCTAAGTTCATCAAGCGAGCCGATTACATGCACTTTATTACATTTTGGGCAGATATAGAATGGCAATGGAAGTCCATAGAAACGGCTTCGCGATATATTCCAGTCCCCCATGTTAGCAAGCCAGTCTGCCATACGCTTTTTGGCATAGTCTGGCTTAAAGGTAACATCTTCAATCGCTTTCAATGCAAGCGGACGAATTTCTTCCATTTTGATAAACCAAGAAGATATGAGTTTGTACACAAGGTCGGTTTTACAACGCCAGCAGTATGGATATGAATGCTTGTACCTATGTGCATATAAAAGTTTACCGTCTTTTTCCAGTCTATCTACTACCATTTGTGGCACATCTGTCGTCTTTTTGCCAGCAATGAAACCCGTGTTATCAAGAAGCACACCTTGCTCATTGATTGGGCATATTTCAGGCAAGCCTAACTTTTGACCAAGTTCAAAGTCCTCGGTACCGCAACCTGGTGCGATATGAACGACGCAGGTACCTTCGCTGTTAGCAACCTCATCCCAAGCAACAATCTTGTGAGTAAAGTTCTGCTCGCTAAGTTCTGGAAAACAAGTTTCGTATTCAAGTCCAACAAGGTCAGAGCCGTTAAACTCTTCTAAAATTTCAACTTTTTCTTTCAAAATAGAAAGCCTATCTTTTCCAAGCACAATATTGTCGCCATGGAAATTCACCTTAACATATTTAAATTCTGGATTTACTGCAAGTGCAACATTGGCAGAAAGTGTCCAAGGTGTTGTCGTCCATGCTACAAGTTTAAAATCTTTGCCCTTGACAGGCAATTTAACAAAAACTGCGGTATGCTCCACCTCATGATAAGAAGATGATGTTTCGTGGTCACTTAGACTTGTACCGCAGCGAGGGCACCATGCCATAGGGCGATTTTTCTTTACAATCCACCCCTTCTCATCACACTTTTTAAGAAAGTGCCAAATAGAGGTAATGTTCTCGTCAGTGTTGGTGTAGTAACTATTCTCCCAGTCCATCCACTGCCCCATACGAATGCTCTGCTTTGTAATTTCATTACCGAAGTGAGCAACACGCTCCATGCTCTTCTTAGTAAAATTATCAAGACCGTATTTTAGTATCTCAGGCTTACCATTAAGCCCGAGTGCCTTTTCCACCTCGACTTCCACCCAAAGCCCTTGTCCGTCAAAACCATTTTGATATTGGCAATCTCTACCTTTAAGTGCGTTGTAACGAATTGTCATGTCCTTAAGTGTTCTGCCCCAAAAGTGATGCACTCCAAGGCGATTGTTTGCAGTGGCTGGGCCGTCGAGAAAACGGAACCGCTCCTGTCCCTCATTTTGCTTTTTTAATTTTTCAAATGATTTGTTTTGCTCCCAAAAATTTAAAATGCTGTGTTCAAGTTCCACAAAGTTTGGTAATGATTGTTCTTTTTTCATTCTAATCTCCTAGTTTCAAGAATATTGGTCGAGAATTTTATTCATCTCCATAGCGTCAGCACCTGTGATAATACCAAGAGGCATCTCAGTGCTTGACCCTGTTTTAGTAATTAATATTGCAAGCAATTTGGAATTTTTGTGAAAAGCTTCCAGCGCCTTTTCAATGGTTATTTCTACCGGAGCAACATCATAATAATTGCTGTTTTCAATTCGCGAAAGCATATCTTCAATTTTCACATGCTCTAAAAATACATCAGCCTTTCCACCCGCAAGCAAGAATTGCCCAAAAGAGTCAAGTATCTTCTGCCCATTTGCAATGCCGATAAGTCCATTTTTGTCATATACCGGAATATTTGAGTATTTTGAGGTGGACATAAGTGTGATAACATCATACATGGTCTTGTTTGCCTCTACAGTGAGAACATCTCGCCTTACAAAATCTATCGCTTTTGGAGGCGCTGTTATAAGTTTTTCCAAACGCTCAATATCTTCAACTACGCTGTCATGAGGCTCAGCAATAATAAAGTCGTCATTATTATGAACTATCGCATTTCTAAGCCTACCATAGTCCACCAACTTGTCCTCATTTTTTCTTACAATATAGTTAAGTACAACACACTTTCTAATAAGGTCAGAAAAACCCATACTTCTAGAAAAATCATAACGAGATTTTAAAGTATAATCAATATTATTGTAGGCAGATAAAAACCTTTCCGCATTTGTCTTCTTGCTTGGCATATAACCTCCATTACAAATATTTTACAACAAATTAGATTAAAAAACAAAAGGTTTATTAATATAATTAATATAAATATATAAAAAGCGTGGAAAATCCACGCTGTAATTTTCTTACCGAGAAATTTGCTTTGACAAATGGTCACCAACTGCCTCAAAAGGTTTACGCTCCACCAAAGTTACCCTATGGCACATTGAAGTGCAATCTTAATGATGCTGCCGTCAGGCTCTGACATGGTTCGACTGTTTCAATTGCATAGGACCTTGACTTCATCACGCAAAACTTTTACACATATTTGACAATCATAAGCCGAGGCAAACATTCGACCCTACTAAAGCGGGTTGTAGGTTACAGGGCACCGCTAACTCCCCATCTATCTCGGTAGAAGCATTATATCATAAAAGAAAAGATATTTCAAGTAAAAGATTGTCGAAAAATCATATTACCAAATTAAATAAAAAAGCCCTTATAGGCTTTTCTTATTACTTATTAATTGCTTTTTTAACAGTTTTTTGTGCTTTTTCAGTTGCTTTCTTTGCTTTTTCAGCCACCATATCAACTTCTTTAGCAACAGCCTTTTCAGCCTTATCTACGGTTTTCTTTGTGCCAGTGCTGTATTTATATAAAAGCACACCAGTAACAAGCCCAATTCCAAACCCTAAAAGCATATGAACTTCTTTCATAACCTCCTCCTCAAGTTTAGTGTGTGCAAAAAGGGTTTGTTTATTCATGTATAAATATAATTCTTACAGTAGGAAGAATTAAAAAATTTTTCGCCTCACTGATGTAAAATTCTAAAAAGAGGTAAAAAAATGACCATAGTGGAAGTAATATCAAATAAATTAGGAAGATTAATGAGCGAGAAGGGCTGGAGCATTTATAAACTTTCTCGACTCTCTGGTTTAACACCAAATTGTATACAGGTTATTTTACATAAAGACTATAAGGATATTAAGTTATCCACTATCATAATTTTAGCACATTGTTTTGATATGACTGCAGCAGAATTTTTAGATGTTAAAGAATTTTTGTATGAAAATTTAGATTTAGAAAAATAGATTTCTCCGCTCCGCCCTATCGGGCTACGGTCGAAATGACAAGTAATTAAAATCTAAAAGAAATGAAAAGAAAGCAAATGTTTTTTAAGCGACTTTCGCAGGGCTGAAAGCCCGAGGACTAAGCGAAAAGAAGATTTGCTTTCGATAGACCTCCTGTTTTTCGATCTTAACCCTAAATCACAATATACTTTATTCTCGGTCTTGCAGACTAAAACATTTGACTAAACGCGTGAAAACGGGTAATATAAAAATATGAATTACTTTACTGCGGATTTGCATTTTTCTGATGAGGCAACTTTGGTTACGGGCAACCGCCCTTTCAAAGGCATCAAGGAATATGACAAATTCATGATAAAACAAATCAATAAAACCGCAAAAAAAGATGATACAGTTTTTGTCATCGGCGATTTTTTCGACTGCGATAGTAAATATAACACCTGCTATTTAGAGGCAAGTAAATATATTAAAAAGATTAAAGCAAAACTTTTCCTAATTATTGGCAACAATGAGAAGAGAATAATTAAACATTTCTTTAATAATAACTATGAAAAATTTCGAGAGTACTGTCTTTCACTTGGTTTTGTGGATGTACAAAAGTCACTAAGGCTGGATTTTGGCGGAAGAGAGTTCTACCTTGTGCATGAACCTAAGGATACCAAATCACAATTTATTAATCTTTTTGGGCATATCCATGACGGTGGTGCCTACCGCAGTTATGGCGTGAATGTAGGTGTAGATGCAAATCATTTCCGCCTATGGGATGAGGCTGACATATTATACTTCGTTTACCTTAAAGAAAAATATATGAATAATGATGTCAATATAAACATGAATTAAAAAAAACACCAGAATGGTGTTTTTTTTAATCTTCGTCATCATCTGCTTTGGCAGATTTTTTGTTTGCTTTTTCTTTGCGTTTATAGTAGTCCTCTACTGCTGCGTGAATACTTTCCTCTGCAAGCACTGAACAGTGTATCTTGTGTGGAGGCATCTCCCCTAAAATATCATACACTTGTTTGTTTGTCACTTGAAGTGCTTCATCAAGAGTCTTGCCTTTGATAAGATCGCAAGCAACATCGGTGGAGGCAATCGCAGCACAACAGCCAAATGTTTTAAATCTTGCATCTTTAATAATGCCGTTATCATCTACAAGAAGATAAACCTTCATGATATCGCCACAAGCAGCATTACCAACCTTACCGATACCGTTTGCACCACGAAGTCCTCCGGCGTTTCTTGGATTTTTAAATCTTTCAATTATTTCTTTACTATACATAATTATCTCCTCCCCGCTTTAGTTATTGGTGATATTGAACGAAGTTGGTTGATTGATTTTTCAAGTGCGTCAACAACATAATCGATATCGCTTCTTGTAATATTTTTTCCAAATGAGAATCGGATTGAACCTTGCGCTATCTCGTCTGGCACTCCCATAGCCCTAAGCACATGGCTTGGCTGAAGTGAGTTTGATGTGCAGGCAGACGCTGTAGATACTGCCACGCCCTCCATATCAAGTAGCATTAAGATACTTTCTCCTTCCACCATTTCAAAAGAGATGTTTACAATACTGTTCACCTTTTGATGCGGATGTCCGTTTACTTGAATGTATGGAATGCGTTCTGTCACCTTATCAAGGAAATATTGTCTTACCGCTTTAAGTTTCTGTTGATTAATTATAAGGTCACGATTTGCAATTTCCACCGCTTTACCAAAACCTGCCACTGCTGGGACATTTGTTGTTCCACCACGCTTACCTCTCTCTTGCGCGCCACCAGAGATAAGATTTTCAATTCTAACGCCGTTTTTAAGGTATAAAGCGCCGCAACCCTTTGGTCCATAGATTTTGTGTGATGACATAGTCATTGCATCAATTTCCATATCCTCTACATTGATTTTTACCGCACCAATAGCCTGCACTGCGTCTGTGTGGAAGATAATCCCATATTCGTGTGCTGTCTTTGCAATGGCCTTGATGTTTTGGATTGTACCAACCTCATTATTCACTGTCATAATTGAAATAAGAGTCGTATCTTTTCTGATAGCGTGAATAAGGTCAGCAATACTTACAATGCCGTACTTGTCCACAGGAAGATATGTCACTTCATACCCCTCTGCTTCGAGTTGCTTGCAAGCATCAAGCACTGCATGATGCTCAAATGCACTTGTAATGATGTGTTTTCCTTTGTTTGAATAAGCGTGTGCAATTCCCTTAATTGCCCAGTTGTCTGCTTCTGTACCACCAGAAGTAAAATATATCTCATTAGATTTTGCCGCACCAATTGCGTGTGCAATACGGTCGCGCGCTCTATCTACAATTGCACTTGCCTCTCGTCCATAGCCGTGCAAACTGTTTGCATTGCCATAAATGGTATTAAAACAAGGCAACATTTCTGCCAAAACCTCACTTGAAACATAGGTTGTAGCAGCATTATCTAGATAAATCTTTCTTACCATAAATTCCTTCCTTTTAATGATTTCATTTTATCACTTTCTTTTCCCAAAGTCAATAGGCATAATTAAAAGTTGACTTACTTTTAATAAAAAATAACAAAAAATAGCGATTTTTCCGCTATTTTATTGATTAACATTATAAATAAGACTTTATTGTATCAAGTGCGTCATCATGTTGCCAAAGGCCGATATGCTTTTGCCTTTCCTGTCCATTTTCGAAAATCATAATGGTTGGAATGCTCATAATGCCATACCTTCTAGCAAGGGCTTCGCTTTCATCGACATCCACCTTATAGATTTTTACATTTTCGCCAAGTTCCTCTTGTAAATCCTCGAGGATAGGTGCCATCATTCTGCATGGGCCGCACCACGAAGCAAAAAAGTCCACAACAACAATTCCCTTTTTGATAGCATCATCAAAAGTTTTACTATTTAATATTTGCATATATCCTCCTTATTTTATTATATCACAAAATTACTTTTTTTCCAAAAATTTGTTGATTATTACCGCTGAAATCGTAATTCCGCACATGGCTGGGTAATAACTGATACTTCCGACTGTGCCGGAATGATTTTCCACTGGCTTACTGTCACAAGTGACAACATCTAAGTTTTTCACACCCGCCTCACGCAGTTTTTTGCGAATAACTTTTGCAAGTCCATCATCATGAGTTTTATAGATGTCAGTCAAATAGAACTTTGGCACATCATAGCGGTTGCCTGCGCCCATGGCCGAAATTATTGGTAAGCCTTTTTCTTTGCAATGCACAATAAGTGCCACTTTGTCTTTTACGCTGTCAATCGCATCCACCACCATATCACAAGCAGGAATTATATCAAGATTTTCTTTTGTCAGCCTCTTGGAAATCACATCAATTTCAAGGCTTGGATTAATCTCTAAAAGTTGTGCTTTAAGTACCTTCACTTTAAGTTTTCCAATGGTATTCACATTTGCAACCATTTGCCTATTGATGTTGGAGGAAGAAACTTTGTCAAAATCTATGAAAGTAAGTTTGCCGACTCCTGCCCTTGCAAGCATATGTGCAGCAACGCCACCCACTCCGCCTACGCCGACTATAGTCACCCATTTTTGTGATAAATTTTTTACGCCCTCTTCACCTATAAGCAGGCTTGTTCTTCCCGTATCCATAATCATTCCTACAATACAAATTTTTTAAGGTCAAATTTTTTCTTTGTTTCTTTGAAAGCGTTTTGAACATAGGCTCTATCCACCTTCACTTCAAGCATTGGGTGGTCGCCAGACGCATTGAAAGAAATGTCTTCAAGCAAGGCTTCCATAATGGTATGGAGGCGTCTTGCACCGATATTTTCGCTTGTTTCATTTTCAGCCGCCGCCATTTCCGCAATTTCATCAAGAGCGTCTTCCGTAAACTTAAGGTCAATGTTATCTACCTTCAAAATGCTTGCATACTGAAGAGTAACAGCATTTTTTGTTTCACTTAAAATGCGTTTAAAGTCATCCTTCGTAAGGTTTTCAAGTTCCACCCTGATTGGGAAGCGTCCTTGAAGTTCAGGTATCATATCTTCAATGTTTGATACATGGAAGGCACCAGAGGCGATAAAGAGAATAAAATCAGTTTTAACATTGCCGTACTTGGTAGAAACAGTACTTCCCTCTACAATTGGAAGAATGTCCCTTTGTACGCCCTCACGGGAAACATCTTGGTTATTTGAACCGCCCGCTCCGCCGATAATCTTATCAATCTCATCAATAAAGATTATTCCCTCTTCCTCAGCACGCCTTATCGCCTCAGCATTGACATTATCTTTATCGATAATTTTATCACACTCTTCGCTTGTCAAAACCTCTCTTGCACGCGCAACCGTCATCTTCCTCTTCTTGCGTTTTTGTGGCATAAGTCCGTCAAACATAGAGCCAAGGCTTATCTCTGGCCCACCAACTGCAATCATAGGTTTTGGAGTGTCAAGTACAGAAATTTCTATATTTTCATTTTCAAGTTTGCCAGCTCTTAAATCTTCAAGCACAGTATCTTTGTTTGTTTCTATATCGCTTGCGCGTCTTGTGTCAGTAATGGCGTCTACAAGTTTTTTCTCTACAATAGGAGCAACCTTCTGTTCCACTTCATGTGCTTGCTCATCCTTTACCATACGCACAGAAACCTCCACAAGGTCGCGTATCATACTTTCTACATCGCGTCCAACATATCCGACTTCTGTATATTTTGTTGCTTCGATCTTAATAAATGGTGCTTTAACAAGCCTTGCCAGTCTTCTTGCAATTTCGGTTTTACCTACACCAGTAGGCCCTCGCATGATAATATTTTTAGGAGTGATTTCCTCGCGTAGTTCCTTTGGAAGCCTACTTCTTCTATACCTATTTCTTAGTGCGATAGCCACCGCTCTTTTTGCTTTGGCTTGTCCGATTATATATTTGTCAAGTTCTTCGACAATCTGTCTTGGTGTATAGTTCATTGTTAAACCTCCTCGACAATGATATTATTATTGGTAAAAACGCAAATATCACTGGCTATTTTAAGAGCCTTAAAAGCAATTTCTTTTGCTGTAAGGTCGGTGTTTTCCATAAGTGCTTTTGCAGAAGCGAGCGCAAAATTTCCGCCAGAGCCGATTGCGCAAACATCGTCATCTGGTTCAAGAACATCTCCCATACCAGACACGATTAGAAGTTGATTTTTATCAGCAACAATCATCATAGCCTCCAACTTTCTTGCCGCCTTATCTTCACGCCAAGTTTTAGCAAGTTCCACTGCGCTTCTCATAAGATTGCCTGAGAATTTATTAAGCATTGCTTCAAATCTCTCACTAAGTGAAAAAGCATCAGCCACTCCGCCAGCAAAACCTATTACGACACTGTCGTTATAAATTCTTCTTACCTTTTTTGCACTGCCCTTAAAAATTACACTTTCCTGCATGGTAACCTGTCCGTCACCAGCAACTGCAATCTTACCATTGCGTTTTACGCCACATATAGTGGTTGCTTTAAATAAACTTTCCATTAATTTCCTCCTCATATTTTTTTAAACTTAAAATACCTTCCTTATATTCTTCTATTATATCACATCTTGACCGAATTGGAGTGAATTTATTAGCATTTTGTGTCATTAACTCTTTTATTAGCCCTCCAAAGCATGTATTTTCAGGAAAACTTGTAAATCTTTTGCCTTTAATATAACTTAAAACATTGCGTGCTACATAAAGTCCACTTATCATACCTTCCACATGCCCAAAAATTCCAGATATATTACCTGCAAAGAATATATTTTCTCGTTTTAATGACTGCCCATATTTATTTATGACCATAGGTGCATTTAAATAGCAATTTTTTGTTGCTTTTCCTTCGCGTAGTAAAATTGCATTTTCCAATCCCTTTATTTTCTTGATTATTTCCACCTGACTTGAAAAAGGTAAACTGCTGCAAAATCCTTCCAATATTTTTCCTTTTTTAAGATTTATCACCGCATAAGGCTTTTCAATCCCTAAGAATATTGGCTTCATACAATGATTTCTAAGTGCATCCTTGTTTTTAACGACAATTTCTTCAATGCACTCATAATTTTTTTCTTTACATGGATTTTCATTTCTTTGATGAATTATTGCATTGCATAAAGTGATATACTCTTCATAGTTAAGAGGTATATATAAATCATTCCCCTTTCTTATGCATTTTTCTTCATTCACCCCATCAACACTCATATAAATTGGATAGGTATTAAAACAACGCATTGAACCAAGTTCACTTTGGAGCCATTCAAAAAGTTTCCCATCCGTTCTTTGTCCTGAAGCAATTATATTTATCTCTTTGGTGTTAATTTCGTATACATTAAGGTCAAAATAGTCAATAAAATTATTCTCTTTTAGTTGCTTTAGTCCGTATTCTAGAGTACGCCCTGCAGGACATTTTGCTGGCGCAATATTTTCAAACTCTTCAAGTTTATCAATAAGACTACTGCTTAAAGCACGAGCCTCTTCTCGTAAAGTAAAATTTTTTATATGATTATAACAGTCACAAAAGTAACTACCCTGAATCTTATTAAAAATATGTACACGAATGCCATGCCTTGCAAGAAATAAAGCACATTCAATCCCCGCAAAACCGGCACCTATAATGTTTACATGGGCTAAATTAGACATTTTCCTCCTTGTAATCACAGGTTGCACTCGAACATTTGATATTTTTACCTTTTGTTATTAAAAAACTTTGACATTTAGGGCATTTGTCCCCTGTTGGAATATCCCAACTCATAAAATTGCAGTCTGGGTATCTGTTGCAAGAATAATAAGTTTTTCCTTTCTTACTTTTTCGCACTACCATAGCAGAACCACATTCTGGACATTTGCCAACAAGTTTCTTTTCCTCTTCAATTGCTTTGATATTTCTACATTTAGGGAAATTTTCGCATCCCAAAAACTTTCCGTAACGACCGTCACGCAAAAGCATCTTTCCACCGCATTTTTCACATATTATATCTGTTACCACTGGAGGTTCTTTCATAGTCACACTGCTTGCATCCGCCTTTTCAAGAAGTCCTTTAAAACCATCCCAGAAACTATTGACAATATTGTGCCAATCTTCACCAGTTTCCACAATGTCATCAAGGCGCTTTTCCATATGAGCAGTAAATTTTACATTGATTACACCATTAAAAAATTGTTCAAGGTATTCCACAATATTTTTGCCAAGTTTTGTAGGCACTAAACTTTTCCCGTCCTTCTCGGCATATTTTCGTGAGGTTAAGATATTAATTGTTGGAGTATATGTCGCTGGTCTTCCAATCCCCTTTTCTTCCATAGCCTTTACAAGGCTTGCCTCTGTAAATCTGACTGGTGGCTTTGTAAACTTTTGTTCTGGCTTAATTTCTTTGCATGGCAAACTTTCACCCTCTTGTAGTACTGGAAGTTTACCCGCACTCTCTTTGTTTTCCTCTTCTACAAATTCTTTATATACTATTGTAAAACCCGCAAAAGTCATGGTTTTTCCAGTCGCTCTAAATCCATAATCTCCCGCTTTAAATCCTGCTGAAACATTATTAAACTCAGCATCAGTCATCTGACTTGCCAAAAATCTTTCATAGATAAGTTTATACAACCGATAATTATCGCTTGAAAGTGTTTCTTTAACTTTTTCAGGAGTAATGTCCATGGAAATTGGTCTAATGGCCTCGTGCGCATCTTGGGCATTTGATTTTGTGTGATATATGTTAGGCTTTGTAGGAACAAATTTTTCTCCATAAACCTTTGAAATATATTCACGACAAGAGTTCTGTGCCTCAGCGGAAACACGAACAGAGTCTGTTCTTATATAAGTAATAAGCGCAATTTTTCCTTCGCCCTTAACTTCAACACCTTCATAAAGAGCCTGTGCCGCTGCAGAGGTACGAGAAAGACTCATGCCAAGTTTATTACCGGCATCCTGTTGCATTGTACTTGTGATAAAAGGTGCTGGAGCATGTTGACGAGTGCTGGATTTCTTTACCTCTGTTATTTCAAAATCCTGCCCTTTTATATTTTCTAAAAGTGCGTCCACTTCCTCTTTATTTTTAGGAATAAATTTTTTCTTATTTTTTGTTGTAAGAGATGTTTTGAATGGCGTCTTGTCCTTTTCCAAAGTGGCTGTAACAGTCCAGTACTCCTCTGGTTTAAAGGCTTCAATCTCTTTTTCACGGTCAACAATAAGTTTAAGTGCCACCGACTGTACCCTTCCGGCACTGAGTTTTGGTGCTATCTTTTTGCATATGATAGGTGAAAGTTTATAACCCACAACCCTATCAAGCACACGCCTTGCTTGTTGTGCATCAACAAGTTTTTCATCAATTTCGCGAGGCTCTGAAAGTGCCTTTGTCACCGCCTTCTTGGAAATTTCATTGAATTGTATTCTGCATTTCTTATCTTTTGGATAATCCAGAACATGTGCCACATGCCATGAAATCGCCTCTCCTTCACGGTCGGGGTCGGTTGCGATATAAACATAATCTGCTTTGGCTGCTTTATTTTTAAGTTGCGAAATTAACTCTTTCTTATCTGATACAATTTCATACCTTGGTTCAAAATTGTTTTTTACATCCAGTCCAAAACTCTTGGTGGGTAAATCCCTAATATGACCTTTGGTTGCAAAAATCTCGTACTCGTCGCCAAGATACTTTTTTAATGCTGGTGCTTTGGATGGTGATTCAATAATTACTAATTTCAAATTAATCCTCCCTGCCTAGGCAAGCATATAAACTCCGCCCGACATCCTTTTTATTATTCCACTAATTTCCATCATTGTCAAATAACTATTCAAGGAATTTATATTTAAATTGCATTCGAGCGATATAGAATCTATGTCTTTTTCGCCATTTTTAAGAATATCTACAATTTTTTGCTGAATTAAGTCTAGTTGAACAAACGCCCGTTTATCCTGCTTTTTCGCTTCGACTCCAAGTTCGTGATAGATATCTTCCACACTAGTTACACATACACATTGATTAGAACGAATTAGTTCATTTGTAAGTGCACTTTTCTCACTCGTTATATTCCCCGGAACAGCAAACACCGTTCTGCCGTAGTCAAGAGCATAATCCTTTGTGTGCATAGTACCACTTTTTGCACTCGCCTCGGTTATAAGAACGCCGTCACCAAGTCCCGCAACAATACGATTACGATGTGGAAAAGTAAACCTAGTTGATTTCACTGATGGGCAATACTCACTTATAAGAAGTCCATTTTCCTCTACCTCTCTCGCAAGAGCCGCATGATCGGCAGGGTATAAATGGTTAAACCCATTGCCAAGAACCGCTATTGTTTTTCCTCCAACTTCGAGAGCCTTTCTGTGAGCTATACTGTCAATGCCATGGGCAAGCCCACTTACAATAGTAAAACCATTATTTGCAAGTTCTCCTGCAAGTCGTTCTGTAACAATCCTGCCATAATTAGTTGGAGTTCTTGAACCAACGATACTTATACTTCGCCCTTCAAAAAGTGACAAATCTCCCTTACAAAAAAGATGATAAGGGGCTTCTGGCAGTTCTACAAGTTTTTTAGGATAATTCTCGTCGCCTTTTGTCAACACCGTGATACATTTTTCACGAAGGCTTGAAAAATACATGGATACTTTTCGGTCTTGCGACCTGTCAATCATCTCATTAACCATGTCAGGAGTAAATAATTGATTTAGATTTTTTAGTTTAACAAAATTATCAATGGAAGGCTCTTCCATCAGCGATAATAATTCATCAATTTTTTTAGTCGATAAATTAAATTGAGATAAATAAATTAATAAAACCTGTTTGTCTGTCATTTTACCCCCAATATTTCCTGTCAAGCGAGCGATAACTTATCGCCTCCGCAATGTGTTGTGGCAATATGTTCTCTTCGCCCTCTAAGTCCGCAATGGTTCTTGCCACCCTTAAAATTCTGTCGTGAGCACGGGCTGAAAGTTTTAATTTTTCAAATGCCATTCTAAGTATTTCATCACTTGATTTATCAAGTCGGCAATACTCTTTAGTCTGAGGCACGCTCATCTTGGCATTTGAATAGACTTTAGAATTTTTAAATCTTTTTAGTTGTATATCTCTCGCCATGTCCACCCTCTCTTTTATTGATTAAGATTTTTCTTCTTCACTATTACTTTTCAAATCCTCATAAGTGACATTGTCAACTTCGATGTGAATATCTATTCTATCCATAATCGGCCCTGAAAGTTTGGCAAGATATTTATGTATTTGATTAGGTGTGCAGGTACACTCTTTAAGTTTACTTCCAAAGTTTCCACATGGACAAGGATTCATACTTGCAATTAGCATGAAGTTTGCTGGATATGAAATTGTCGCATTTGCCCTTGCCACGGTAATAACACCGTCTTCAAGAGGCTGACGAAGGGTTTCTATTGTGTGACGGGAGTATTCAGGCATTTCGTCTAGAAAAAGCACACCATTATGTGCAAGACTGATTTCCCCCGGCTTACTACCATTTCCACCACCTGTTAAACTCACGGTAGAGGCTGTATGGTGCGGACTTCTAAAAGGTCTACAAGACACAATTCCTTTCTTTAGATCAAGTTCTCCTGAAACAGAATGAATCTTTGTCACCTCCAAAGCCTCTTCAAAAGACATATCAGGAAGTATAGAAGGAAAGCACTTTGCAAGCATACTTTTACCACTTCCAGGAGGGCCAATCATAATCACATTATGTCCGCCAGCGGCAGCAATCTCTAGTGCACGCTTTGCCCTTGCTTGACCCTTTACATGACAAAAGTCTAGCCCGTTCACATGACTTTTTATCTCTTTTTGATAGTCACCAATTTTCACCTTTTCCAGTGTCTCTTTGCCTTCTAAAAAGTCTATACACTCTATTAAAGATTTTACTGGGTAAACCTCGAGTCCTTCTATAAAACTTGCCTCTAACGCATTATCATAAGGTATAATAAATCTCTTATAACCAAAATTTCGTGCAGATATAAGGAGCGGAAGCACTCCTTTCACCTTTTTTACCTGTCCATCTAGTGAAAGTTCTCCAATATAACAATAATCTTCAATAGCCTTTAATTTGCTATCTTTATTAAGAGATATAATCGCCACTGCCATTGCAAGGTCATAGATAGCCCCCTCTTTCTTAACATCAGCGGGAGCAAGATTTATTGTAATTCTTTTAATAGGGTATTCGTATCCACTGTTTCTAATAGCGGAGCGTACACGCTCTTTTGATTCCTTGATTGCAGTGTCCGCAAGTCCCACAACATCAAAATGTGGAAGACCATTTGTAATGTCTGTTTCCACATCTACAGGAAAGCCTTCAATTCCTTTAAGTCCAAAACTTGATACCTTTGCTAACATATATCTCCTTTGTCAGTAATTTCCTTACCTTTCAATAGTAACATAAAGAGGAAAATTATCAAAATAAACTGTCAATAAAATTTCCACTTGACTTTTTTACCCTGTATGATATTACAACATATATATACGGAGAACAAATGTACATATTATCTGAAGTCAAAGAAAAATATGATGAACTTACCGCCGAAGGGAAGGCACTGATAGAAGAAAAGAGATTTTTTCTTAAATACGCAGTTGACCAGCGCAACATAAGGGTTATTAACATTGTAATTTCTCGTGACGAAGCAAATATTAAAAAATATGAAAATGCGATGAATATGGTCTTAAACGCCAAAGACGCCACAAGAGAGGTTATTCTTCTTAAAAAACTAGCATTGGCACAAGAGGATTACGAAAGTGGGTTAGGCTTGTCTCGACTGACAACTGCAGGAGCCTTTCAATTGGCGAGAATAGACCAAGGCTTTAGAGGATCCAAGGCGGATTTTCTTTAGGCATATGGTTATAATGAAAATAATAACTCTAATACAGAATAAAACCCCATAATAGGGTTTTATTTTAATCTAAGTTTTCTTAATTTTTCTTTTTGTTCACTTGTTATGCGGAAAGAATCACACATTTTTGATATCGACTTGTTACGCAAAAATTTATCACTAATGGTAGGCAAAATACCATAAATATATTCGAAATCTATCACTCCAGCATTAGCAATCGTCCAAGCCTGTGCCATTTTAACATAATAGGCTTCATCATTAACGCTTAGCACCTTTTCAATAACTCTTTTCAAATCTGTTTTAAGACAAAAAGACATAAGGTAAATAATCCCCACTCTTTTTTCAAACTCACCTTCTCTTGACAAAAGCCCCACAAAATATTCTTTTTCGCTTTCAAGCCCTTTTAATCTAGATACTATCATGTCGCAGTGTGCCCAGTTGTCAAAATACTTTATAAGTCTATCAAAATATTTTATCTTTTCACATGGTGATATCTTCATTTTTGCAAGGGCAAAACCAGCAATGGCAACCTCTTCATAACTATCAAGTGGTAGATCCGCAAATTCCACTCCCTCTTTTACAAGTCCCTTTGCAAACTGATCTAGCAAAGGCGTCTTAATACCATATAGATAATAGTCAGTGGCCACAATTCTTTTTTCAAACACAGCATTTTCTTTATCTTCGTTTTCTCGCAAAAACTTTTTTACTTTTTCTTTAACCATATTAAAATTATATCATATTTTAAATAAAAAACAGAGCAAATCGCTCTGTTTTTCTTATATTTCTGTGTCTTAGACGCTTTTTTAACTATTTTTCCAAGCAACTAAATGATCATATACTTTCTTAGATTCTGTAAAGCCACCGATATGATTTAACCCACCTTGAATTGGGAGCCCGCCGTTCACGCCCTCTACAAGTGACCAGTTACCCCATGCGGAAGCGTCGCCGTACATAACCTTCTGTACACTTCCGTTGACTGTGCCAAAGCCGTAAGAAGAGTTTATCGTTACACTTCCTTGTACTGAGGTAGTATCACATACAACATCACCTGAATCGCATATGATGGTAACATCTATTACATTACAATCAGTTATATTGGAGGTGAAACTATCTCCTAAAATTCCCCCTACAAATTGCTGACCTGTTAAAGTACAATCCTCCACCATACATTGTGATATCGTACTATCAAAAGCCACACCTGCTATTCCGCCTAATTGGTTTCCACTAGTTATTTTCGCCCTTGTAACTGTACAATTTTCTATAGTTGTAAGTTCTGCAACTCCAACTACAGTACCTATTGAGGCACTTCCACTCTGTATTTCTATATCTTGCAAATTTATATTTTTTATCTTTGCATTCTTCGCACAATAGAATAATCCGTAATGTCCACTTGCTACACCATTCATTCTTAAATTTCTAACTGAGTATAGTCCTCCGTCATATATGCCCGCAAAAGAATTAATATAATCGTTGACATCTGAAATACTAGTCCATAAATGTGCGTCCAAGTCTATATCCGCTATTTGTTTGAAATATACACCACTGAAATTATTTGTTTGAGATTGTTTTGCAAGATAGGCAAGGTCTTTTGCTGAGGTAATTAGATATGGACTTGTTTCCGTTCCTTGCCCTGCAAGAGAGGTGGAATAGTAACTATCATCTTCTATCCATGTCTTTTCTTGCCAATGAGCGAAAAGGGTTGCGTTTTGTGTTTTATCCCAAACCCATGCCCATCTGCCATCTTCGCGATAATATTGATTACCGCCAGTTTGAGCGTCATAGTATCCGAGGAATTTCCAGCCTTCACGGGTTGGCAGTGATGTAAGATTTGGCATGGCTGCATCAAATGTTGCTGTTACACTTGTACTGCCGCCGCTACCTCCATTTTTATTTAATGTGACGGTATATTTATTTGCCGTCCAGCGGGCATATAGTGTTGTATTACTTGTTTTATCCCAAACCCTAGCACTCGCACCTGTAGAGGTATAGTATTGTGTACCTCCTGTAGTGGCAGATGTATCATAAAAACCAGCAAAGGTATAGCCCGCCCTTGTTGGGATTGTTATACTTGGCATTACACTATCATATGTGGCAGTAACAGACGCCGTACCTGCGGTTGGTGTTGTCGAGCCACCACCCTTATTCGTATTTAAAGTGACCGTATAGGTATTGGCTGTCCAATTTGCCGTTAGCGATACTAAGCCCTCATCAATAACTGTCAAGTTTTTAAAATATGTGGACTTTACCTTTGTTGTGCCGTTTGTCCATGATGTGGTTGGATTTGATGTTGTACCATGCTTTGCAGCAGTTCCAATGAAATCGTCTGATGCTGTCCACCCTGCAAAGGTATAGCCTGTTGCAGTCGGCAGAGTAAGACTAAAAACTTCGTCGTATGTTACATCCATACATCCGCCACTTCCCCACCCCTCATCTACACAAACTTCATACATAATCGGCGTCCAATTGGCTGTGAGAGTGACTGAACCGTTATTCGTTGAAGACAAATTTTTAAAATAAGTCCCTTTCGGTGTCCCATTCCAAGAATGAGTTACCGAACTAGAAGAATCTCCCCACTCCGCTGAAGAAGAAAAATTTGAGCCTCCAGATGACCAACCCGTAAAAGTATAACCGGCACGAGTTGGATTTTCAATGTTGATTACTGTGTTATAGCTTGTACTTGTTGGGTGATAGGAAGTGGATGAATGCGTCCATGTTCCACCATTAAGATTGTATGATATTGAGTAAGTGTTCGCAGTCCAATTAGCTTTTAAGCTGGCAGTACCCCCATTATCATAACGCAAACTATTAAAATCATTATACTTTACTTTTGTGCTACCGTTTGTCCATTGAAAACTTGTAGAGCCGTTTATACCATATATAGCTGTACTAGCGTGAATTCCTGTAGCTGTCCAACCGTCAAACTGATACCCAGTACGAGTTGGAAAAGATATTGTTATAGGCTTATTATAATATGCCTTGTTTGGGTGATATGAGCCATAGTTACCACCACCTAAATCATATGAGATGTTGTAATAATTATTTTCAATAACTGATACCCCTTGCCACCAACCACTTTTATCGCCTATCCAGTAACCATCTCCACTTTTATAAATACCGGTTGTTGGATTACTCATAGGCATGACGGCATCAAAAGCCGCCAAATCACTATCACTAAACGATGTCGACGATGTGGTTGAGGAAGTTAATTTCCCACCATGATTTAAATAGGCTTTATAAAAATGATAACCTCTCGGCACTTTTAGCCAAAGACAACGCACCATCAAGACGCCACTTGCCGTCAAAGCCTCTCCTGAACTCTTAGAATACCAAGTCCAACTTGAAGTGGGAAGTGTGTTACCATCTTTATTCATATTAATACCATAACCAGATGGGTAGGTGGACAACCTTGATATTTTTGTTTCTGGGTCCCTTATCATTGTAAAAGCACCGAGAGTACCGGTAAGTGCTGCGTCTATCCCCTCATCGGGCGGCAATATTTGTTCTGGTGGATTATCGGGTTTTAAAATCCCCTCCCCCGCAAAAGTATTAGACAAAAGTAGCGCTCCTATAAGGAGAGTGAAAACACATACAAATATTAAATTTAAATTTTTCAAATATTTCATATTAGTTATATTATATACTATTTCATTCAAAAAACAAATTTTTTAAGACTTTTTGTCAAAATTTCTCACGCTTTTTTAGAGTAAAAGAAACATAAGAAATAAAAAAAGCGCTTTAAGCACTTTTAGTTATTGTCTGCTGATTTGATTTTTGCAGCCTTACCAGTAAGTTCTCTTACATAGTAAAGTTTTGCGCGTCTTGGGCTACCCTTTCTTACAACTTCAACACCCGCAACAAGTGGAGAGTGAAGTGGGAAGGTACGCTCAACGCCAACACCATTTGAAAGTTTTCTTACAGTGAAAGTTTCTCTAATTCCGCCGTTCTTTCTTGCAATTACAACGCCTTCATAAGCCTGAATTCTTTCCTTATCGCCTTCTTTAATTCTTACGCCCACTCTAACAGTGTCGCCGATATTGAATTCAGGGAGATTTTCTTTCATATTTTCTTTCTCGATTTGGTCTATAATATTACTCATAATTTTATCTCCTTTTAATTAAATTTTTTCTTAGCCTCTTTTTCTAGCTCTTTTTCTAGCGGCTTCGCGTTTTTTCTTCTTAGCAACACTAGGTTTATCGTAGGCTTCTTTCTTTCTTATATCACCGATGATTCCATCTTTTTGACATTTTCTTTTAAAGCGTTTAAGTGCGCTTTCAAGACTTTCATTCTCGCCAACTTTAACTGTAGTCAATATTCTCACCACCTTCTATTTTTAAGTTCCGTACTAGTATATAGCACCCCCGTCAAAAAGTCAACAAATTTTTCAATTCTTTTTCAATAAAATAAAAAGGCGGTCTTTTGCCACCTTTTTTATCAAGATTCTTCCTCTGTTTGCGACATATTCATAAGTTCTTTAAGGCTATCTATCGCCTGTGACTCCAGCCTGCTGACATAGGAGCGAGAAACACCAATTTCTTTTGCAATTTCCAGTTGCGTCATGCATCGCTCATCAAAATATCTAAGTTCAAGCACCTTTCTAAGTTTTTCTGGAAGAAGAGGCAGAAAGACTTTAATCTCCTTTATCATAATCTCATTTATCATTTCTTCCTCTGACTCAACAGTGCCAAGGATGTCTTCCAGCGTTAAATCATTGTCAGAAGAAAAAGAAATTACCGTTTCCACTGAAATGGTCGTGTCGTTATAGCGTTTGTACTTACGAATGTACATATTAACAAAACTTTTCATACAAACAATTGCATAGGTATAAAAGGTGTTGCCTTTATCAGGATTAAAAGTTTCGATGGCCTTTAAAAGCCCTTTTGCCGCCTCCGCTCTATAATCCTCAAAATCATAAGAATTGCCATTGTTATAAGAGCGCGTGGCAATAGTAAGCAAACGCTGGTTAAGAGCGAAAAGTTCATCTCTAATTTCCAAATATTGCGGCGAATCCTTCTTGCAATCCCTCATTTTTCTAAACAACTCGTTATTTATTTCATTTAAACTTTTTTTCATGTATTTATTTATGAATAAAAAGAAAGAATGGTTATTCCATTCTTTATTTTTTTATTCCGCCTCACTTTTGTATGCTAAAACATCTTGCAAGTCATTGTAATAAGAAGATACGAAAAATAAAAAGAGAAAACTCTTTTCTCTTTTTCATAAAATTTTCTTAACTCTCGCCCTTGCACCGTCTTTAAATTCATGACCCATCTTCACTTCCACTACCTTGCCTAATAAATCTTTTCTGCTTTCAAGATAACACTTGATATAGTTTTCACTATAGCCAATATATAAATTATCTTCCTTTTCTTCAATAAGCACCTTACAATGCTTATTTTTCTTTACAAACTCCAATCTTAATTCACCTTTAAGGGCATTAAGTATTTCAAATCTTCGCTGTTTTATCTCTGGCGAAAGGTCTTTGCGTTTGCTTGCCACAGTGCCACTACGGCGTGAGTACTGAAAGATATGTAAATCGGAAAATCTTACTTTTTTAATAAACTCCACCGTTTCATTAAATTCTTCTTCCGTTTCCTCTGGGAATCCCACAATTACATCAGTAGTGATGCCAGCAAGAGGGAAAGTCCTGCGAATACGCTCCACCGACTGTAAAAACTCGGCTGGCGTATATTTTCTATTCATGCGTTTAAGCACGCTTTCGCTTCCGCTTTGGAGGGACAAATGGAAATGCGGACAGAAATTTTTAAGGTTTTTAAGTCCCGCCACAAATTCATCACTTACAAGGCTCTCTTCCATAGAGGAAAGTCTAAGGCGTTTGCCAAAGCCGTCAAGTTGTTCAAGGACTGTTAAAAGTGCAGGTTCGCCATCAATTCTATAGTCGGTCACATTGATTCCAGTCAGCACCACCTCTTTGATGTCCTCGGGAAGTGAAGCCACCTCCTTGATAATACTTATTATATCTCGTGAGCGTGACCTTCCTCTAAGATATGGAATAAGGCAGTAGGAGCAAAAATTATTGCAACCATCTTGAATTTTAATGTATGCCCGCATTCTGTCTTGTTCGGCATGCATGTCATCTTCATATTCAAGAGGTAGCGGAGAAACAAGGTTGCCCGCCACCTTTTCCTTCATTTTTTCAACATAGTCGGTAATTTTAACCTTGGCAGCCACCCCACTTACATACAAAGCCCCCTTAGATAAAAACTGCTCAGGGTTATTCTGACTTGCACAACCACAGACGAAAAATTTTGCACTTTTATTAAATTTTTTGCACCTTGCTATCATCTGGCGAGATTTCTTTTCCGCCTCAGCGGTGACAGCACAGGTGTTTATTATGTAAACATCAGCGTACCCCAACTTATCACTCACCTCAAACCCTTTAAGTTTAAGATAATGTTTTATGGAGTCGCTTTCGTATTTGTTGACCTTACAGCCCAAGGTCATAATCACAATTTTCATAGGTACTCCTTAATTTTTGCTTAAAATATTTACTACCGCAAGTGTAGCAAGGGCGGCAGTATCACAGCGCAGTATTCTATTGCCAAGACTTATTGAAACTCCGCCATTAGAAATTATCTTTTCAGCCTCTTCAGGAGTAAAGCCTGCTTCACAACCTACTATAACTGCAATATTCTCTTTCTTCTCCAGCAGTTTTTGGTCAAGCGATTTGTTTTCTTTCTCATATGCGAATATGATAATATCAAAGCCTTTCAGCATGTTTAACATGTTTTCAAAACTTAAAACAGGCGACACCTCGATTAGGCGTGACCTCTCACATTGCTTGCACGCTGTTTGAACTATTTGTGTTATTCTTTCACTTTTGTAATCATGATTAACACTCCACTCGCATTTAAATGGCACCACTTTGCTTGCCCCAAGTTCTACCGCCTTTGTCACAATACTTTCAAAATATTCACGCTTTGGCATCGCTTGAAAAAGGACAATATTGTGCTTTGGTAACGCTTTACAAAACTCTACTTTTTCTATTCTCGCCACAGCGCGTGCTTTTCCAATTTCGGTTAAAGAGCAATAATAATCATTTTCGTCATTAAGCGAGGCGATTACTCTCTCTCCTTCCTTCATACGCAAAACGCGGGCAATGTGAGTAAACTCACTGCCCTCAAAAATAATATTATCGCCCTGCCTTTGACCAAAAAACCTTTTCATAGGTTAAGTATAGCCCTTTTAAAATAAGAAAGCAAATCAATTTTAAAGATTATCGTGTGGACACACGGTAATTTTCTTAAGGCACTTTGATACCATAAAATTGTTGCTATAGCGATAACTAATTACAAAGAATTTATGCTAATTTAAAGATGTTAAATAAAAGGAGAAAGAAAAATGAAATTCAGATTAAAACAACTTCGACTTGAAAAAGGTATGTCGCAAAACGCACTTGGCAAAGAACTTAATGTCACCCACGCCACAATATATCGGTGGGAGAATTTGATAAGAAAACCAAGGATTCAAACTTTAGTTACATTATCTCGATATTTTGATGTTAGCGTAGACTACTTGGTTGGAATAAGTGAAGAAAGACAAAGAAAAAAACATACCTAAAATATTTGGCGCAAAGTATTGAAAAGGCAAAAAACTCATGTTAACCTTTTTTCAAAGATTACAAATCTTTTGAATTTTAAAAGGATATATGATAAAATGAGTACATTTAATGATTTATTTAAATCAATTTTAGATAGATTTTTAAATCAAAAAAACTTAACAGCGAATTACCTACAATATCACCACAGAAGTATATGCTCTTTTCCTTGCAAAGATTGTCCACAACGAAACAAGCGAATATACAAAAATGGAGAACACATTAAACTACCCGCACATCCACATTGTGATTGCTTTTATAAAAATGTTGAAACTAAGAAAATAGGTACAATCTCAAAAAAGCAGCCCTCACCAGATTTGTGGTTAAAGTTTTATGGAAAACTTCCAGATTACTACATAACAAAGGAAAAAGCACGAGAGGAGTATGGTTGGGAAAAAGGAAAGAATTTATCATTGCTTGCTCCAAATAAAATGCTAGGTGGAGATATATATAATAATCGTAATCATATATTACCAGAAAAAAACGGAAGAGTTTGGTTTGAATGCGATATTGACTATGTAAGCGGTAAAAGAAATTCTTTAAGAATGTATTATTCGAATGATGGCTTATTTTTTTATTCACCCGATCACCTAGATGGCAATGTGACTGTTTATGAGATTAATTAATAAGGAGAAAAAAAATGAAAGAAATAATTTTTAATAAAAAATACTATAAAAGTTATAAAGACTTTTACACTCAAATTTATAAAAACCTAGAGGGGAAAACCATACCCGACTGGGAAGATTATGAAAATTTGCATTTCAATGCAGACCTTTTAGAAGAATTTTTATGGTATTGCCATAATGATAATTTAAAATATATTTTTGTGAATTTTGACAAAGAAAAGATAAAATTACAAAAAAATTATGATGATTATGAATACAACCTAATTTTACAAATATTTGAAGACTTTGTTCAAAAGTATCCAAACAATCTCCTTCAATACGAAAATGACGAGAAAGAATAGTCTTATTTAAAAAGCATATCATGTGATATGCTTTTTATTTTTATAACTTTGTGCTACTATTAAAACATGAAAGAAAAATATGCTTATGTAAATTTCCTTAATTCTAAATATCCTTATATCTATAAATGCGGTATTGATTTAAAGGTCGGCAATATTGTTGAAGCCCCAACCTATAATTATGCAATAAAAGAGGATGCTGTTGTAGTAAAAGTTAAAAATCTTGCTGTCAAAGACCTCCCAATAGAAAAGAGCAAAATTTTAACAATAACAAAAATTTTACCAAGAAAAGAGTATCTTTTAAAACATGATAATATCTTCTTTATGAGGGAATATATTAAAAACAAAAAAACTCAAAAATGGAAATTTGATTATGAAAGTGATTGGGTTAAGGTGTGGAAATCTAGTTATGGCGGCGAAATAAGCCATGAAAAAGATTGTGTATTCACCGCCTCACTTGGTGACATTATGGCTGACGACTATTTCCAAGAATACACAATAACAAGTCATAAAGATTTCAAAGTCAAACTTAAATACGCAAAAATTCTTTTAGATGAACTATACTATAAAAAGATAGATGAAAAAGAGTTTAGAAAATTATTTTTTAGATTATAAAAAAATAATAGCAAATTTCCGTTATTTTTCTTTAATTTATAAAATTTTTAATAAAAGAATCTCTATGAATCTCACATTTGCCATATTTTTTTAGTGCCTCAATATGCAGTTTTGTGCCATAACCTTTGTGCTTTGCAAAGCCATACTGGGGATATTTTTCATCTAGTTTTACCATAAGCCTATCACGATGCACTTTTGCAAGAATTGATGCGACGGCAATATTGTAGGAAAGGGCGTCTCCTTTTATTATGTTCTCTTGCGGCAAATCGGTGTCAATTTTGACGGCATCAATAAGGACAACATCTGGCTTCACAGACAAACTTTCAAGTGCTTTTTTCATGCCAAGGCGGGTCGCTTGCAAAATGTTTATCTCGTCGATAGTTTTCTCGTCCACTTCCACAATAGAATAACTTATTGCAGTTTCAATAATTTTTTCATATAACTCTTCTCGCTTTTTGGCAGAGAGTTTTTTGCTATCATTAATCCCCTCAATAATATTATCCATAGGCATAACAGCGCAGGCACAAACCACTGGCCCCGCAAGTGGACCTCTCCCCGCCTCATCAATACCCGCAATAATCTTTCCACCAAATTTCTTTTCGTAATCTAACATATGGACATTTTAACATATAATCTCAAATCTACAAAGTATTTGATAAACATAAAAATAACGTCCCGACGTTATTATATCAAATTTACTTGACAAATCCCCCCCCCGACTATAATAGGAAATTAAGGAGGGCGATTCATGAATTTTGAGGCAATGATATTTATAGGAATTTCAATAGGTGTAGGTATATTTGCCTTATCTTGTCTTTTTACGAAAAAAACTCTCTCAGAGAATTTTTTAACATGGCAAGATAAACAGACTTTAAAAAGACAGGAATTAATTGTATCAATTATTCTTGGTCTGTACGCATTTGGATTTTCTATCGGTATCTACTTTTTTTGCCAAATTAAACTTGACAATGGAATATGGGCATTTTTAGTCCTGTACATAATTTTCACAATAATACTTGCTGGAATCACTGTTTTGATTTACCTAAATCAAGTAAGTAAACTATTGCGTGACTGCAAAAAGACGGCTTTTGTAACTGGATTATACTATTTAATTAAACAAGAAATAGATTCAAAAAACATAGAAGAATCACAAAATAAAAATATTAAGAAAGATAAAAAATAACGGCAAATTGCCGTTATTTTTTCTTATTCTTTAAAAATTGTGAATATTTTGCATATGAATTTGTGCCTAATGAGGAAGCAAGTTCTTCAAGTTTTTTCTTGGTATCCCTGTCAAGGCTTTTTGGCACTTCCGCTTTCACTGTCACAAGCATATCTCCTCGCGACTCACGATTAACTACCTTCACACCCTTGTTCTTTATTCTCATCACCGTGCCGCTTGCAGTAAGTTCTGGTATCGTCAAGGTATAATCCCCATCTAGGGTTGGTATTTCCACCTTTCCACCAAGCAAGGTTGTTGTAAAAGGCAGGTATAGGTCAAGGCAAATGTCGCTTCCCTTTCTTACAAGAATCTTATGTTTATCCACCTTAATTCTTATATTTAAGTCGCCATTTGTGCCTTCGCCCATTGGTGCATTACCCTCGCCACGCATACGAAGTGTTTGGTCATCATCAATACCTGCTGGCACTTTAACTTTAATTGCCTTATTAACTCTTTGATAACCTTTACCATTACATACGCTACATTTTTCACGAATAATCTTTCCGCTTCCACCACACTTAGGACATTCGCCCTCACGCACTATAGTTCCCATCATGGTGTTTTGCTGAAAGCGTACCCGTCCACTGCCATGACAGTCTGGACAAGTAGAATAATCCTTTCCATTTCTCGCCCCAGTGCCAGAGCAAGCATTGCAAGCTTCCACTCTGTTTACTGTAATATTTTTTTCACAGCCAAAGCAAGCCTCTTCAAATGAAAGGTTCATTGACGCGTTTATATCTTGCCCACGCATTTGAGCACGCGCACCTCTTGCTCCGCCACCAAAAGCAGAAAAGATGTCGCTAAAAAAGTCACCAAAACCGCCTGCTCCGCCAAAAAAGTCACCAAAACCGCCACCTTGGCCACCGGAAAACTGTGGTCCTTCTGCCGAACCGAATTGGTCATAATTTGCTTTCTTCTGAGGGTCGCTAAGCACAGAGTAAGCCTCGTTTATTTCTTTAAACTTAACCTCTGCCTCTGGCGTTTTGTTTATGTCTGGGTGATATTTTTTTGCCATGCGACGATAGGCGGACTTAATTTCGTCCTCCCCCGCCGTCTTATCTACACCTAAAATTGAATAGTAATCTTTATTTGCCATAGTAAACCTTTTAATTAAGCCTCTTGTTGATTATATGTCTCGGCAATGGTGTTTGCAAGTTCGACATATTGTTCTTCAAAAGTACTATCTTTATTTTTCTTTATTGCAACTATTCTTTCTGCAAGTTTGTTAACAACATTTTTATTGAACCCTACTTTATCTTCCCACCATTCCATAAGTTCCTCAGGGCTAACTCCTTGCTCCCTAATGTATACCACTTGAATTGCACGAATGATATATTCGTTTATAACACAACTTTTTCCACCATAAGCACTTCGTATCAGTTTTTCTTTATCTTCTTGGGAAAAATTGATATCTTTTATGGCGTCACAATATTTTTCGGTTAATGGGTTAATCATGGAATGGCAGAATTCATGTAAATAGTGAGATTGCCCTCTTGGAGAATCTTTTCCCCAGTTGCTTAATGCATTTCCTTCTCTATCACTGTGTTTACAATCTGTACAAAAGACGCTTTTATCCACCCATGCAGCAAAACCGCCACCAGTTAATAGTAACGCTAAATTGATTTGAAAGACTTTATCTTTAAAATCTGTTTTAAAAAGCTGTTCCATAAAAGGTATGACTTTTGTTAAATCTTGACATTGTGTAAAACTTTGAATTTCCTTTTGGTAACTTTCTTGATTTTCTGCAAAAAACTTTTCAAAGTTTGACACTTTTACAAAGTCCTTAACCTGCTTTAAAAACTCTAATATAATGGAAGCCTTTTTTAATCGGCCTACAAATGGATAGTCATTTTCACCATGGAAATTATAATTTTCATCCAGCTGTAAAAACAATGTTACAGGGGCATCATATGAGAAGTTACATTCATCAATGATTTTGTTTAAGGTTTGAATGGCTTTATGATTTTTAAAGCCATCAAACCATTTAACTACATTTTCTAAATATGGATAATTTTGCAAATTATAAACAAGATGTGGAAACTTATCACTATAATTAGCAAGTCGTAACATTATACCTATAAGTTCTACTCTTTTGTCCACCATAACTTTAATTTCTTTCATGATGTTTTTCCCTTATACTATTGATTTTTCGCCAAAATTTCTTTTGCAAAGTTTTATAAACTCTTCTTTACTCAGTGGGTTGTTTGATGCACTGCCCACGCAAGATAATATTATATGAGGTTGAATGCCGCTGTCAAATAATTGATAGGCAATTGCAAGCACGCAAGCATCGTAATCAGTGCCACAAAGGAATACCTCGCTTCCCCCCACTATTTTGCGAGGAAGGGCATAAGAGGTCTTTTCAATAATTTTAGTTTTTTGTGGCAATGCAATTGCAAATTCCTGCGATTTTTCATCGCATAGTCTTTCATAGTTTAAAAACTTACAATATTGACTATCTGGACGATTTACAAACTTTGTTGCAATAATTTCTTCAAAAGAGTTGTTTTTCAATAAATTTTCAATATTTTTTACTAAAAATTCATTGTTATTATTGATAAACCCCTTTTGCATATCAACAATTATTAACATTTTCTTATTATTTCTTGTCATCATCAACCACAACTTCTGGGTCGCCGTCAGTGCCACCATTGTTTCCACTAGCACCACCGTTTGCACCTGCTCCAGCAGCTTGATACATCTTTGTAAACACTTCATTAGAAACATTTGTAAGCTCTTCTAGTGCCTTCTTAATAACTTCAACATCGGTGCTTTCAAAGTCTTTCTTTGCTTTTTCTACGGCGTCTTCAAGTTTCTTCTTGTCGTCAGCGGCAAGTTTATCGCCGTTATCTTTAAGCATTTTTTCTATCGAATAAACCATGTTGTCTGCTTGGTTTTTGGTTTCTACAAACTCTTTACGCTTCTTATCTTCCTCAGCATGCTCTTCTGCCTCTTTGATAGCCTTTTCAATATCTTCATCTTTAAGGTTTGAAGATGCAGTGATTGTGATTTTTTGTTCCTTGTTTGTTCCAAGGTCTTTTGCTGATACATTTACAATACCATTTGCATCAATATCAAAGGTAACCTCGATTTGTGGTACCCCTCTTGGTGCTGGTGGAATGTCTGTGAGTTGGAATCTGCCAAGAGTTTTGTTTTGTGCAGCAAATTCACGCTCCCCTTGAAGGACATGGATGTCAACACCTGGTTGATTATCAACTGCGGTCGAGAACACTTGTGATTTCTTAGTAGGAATAGTAGTGTTTCTTTCAATAAGTTTTGTAAACACTCCGCCTAAAGTTTCAATACCAAGTGAAAGTGGAGTTACATCAAGAAGAAGAACATCCTTTACCTCTCCGCCAAGAACGCCGGCTTGAATGGCAGCACCTACGGCAACACATTCGTCTGGGTTTACACCTTTGTATGGGTCTTTGCCAGTAAAGTTTTTAACAGCATCAAACACTGCTGGAATACGAGTAGAGCCACCTACAAGAACAACCTTGTCAATCTGTCCCTTGTTAAGTCCAGCGTCTTTAAGTGCGCGTACTGTGCAGTCAATAGTTTCCTTTACAAGGTCCTCTGTGATAGCATCAAATTTAGCACGAGTAAGTTCATATTCCATATGTTTAGGGCCGGTTGCGTCCGCTGAAATGAATGGAAGAGATATTGTAGTTTTTGGAGTAGCAGAAAGGTCAATCTTCGCTTTCTCTGCTGCTTCTTTAAGCCTTTGCATTGCAAGTCTGTCGCTAGAAAGGTCAATGTTGTTTGTTTTCTTAAATTCTTCTACAAGAAGGTCAATAATTCTGTTATCGAAATCATCTCCGCCAAGACGAGTATTGCCGTTGGTTGAAAGCACTTCAAAAACGCCATCACCGATTTCAAGAATAGATACATCGAAGGTACCGCCACCAAGGTCGTAAACCAAAATCTTTTGATTTGAGTTTTCACCCTTGTCAAGACCGTAAGCAAGTGCAGCAGCAGTAGGCTCATTGATAATTCTAAGCACTTCAAGCCCTGCAATCTTACCTGCGTCCTTGGTTGCTTGACGCTGAGAGTCGTTAAAATATGCAGGCACTGTGATAACCGCTTGTGTTACACTGCCACCAAGATAACTTTCCGCATCCGCTTTAAGTTTTCCAAGCACCATAGCAGAAATCTCTTGTGGAGAATACTCTTTGCCATTAAGTTTTGCTTTGTAGTTTGTACCCATTTCTCTTTTGATAGATTGAATGGTGTTGTCAGCATTTACGATTGCCTGTCTTTTAGCAACCTTACCTACAAGTCTTTCGCCTTCCTTTGTGTAAGCGACAACAGATGGAGTTGTTCTATCTCCCTCTGCATTTGCAATAACGGTTGGCTTTCCGCCTTCCATAACTGCGACACATGAATTTGTTGTTCCTAAGTCAATACCAATAATTTTACTCATAATTTTAATCCTCCTTTTTGTTGACTATGACTTTCGCATATCTTATTACTTTGTCTTTGTATTTATATCCTGCTTGGAATTCCTCCAAGATGATATCATTGTCTTTGCTTTCATCTTTCACAACTGCGATAGCGTTATGAAGATGTGGGCTATACTCCTGCCCTATTGATTCTATCTTTTCCACTCCAAGGTCGTTAAGTGCGGAAAGAATTTTGTTTTCTATCATTTCTACACCTTGAAGAACACCTTCGTCTGTAATTATCTTTTTTGCCTCTTTGAAGGTGTCAAGGCAGGGCAAAAATGCTTCAATTACCGAAACCTGACCGCTTACTCTCGCCCGCTCTATCTCTTCGCGTGACCGGCGTCGGAAATTATCGAAATCCGCCTGCACCCTTTGTGCTATGATGAGATAATTGTCTTTTTCTTCCCCGCACTCACAATGCTCGCAGTGACACTCCTCATCGCACTGGCAATTTTCTCCGCAGTGACACTCATTTCCACATTCACAGCTCTCGCCACATGTGCAATTTTCGTTACATTTATGCTCGCTGTCGCACTCGCAGTTTTCTCCACATGTGCAACCTTCGCTACAATGACACTTATTTTCTAAATCTTTCTTTGACACTTATTCATCTCCTTTCATTTCTCTTAATTCATCTATTACCACTTTAAGTGCTGACGCTATTCCCGAATAATCCATTCGCTGAGGTCCAATCACACCGATTGATGCAAGTTGTCGCCCTTGGACTAAAATTGGTGCTTTCACAACAGAGCAATCTTTGCCTTCGCCCTCTTCCGCCACTGTAACTTCAATTTCGCCGTTACCGCTAAGTTCAAGGGATTTTTCAAGTTTTTCCTTGTCGTCAAGCATAGAAAGTATTTTCTTGGCTTCCTCCACCGTCTTTCCGTTCTCAAGCAGTTTTACACTGCCCTCTCTGGACACTCCCAAAAGTTTTTGGCTGTTAAGTTTTTTAAGTCCGCCGATTAGGGAATTAACAATGCTTTGGAAGGCTTCAATTTCGCTACTCATACCCTCTTGAAGGTATGCCATATTGTCAAGCATATATCCTATCGTTGCCCCCTTAAAGTTTTTGGTTAGATAGTTTGAAGCGTCTTCACACTCCTGCGCGGTAGCAGCAAGGTCAAGAGTATTGGTTATATAACCCGCCATTGTACCGATTAGCACCATAAGTTTGTTTTCAAGAAGTGGAATTATCTTAAATTCATTTAATATAAGGTTTTCCATTCCGTCCATCATAACCACGGTTGGATAGTTGGTCGCGTGACTTACTATTTTGGCTATTCCAGAAATGATTTCATTCAGACTTGTCGTTCTTGAAGATATAAGTTCCCTCACGCTTTCCAGTTCCTTATCAGTGGCTTTAACGCTGCTTAAAAGGTTTTCTACATAATAGCGATAGCCCTGCACTGTTGGCACTCTTCCGCCTGAGGTGTGCAATTGTTTCAAAAAGCCCATAGCCTCTAGTGCATTCAGTTCATTTCGCAGTGTCGCAGTCGAGCAGTCAAGTCCTTTATCTTTGATTCCGCCACTTGTAATTGGCGCACAGTCTTTGATATATTCCTCAACAGCCATACATAGAATTTGCTTTTTACGCTCGGTAATAACCATATTTTCACCCTTCCTTTGTCATTCCGACCAACGCGGAGTGAATCTATTTTTTCGACTTTTTAGCACTCTTTAACTTCAAGTGCTAGCAATAGTATATGCAATTACAAAAAAATAGTCAACTATTTTTGCCAACTATTTTAATTTTTTTTGAAATATTTTGTGGATTGCCAAATTTCACCTTGTCATTTCGACCGAAACGAAGTGGAGCGGAGAAATCTATTTTTATTTAAACAAATCCAAATTTTCATATAAGAACTCCTTTTCCTCTAAAAACTCCGCCGCAGTTAAATCAAAACAATGTGCTAAGATTATCACAGTCGATAATTTAATATCTCTATAATCCCTATGCAAAATTACCTGTATACAATTCGGTGTCAAACCAGAAAGCCGAGAGAGTTTATATATGTTCCAGCCTCGCTTGCTCATTAAACTTCCTAGTTTTTTTGACACCACTTCTACCAAATTCATACCAATCCTTATTTTAAAATATCACATCTATCATTCAAATGTAGTGAATGCGTTCACAAATTTATATAAAAACCAGCATAACATATTTGCAACCATATCAAGTACCACGCAGCGACCCGATTTTTTAAAATTCCATTGCATTTCAGCCATTGGATGACTGATAACAATAAAATAGCACAAAGATATCAAATTAACCCTGTGCTGTGCTAGTGTTTTAACAAAAAAGAGCGATTAAATCGCTCTTCTAAGTATATCGCCCACTTCAAGTGGCAGGTCTGTCTTGAAATGTACGCGCTGCTGTACGCCTTTTACATCAGTGATGGGCTGACCTTTGTCATCTGTCATGTTTTTCATTGTAATTTTCTTATTAAATATAGTTTTGTTTGGAGATAGGATTTCAAGTTCCTCCCCTTCAACAAAGCGGTTACGCATTTCTAGCACCACGCCGTCACCATCTTTACCCACCACGGTTGCAACAAACTCATGTGTCTGCACCGGCATAGAGTCCTCTAAGAATTCCTTATCTTTTCCATCAAGATAGAAACCTGTGGAGTAGCGTCTATGGCTTGCCTTTTCGAGTTCTGCGACAAGTTCTTCGCTTACCTCATAATTTTTCGCATCAAGTGCCATACGATAGGCATTTACAACAGTGGCAACATAGTAAGCAGACTTCATTCTTCCTTCAATTTTTAGGCTGACAACTCCTGCTTCTTCCATTTCTTTAAGGTGCGATATCATATTCATGTCTTTGGAATTTAATATGTAAGTGCCACGACTGTCCTCTTGCATTTCATACTCGTCATCTCGGCTTTCTTCACGGATATAATATTTCCAGCGACAAGCCTGAACGCAGGCACCATGATTACTTTCCCTTCCAGTCAAGTAGTTGGAAAGCAGACATCGCCCAGAATAAGAAATACACATCGCCCCATGCACAAAGGCTTCAAGTTCCACCTTGCCGCCAAGTTTTTCATGCAAGGCTTTGATTTGTTTTAGGCTAAGTTCCCTTGCAAGTACTATGCGTGTTGCCCCCATATCAGCAAAAACCTTTGCTGAATAATAATTATTGACATTTGCTTGTGTGGACACATGCACATTAAGGCTAGGTGCATGGTCACGAATAAATTTAACAACCCCAAGGTCGCTGACTATCACGCCGTCAACCTTCGCCCTTACAAGAAGTTCAAGATACTCATTAAGCCCCACAAAGTCCTCGTCATTTGCAACGATATTTAATGTTATATAGCCCTTTTTGCCTCGCTCGTGCAAATATTGCATCGCTTTAACAATTTCTTCATCATCAAAATTTCCAGCAAAAGCACGCAAGCCAAATCGCTTGCCACTAAAATACACGGCATCTGCACCAAAGTGAACAGCCGTTATCAGTTTTTCAAAATTACCCGCCGGTGCTAGTAGTTCCATTTATTTTACCTCTTCTTCATTATTTTCTAAAAGCACTTGTTGCGCCTTCTTTTTCTTAATTATTTTATACCAGTTCACAAGCCCATATATATTGTTTGCAATATACGCTGCAAATGCAACAGCCATAGGTACAAAGTTTGTCCCAATAGGCAGTCCTTCAATGATTGGCATTAGCCACATAACAATAAGAACAATATCATTTACAAGATAAACCACAAATTGGAAAATATTCCCTCTCATAGTAAGATAGTTTGCAAGACATGCTCCAGCAAAGCAAATGGCACTTAAAAGAAGATAGTTTGTGTCAAGTGCGCCCAAAGCAAAGTAACTTGCAACGCCAATAGCAATATATCCCACTATTACACACACCCATTCCTTCCAATGTAAATCTCGCATTATGGCTGTAGTCGAATTCCTACCCTGTTTTTGTTTTACCACCCAATTTACAAAGGTATATATCTGAAGTGGAATCAAAAGGAAAAGATATAAAATTACCTCGCCATACAAATTTTGTAGATAAGATTGTGCAACATAAAGAGCGTACATTGCAATCAAACAAAGTGGTGCAAAAAACACACCTTTTGCCAAAAAGAATGTTGCCAAAATGCCCACAACTGAATATACAATCGAAAGTGCATCGCATTTAAATACTATTGATACCACAAGTACAGCAATCAATGCTATCGGCAAAAATAGCATCTCGAAAAGCGTAAAACTCTTAAAAAAATCAATTATTTTTTGTTTCATAAATCACTCCTAAATCCACATTAGGTTTGCCAGTTAAAGTCAAATCGCTAAGCCCAAGCCCCGCTTTTAACATATAGTAAGCCGCCGAACCTATCATGGCTGCGTTATCAGTGCAGTAGCGAAGTACTGGGGAATAAAACTCAATGCCCACCGCCTTGCATGTAATTGTTAGTTTTTCTTTTAGGAAGGAGTTTGCACCCACCCCACCAGCAACAACAAGTTTCTTTTTACCTACAAATTTGCAAGCATTTACCGCCTTTGTAGTAAGTTCATCCGTTACATACTCTTCAAAAGAGCGTGCAACATCCGCCTTATTAATTTCTTCTCCCTTTTGGGTTTTATTATGCACAAAGTTTACCACTGCCGTTTTAATTCCACTAAAAGAGAAATTAAATGTACCTTTCATACTGTTTGATACCACAAATTTATACTTATTCTCTCCGCTTTTTGCCAGTTTGTCTATCTCTGGCCCACCAGGGTAAGGTAGCCCAAGCACCCTTGCCACCTTGTCAAAGGCCTCGCCAACCGCATCATCCACGGTGGTGCCAAGGAGTTTATATTCATTATAATCCTTTATCTCAAGCAAGGCGGTATGCCCACCGCTTACCATAAGACAAACAAAAGGAGGAGTAAGGTTTTCATGTGAAATATAGTTTGCTGCAATATGCCCATGCACATGGCTTACTGCAATGAGTGGAATGTCTAATGCATATGCAAGACTCTTTGCAAAGTTTACGCCTACAAGAAGTGCCCCAACAAGCCCCGCACCATAGGTAACTGCCACTGCGTCAATATCATTTTTTGTGATATTCGCCGCCTTTAATGCCTCATCAAAGATGTTAGATATTGCAGTAATGTGGTTTCTCGACGCCACCTCTGGCACCACCCCGCCAAAACGCCTATGAATTTCAATCTGAGTGGCAATAATGTTTGAAAGCACCTCTCGCCCATTCTTAACCACGGCTATGCTTGTTTCGTCACATGATGACTCCACAGAAAGAATAAGGACATCTTTTTTGTTCCTTAAACTCTCGTATTTATCTTTCATCCTTTCAAAATAGTTCATTATAATTTTAACCTCTAAATTTTCTTAAGATAATCATTTATAAACTCTTGAATATTGCCGTCCATAACACTTTGAATGTTAGAGTCTTCATACCCTGTTCTATGGTCTTTTACAAGTGTGTAAGGACAGAAAACATAACTTCGTATCTGGCTTCCCCATTCAATCTTCTTTATCTCTCCACGAATTGCAGCAAGTTTCTCCGCCTCCTCACTTTCCTGTTTTTCTACAAGCCGAGAATAGAGCATACTCATAGCCGTTTCCTTGTTTTGCACCTGACTACGCTCTGTCTGGCAGGCAACAACAATACCGGTTGGAATATGGGTAATTCTTACCGCACTATCCGTTTTGTTGATGTGTTGTCCCCCCGCACCCGAGGCACGATAGGTGTCAATTTTCAGGTCTTCCGCCCTTATTTCAATATCAGGAGCATCTTCAATTTTTGGCATTACTTCTACGCTCGCAAAACTTGTGTGACGGCGTGCGTTGGAGTCAAATGGCGAAATTCGCACAAGGCGATGCACCCCCTTTTCCGCTTTTAAATAGCCATAGGCATTTGTTCCACCTACTTCAAAAGTGACTGCTTTAAGTCCAGCCTCATCGCCTTCAAGTACATCTAAAACTTTACGCTTAAAACCATTTTTGTCGCAATACATCGAGTACATACGGTAAAGCATGTCTGCCCAGTCCTGTGCCTCGGTACCACCCGCTCCAGCGTGAATAGTTATAATGGCATCACTTGCGTCATATTTTCCATTTAAAAGGGTTGCAATCTTAGCATTTTCAATGTCGCCTTGAAGACAAAGAATACTCTCTTCAAGTTCCCTGCCAAGTTCCTCTTCACCGCTTTCTTCTATCATTTCAATCAGTGCCAAGCAGTCGTTAATTTGCCCTTCAAGCCCTGAAAGAAGAGTAAGTTTATTTTCAATTTCCTTAATTTCCTTTCCAACTTTAAGAACAAGTTTTTGGTCAGAATAAAAATCTTCTCGTGACTGGTTATCTTTTAAATCTTTCAGTTTACTTTCAAGCCCAGTCGGGTCAAAGACACTCCTTTAAAAAGGATAAATCCTCTTTAAACGCATTAAGTTTTTCTTTAATATTATCTAATAACATAAATTCCTCGCTTTTAAATTTTACCACAACCCTGCCTACATATGCAAATAAAAAGGGGTTTTATGCACAAAATTTACTCCTTCTTGCATATTTTAAAGTGTATGCAAAACTCTGCTACCTATGGATGCCCTATCCTAGATGAAGTTTAAGCATAAACTAAAGGAGGTTAATAAATGTCGTTTTTTATAAACAATACAAATCCTAACCGACCAGGACCTATGGTGGGCAATCCACTAAATGGAATCTGTGAAAAAGTTATGATTGAAACTACCAAAGTTTTTGACGCTTGCGTAAGCCAAACAACAGAAACAGGTGTAATACTTCCAGTGACTGGCTACAACCCAGAAAATCCCGCTTTCCCTCTTACTTTTGTGTCTGCGGTAAATACCACTGGCGCACCAGCAGTTGTTTCCGACCTTGTAGTAGACCGAATTGAATCTTCTCCTAACTACGCAAATGTTAGTATGACGGTGACAATTCCCGTAACAGTTACTTATAGGGATGCAAATGGCGTGCTAGGCACAGCATCAAGTTCTGTGACAGTACAAAAGCGTGTAGTACTTTTCGTACCACAACCTGCATCCACACCTGTGAACATCACAGCAACAGCACTACTTTCAAGCAATATCGGCACCTATTCTGCTGACAACACCTTTACAGTAACTGCCTGCATCCAGATTATGATAAAGGTGACTTCGGTTGTAGACTTACTGATACCATCTTACGGCTACCCAGTGGTACCGCCTTGCCAAGCAGCCCCAGACACCGATGTATGTCAGGGCTTACAAGACCTGCCACTCTACCCAACAGCCGGCAGATTTTAAATGAAAAAAGCGGACAATTTAGTCCGTTTTTTTGTTTTTAAATGCACAATTAACAAGACTTTCGATATTTATTGCTTTCTGGTTTTTTCCATTTAACTGAAAAAGATATTCAATGTTTCCCTCTTTGCCTTTTATGGCAGAATGACAAAGTCCTGAAACCACAAACCCAAAAGTTTTTACATACGCTAAAAAATCTTCAAGTAGTTTTATATGAAGGGCTTTATCAAGTACTACTCCTTTATATTTTTTCGCCATATCTTTTCCACATTCAAATTGCGGCTTAAATAGCATAACAATCTCTATTTTATTGCCATAATCATTTACAATTTTAGGAAAAATATGCTTAAGTGAAATAAAAGACACATCCCCTATTATCATATTCACATCTTTGCACCTGTCACTATCTAGGGTTCGAAAGTCCTGCCCCTCGATGTTTACAACCCTCTCGTCACTTAATAGCACTGGGCTAAGTTCCCCGCGGCCGACATCAACGCTGTAAACCCTTTTTGCCCCCTTAGAAAGAGAATACTGTGTAAACCCACCTGTACTTGCACCGATATCGAGTATTACTCTGCCTCTAAAATCCAGATTAAACTCCTCATCCGCGGTTTTCAACTTGTAAGCGCCGCGTGAGACAAATTCTTGGCCCTTTCTCACTTCCACCCTGTCGCCTTCGCTTACCAAAAAAGAAGGTTTAATTATCTCTTTAGCATTTACACTAATCTCACCTTTTTTAATATATTCCTGTGCCTTTTCTCGTGATGAGAAATGCCCCTGTTTTACAAGCAATACATCTAATCTTTCCATGAATTTATTTTAACATTTTCAAAGAAAAAAAGATATTGTTTTTAAGCAATATCTTTATACTACTTCACATTCACTTCTAAATTGATTCCAAATTGAAGTAATTTCTGTAATCTCCTTTTTAAAAATCGCCCCCATAATTTTTACATGTCGCCAAGATAAAGGCTTTTCTGGCGAGATATCTTCCAGTTTTCCTAAAATATCATAGGTTTTATTTGTATCTCTTTGCAAGGATTTTGAATCTTTTAAGCGTGAATTAATAAAAATGTAACTAATATATCTGGAAACCTCTCGTATTGCATGAGCCTCGTTATGCAAAGAGTCAATTTTGCTTTCAAGGTCCAAGAACTTAAAAAGTTCCTCTCCTGCTATAGGGTTTCCACCCTCCCTTACAAGTTTAAAACTTTTAAGGAGTGATAAAATCTGTTTTTCTTTCTTTACTCTTTGCGCCACCTTGACTACAGCCTCTTGTCTTAAAAGCCTGTAATATTCTGCCATTTTCATTTCGGTGGAATTAAATTTGGAAATTTTTTCAAATTTCAAAAACACATCCTCATCATCAATGCCTCTTTGTTTGTCTTGTTTTTTCATCTTAGAAAATCTTATTTTCAAGTTTTCAATTTTGCTTTCGATTTCCTTAATCGTCATTCTCTCTTCCATAGTCTATCCCCATAATTATTCTACCACAAAAAAAAGTTATGTCAAGCATAACTTTTTATTCAAGTGAAACTAAATAATAGTATACTGGCTGACCGCCATAGGCACAAGATACTTCACAGTCTGGGTATTTCTCTGTAAGTTTCTCCGCAAGAGCATTTGCTTCTTCTTCACGAATATCTTCGCCATAGAAAAGTGTCACAGTCATTGTTTCATCAGTCATAAGTTTTGCAATGAGAGCCTCTGTGGTATCTGCCACAAGTTTTCCTTTGGCAAGAATAGCCTTATCATCAAGTCCGATAATCTCTCCCACCCTTAGGTCAAAGCCGTCAACATGTGTATCTCTTACAGCATAGGTTACTGATGCTGATTTAACGCTTTTTATCGCCTCGTTCATAGCCTCAGTATTTTCTTCCACACTTGCGTCAGGATTAAAGGCTATTGAGCCTGAAATGCCCTCTGGAACGCTTCTAGTTGGAATTATAACCAAGTTTTTGTTTGTAAGATCGTTTGCTTGCTGTGCCGCGAGTACAATGTTCTTGTTGTTAGGGAAAACAATTACATTCCTTGCTGGTACTTTATCAGCTGCCGCTGCAATATCTTCGGCACTAGGATTCATTGTCTGTCCACCGACGATTATTTCATCGACACCAAGGTCTTTAAAGATTGCAGAAAGTCCATCTCCTGGTGCAACAGCAACCATACCAATCTCCTTAGTAGGCTCTTGCACACTGGCTTTCTTCTTGATTTCACGATTTTGCTCTCTCATGTTTTCAATCTTTATATTGTAGATTTCACCAAGTTCCAAAGCGTAGCCTATCGCCTTGTTTGGCTCGTTAGAATGAACATGCACTTTTACTAAATTAAGGTCGCCAATACAGATTACGCTATCGCCAATTTGCATAAGCTTTTCACGAAGTTTATCAATGTCTGCCTCAGTGGTCTTTTTGTTCATATGAATAATCATATATTCGGTGCAATAGCCAAATTGAATATCTCCAAGATTTGTAATATCTGCAATGACATCATCAACAGTCTGAGGCTTTTGCTCATCTTCAAAAGAGAATTCAAAGTCCTCTTCGCCCATGATAAGTTTATAGAAACCTGTAAATATGATTAATATACCACGACCACCGGCGTCAACCACCCCCGCTTTTTTAAGCACAGGAAGCATCTCGGGTGTTTGTTTAAGAATTTCCTCACCGGTATCTAGCACGCTCTTTAAGAAAACTTCAAAGTCGTCGCATTTCTTAGCAGCATTTACAGCATTCTCCGCCATTACACGAATAACGGTAAGAATAGTTCCCTCTTTAGGTTTAGTCACTGCTTTATATGCAATATTGGCACCCTCCTGCATAGCTTTGGCAAAAACCTTAGTGGTAATATCAGTAGACTTGCCAATCTCGGTACAGAAACCTTTAAATATCTGAGAGGTAATAACCCCACTGTTACCTCTTGCGCCCTTTAATGCCCCTTTTGCAAAAGCATCTGAAAGTTCTTTAACATTGTTGTTGATACATTTGCCAAGTTCGTTTACAGCAGACTTCATAGTCAAAAACATATTGGTACCAGTGTCGCCATCTGGTACAGGGAAAACATTAAGTGAGTCCACATATTTCTTATTTTGTTCAAGGAGTCCCGCTCCGGCAATAATCATTTTGCGGAAGGTTGCCCCGTCAATCTTCTTAATCATAATTCATCCTTCTCCTAAACCCTAACTCCGACAACATGAACATTAACAGCGTCAACAAGCATACCGGTAAAGTTTTCCACGCTGTATTTCACAGTACCACGGAGGGACTCCGCAACGGCACTGATAGACACACCATATTTTAAGATACAGTAAACATCAATAAAAATTCTGTTGTCAATATGACTTATCTTAATCCCCTTGGAATAAGACTCTTTTTTAAATAATTCGCGAGCACTGTCCTTTAGTGAGCGAGAAACAAGATCGACCACGCCATAACAATCTAGAGCAGCATAACCCGCAACAATCCTAATTGAATTGTCGCTGATAGAAATATTGCCATAATAGTTATTAGTATCGACTGTCAAATTCCATTCCCCCTAAAAGAGATTATTCGCTTTATATACTATACTATAAAATATAAGAAATTACAAACAAAAAGTAAGTTTTTCTAAAAATATTTTGCCTATTTTTGCTTTTCTTAAAATTTTAACGAAAAAAGAGTTGCATTTTAGCCAAAAAGATGGTATAGTAAAATGCAAAAGAAATTTCGGAGGACAAGAATATGAGCAGAGTATGTGAAGTATGCGGAAGAGGACGCGGAACAGGTCACCAAGTATCATTTTCAAATAAGAAGATGAACAGGACTTATGAAGTAAACCTTCAAGAGACAACTATCGAAGTTGATGGCCAACCTAAAAAAGTTAAGGCTTGTACACGATGCATCAAAAAAGCAAAGAAGGCGTAAAATCTTTAAATATGTAAAGACTGGCTTTGTGTCAGTCTTTTTTTTCGCCTTTTTGCATTTTTCTTAAAAAGAAGCCTAACCATTTAGGGGCTTTAATACATATGATCTTGAATTTCTTTTCTTTTTCCATATTATATATCTATGCCCGCCTTGCCACATATGTGCATAAATTAACATTGACAAATTTTCATTTATGAAATATAATGTAATATGAAATATATTAAACATTACATAATAGAACGCCCTTCCCAAAAGCATGAGTATTATATGCCCTCTGATAAAGAATGCACTCGTGAAATTCCCTCACGAAAAATCTCCGACTTGGTTTTGTCAAGCACAGATATTGAAGAAATTGAACTGTATGATATCGAGATTGAAATCGGTGATATTGAAGGCAGGCTTTATAGAATACCTTCACAGCCACTTTATAGACAGTGCTATAAAATCGGCTCCTTCCTGCCTCTGAAAACAATTCAACGCATTGACCCCACTTTATATAAAATCCTCGTAAAAGAGAAAGCAATCGGTATGCGTATGATAAAAAGCGGAACAATGTATCCAGTGTATACCAACGAGGAGCGGGCAAACCTAATAAACATAAGTGCTGTCAAATATAAAGAAGAAGAAAACTCTTGACAAATCCGCTATCCGCGATATAATAAAGCAAGGAGAAAAACATGATTAAGCATTATATTAAAGAATATATAACGGAAATAGGATGCACAGAGAGAATAACAGAAATCCCATCTCGTGACTTTAAAAATATCAAGTTATATGGCCATGAAACTTATAAGTTTGAACTTTTTGATATCAATATAGAAAGATCTTATTTTAAAGGGAAAAATTTAAAGCGTCAGTCGTCCCCAATTTGTCTTGAAGTTTATAAAGTCGGCACATTCTATAGTGTGGAAGAAGCCGCTAAGGACTTCAGCACCGACCCAAACACTGATAAATGGAGATATCATGACGGCAAAGAAGTTGTTGGCTGGTGCGTGAACAGTGTTGCTATCACCCCTGTTTATACAGAAGATGAAAAACAACATATTGTTAGTCCAAATCAATTACACTATGAAGACGAAAGCGAATAAAAAGACGCAATTCCTTGCGTCTTTTTATTTTACAACAAGATACAAATTACTCCGCCTTTGCCTTCGTTTAAGATACGGCCAAGGGTTTTACGCATTTTGCGTTGTGCCTCTGCTGGCATCATAACAATCTTAGAATTGATATTCTCTCCCACTAGGCTAAACAAACTTTTTCCAAGAATATTAGTGTCCCAAATTTCCTCTGGATTTGTTTCAAACTGCTCTGCAAGACTTTTCGCAAAATCTTGACTTTGCTCTTCTGTACCGACAAGAGGAGTAACTTCCGTATCAACATCCACACGCATAATGTGAAGGCTTGGTGCACTTGCTTTAAGTTTAACGCCAAAGCGACCACCCTGCTTGATTATTTCAGGCTCGCCAAGAGTAAACTCCTCTTTGCGTGGCTCTACTATGCCGTAACCAGTCTGCTTAACTTGGTCAAGTGCATACTTAAGTTTATCATATTCAAGTTTCGCAATAGCAAGCTCTTTGATATAGTTGACAAGTTCATAATCATCCTTGATTTGATAACCGCACTCATTACTAAGCACTCTATAGAATAAATCTTCCTTAGGAATTACATTGAATTTTACAACCCCTTCGCCAAGTTCAATGCTAGAGAAAGTGATAGGGTCAAAAGCTTCACTTTCAGTAAACGCAAGTTGATTTTTATCCATTTGGCTAAGTTTAGTAATCTGAGAACCAAGGCGTTTAACTTCGCTTGCAATTTCAGTGATAATTTCATTATCATATGAAAGGGCTCTAAGCCACTCTGGCATTTTTACGCGTATTGCTTTAACAGGAAATTCTCCAAGAAGTTTTTCAAATACCTTATCAACATCCCCTTCTTTAAGGTCAAGAGCGTTCACAGCGACAACCGGCACATCATATTTTTCACTTAAAGAGGAAGCAAGGCGTTTGCTTTCTTGCGAAGAAGGGTTTTTGCAGTTAAGCACCATGACAAAAGGTTTACCTGTTGCCTTCATTTCTGCCACTACTCTTTCTTCTGCGTCGATATAGTTGGCACGAGGGATGTCTGTAACACTTCCGTCTGTGGTGACAACAAGCCCTATTGTAGAATGCTCCTGCATAACCTTTTTAGTTCCAAGTTCCGCCGCCTCTTCAAAAGGCATTTCTTTTTCAGTCCAAGGAGTTTTTACAAGTCTAGGTTTATCGTCTTCAGTATGCCCCATCACTCCACTTACTAGATAGCCTACGCAATCAATCATTCTAACCTTCATATCAGCACCAGCAATTTTTATCTTAACCGCATCGTTTGGCACAAAGTGTGGTTGTGTTGTCATGATTGTCTTTCCGTCAGCCGACTGAGGAAGTTCATCAATAGTTCTTTCTTTAGTGTTCTTCTCTGTGATATTTGGAACAACAAGTTTTTGCATAAATTGGGTTATAAAAGTAGATTTTCCCACTCTTACTGGGCCTACCACTCCAATGTATATATCACCGTTTGTTCGGGATTTAATATCATCATAGATTTCATATTTTTCCATAAATATACCTCCAAGATACAGTAATGTATGTTGGAGGTAGTGTTATTATTCTAAAATTCCAATTATTTTTCTAAAGTTTACTTGTCTTCTTTGTCCTCAATAATGATTTCAGTTTCTGGCTCGCTTTCCACGCTGTCCTCGCTTATTTCTTCGACACCGCGTTGTTTTTTAAACATCTTTTTAATGGAAGATTTGAAATTTGCTTTCTTTTCCTCTCCTTTAAACAGCCTGCGAATATTTTCGTGGTGTTTTAAAATAGTCAAGATCGCAAGCCCCCAAACAATGACAATGATAGCCCAAGTATTCGGTATACCAGTAAGGAAGGCATTTACAGTAACTGCTATAGACATACCAATAATAAATATAAAAGAGGAAACTGAGCCGTATTCAGTGATAGCGATTTGAATTACTCCTACTACGAAAAGTATGAGAGCCACCCACCACATCTCGCTAAAGAAGAAGACGCCAGCAAGACATGCAACACCTTTACCGCCCTTAAAATTAAAGTAGACAGGAAAATCAAAGCCAAGGACTACAAATAAGCCAGAGAAGTAATAAGCAAGTGTTTCATAACCCGTACCTTGCATACAGATTTTAACGATAAAGCAGCAAAGACCCGCCTTAAACACCTCAGCAAGCATGGTAGCAAACGCAGTTACAAAACCGAAGTTTCTAAGCATATTCATGGTGCCGGGGTTTCCGCTACCAAGTTTTGTAATGTCTTTACGCCTTCCATGCCAAGCGATGATACGGGCAAAATTAATGGTACCAATAAAATAAGAAATAATTGCAATTAAGAAAAATGCAAGATATATATTCAAGTTATTTATCCTCCTTTCCCTTCACTATAATTTTAATAGGAGTGCCGCTGAAATCCACTTTTTCACGAAACCTGTTCTCTAAATATCTTATGTATGAAAAATTAATAAGTTTTGCGTCATTCACAAAAAGGATAAAGGTAGGCGGTGCAACCGACGCCTCTGTAATATATTGAATTTTGGCCTTGCGACCAGAATGTGCTGGTGGCTCAAAATTTAAAATCGCATCGTGTAAAATATCATTAAGTAGTCCCGTCGTGATACGCTTTTGGGAATTTTCGTAAGCAAGTTCCACCTTCTCCATAATTTGCCCCAGTCCAGCCCCAGTAAGTGCAGAAGTGAAAATGCAAATATAATAGTCCATGAACTTTAGGTCTTCACCGAGCATTTTAAGATATTCTTCTTTATTCTTGCTTTTTTTATCCCATTTATTTACAACAATCACGCTAGGCTTGCCATTTTCATGCACCATACCGATTATGCGAATGTCTTGCTCTGACAATCGCTCCTCACTACCATCGACCACAGCCATAACAACATCAGCATCTTCAATAGCAGAAATGGTACGAAGTACAGAATAGCCTTCAATGGATTCGTTCTCCACCCCACGCTTACGCCTTAAGCCGGCAGTATCCACAAGAGCATATTCCTTCTTATTATATTTAAAAGGTACAAGTACAGCGTCACGCGTTGTACCCTCCACATCGCTGACAACAACACGCTCCTGACCGATTAACCTGTTTACTATTGAACTTTTGCCGACATTAGGTCTGCCTACAATCGCTATTTTAGGTACACCGCTTTCTTCCCCTCTATCATAATCTTTAGGTAAATGATTGACTATAGCATCCAGTATATCGCCTATACCCTTGCTTTGGGTACAAGACAGCGGCATTGGCTCCCCTAGGCCAAGACTATAAAACTCATAGGTATTTTCCACTTCAAATCTGTCAAGTTTGTTTACAACAAGCACCACTGGTGCTTTTGCCCGCTGTAAGATTTCCGCTACTTCTTCGTCAGTATTGGTAATCCCGCTTTTACCATCCACCATAAATACAATCACATCACTAGACGCAATCGCTTCCATAGCCTGCTTCTTTATCTCTTTTTGAAAAACATCATCACTTTTCGAGTCCAGTCCACCAGTGTCAATAAGCATAAATTCATGTCCACACCAATTCGCCTCAGCATAAATCCTGTCACGCGTTACACCTGGCGTGTCATCAACAATGCTTATTCTCTGCCCACAAATTTTATTAAAAAATGTGCTTTTCCCAACATTAGGTCTGCCAACAACGGCAACAACTGGTTTATGCATAACTCTCCTTGAAAAAAGAATAGCACATTTAAAAATTAAATACAATTAATTTACTTATTTAATCGCTTTTTTGTCTTGCATTTCTTGTCACAGTGGGGACAAAGTGAGCAAGTATGTCGATTTTTTAATTTTTTTATAATAAAAACCACACTTGCTAAAACTATGATAAAAGCAATTAAGCAAAGCAACACTTTCAGTAATCCCCAAATTTCAATTAACCTTGCGATATTGAAAATTGCTAATGTGACGAGGTAAGCAACAATAAACTGAATTAATATTCCCAAAAATGTCCACTTCTTGCCAATCTCCTTTGCAAGCACGGACGCCGTGGCAAGACAGGGAAAATAAAGCAGAGAAAATACAAGATAGGAAATCACATGGCTACTCGATGCAAAAAATACTGCCGAAGTCGGATCTTTCAAACTTTCCCCTATCACTTCGTTAGCGGCATCGGAAACATTGTTAAACATAGCAATAGAAGAAACAATAACCTCTTTTGCAACCAGCCCTGCAATAAGAGCAGATACCGCACCCCAACTGCCAAAGCCAAGAGGAATAAAGATAGGTGAAATAACTCTGCCAATAGCCTCCAGCATACTCACACCTCCTGAACGCGGAATGTATGAGAAAGTGAAAGAAAAATTACTAAGAAGCCACACAATTACATTCATGCAAATGATTAGCGAGCCGACACGCAATAAAAATAACTTCATGTTTTCCCATAAAACAAATAAAACTTTTTTCATGCTCATAGAGTGATAAGGTGGGAATTCAAGAATGAAGGACTGCTCCTTACTTTTAAGCACCGTCTTTTCAAAAATGTAACTAAGGCTAACAGCAACAACAACCCCAAGTAGATATAAACCCATTATCACAAAAATATTATTTGCACCAAAAAAAGCACCGCCAAGTACGGCATAGATGGGGAACTTTGCACTGCAACTCATATATGGCGTCAGAAGACCTGTCTTAATCTTGGAGTTTTTGTCTTCCATATTTCTTGCGGTAAGCACCGCGGTAGTAGAACAACCAAAACCCATTAAAAGTGTATAGACGCTCTTGCCGGACAAGCCCACCTTGCCTAAAATGTCCTCGATAGCAAAAGCGACGCGGGACATATACCCACTTTCTTCGAGTAGAGATAAAAAGAGGAATAATAACGCCACCTGTGGCAGAAAACCAAGCACTGTACCTGCACCACCAACAACAGCAACCTCAATAAGTCCAGTAAGTGGAGAGTTTGCACCAAACTGGCTAGTAAAAATGTTGATAAGTGGTTGACCTATAAAGTTATCAAGTAAATACACAAGAGAGTCGCTTAGCCATGCACCTATAGAAAAGAAAGTAAGATAAAACACTCCTGCCATAAGGCAAAGAAAAATGGGAAGGGCAAGAAACCTATTCATTATGAATTTGTCAAACTTACTTCGTCCATATACTTTTGTGTTCTTAGTTGTGCATATACGCATGACTTCATGTATAAAATCATACCTCGCTTCTGCCACCTCTTCCACTCTTTCATTTGTTATATTCTTTTCGAGATTTAGTTTCTTAAGAGTACTTTCATCTCCTTCAAGCAGTTTAATTTTATAAAAATCCTCATTCTCTATCTTAGGCAAATGAATGTCGTCAAGATGAAGTTTTTTTAAATAAGGCAGATTATATTTTTTGTGACTTTTATAATCTAAAACCTCATGATTAAGTTTTTCAAGCCCCACCTTCTTTTCAGCATCAACCGCCACCACTGGCACCCCTAGAATATCGGAAAGTTTCTTAAAGTCTATCTTGTATGCTGGCACTTTTTCAATCTGATTTACCGCAAGAATTATATTTGCACCTAGCTCCATAAGTGATAAAGTAAGATAAAGATTACGCTCTAAATTACTCGCATCGCAGATATTAATGATAGTTCTTTTAGGCTCCTTCAGTATGGCATCTATAGCAACTTTTTCCTCGTAACTTAGGCTAGTAAGCGAATATATACCCGGTAGGTCGCAAAGTTCAATTTCTTTCCCTTCAAAAGTATATTTTTTAACCTTCTCTTCCACGGTAACACCATGCCAATTTCCCACCCTTTCATGCGCATGGGTAAGAGAGTTGTAAAGTGTGGTCTTACCCGTATTTGGATTTCCAACTAAATTAACTTTTATCATTTTACTAGCACCGCCTTTACAATATCGCTGCGAAGAGATAAAGTATACCCCCTAAGTTCCAAAAGGTATGCTTTGCCCAGAAGAGATTTCCTTACCATTTTAATTTCCTGTCCATTTGTAAAACCAAGTTCACAAAGTCTTCTTTTTGTTTTAAATGGCATAGTATCATCAAATCCAGCCAGAATATACGAACGGTTAAACCTGCATTCAAAAAGAGATTTCATATAAAGTAATTTATGGACAAGCGGCTAAAAACATGACAAAATATGGTAAAAATAGTTGGACTAAAACACTAAATATGCTATACTAGCGGTAAAGGAGAAGGCAAATGAAATGTATATATTGCGGATGCGAAGAAAGTAAGGTGCTTGATAGCCGAAGTACAGAGGAAACAAATTCAATTAGAAGAAGAAGGGAGTGCCTGCACTGCGGCCGACGCTTTACTACATATGAAACAGTGGAAACCACACCAATCCTAGTTGTAAAAACTGACGGATCAAGGCAACCTTTTGATAGAGATAAACTCCTCAATGGTATGATAAAAGCCTGCGAAAAAAGGCCTGTAAGCCTAAGCCAAATTGAAACTGTGGCAATGGATATAGAAAAGACCCTTCAAAATGCTTTAAAACAAGAAGTGCGTTCAAGCGAAATTGGCGAGATGGTAATGAATGCCCTAAAAGGCCTTGACGAGGTGGCATATGTACGCTTTGCGTCAGTATATCGCCAGTTTAAAGATATCACAAGTTTTAAGAAACTACTTGAAGAAATGTAAGAGTGTTAATAACACTCTTTTTTTTATGTCAAATCTTGACTTTTCGATAAAATGTGATATAATAATGGTAAGGAGAAAGAATATGAAATATTACACATTTTATCCTGAAAACTTACAAGATTATGATTTTACCTCTTTAATTGAACATGGCAGATGCTTTGTTACAGAGGATGCTTTGCTAGACTTTTACAATAGAGGTGTATCAGACTCCCTAAAATTTAAACCTTCAAATATACAAGATGAGTTTCAAATTGATTTAACAGATAGTGCTATTGCAAAAAGAATACATAATTCTTCTTTAGAAAAACAAGCAATCTCTTTAGTTTGGCGTGCAAGTGCAAACAAACAATTGTCAAAGACCAAAGAAACCCAAGTTCTCCGTAATGTCGACAAAAAGATACTTGAAGAGGCTGAAATAATTCAAGACCTTGTAAAGAACGACATTGCTCAAAATGGCTATGACGAAACTTTAGACTGGGAAAAAGAAGATATAGATGACACCATGAGATTTAATGCTGGCTATATGGTAAAATATTTCTTAGCTGCCTATATGCTAAACGATGAAGCTTTAATGAGTGCGATGAGTGCTAGTAAAAACGATCGTTTACTTTCAAAAAATCATCTCAAAGCGTCGGTTACCTGCCCAAAAGAGCAACAACTCATGCAAGATGTTTGTAGGCATTTTGCAAAAAATGGTGGAAACCTTGACTTTATAAAATTAAAGATTACAAACTTAATGAATGAATATCTTCTCGAAGAAAAATATCTTGAAAGTGCCGAATTTAAAGAACTAAAAAAAGAATATGAAAAAATGGGGCTTAAATTACAACTAGCCTTAACTGACATTGAAGATCTTCACTCCCCTTATGATGAAACAATTGATGATCTTATGAAAAATTCTGATGCTGACATTAGAGAAGCAATTGCAGATTACGATATTCCAATGCTTAAGAATGTGCTTTCCTGCAAACGCTCACTATTTTTGGAAAAGAGAAAAACTCTTGCTATTGAACAAGACACTAGCCTACTCGTTCCAAATACACCTGAACAAAACACAATAGAAAAGATTTTAAGCGAAATCAAAACTATGGAAAAAGAGTCTAAAGCAGAATCAGAATAAAAAGACGGCATAAGCCGTCTTTTATTTATCTTTTTTATCGTCGCCTTGTGCAAGTACATAAGGGTTTGCTGGAGGAGCGGAGCCGCGTAGTTCCACAAGTATGGCATCCTCACCAATCTTCACTATGCAATTAAAAGGAATAAAAAGTCCAGATGAAGATTTAAATACATTCCAAAAAGACTTGCCATCAGGTACAACTATACCAAGCACTCTTGCTGACATTAGGTCAATGACCATGTCCACCATATGCCCCAGTTTTCTTCCATCCACGACATTTACAACTTCTTTACACCTTAATTCTAAAAATGAAGATTCCACATTTAAATAATATGAAGTAAAGATAGAAAAAATTACAAGTTAAGTTAAAAATTGTTTAATTGACTTTAAAGCATTTTTTTCAAGGCGTGACACCTGCGCTTGACTTATACCTATTTCCTCACTTACTTCCATTTGTGTTTTACCAATGTAATACCTCATTAAAAGAATTTCCTTTTCCCTACCAGACAAGGTTTTAATTGCGTCATTAATGGAAATCTTTTCATGAAGAGATTCGTCACTTTGCTTAACATCGGCTATTTGATCAAGTAAATGAATGGTATCTGTGCCATCTGTATAAATTGGCTCGTTAAGTGATACTGTATCGCTTATTGCATCAAGAGCAAAAGTCACAGTCTTTGAAGGCACATCAATAAGTTTTGCTATATCTTCAATAGTTGGCTCTTCAATGCTAGACTTTGCAAGTTCATCCTTGGCTTGCAATGCCCTATATGCCACATCGCGTAAACTACGCGACACCCTCACTGAGTTGTTATCACGGAGAAAACGCCTAATCTCTCCTATAATCATAGGCACGGCATAGGTAGAGAATTTTACATTTAAGGTTTCATCAAAATTATCTATGGCCTTCATAAGCCCAACACATCCCACCTGAAACATATCATCGGCTCTATCTCCCTTTGCACCAAATCTATGAACAACAGAAAGCACAAGTCTTAAATTAGCTACAACAAAACAATCACGGGCATATTCATCCCCGCTTTTTACTTTTTTCATAAGTTCAAGCATTTCATTGCCACTTATTTTCGGAAGGCGTGAAGTATCTACTCCCGCAATAAAAACTCGTGAAGCCATAAATCCTCCTTAAGCGAATATATTGTTAATCACAAAGGAGGAAATAATACACAGATGACAAAAACTTGCAAAGAAAGTACTTTTTCGGCAAATTAATAGGAATTTTTTATAACATCTGCTTATCGTATTCTTTTCGCATTTCTTTTAAAATTTTCTTTTCAAGACGAGAGATATAACTTTGACTAATTCTAAGTTTATCCGCCACCTCTTTTTGTGTAAGTTCATCTTCACCAGTAAGCCCATATCTTAATATGATTATCTCCTGTTCGCGTAAATTAAGTTTTGAAAGAATATCATAAATTATCTTTTTGTCTGCTGACTGATTAACCTCTTTTTCCAAGACATCGCCTTCGGCTGGTAAGATATCTTCAAGACATAGTTCGTTTCCTTCATTATCGACATGAAGTGGCTTTTCAAGACTGATATTGCTTTTTATCTTGTTAAATTTTCGCAGTTGCATAAGTATTTCATTTTCAATACATCTTGAAGCATAGGTGGCAAGACGAATATTTTTGTCTAACTTAAAAGTTTTTATTGCTTTAATAAGCCCTACTGAACCAACTGAAAATATATCCTCTCTTTCCATTCCACAATTATCAAACTTTTTCGCAATATAGACCACCAGCCTAAGATTGTGCTGAATTAGTTTTTCATAGGCATCATTATCGCCATATTCTTTTGCGATAAGAAGACGCTCTTCCTCATCCAAAGGAAGAGGTTGGGGTAAAGGCTCGTTCGCAATAAAACAAACGATATTCTTAACATTAAAAAATCCTCTTTTATGGGTCAAATTGTAAAAGAATAGTTTTAATTTAAATAAAAGTTTCATTTTACCTCCTACCTATATGAGTTCACTATGTAATAGCACCTGCCTTCCACAGCCCTTTTCAAATCCTGAAAATGAAAGTCCTATTGCAACATTCTCATAACTTTTTAAAAATTCTTCCTTTTTAACTTCTATCTTGTCAGCTGTAAAAACTAGAATATTAGTGCCACTTGCTATTGAATTAATCTTGATATAATGTCCATTATGTATTTTATTTACATCGACATTTTTTAAAAAGGCACTTAGATAATTAATATCTTTGTAAAACTTAGAAAATACCTCATATGTGATAAGAATAATAGGTTTTTTTGTAATAGGGTCATAAAGCATATTGCCACTATCAAGATACCCCTCTTCTTCAACCTCTTTTTCTCCCAACCTGATTTTAACACTATATGAAAATGTTTCTATCACCCTTGTTTTATTTCTCCATTTAAGGACAAGAGTCGCAATAATATCGATGACGCTTGCAACTAAAAGAACACAGAATAAAGAAATTTGTCCAAACGCCTCTTTGAATGCAAAGCACCCGCCACCAAAAATAAAGGTTATTCCTATAAAAGAGGCATAGATAATTAAAAACTTTTTAAACTTTTTGAAGGAGAAAGAAATAGAAACAAGCAAACTAGCAAGAAGAATTTCAATCAGCACAGTAAAAATAGGCATCAAGTGAAAAAGTGGAAGAATAATTGCAATCACAGCACCAATCGTGCTACTCAGCCACCATAACCTTGCCTTTTCTTTTAAAAATAAGCCTGTTAATCTTATGATAAAGGCATTAATGATAAAATTAATAGCAAATGACAATTCAATAATAATTTCCATTTAGGCCTCTTTATTATATTTTATAAAATATATACTTTAATAGAAAAAAGAAAAATGCCATAGCCTGCTACTTATTCGCGAATATTGTAATAAAAAACACCTATTCACTATAGGTGTTTGCATCAAATTAAAAAGCGTTTGTGGGAGTCCGAGGGGAATTGCAACTCCTCGGGTCTTTTGGTTACTTTTCTAGCATAGAAAAGTAACATCCTACTTCTTATTTTTTCTAAGTTTTTCAATCCATGGTGGAACAGAAGATTCAACTTCCACACGAGAAGAACCCATGTTGTTGTTAGGAGTTACAGAAACCTCTGGTTTTTCCTCCATTTTTGCCTGCTGAGCATAACCACTGAAGATGCTTCTTGCAGAAGGAGCATTTTCCTTCTTTTCTCCCATATTGCCAATGCTTCTTGCACCAGCAACAGCGGTGTTTTCTTTAGCCTCTTCAGTAAGAGGGAAGCCAGTTGCAATGAGAGTGATTTCCACTTCATCATGCATATTTTCGTCAATGCTTGTACCAAGAATGATATTGCAATTTTCGTCAACAACCTCTCTTACAAGTGCTGCAGCCTCACTCATATCATCTTGTGTTAAGTCATTTCCACCCTTAATATTGATAAGAAGTCCGGTTGCACCCTCGATAGTAGTTTCAAGAAGTGGACTTGCCACTGCTTGTTTAACTGCGTCAAGTGCTTTATTTTCGCCTTGACCATAACCAATACCCATATGAGCAAGACCCTTGTTTTTCATAATTGTAGTAACATCAGCAAAGTCAAGGTTAATAAGTCCAGGGAATACAATGAGGTCACTTATACCCTGCACGCCTTGTCTAAGCACATCATCTGCAAATCTAAATGATTCTGTAATAGGAGTTTTCTTAGGAACAATCTGGAGTAATTTCTCATTTGGAATAACAACAAGTGCATCCACATACTTTCTAAGGTTTTCAAGGGCCTTATCAGCATTCTTTGCTCTTACTGGGCCTTCAAATCCAAAAGGTTTAGTTACAACAGCAATAGTAAGTATGCCCAGTTCTTTTGAAATCTGAGCAATGACTGGTGCTGCACCAGAGCCCGACCCGCCACCAAGACCAGCCGTAATAAATACAAGGTTTGTTCCTTTAAGCATTTCAGTAATAGAAGATTTGCTCTCCTCTGCTGCTTTTTGTCCAATTTCAGGGTTTGCACCTGCGCCAAGCCCACCAGTAAGTCTTTCACCAATTTGAAGTCTTGTTTCTGCTTTGCTTACAAGCAAAGTTTGTTTGTCGGTGTTCACTGCCACGAACTCGGCAGAACTAACACCAGCATCAATCATACGATTGATAGCATTATTTCCAGCGCCACCAACGCCAACGACCTTGATTTTTGCGACTGAAGTGTTCATATTTTCCATAGTTTTTGCTCCTTGTCCCTTAAATTTAACTCTATTTTAATACATTGTTTCATTTTTTGCAAATAAATCGCCGTATATTTTTTTAATTTTGTGTATATTTTTTCATTTTTATTTATATTTACTCATTAAACCTTGCCAAGCGCACAGGCAATAAGTGAGTAGATAGAGGCATTTTGTGGTTTATCCTTGCTTGGAAGTGGCGGAACGCCATAGGAAACATTGCGTCCAAGGCACTTTGCAAGGTAATCACGCCCGCCCTTTATTAAACTTACTCCTGCCCCAGATAAGAAAACTGGAAGGTAAGAAATAAATTGGGAAGAAAAGAGTTGTACGCATTGACTAACCGCACTCGCAATAATTTCAATTCTTGAAGCAACAATGTCATTTGCTGTATTAAGAGGTATCTTAATAACTCTGCCATTATCGGTCATCAGTTCATAAAAATCGTTATTTTTACCCTTTAAAGATAAGATAATCTGTTTCTTTAGCCTGTCCGCTTCCGCAAGCGACAGATCAAATGCCTCGGAAAGGTCATTTGTAATATGTCCACCGCCAATTGAAAATGAAGCAAGAGAGGCAAGTCCCTCCCCTTTTATGAAAGAAACATTAGTTGTAAGATCGCCTACATTAATAAGCATATTAAGATTTTCTCTTTCCTCTTTGCTTACTACAAAAAGTCCTTCTGCAAGAGGTTCAGATATGTATTCAACACTTTCAAAACCTAAACTTGCAACTATATTATTAAATAAGTCTATGAAGCCCTTAACACTATAAATTATTGAAAGTTCTGCCAGAATACTTGTAGCCTGTTCCCCCACAGGATTATTAGAAAGTCTGCCCTCATCGAGTTTGTATGCTATTGGATTTACACTCACAATCTCCACATTTTCGCTTTTTGCTTTTTCACTTGCTGAGTAAAAAAGGTTGTCAATATCGGCTTTTCTTATCTTACGCCTTTCTCCTAGATTATAAGTTGCAGTAGTGCAAACCACGGAAGAAAATTCACTTGGCACTCCAATGTATATCTTACCATCATTTTTGCTAGATTCAATATCAAGTTCGTTTAACAGCCCTCTGATACAATCGCCAATTGCATCAGGATTTAAAAATCTACCTTCATAATACCCGTCATACTCGGTTTCAGCGTAGCCTTTTAAAGTGAAAGTGTTGTTAACCCCCTCACCCGCACGCATAACGCGTAGTTTTGATGAACCTATATCCAGTACCAAAATATAATCTTTTGTCATATACTTGCCCCTTTATATACTAAGTTTAGTGAATTTTTCTCTATTTGTCAAATTAATTGTCCATATTTTGTGGATATATGTCAATTCGCATATCACTTTCTTCATGCCCCTCTTGAAGATAGAAACTTCTTATCTCCACGCGTGCAGTGTCCAATTTCTCTTTTGTCCATACATTGTCGCCCTCTGCTGGTTTTTCTCTATCAATTGCTTTGCCAATTAGTGAATAAATTTGTGAATAAACATTAAGCATATGCATAACTTTAAAATCCAGCCTGTCCACTGCGTTTTTAAGAATGAAAGTCTGACCGCTATAGGTTTGTAAAGAAATATATTGCTCTTCTTTATTTATATCATTTTTCATAAGTCCAGTTTCTATGCTTTTGATAATAGCCTTTTGCTCATGCAAAAGCCTGTTGTTTTTTATAAAGGAAGAGTATAGATCCACCTTGTTATCAATCTCTAAAAACTCCCCTGCAAGTGCGTTTGCATTTTTTACACGAAGCCCTTTGAAAAGAATAGCACTGCTTTCCACATCTTCATATCTTCCATCTTTGATTTCAAGGACTTTAAAGTCTTCGTCACAAATATATGTCTTATCATTAAGTTCAATCGCATATACCTGCTGTCTTTCACTACAATGAATAATATATTTTGAAGGAAATACAGTTTCAATATTAATTACCTTAATATAAGGAAAAGATTTTTCAATCTTCGCAGCGGGGTTTTTCTTACCCATAAAAATCACACTTCCGCCATAGCCAAATTCACCGCTTTTAATAATTTCCTCTGCCTGTCCAGTAATTACAGAAGTACTTGTCCTAAAATCGACCTCGACAGTTTTTAAAGAAAAAAGAGTAAAGCAAAGAATTAAGCACACCGCTATAAAACCGCCAAGCGCACCCAAAATTATCAATAACTTTTTCTTCAAATTTCCTCCCTAATAATGTCCGCACCCAAGGCTCTGAGTTGCTCTTCAAGTTTATAATAGCCTCTGTCGATATAACCTATACCCTCTATAGTTGTATAACCTTCGGCTACAAGCCCCGCAAGCACAAGTCCAGCCCCGCCCCGCAAATCTTTCGCTTTGACTGCCGCTCCATAAAGTTTTTCCTTTCCGCTTATGAAACAGACACTCCCTTTGCATCTTATATCGGCACCAAGTTTAATAAGTTCTGGAACATGTTTAAATCTTGATTCAAAAAGATTTTCTACAATCATGCAAGAGCCCTCGCTTACGCATTGAAGAGCCATAATCTGTGCCTGCAAATCGGTAGGCACACCAGGGTAAATTGCTGTTTCCACTTCGCCGAAACTTTTAAGTCGCCCCTGTGATTTCATTGTTATTTTATCATTTTTAATATCAAACTGGCAAGCAGATTTGCGTAAATAAGAAATTAAAGCCTCATTATGCTTTGCATTTACATTGTTTAGTGTTATTTTCCCGCCACAAATGGCACATGCAAGCATGTGTGTTCCTGCTATAATCCTATCAGAAATAGGCCTATATACAACATTTTTATTTAATCGTTTCACTCCTTCAATAGTGATAATTTCACTTCCCGCACCAGTTATCTTTGCCCCACAAGCGTTAAGGAAGTTTTGCAAATCCACAATTTCAGGTTCTTTTGCCACATTGAAAAGCCTTGTCGTACCTTTAATAAGCACCGCCGCCATCATAAGGTTTTCGGTTGCTCCAACACTTGGAAAACTAAGTGCAATATCTCCACCCCTCATATTTTTTCCGTTTGCGTAGATAAACCCATTTTTTTCAATGACATGGGCGCCTAATTGTTTTAGCCCACTTATATGTATGTCAATTGGTCTTACCCCAATGTCACAGCCCCCAGGGTATGCAACCTTTGCAATCTTTTGTCTTCCAAGAAGTGGCCCTAACGCAAAAATAGAGGCACGAAGTTTGCTAGACTGACTCAGAGTTATGTCACTGCCATTAATATCTGTCGTGTCAATAATAAGGTTATCTTCCTGCCACATGGTACTGGCACCTAAATAAGATAAAATGTCGCACATTGCGTCTATATCACTATATCTAGTTGCACTTTCAAGGGTTGTCACTCCATCCACCATAATACAACCAGCAAGAATAGGAAGTAAGGCATTTTTGGCAGTGTCAATAGTAATCCTGCCTTTTAATCTCCTCCCGCCATTTATGTAAAATCTTTGCATATGCACCTCTATACATATATATGTATGAAAAAAGTGTATTTTTGTTTAAAAAAAAGCATAGCTTTCGCTATGCTTTTTTGTTCATTTTTCTCATATTAAACGGAAGTTTTAAAAGTCCTTTTGAAGGCTCCTTATTTCTCTGTCTCCAAACATTGATGCAAATGCCAATCGCCGCCATAAACACCATAACAGAGGTTCCGCCACTTGAAATAAATGGAAGTGGAAGTCCTGTCGGAGGAATACTTCCCGTCACAACCGCGATATTAAGAAGGGTCTGCACCCCAATTACAAAAGCCACTCCACTTACAAGCATCGCACCAAATCTATCCTTTGCGTTTAGTGCAATTTTAGCAAGAGAAAGCACAAGTGCTAAAAATACACACATAAGCATAATTGTGCCAATAAAACCAACCTCTTCGCCAATTATCGAAAGGATGAAATCACTTTCAGCAAATGGCAGAAACAGAAATTTTTGACGAGAATTAAATAGCCCCACACCAAACCAACCACCCGAGCCAAGTGAATAAAGGGATTGAATAAGTTGGAAGCCCTCTCCTTGGGGTGACGCCCAAGGGTTAAGGAACGCCATTAACCGTTTAAGCCTATAAGGTTCAAGAACGATTAGAAGTGGAACAAAGGCTCCCGCAGGAATGGAGAACATAAGAGTGTGCTTTTTACTCATCCCACCAATAATAAGCATAAACAAAGTTACAAATGCAACACACATAGTTACACTCATACTTGGCTCTAAGATAATCATAATACATAGAGAGCCTGCAACGCATAGCACTGGTAATAAACCTTTAAGAGTTTTCGCCTTATCATGATTGTCTGAAAGATGACTTGCAGCAAAAATGACAAGGGCAAATTTAGCAATTTCCGAGGGCTGAATAGAAAAGCCGAGTATTGAAACCCAACGCTTGGCTCCATAACTTTCCACACCTATGTGTGGCACAAAAACAAGCGCAAGTAAAAGCATAGTAAAGCCGTAAATCCACCACTTGATTTTTTTTAAAAGATGATAATCAAAAAATGCGAAAAAGACAAGTGCGCATATGCCCAAAACTACACCCATGATTTGTTTAAATAAGAAAAAATACTTGTTTCCATAATGGTACTCGGCGGAATAAAAACTTGCGCTATACACCATAATGCAACCAAAAGTAACTAAGATAAACACAAGTAATACAACCAAAAAGATTTGTTTATCAAATTTCCTCTTCAAACATAACCTCCTTAAATATTTCACCACGCACTGCGTAGGAAGAAAACTCGTCAAAACTTGCACATGCTGGAGAGAGCAAAACCACCTGCCCAGCCCCCGCAATACTTTTTACATACTCGCAACCTTCTTTCATAGAGGCAAACACCTCTGGATTATATCCCGCCCTTTTAGCACAAGAAGCCAAATATTTCCCTGCCTGACCAAAACATACAAGTTTTACAAGTGAAAATCTTTTTTCGAAAAAAGGTTCAAAATCGCAATCTTTATTTTGTCCACCCATTAGAAGAATGATTTCTCGTCCGTATAAACTTTCAAGTGCCATTTCCACCGAAGAAATATTGGTCGCTTTGCTGTCGTCAATTACAACAGCACCGCTGGCAAGTTTGCCTAAAAATTGAAGCCTATGTTTAGGAGGCTGAAACTTTGAAACCACCGAGCGTATTATTTTAGGTTTTACCTTAAGTTTCATTGCCACTCCAATCGCCGCCATAATGTTCAAAAGGTTTTTATCACCCACAAGCGAAATTTCACTAAGCGGCATAATTCGGGTACGATTATAGAAAATCGCATTATTTTTAAGATAAATCCCTTTTTTAAGGGGTCTAAGTGAAAAATATATATTCTTTTTGCTTATTCTAAGCCCTTTAACCTTGTCATCATCTAAATTTAAAATTAAGGCTTTGTTATTAATAATTTTTTTCTTTACCCTTATATACTCCTCATAACTCCCATGCCTGTCTATATGGTCGGGTGCAAGATTTAAGATCACAGAAATATCAGCAGAAAACTTTTGACTAAGTTCAAGTTGAAAATTGCTTACTTCGCAAACTATGATAGAATCCTTGCTTGTATTCAAAGCAATGGAAGAAATGGGAAGACCTATATTCCCACACACAAAAGTTTTCCGTCCTGCCGCTTTAAGAATTTCGCCAACTAAAGAAGTTGTCGTTGTTTTTCCGTTGGTGCCAGTAATGCCGACTATCTTACCACAAGAAAAGATATAGCCAAGGTCAAGTTCACTAATAACCATAGTTTTATTCAATAAAAAATGAGAGATAATCTCATTCCCAATAACCTTAATTCCTGGACTTACCACCACCATATCGTAACATTTTGTAGTGGGATTTTTTTCGCAGGAATAGAAATTAGAAAATCTCTCTTCGTCGTCATAAAAACTCACACAGGCTCCCTTTTCATGTAAAAGTTTGCAAGCCGCCTGCCCGCTTGTCCCCATACCATAAACTAAAACTCTTTTTCCTTCTAAACTTTTCATATAACCCCTGTCACAAATAAGTAACCCATTGTGCTGGCAAGACCAAGCACAAAGGTTATAATTATATATATTGTGACAATACGGTTTTCATGCACGCCAAGTTGCTCAAAATGGTGATGAAGAGGTGCCATTTTAAATATTCGCTTGTGTGTGCGTTTATAATGTGCCACCTGCAAAATATCACTAAGTGCGGTAAGAACATAAAGTAACCCCATTATTGGTACAATCAGTTCAAGTCCTGAAAAGACAGCAATGGATGCTATAAACCCACCAAGTGCAAGTGAGCCGGTATCTCCCATAAAAATCTTCGCAGGGAATCCATTAAAGCAGATATAGGCAAGAAGGGAACCAAACATGGCAAAAGATGCCACCGCCATATTGGAAAAGGCTTGTCCGCCAATAATTGCAAGAATAACGCCAAAAAATAGTATATATGTTCCGCTTACTCCGCTTGCAAGTCCGTCAAGACCATCTAGGAGGTTGACGCTATTAGTAACCGCAACAAAAAATATCATCACAAATGGAATTATAAAGAATCCTAAATCCAAGGTAAGACCAAATAAATCCAGTTGCGAGCCAACATTAAAATAAACATAAAGTGCTACTACAAGGGAAATGCCGACCTGTCCAATGATTTTTTGATAGGGCTTTAATCCCTCATTTTGGTGAAACTTAATTTTAATAAAATCGTCAAGAAACCCTAGCATACCATAAGCAAGCATAATGATAAGGGTAAGAATTGCCCAAAATGCTTGTCCTTTTATAAAAAATAAGGTGGAAAGTATGGTTGAAGAAATAAAGATAAGTCCTCCCATTGTAGGAGTGCCACTTTTGCCCGCATGCTTGTCCACATAATGAAGTACAGTCTGTGAGAACTTTAATTTTCTTGCAAGCGAAAGGATTGGGAATGCGACAAGCAATCCCACTCCTAACCCTGTCATACAAACTAAAATATACCTTAAAATATCACTCACTTTCGTCATCCCCCTGTCTTTTTATAGTTATGTGTTTTCTAAAGTATTTGTAAACTTCATCAAAATCGTTATATGGAATTTTCTCTCCATCAATTTCCTGATATTTTTCAGCACCCTTACCAAGTATGACAAGTGTGTCACCCTTTTTGCAATCATCAAGTGCCTTTTCAATCGCGTTAGCCCTGTTTTCACAAATTTCATAATCCACATTGTTAGGCACCCCATTTTCAATCTCTTTAATGATGTCTAATGGTTTTTCACTACGCGGATTGTCACTTGTAAGCCAGAGTTTGTCTGCAAGAGTTCCTGCCACCCTCCCCATAATGGGACGCTTCAGCCTATCTCTATCTCCACCACAACCGAAGAGCGCAATAAGTCTGCCCTCAGTAAGAGGCTTTGCCGACTTTAATATATTTTCTATGCCATCACTAGTGTGTGCATAATCAATGACTATATTGAAATTTTTATGCTTAATAATATTAAATCTTCCCTCGACAGGACTGATATAATGAAGACTTAAAGCAATTTTATTTATATTTTCACCGATTGCATTACATACTCCGATTGCAGCAATGGCATTAGAAACATTGTACCGCCCCACTAAATTCGTTTTGATAGGAACAATGTTGTCAAGACAGTTGCAGATGAAACTTGTACCATCAAAACTGCTTTCTATATTGATGGCAAAAATGTCACTTGGATTATCAAGTCCATAGGTAATAATAGGTACATCCGCAGTTTTTAAAAGTATTCTCGCCCTTTCATCGTCACTATTTATCAGACCCGCTTTCATATTTTCCTTACTAAAAAAGGAAAGTTTAGTTCCGGCATAGGCATCCATATCTTTGAAAAAATCCAAATGGTCTTGGGTGATGTTTGTAAGTACTCCAAGTTCAAATTTAATCCCGCAAAGTTTTTTAAGGGCGATAGCATGTGCAGATACTTCCATAATCACATACTCGATTCCATCCTCAACCATGTCCTTAAAACTTTTGTGAAGAATATGCGGATCAGGCGTGGTAAAGCCGGTATAATACGCGTTATCATCATAACTTACTCCAAGAGTACCAATCAGTCCGACATTCTTTTTACAACTTTTTAATATGTCAGCAATTAATGTTGCTGTAGTTGTCTTACCATTTGTGCCGGTTACTCCAATAATTTTAAGTTGATCACAAGCCTTGCCATAAAAATTTTTACAGATAAGTGCATATGCTTCCCTCGCATTCTCAACTATAATCTCTCCATCTCTATCTGACGCGTGTTGTGTGACAATGGCCTTTGCACCATTTTGAATAGCCTCGGAAATATAGTCATCCCCTCTAGTATTGGTGCCATCCAAGGCAATAAAAATATCTCCCTTCCTACATTTGCGACTATCAATACTTACCCCTGTAATTTCAATTTCGTCATTTGTTGCACTGCTCCATGCTTTTACTCCCTCTAAAAGTTTGTATAACTGCATAGCACCTCCCTTTTAATTATATTAATAGTGTAGTTTCCAAATTTCAAAATGCGACCATGAGAACAAAAATATATAATTTTAGACAAAGTAGGACAATTTACATCCACTGTATATTTATACATTATTTTGAATATTTATTTTGTTTCATAATTTTCACATAGTTTTCAATAGCCTTGCTGTTAAACTTATATACCTCTTTTTCTTTCACTTCCAGCTTATCTTTAGCCTCTAAGATAATAATATCGAGTAGATCTCTAAATGGGCTATCAAATAAATTAAAGGCAAGGCTTCCGGGAATGGTGTTAAGTTCATTGACAAAAATTTTATCGTCCTTGTCACAAAGGAAATCTATACGGACAATGCCGTCGCACTCGAGCGCCCTGTATGTTGTGCATGCTAATTTTTTAAGTTTATTTTCAAAAGAAGGAGTGATATTCGCAATAATTTCCTGTTTTTTGTTTAAATACTTATCTTCAAAAGTATAAATTTCTCCTTTATGTACCTCTTGGACATTAGAAGTGAGATGACTTCCATTAATCTTTGTCACCGCAACACAAAATTCTTTTGCGTCACTAATAAATTCTTCTATAATTATTTTACCGTCGTAAACTATGGCATTTTCAATATGTGAAGGAAGAGAATCAATATCTTCACATATGCTAATACCTACACTGCTTCCAAGACCAGCAGGCTTAACAATAAGAGGAAAAGTAAGGTCGCTATTCACCCTATTCAAGATTTGGAACTTATTTTTTTTATATTCACTTGCATAAAAATCCACAAATTTAGGTGTGGGTATTTTATAGGAACGCATAATTCTTTTTGCAATTGCCTTATCCATACATATGGCACTTGATAGAGTAGAGCAAGAAGTATAAGGAATGAAACATAAATCTAAAAGCCCTTGTAAAGTGCCGTCTTCCCCGTTTCTTCCATGGGTGCAAAGAAGGGCACAATCCAACTTGATATGCTTTTTATATTTCCCACCACTTTCCACTACAAGATAGGGTTTTCCAATCACGGGTGTAACCTGTTTTTTCTTGATGACATTTTTTTCAAAATTTAAAAAGGTTTCCGCTTTATCTAGATTATCTGCGATATACCATTTCCCGTCAGGATGTATATATACGGGAAGAGTATTGTAACTGCTGCTTAAATTTTTAAGCACCTGCATTCCAGTAATAATTGAAATATCATGCTCTACACTTTTCCCACCAAAAATAACCGCTAAAACATCTTTCATTTTTTTCTCCTTTAACTAAAATTATCAGGCAAATCGTTTTCAAAAAGTATTACACAGCCTTCCGAACTTAGGCGTGCAATATATTCCTTTTGCTTCTCTCTATCATTTGCAAAGAAAATATTTCCTTGTTTAAAATTGTGAGAAATAAGCCCTGAAAGAATATCATTTTTATTTGTTTCGTTCATTACAATTACATAGTCTGCTATATCTGCAATCTCAGCACCCAGCCTAAAATTTAAGTCACTTTGCTTTTCCCCCATTTCCACAAACCCGGGCGTAATCACTATCTTTCGCCCTTCAAAATTTTTAAGGACATTAAGTGCTTCTAATGCACCTGTTAAGTTAGAGTTATATGAGTCATCAATTATGTTTACATTGCCATTCTTAATAAGTTCAAGCCTGTGAGGTGTAGGCTCGAGTTTAGCCACAGCATCTTTGATATCTTTTAAAGTGATTCCCATAATGTAAGCAAGTGCGGAGGCAGTGACTATATTGTCAATATTGCATTTGCCAAGAAGTCTGGTAGTTAAACGCACCTCCTGCCCTTCAATCATAAGAGTAAAACTACTCCCATTTTTCCCTGTTTTAATATCTTTCGCCCATGCGAAAGAACCTTCAACGCAGGTTAAAAATTTAGACACCTTGCATTTTTTATATAACTTTAAATTGCTTTTGCCGTCACCATTTATGACCGCACTGCCATCCCTATCCATAAATTGAAGAAGTTCAAACTTAGTCTGTTCAATATTTTCAATAGTCTTAAAACTTTCAAGATGCATAGGGCCCACCGTCGTAAGAATAGCATACTGAGGCCTAACAAATTCGGTAAGAATACGAATATCTCCCTTGTTTCTTGCACCCATTTCCGCAATAAATACATCTTCATCATCCAGTTTTTCTAGTATTGTCTTACAAATCCCCATTTCAGTATTGTAACTTGCGGGTGTAACGCAAACCTTAAATTCTTTTTCTAAAATTGATGCAAGAATGTTTTTTGTAGATGTTTTCCCAAAACTACCTGTAATGCCTATTCTTTTACAAGATTTGGTTGCAAGTTTACGAGCAGCCTTTCCCATATAGTATTTTTTAATTAATATTTCTATAGGAAGAATAATATAATGAACAATCACCATAAACACTGGTGTCAAAAGGAAATAAACGAGGAAGTTAAAGATGATTAATGCCCAATGCGGTGTAAACTGACAATTAATCACCATAAGTGCATATGTGAAGATGATATATGTTATAATATATCTCCACATTCGCTTGGTAAGAATAAGTTTGTTCTTTTTCCCGTTTGCAAGGTTAAAAGATAGGGCTTTATCAAAGAATTTACCTATTTTATACCCTTCAAGTTGGTATGTTTTCATATATACATATGCCCATAAAACTAATATTGCAAGCATTATAAAGCCATATAAAAAACTCATGTTTCCTCCCAAAATTCAGCTAAATATTTATAAAAAACAAGTGGACTATCTAAAAATGAATAATGACCAGCATCTTCAAGCACAACCAAACGCGAATTTTTAATAAGTTTATGCAATCTTTTTGCCATGTACAGAGGGGTTTCTTTATCATTTTTACCAAAGACAATAAGCGTTTTTGCTGTGATAAGCGGACAGTATTCATCTAAATACTGATTAACCACCGCGACAAATATCTTTTTCATATCCTTTGAAAGAACCTTATAATCGTCAGAACCCGCCTCAGGCAGATAAAACCCCAATTTTTTAAGTATTTTATATCTGTATAGTTTAAAATAATAGTCCGCCCTGCGTTTTGGCTTTAAACCTGCACTGTCTACAAGCACACAGGATCGCACTAAAGGCTTTTTAAGTGATGCTAGAAGAATAGCAACCCGTCCACCAAAGGAATGACCTAGCACATCGCATTTAGATATACCCAAATGTTCACATAAACTCATGACCATAGTTGCATATGTGAATATGTTCCAGTCTTTTAGCCTTTTTTGACTCCTGCCAAAGGGAGGAAAGTCGATAGTTATAAATTTTTTAGAGGGAAACTCCTTAATAAGTCCAGTAAAAATTTTGCCACTGCACCCCCACCCATGAAGTAAAAGACAAGGAAAGCCCTCCGAATTTCCAAAAATGGAATAATGAATTTTTACACCACTATATACAAACACCATATTAATTTTTATGAATAAAACGCTAAAAGTGTTGTTAAAATTGTAAGAGAAATGAAAAAGAGTTAAAATCATTTGTAATTTTCCTAAAAAAAGAGTAATATATTTATAGGCTTACATGGCTAATACAAAAAAAAGGATGGTATAGACATTTGAAAATTACAGACACAAGAGTAAGACTCGTAACAAAGGACGACGCAAAATTAAAGGCAGTGGCATCAATCACAATCGACGACTGCTTTGTAGTTCATGATATTAAAGTAATCAGTGGACAGGACGGCTTGTTTATCTCAATGCCAAGAAGAAAAACTCCAGAGGGAGATTATAAGGACATTGTTCACCCTATCAATACTGAAACAAGAGAAATGATTAAAACTGTAGTGCTTGAAGGCTACAATAAAGCATTATCTGCTGAATAATATAGATTACACAACTTTGTTTTAGTTTTTGCGCGAACAACCCCGTGCAAGTTTATATTTGACAAAAAACCACAGACTTTCGTCTGTGGATTTTTTGTATTATTTAATTATTCACTTTCGTCATCAAGCATGCTTTCAAATTGCATACCCTTAAGATGTTTATATTTTCATTATATCACGGGGCAAGAGGAAATTTAAAAAAGTGTGCTTAAAGCACACTTTTTATAATAATTTGCTTCCGTCATCTGTCTTAATGACTTTCAAGATGTTTTCTTCGTCGCCAGTACTTCCATTTACATAGATGTAGAATGTATCTTCACTATTTACACATTCAAACTCATAGCAAAGAATCTCTCTATTATAATCAAGTGGTGCAAGTACCTTTCTCTCCCCTACTATAGTAAGTGAACTTGGCACCTTGCCTCTCACTGTATCAAGGCTTATGCTAAACTCGCCTAATGTGCGAGGTACATGGTTTGTAAAGTATGTTGTTGCATCATAGCCTACTACTGTGCCGCTGTCAAGGTCAATTTTCACCTTTACAAGGTCTGGGTAAAGTACTACTCCACTTTGAATAGGGGCAATGTTAAAGTACGCGTCCGCACCAATGCTGTCCTTCCAAACAACCTCAGGATTTTCTATACCATTGTTTTTCGCAAAGTCAAGAGCAAGACGCTCTGCATCCTCTTGTTGAAGGCTGCCACTTCCACTTTTGCCAGTGCCGCTCACAGTAAGAATATGTCCTCCTATTTGCGATACTTGAACATAAAGCATTTCCTCATCGGTATTTTTAAGTCTAAAGTTAAAGGTTTCAAACCTACCCTTTGTTTCCCCTTCATAGTCTAGACTAACAACATTTTTAAACTTAGCATTGATGACTTCGCTCGCCTTTTCCTTAGTAACCTTGTCGCCTTTAAGTCCTTTAATTGCAACATTTGTTACTGAATCTGAGAAAGGTCCGTCATATATCATGGTAGGATATTCAATATCTATATCATGGAGTTGTGACATTTGTGTAGAGAAATCACCTGAATCTATATCCATACTATTATGTAAAATATTGTAACCACGCTGTATTTTTCTTGCAAACTTATTAAGTTGTGTCTTTAATGAAAGAATATTGTCATATATATCTTGCAAGGTATCTTTTTCTGCACTTGTCAAACTTCCGCCTTTGGCAAGTTTATCTGCAAGAGTTGAAGTATAACCAGACATTTGATTTACCATTCTTACATTATCATTAACATCCTCTTGTGAAAGTGGAAGAGATGCTATACTTACCTCTGCTTCTGTTGCATTTCTTGAAACCTCAGTAAGAAGTTTCTTTTGATATGAAGAAGTGGAAGAATTTAAAATTTTTGATAACTTTATTTCACTATTATTTACGCTGTCAACAAGGTCATAAAAGTTTTTTTGATAAATGCTTTCAAGCCTTGTGCCGTATTCATTAGCATCATTTTGCATGACGCCATATGCTATACCAAAGCCTATTGTGCCTAAGGCAAGCACACCAGTGGCGATAGAAAGACCGATTACAGCACCTTTATATCGTTTATTTTGTTTCTTAGTTTGATTTTCTGTCATGATAGCCTCCTATATTGCGAACACATGCTTACCAATGGTAACCACTGTCTTTCTTGAATAAATCCATTTGCTTGTCGCTGTACTAGCATTGTAGTAATATAGAGAGCCATAACTTGGGTCCCAACCATTCAGTGCATCTTGTGCCGCCTTATATGCACTGTCATTTGGCGTGTAATTGATTTGTCCGTCATTTACACATGTGAAAGCCCATGGCTGATAGATAACACCTGAAATAGTGTTAGGGAAAGAAGCACTTCTTACACGATTTAGAATAACCGCAGCAACAGCCACTTGTCCAACATAAGGTTCCCCTCTTGCTTCAGCATGCACACATCTAGCAAGTAAGTTAAGGTCGCTTGATGACTGAGTAGAAGATGTAGTTCCTCCAAGACTCATACCAAGTGCTGCAGCAGTTTTAGGTCCTACAATTCCATCTGCAGTAAGCCCATTCTTTCTTTGAAAAAGTTTTACTGCCGCCTTTGTTTGGGCGCCATAGATGCCGTCTACCGCACCTTTATAGTAGCCCCACTTCTTTAGTTTTGTTTGCACAGTACGGTTTTGTGCCTTCGTAAGTGTTTCTACAATGTCACTGCTTGGGGTGGGGCTATTAAAATATGTAAAACCCACAGCCATAAGTCCCATTGAAAAGCAGAAAAACATTGAAAGTGTTAACATTAGTATTTTTTTCATTTTTACCTCCAAAAAATTTAATGTGTTACACTTTTAAGTATTTCCCAAATTTTAGAAATATACACAATATTGTCGAAATTTTTGGTTTCGGTAAAACAAAATGCTGGATAAACGACACACCACCAGTTATTTCCACTACCACTTCCAAGTTCCAAAATCAGTGCATCATAATACCCTTCTTTAAGTGTTAAGGTCTGATTGTTGTTTTCATAAGTGCGCAATGGAAAATATTCATTATTGATTTTTGCATGGGCAGTATAAGAAAAACCTTCTTCTTTTAATACCGCGTTTGCCACACTTTCTATATAATCAAAATTCTCCTCCATAGCCTTCACCGCTTCATCTTTTGTGTGAATCTCACTAAGAATTGGAATAAGTGCCTCCACCACGGCGTCTTTGACAATATACTTCACCGCTTGGTCAACCTCGGAATTTGAATTGGCACGAATATGTATTCTAAGATACTCCACCTCCTGCCCGCCTGTCGGACAGAGTCCACAAACAAGTAATATAACTGCAATTCCCACCACCGATAAAATTGATATTATGTATTTCATAAAAACCTCTTAAAAGTTTTTTGACTAAAATTAAAGATGTATAATAAAAAAAATGTCAATTAAGCGAAAAAAAAGTCTTGCATTACTGCAAAACTTAATTTTTCTTATCTTTGCTTACAATTTTAATAAATCCATGTTGTCTTGTATCAGTGATTGTAGGTGCTGTATCGTCAACGGTTATTTTCACTTTTGGCCAAGGAAGTAATACAGGTTTTCTTGCTTCAACCTTAATTTCGCTTTCGCCAAGTTTATACTCCAACTGCATATAGTAACTGCGTCTTTCTGTTGTTTCGGCAACATTTTGCCCATCCACAACGATTGCAGCCTTGTTCGAAGATACAAACACCTCAACCTTCTGCCCATTCACTTCAAAGAAATATTTTTGTTTACCTAAAAGCGCATAGGTTATAAGGTAAACACAAAGTCCCATCAAGAAATATAAATACCATGAAAGTTGTGTGTAACTATACACAATGTCAGCAATTGCATATCCACATTGTTCATTAAAGACAAAGTTAAGTTCAACTATGTCCATAAATTCTTTTGTTTGTCCGGAAGCGACATCCATTTTAATTACCACCGTTTTGGTTTGCCTCAAAACATCATTTTCATCATAAAACTGTATTGTAATTTCCAAATCTTCTACTTTCACAATAGTAGGATTATATAATTCACCATACACAATAGCACTGGATTCTCCATAAGGTGCTACAAAACATTCGTCCACGATGATAGGTTCTTGATAAGGAATAAAAGTACAAACAAGTGGAAGAGCAATAACAAAAACTAGAAATGATAAAGCGCTTAAAATTTTTGCTGTTTTAATCTTCATAAGTATCTCCTTTTGTTTCAAGATTATTATATCATACTGGAGGGAGTCAAGTATATTTTCCATTTTTTTGAATTTATCATTTATTTAGTTAAAAAAACGCACATTAAGTGCGATTTTTTTAGTTTGCCTGTTTTTGGTAAAACAGAACAAGGTTTTTATCTTCTTGTAATGGGAATAAAATTTCGGGATTTTGTAAGATTAATTGTTCTTCACGAATATGCGCTTCTTTTGCAATCTCCCAAGCGTCTTGATTAGCATGAGCAAAAATTAGTTCCATGCCATAATCCTTTTCTGGGTATGCTTCAAGTTCTTCAGCATTTGTAATTACCCCCGACACTTCTGGATGGCAGTAATTAACTGTGGCTTTAATTTTAGCATCGTAATAGAACTCTCTGCCCTTCTTGACAACAACATCGACATCGCATACCACTGCATCAACATTTAAAATGCCCTCAATGTTTTCATGATTGAATTTATCTGTGATTACAAATGGTACATCAATCTGTACGCTATTCAAGTTGCCTAGCTCATCATTAAGATAAACTACGCTTGTAGATGCAATTCCTTCAATGACAATTTCTCCGTCTTTGATATAACTGTTGCTTACTACAACATTATTTCCGCCAACAAACATAATTTTGTCTACTCTTGGCTTGTCGTCATCTAAAGTCAACGAACCGTCAATCTTTCCTTCAACAAGTTCCATAGGGCAAACCACGCTCATGTCAAAAGACTCTGTGGAAACCTTAATTTCGTTGCATGTGCTGTATAAGTCCTTTACTACAGTTACTTTCGCGTTTTCATAGGCTTTTACTGTCAACACCACTGGCACGGTGATGGCAATTTTAAGCCCTTTGTCGCTTTCTTCAAGTTCGGTTTTTACATCGTCACACTTGACAAAAGCATAGGCTTCCACTTGACTATCTCTTGTCACACCTTCAAGTTCGACTTCTTCTTTGAAGCCTTCATAGACATAACCTGTTTCAAACTTGTCATTTTCTGTAAGATATAGAAGACGAGTCACAACCTCCCCTGTAATAGAAACAAAGTTGACTCCGCTTTCTACACCTTTGATAAGTGCTTGACTTTCAGTCAATATAAGTTTTTTGATAGGCTCTCTCACAAGGAGTTCACTTTTTACTTCTATTGTATCTGAAGCCTCGCCAACAAACTTTATAACTTCAATTTCTTCAGTCTTAGTGCAGACTTCTGGGTCATTTGACTGAATTGAATGAATCTCTTGGTTTAAAATTAAAACACCGGATTGCTCAACATTGCATATAAGGCGCACGCTATCAGTACCAACATTTTCAATTTGATTGTCGATAACTTTTACGCTGATAATTGCCTTCTGACCACTTGTAATATAATCTCCTTCAAACTTAGAAGTGAAAGGACAAGCCGAAGAAACACTGCCAATTTCACCATCCTCAGTCATATAGACAATTCTCACATCAATATTGCCAGCATAATTGATGCTTCCATTTAACACCTCGCTGTTTGTCACTGTTGCCACGGTTGAAACAGTAAGGATTTTTGACATTTGACAAGCAATGTTACATTCAACACTAAGCTCGCTCTTTGGTAATTTAGTCTTTTTTACCACATTAAAATTATTTGATTCGAATGCCATTTTATTCCCCCTCTCATTGCGATATCGGTATATCATACTCGCCAGTTATGGTAAATATGACTTAAATGTTTAATTTTTTTTAAAAAAGTCAATAATGCCTTAAGGAGAATTTATGAGAAAGATAACTTTAGGCCTTGATGAGGTCAAACAAAAGATAAGTGCACTTAAAGGTGCAAATGTGGAAATGAATATAAATAGAGGACGAAAAAAAATAGACACCATTAATGGAGTAATTAAAGATGTCTATCCAAGTGTTTTCACCGTGAAACTAGACGGCAAGTCACAATGTATTCAAACATTTTCCTATTTTGATGTATTATGCGGAAATGTTATAATACTTTAAACTTATTTTAATTGATTTATTGCAAAATGTCTATCTTTAGATTTAAAGACATAACTACCACTAACAAGAACATCTGCACCGGCCTCAATAAGAGACTGGGCATTTTCTTCGTTCACTCCGCCGTCAATTTCAATTTTAAAATTCATATCGTTTGCCTGTCTAAAAGCAACAATATTTTTTATTTTTCTCGTAATATTAGGCACCATTTTCTGCCCGCTTGTTCCAGGTTCAACCCCCATAACAAGAAGAATGTCGATATCATAGCAGAACAATTTCACATCGTTAAAAGGTGTGCTTGGATTGAAAGCAAGCCCAGCTAAAGTCCCAGTGCTTTTAATATATTTCAATGCTCTTGTTAGCATTTCCTTGTCTTCAAATGCTTCATAATGCACCGTTAAAATATTGGCACCGGCTTTTATGTAAGATTCAAGTTTATCTGTCGGCTCTTTCACCATTAAATGCACATCAAGCATGGTAAGGCTATTTTGATTTATACTTTCCACAACAGTATGCTCATATGTCTTTTTAGGGACAAAAAGTCCATCCATAACATCACAGTGTATAAAGTCGGCCTCACCTTGAAGTTCTTTCGTATATTCCACAATTTCCTGATAATCTGAAATTGGATCGGTAGAAACCGAAACATAAACATTATTTCTTTTCATCTTATTTTCCTTTTAACTCGTTTAAAATTTTCAAATAGCCCTCATACCGAGTCTTGTTAATTTTACCCAGCCTAACCCCCTCTATTATACCACAATTTCCTGAAAAAGTATGTAAACAAGTGCGAAATTTACATTTTGGCAAAAATTTTAAGAAATCAGGGTAGTATCTACCAAGTTCCTGAGGTGTGATCGGAAGAACAAGTGAAGCATCTAAAAGTGAAAAGCCTGCAGTGTCAGCAATATACCCCTTTCCGCATTTGTATAGACTAGTCATTCTTGTGGTTTGCTTTCCACGCTCCACCTTTTTTGAAAGTTCTCCAACCTCAGCGTTAGCATTGCCAAGCAAGGCATTTATAAGGGAACTTTTTCCCACTGCACTCTGACCAGCAAAAGCACAAATACCCTTTATCTCTTTTTTAAGGTCTTGTACTTCTTTTTGCTCTGCAGAAACTAATATAACTTTAAGTACACTAATATAGATGTTTTTTATTTCATCTAGTACACTTTCATCAATTATGTCTGTTTTATTTATTACAAGCAAAGGCTCTATTCCTTTGACCTTGGCGTAAATTATAAGTTTATCAATAAGCACAAAGTCAGGTTTGGGAATGGGTGCAAGCACAATAAAAAGTTTGTCTAGATTAGATAGCGGAGGTCTAATAAGAAAGTTTTTCCTCTCATCTATCTTTGTTATCACTTCTTCGAATTCCACATAATCGCCGACATAAACCCCTTGTTTTTTTACATTTCCGGAGGCTTTTAGTTTTATAACCGCCGCCCCAGTATCCACATCAAATAGCCCTGCATTTTTCTTAATTATAAGACCTTTCATGCCTCGCCTCCTAGATAGGAATTTCGTAATTGCCCACAAGCCCCCGCAATATCTTCTCCCATAGTTCTGCGTACGGTGGCAGAAAGTCCACCCCTTTCAAGAAGACCAACAAACTGATATGATTCTTTGCGAGTGCTCCCAGCAAGTCCCCTTTCCTTAACATAATTAAGAGGAATTACATTTACATGGCAAAGCAAACCTTTCAAAAGACCAATAAGTTCTTCCGCACAAACTTTGCTGTCATTCACTCCTTTAATTAATGTATATTCAATGGCAACCCGCCTTTTTGTTTTATTAATGTAATTACGGCAAGCGGCAAGTATTTCTTTTATAGAATATCTATTTGCAATAGGCATTGTCCTTTGCCTAATCTCATCATTAGGTGCGTGTAGGGAGATAGTGAGGGTAATATTAAGTCCCTCCTCTGCCAAACGATAAATCTCTGGCACCAGTCCGCAAGTAGAAAGCGATATGTTTCTGTCACTGATATTTATACCTTTGCCATCTGTCACAAGCCTTAAAAATCTTATAACATTGTCATAATTATCAAGGGGCTCGCCACTGCCCATAAGCACAATGTTGGTAATTTTGCGGTTTTTGTATGTACCGCCCAAATCTTTGTTAACAAGAAGGACCTGACCAAGTATTTCGCCTGCCGTTAAATTCCGCTTTAACCCATTAAGTCCAGAAGCACAGAATTTGCAACCCATACGACATCCAACCTGGGTGGAAACACAGATAGTATTGCCGTACTTATAACTCATAAGCACACATTCCACGACTTCGCCGTCATGAAATTCAATAATATACTTTTTTGTTCCGTCTTTGCTTTCATACCTTTTTACAATTTTATACTTAGGGTAATCTCCCATTATCTGCTCTAATAGCGATTTTGGCAAATTAGTGATTTCATTAAGTTCTTTTCCATTATATATAGCGTCAAAAATTTGGCTGCCTCTAAACAACGGCACCCCTTTCTCAACAACATAATCTTTCATTTCCTCAAAAGATAAATCACTCAGCATGAACGCCCTCTTTAAATCTATAACCATTCAAAAAGTCTTGACCGCGCAGCATTTTACCAGAAGGTGCTTGGGCATAAAGTATTTCCACCGCTCCACCTTTGCAACCGATTATAAATCTCTTCTTGACGGAAATTATCTTCCCCTCTTGACCTTGAAACTCATCACTTACATCTTTTGCTCCGCCAACCTTGATTACATCCTGCCCTAGCATGAAATAAACCCCGGGCTTGCTGCCATAAGCACGAAACTGATTTACAATTTCCTTTGCACTTTTATTAAAGTCAATCTTTCCGTCCTCTTTGGAAATCATCTTCACAAAGGTTGCTTTTCCTGCATCTTGGGGTATAAAATTCGCTTTGCCGCTTTCAAGAAAATCAAAGGCTTCTACAGACATTTCTCCGCCCATTACCCCCAACTTTTCCATAAGAGTATCAGTGGTGTCATCATCTAAAATATCATAACCTCGTTGTAATAAAATATCTCCAGCGTCCACCTCGCGTACCATTTTCATAATGGTCACTCCAGTATGAGTATCTCCATTAAGTAACGCACTTTGAATAGGCGTCGCCCCGCGATACTTTGGAAGTAAGGAAGGATGCACATTAAGGCATGGTCTATGTGATAAAAACTCCTGCGATAATATCTGTCCAAAGGAAGCAGTAAGTGCGTAATCATAATCAATCGCTCTTACCTCGTCCATACTTCTGTTTACCTTCTCGAAAGTATAGACAGGAATATTCTTTAAAAGTGCAAATTCTTTCACCTCGCTTGCCACCAACTTGTGCCCTCGCCCAGAAGGCCTATCAGGCTGAGTTATCACACCAACCACTTCATGCTTTGAAGCACAAAGTTTTTCAAGTACAAGACGGGAAAAATGAGGGGTACCTAAAAATAAAATTTTCATTACTTCTTCTCCAATTTATCTGTAAATAAAATTCCTTCAAGGTGGTCAGCCTCATGACAGATACATTTTGCAGTCCAGCCCTCACATTCAAGTCTAAAAGAATTGCCATATCGGTCTTGTGCTTTCACCTTAATCTTATATGGCCTTTTAACTTTGCCATGAAGTTTTCCTACACTAAGACAGCCCTCTTCTTCAATCCACTCACCTTCAGTATAGTAGATTTGCGGATTGATAAACTCTGCCTTCATTCCATTGACATCAATGATAAACGCACGGCGCAAAACTCCCACCTGCACCGCCGCCAAGCCCATTCCGTCAAAAGCGTACATAGTTTCCCACATATCGTCAAGAAGCTGGTCAAGAGTCTCGTCAAAATCTCTCACCGGCTTACTTTTTTTTCTTATAAGTTCTTCGTCTTTTCCAACAACTTTTCTTATTGCCATTTCTTCTCCTAACTTAAATTTTGCGGATTAATCTCAAAGAAAACGCTATTTTTTGACGCTTTGTCCACAATTTCAAATAAATCTTTTTCTATTTCATCAGAATGCTCAAGCCTTACCCTCGTAAGTATTTGATAACGATATTTATTTTGCATTCTCTTAATTGGCGACTTCATAGCATCCATATATATTATTTCATTTGGATATTTTTCCTTTAATTTTATAGCACTATTATAACACGATTTCAAGAGGTCGCGTACATAATTTTCATCGGTATCTGCAAAAAGTACGCGTATGATTCGTGAAAAAGGTGGAAAATTGGATACCTCGCGTATATTTTCCTCTTTTTTAAAAAATCCTTTATAGTCATAATTGGATACAAATTTATAAACATAATGCCTTGGGGCATAGGTTTGAAGTACAACCTTCCCTTCCTCTTGACTTCTTCCCGCACGCCCCGACACCTGCGTGATAAGTTGAAAGGTGCGTTCTGTACTACGATAGTCAGTTTGATAAAGACTTTGGTCAGCATCCACAATCCCTACAAGGACAACATTTTCAAAGTCATGCCCTTTGGCAATCATCTGTGTACCCACAAGAATTGCAGGAAGGGAATTTTTAAATTCATTTAATATCTTTTGATGTGCATTTTTTGTGGAAGTGGTATCATTGTCCATTCTAAGAATTTTTACATCTGGGAATAAAGTTTTTAATTCTTGCACTACCTTCTCGGTGCCCACCGCACCATGCTTGATATTCTCACTTCCACACTGCGGACACCTGTCTAGTACTTTAAACTGCTTGCCACAATAATGGCATTTAAGGCGATTGTCCTCACGATGATAAACAAGACTGACATCGCAGTCGCTACACTTTGCAATATATCCGCATTCTCTACACCTCATAAATGAGGCATATCCCCGACGGTTTATAAAAATCATCGCCTGCTTTTTATTATTGATAACATTTGCAAGATCACTTACAAGTTGCGAAGAGAATATTCCGCTGTTGCCCGCTCTTAACTCGTTAATCATATCAATGATTTGTATTTTAGGCATTTCTCTACCGTTTGCACGCACTGGAAGTTCAATCAAGGTGTACTCACCCTTTTTTGCCTTTTCATAACTTTCTACACAGGGCGTAGCACTGCCAAGGACTAGCGGACAAGAATTGTATCTAGCCCTAAACTCTGCCACAACATGGGTGTTATATCTTGGATTTGATTCAGATATATAACTCTGCTCATGCTCCTCGTCGATAATGATTATTCCAAGGTTTTCAAGGGGTGCAAAAATAGCCGACCTTGCCCCAATGGCAATGTGTGCCTCTCCAGAAAATAGCCTCTTCCATTCGTCAAACCTTTCTCCCGCAGAAAGTCCACTATGAAGTAGTGCCACCTTTTCCCCAAACCTAGCCTTAAAATTAGACATAATCTGTGGAGTAAGTGAAATCTCAGGGACAAGCATAATTGCATTCTTACCTTTTGCAAGCTCTTTTTCAATAAGGTGCATATACACCTCAGTTTTTCCGCTCCCTGTTACCCCATGAAGTAAATAGGTTTTATTTTCAGTTATTGTATTAATTGCATTCTCTTGCATTGGATTTAGTGTTACTTTTTTCAAATTGTCATCGCCCACTAAAGGCACGCGATTAATCTGTTCTTTTTCTTTTAAAATAAATCCCTTTTCAAAAAGTGACTTTATACTGCTTGCGCCAAATTTCTCATTAAGTTCCACCGAAGTGGCGGAAATATTTTCTTTTAAATAGTCAATCGCCTCTTGTTGCTTCTTTGCAGTTTTTGATAAAGTTATATCGACCTCACTATTTAATGTATACTTTGTTATAAATAACTCTTTGACCTTTCCCTCTCTCATTTCGCTCGGGAGAAATAACCTTAAGATAGAGGCAAGTTTTAAATGATATTTTTCCGCCATAAATTTCATAAGGGAAAGCATTTCGCTCTTGATTGCAGAAAAGTCCTCCACAAGAGATTTGATAGGTTTCAATTTTTTTTCATCATAATCACAACTATCTTTAAGTGCAACAATAAAGCCTTGAATATACCTCGCACCAAAAGGAACAATCACCCTCATGCCCACGCGTGCAGGCATCCCTTGTGGTACAATATATTCAAAAACTCTGTCTAGTGCTTTTGCATCTTGGTCTATTATTACTTCTGCGTACACTCTTTCCCCTTTAAAAAAATCTATTGCTTACACAATAGATTTTAACATAAAAATTTGTTTTTGTCATTAAAAAGCACTTGGTTTTACCTTTCCACTTGCTATCTCTTCACAAGCGATACTAATTGCCTTTTTGTCTTGGTCAGCAAGTTCAAGCCTTCTTACGCTTTCAATTTCCTTTGCACGCTTAGAAACAACACTGCAAAGTACATATCTGTTTCCACCAGTTTTGCTTACAAGTACATCAATGGATGGTTCAATCATCATAACACTTCACCTCAATTTTTAATTTCTACACGATTATATCACAAAAAAACGCAAAAGTAAAGTAGAAATTTATAAAATTATAGCCTTAATTATAGATATTCAGTATTAATCTTTTATCTTTTCCCAACTAAATTCCTTCCTACCAAAATGTCCATAACATGCCGTGCCTTTGTATATAGGTTTCAATAGGTCTAGTTCTTTAATTATGTTCTCCAGTGAAAAGTCAAAATTTTTCTCTACATAACTTTGGATAACTTCTAGCGGTTTCTTGTTTGTACCAAAACATTCAATATCGATGGCAACAGGCTTCTCTAGTCCTATAGCATAGGAAATGCAAACCTCACATCTGTCACAATATCCGTGTGCAACTATGTTTTTTGCAACATACCTTGCATAATAAGCCCCAGACCTGTCCACCTTTGTTGCGTTTTTAGAACTAAAACATCCGCCGCCCACACGCCCTACACCGCCATAGGAATCAACAACAATTTTTCGCCCTACACATCCACTGTCGCCATAGCTTCCCCAAATAGTAAACCTCCCACTTGGATTAATTAAAAACTTAGTATCTTTTGATATTAAGTTTTTATAATCATAAAGAGCAACTGCCAGCACCTTTTCTCTAATTTCTTTCAAAATTTCACTATAACAAACTTCGTTACTATGTGATACGCTAATAAGCACGGTATCTATGCCTATCGGCTTATCATCCTCATACACGATAGTCACCTGACATTTTGCATCAGCATAAAACCTGTCGCCCATTTTTCTAAAGTCTTCATAACATCTCATAATTTTTTGTGCAAGTATTAAAGGCAAAGGCATAAACTCTGGCGTTTCATTTGTAGCATAACCATACACCATACCTTGGTCGTTGGCGCATAATCTGCTCTTCACCACCGCCTGCCTAATATCAGGACTTTGCTCACTTATCTCCTTGGTGATTTTAAAGGTGTTTTTATAACCTATCTCTTTTAAAACCTCTTTTGCAATTTTCTCATAGTCAATCTTAGCTTTAGTTGTTGCCTCTCCGTAAATAAAAAGTTTGTCATTTTTAATGGCACACTCCACAGCCATTTGACTTTCTGAATCCTGTCTTAGTGCCTCGTCTAGAAATGTATCTGCTATTACATCACAGGTTTTATCTGGATGCCCAATACCCACCGACTCACAAGTAATAAATTTTTTCATTTTTCTCTCCTATAAAAATAAATTTCCATAAAGAGAGTAAAGAAAAACCCATCGCAATCGATGGGTAAAATTTTATAAAATTGACAATCCCCATCTTTCAGCCTTTAGCACCTTATCGTCCCAACTCACTCTTTCGTTTCATTTTGAAATCAATTTCAAAATTTCAAATTATGGTTAGTTGCTCCTCTTCCCCAAAATTTATTTAATAAATTTTCAGGAGACCCTAGACAGGTTGCTGTGTGGTCAACGGGGCTGTCCCTCGCACACTCTTTATGGATAATTACATTCTATCATTAATATCTGAAAAAGTAAAGCCAAAAGTGGATACTTTTAATTAAATATAAAAACACTGGATTTATTCCAGCGTTTTTTATGCAGCAATACTTAAAATGATAAGTGCAACCAAATAACAAGCAAGAAATGTTAAGCCGAGTGCAGCAATAGCGATTAATATCTTTAGCCACACCTGTCTAACGCGTATAATAACAAACAAACTTAGCATTGAAAATATACCACTTATAAGCCCTCCAATAGCGCCTCCAACTACAGGCACAATTTTACAAAGAGCACCAACATTTCCCCAAATAATAATTAAAATGAATGGCAGTATTGCAAGTATATACTCATACCATTTTATTTTTGGCGTCAATTCAACTGACTTATCACCTATGGTCGCTTTTGTTCCAGCCAAGAAATTACCAACTATAGAAACTTTTTCACCATTTGCAGTACGGAATTCAGTTTTTGACACTTTTTCCGTTGCAGTTCCATTTATAGTAATATTTTTCTTGCCAGTCCAGAAACTTTCTTCATAGATAATTTCTCCAAGTTCATCATGCTTGATTGTATTTTTCATCAAATCTCCTCCCTACCTTATTATTGCATGATATGAAAAGTTTGTCAAATTAATAACAATAAAAAAAATCTCTATTAAGAGATGTTTTTATGTGGCTGGGGTGGCAGGATTTGAACCTACGCATGCAAGAATCAAAATCTTGTGCCTTACCGCTTGGCGACACCCCATGGTGGTCTACCCGGGGCTCGAACCCGGGACCCCTTGATTAAAAGTCAAGTGCTCTACCAACTGAGCTAGTAGGCCATAAGTTTGGGAAGGCAAGCAATATTTTCTTGCAAAGCCTTGCTTCGCCAGAGAGTTCGCACAAAATGCTTCAGCATTTTCGTCTGGTGCGAAATAGTGAAAAAACAAGTGCCATCGCGTTGCGTTTCGCTAACAGCGAAACCAGAGCCCAAACGCAGTTTTTTCACTGTGGCTGGGGTGGTAGGATTCGAACCTACGCAATGTTGGAGTCAGAGTCCAATGCCTTACCGCTTGGCGACACCCCATTACTGTGGGAACATATCCAATTAGCAAAAAATATGGGGTGATCGAAGAGGATCGAACTCTTGACCTCCAGAGCCACAATCTGGCGTTCTACCAACTGAACTACGACCACCATATTGGTGCTCCCGGAAGGATTCGAACCTTCGACCTCTGCCTTAGAAGGGCATTGCTCTATCCAGCTGAGCTACGGAAGCTCGTGGAGCGGGTGAAGGGAATCGGACCCTCGCAACCAGCTTGGAAGGCTAGTGTTCTACCACTGAACTACACCCGCACGCATCGACTATGGCAAGTTTACCATAGCCGATTAATTTTGTCAAGAAATTTAGCAAAAATATTTATAATTTGATATATTTATCTTTAATTATTTTATTATTACATTTTGATCGCCGAGCAGACCGCAAAGTTCGTTTTCAAGATAGTTATTTATATCTACATTTATGTGAAGAACAAAGGCCTTGTTAGATGAAATGCATTTGCAAACCACTTCGCTCTCCCCTGGATAGGAAGATAAGATTTTCTTTACCCTATCATATACATCAATGTCCTTTGTATCAAAACGCAGATAGACCTTTCTTACTCCTCTTGTTATTGTGTCATCAACCTTAACCCAAGGGGTAATAGACTCTGCAACTATACAAGGCGATTTCCCAGGTCTTAACGAAACTCGTCCACGCACTGTGATTAAACCATCCTCGACAATTATCTCTTTGTATTTTGCGAAAAGTTTAGGAAAGAGCATAACATCAAAAGTGCCATAAATATCTTCTATTGTGACAAAAGCCATACTGCCTGATTTTGTTTGGAGTTTTTTAATTGCGTCAATTACGCCACCACAAATAACCCTATCTCCATCATGCACCTGCTCAAATTCCATGGTGCTTTCTTCTAGGTTTTCATCATCCAAAACCTCATCCGAACTTTCATCTTGAGCAATCATATCAGAAGTAAAATTAAATTCGTCATACTTACTTAGGTAGTCATCAAGCGGATGTCCAGAAAGATATATTCCTACGTATTCCTTTTCATTTTTAAGAATGGTTTCTTTGTTGAATTCTTTTATATTTGGATATTCCACAGAATTCACTGTCTGGGCAACATCTACAAAACTTTCAAACATAGAGAATTGCCCTGTAGCTCTGTTTTTCCTATCGTGGTTAGCCCTGTCCATTACAACTTCATAGACAGCCATAAGTTGGCTTCTAGTATACCCAAAACTATCAAATGCCCCGCTCAAAATCAAACTTTCAATAAGTCGTTTATTTACCACACCAACATTTCGGTTGATAAAATCTTCAAAGTTTTTATAATCTCCATGCTCTTCGCGTTCTTTAATTATGACATCCACAACGCCGGTACCCACATGTTTAAGGGCGCCAATACCAAATCGAATATTGCCGTTTTCCACTCTAAATTCGGTACGACTGCGATTGATGTCAGGTGGGTAAACTTCAAAACCCTCTTTTCGTGCATAATTGGTGTATTTTTTCACTAGGTCAGCGTTTGAAATTCTTGTGTTAAGCACGGCAGTTAAATATTCAACTTCGTAATGTGCTTTTAAATAGCCAGTCTGATAAGCGACATATGCATACGCCGCAGCATGAGATTTATTAAATGCGTAGCCTGCAAACTTAGCCATTTGGTCAAAGACGCGCTTCGCGACATCTTTATCATGCCCAAGTTTTATCGCTCCTGGAATAGGGTTTTTCTTTCCTTCTGGATCTACCCAACCATAAATAAACTTGTCTTCTTCTGGAGGCAATAACTCAGGCTTTTTCTTACTCATAATACGACGCACAATATCTGCGCCACCAAGACTAAATCCGCCCATTACTTGGAAGATTTTCATAACCTGCTCTTGATATACAATACATCCATATGTTGTACTAAGAATAGGTTCAAGACAAGGGTCTTCATATTCTACATGCTCAGGGTCTTTTTTACCCTTGATAAACTTTGGAATAAAGTCCATAGGTCCGGGACGATACAGTGAAATACCCGCGATAATATCTTCAAGACAGGTTGGTTGAAGTTCTTTCATGAAGCCTTTCATCCCCCCACTTTCTAGTTGGAATACCGCCTCTGTATTGCCCGAACTAATAAGTTCAAAGACAGCAGGGTCATCATAACTCATCTTAGTGAAATCAATTACTACATTATGGTCCTCTTTAACATATTGTATAGCCTTATGAATATCGTCCAAAGTTTGAAGCCCAAGGAAGTCCATTTTAAGAAGTCCAAGATGTTCAAGCTCAGTCATATCAAACTGGGTAATCAAATCCTCTCCACTTTTAGCCATTGGGACAAAGGTGTTGACAGGCTCTGGAGCGATAAGCACTCCCGCTGCGTGCATAGATATATTTCTAGGCACCCCCTCAAGTTTGATAGCCATGTCTACAATTTTCTTAACCATTTCATCTTCATCATACATTTGACGAAGTTCTTGAATCATATATTGTTTATCTTCTTCCTTGCCAGTAGTTCCAAAATATGCACCAAGCACTGGCGGTTTCTTAGGTGCCTTACCGGGAATTTCCTTAGTAATCTTGTCCACCTCTGCAAGTGGATAGCGTAGCACTCTAGCAACATCTCGAATTGCATTTTTTGCCTGCATATTTCCAAATGTTACAATGTTGGACACATGGTCCTCTCCGTAACGACGCTTTGCATAATCGATAACCTCACCGCGTCTATCTCTACAGAAGTCAACATCGAAGTCCGGCATAGATACACGCTCTGGATTGATAAAACGGTCAAAGTAAAGGTCGTATTTCATAGGGTCAACTTGTGTAATACCAGTGGTATATGCAACCAAACTGCCGGCACCAGAGCCACGCCCCGGCCCCACCGAAATATCATTTTGCCTTGCAAAATTTATATAATCCCAAACAATAAGGAAGTATTCTACATACCCCAAACGATTGATGACATCAAGTTCCATTTGAAGCCTGTCTTTGTACTCCTGTGGAACTTCTTTATAATTGCGATAAAGCCCCTCCCATGCCATGCGTGAAAGGTATTCAAAAGTGGTTTCTCCGGTATCAGGGACATAGGCAGGAATAAAGTTTTCATCTGAACCAAGCCTGTCTTCTTCAGGAATTAATGTGTTTCCCCCTTCAAAAGCCTCTCTTAAAGATTTAGTTTTGATAGAAACATAACACTTGTCAGCAATTTCTTTGGTAACTTCAAGTGCCTCTTCATACCCTGGAAGCGCTTCAAGCATTTCTTCATAGGTTTTAAGATAAAATTCTTGTGTTTCAAATTTCATGCGGTCTGGGTCATCAATAGTCTTTCCCATCTGAACGCACATAAGGACATCTTGCAGTTCAGCATCCTCTTTGTTTAGATAATGCACATCATTTGTTGCGACAAGTTTAATTTCAAGTTTCTGCGACATCTCGGTAAGTTTGATAAGAACTTCCTTCTGCTCTGCAATTCCATGGTCTTGTATTTCTAAATAGAAGTCGTCACCAAAAACACGCTTAAACCAAAGTGCAAGTCTTTCCGCTTCCTCATAATCATGCCTTAAAATTGCCTGAGGAATATGCCCAGCAAGACATGCAGAAAGACAAATCACGCCTTCGCTGTATTTTTCCAAAAGATTGTAGTCAATACGAGGTTTGTAATACATTCCATCAGTGAAAGCGAGGGAACTAAGTTTCAAAAGGTTTTTATAACCAGTGTTGTTTTTAGCAAGGAGTATTAAATGCCCCGTGTCACCTTTGTTAGAGCGAGAGTGCATATCATGACATATATAAAACTCTTCCCCCAAAATTGGCTTAATACCATTTTGAACACACTCTTCAAAGAATTTCATTGTACCATACATATTGCCATGGTCTGTAATGGCAATGGCTTTCCAACCGCGCTGTTTTACAATTTTGATTAATGGCTTAATGCGTGCCAGTCCATCCAAAAGGCTGAACTCGGTATGAACATGTAAATGTACAAACTCTTTCATTTTTTCTCCTTGTGTTTAATCTTTCTTTAAAGTTTCAGCAATTTTTATCAGTCTTCTAAATCGATGATTCAACCCGCTCTTTGTAAGTTTAATGGTTGATAAAGCAAGAAGTTCTTCCATGCTTTCCTGCTGATTGGCAAGGCGAAGCACCGCCACATCTTGAAGGTCATCTGGCAGACTATCAAGTCCAATTTTTTCATCTATAGTCTTAATAGCCTCTATCTGCTTAAGACTGGCCTCCACCGTCTTATTAATGTTGGCATTAATGCAATTTACCTGCCTGTTGACAGTATTTCGCAGTCCCCTTGTTGCCATTTCATTTGCAAGGTTCATCACGCTTTCCCCTGCACCAACAAGAGCAAGTAAATCTTTTATTGTTTCACTATCTTTAAGATATAGCACATAAATGCTTTTTCTTTCAAATAATTTTGTATTTATATTAAATTCACTTAAAAGAGCCATTAAATCTTCAAGAAAAATCCTATTATGTGAAGCAAACTCCATGTGATAGCCAGTCGTGTTGTTTTGCGAGCCAAGTTCGCTAAACTTTATGCTGGATGTGGAACAGCCCACATAAGCTCCTTTAATAAAAGCCTTTTTCGTATCCTCATCCGCTGTTATGTTTTTATCTATGTTGTATATAAGTTCAATACCCTCTTGACCCACTCGCAAAAGACCGCAATCTTGCAGCACCTGAGAAGAGATGTAATAAGGAAACATAATGCGATAATATGAGGTTTTGTTAATTATGTAGTCATCACTTATTTCAATCTTAAGTTCATCGCCATAAAGTTTTTTCGCGATATTGTTTGTAACATCAAAAATTTCTTTAATATCTGTCACAATATCAGCACGAAGACCCTCGGCGTTTTTAGTAATTTGCCCAGAGGCATGAAATAAACCCGACAAAAATGCAAGGCTTTCATCCGCGCCATCAAAATCACTTTCTAGTATTTCTAATTTAGTTTCTCGTGAAAAACTCAATTTTGTCCTCTCTTCTGATGAAATTTTGGTAGTTTATTTATATTGACTACCTGTGAAAGTGGAATTCCCAACTTGAATATCAAATTCATTGCTTTATTACATTCGCCAACTTTAGAAGGTCTGTGTGCGTCAGAATTTACGATAAATTTAACGCCTTCTCCAGCCATAATGTCGATTTCTTTTTCAGTAAAACAAATATGCTTTCCATTTAATTCAATATATGTACCCTTCTGTTTTGCCATTCTTGCTACTGCAAGAGTATCGGTAGGACAGCCGTAGTTCAAATGTGTAATGACATCTATTGGGTATTTATCAAGAGCCTTTAAAAAGGCTGTTGTGTTGCGATTAATTAATTCCTTGCTTGGCGAAAATCCTCCAGTAAAAATATTAGCAAGACCCAGTTTCATTGTATCATTAAACTTTTCCATTTTTACAAGTTTGTGATACCCCATTAAAAGCACATCTAAAAACTCATAATCTTCTTCCCTAATATCAATATCACCATTTTGTGAAATAAGATTAGTTTCCATGCCTAAAAGGATATCAACCCCTGTAACTTCTTTTGCATTCAAAATATCTTCCTTAATATCAGGGATATCCCTTCTACGCACGCCAAAAAGTCTATGGTTAAAACCATGATCAGTGATAGCGATTTGTTTTAACCCCTTCTCTTGTGCCACGCTTGCGTTTTCAAATATAGTACCTTTGCCATGCCCGTTGCGGGAATACTCGGTATGTGTATGATAGTCACCAAAAAGAATCATTTTTTTCTCCTACTTCAAGTATACCAAGTTTTAAAAAATAGTCAAATTTTATTTTGACTACTTGAAAAAATCTTTTACTCTTCATCTTCGATAATCTTGATAGCGGACTTGCCCTTTTCTCTCTTTTCCACTGCATTATAGGCTCTTATTTTCTGCAAATTTTCTTCTTGAAAATCATCTAACAAAGGAATATTGTCCTTTAACATAGCCTCCAAACTTCGCTCTTTGCTTCTCTCATTAATAAGAAGCTGAAAACTACCTTTAAAATACTTGGCTGGGTAGTAATTTTTAATCCATGATTTTTTATAGCATTCAAGTTCGACGAGAACGAGCTTTGCGGCCTCTTTTTGGTATTTTTTTATCAAAATATCCACTTTTTTCTTAATTTTGTTTATGCAATGCTCTTTAGTAAGAAATAAGTAGGTAATGATAGTATTGTTTTCATAGCCTTGGCTTACCATATATTTTGCTTCTTTTACATAATACCTCTCAAGCCCTTCATATGCCTTTTTGATATTGTCTGGGTCGGCAAAAATCCACACTGGCAACCGCTCGATAAGTTTAGGATTCGCTCTTGACAAAAGCACTTTGACATCCTCCAAAAAATGACTGCATATTTCTCCTCGCAAGGACTCACTACAATTCAGATTTCTCTCTTCAATAATGTCTAAAGAATATTTTGGTGCCATGCATATAATTTGACTTTGTCCCTTAAAATCTTTCATCCATAATTCAAGGCCATCATCAACGATTCTATACCAATAATTTCTATTTAACGGTGAAAATTTGACAGCTTCCATAACCCCTCTTTTTACTAACTTATGCAAATTTTATCTGCCTATTTGCCGAATTTTTTGGTAATATAGCACTTAACACAAAAATGATTTATTAAAATAAAATTTATATGATATAATTAATTTATAAAAGGAGAAACTATGGACAAATTTTCTACTCCCGAATACTTTGATAAATTAAATAAATATTGGAGCGCGGCAAACTATCTTTCCGCCGCACAATTATATCTTCTTAAAAATCCACTTTTACGCGACCATGAATTAAATAAAGACGATATCAAACAAAAACTTGTCGGACACTGGGGCACCGTGCCAGGACAAAATTTCATCTATGCACATTGTGACCGTGTTATAAATAAGTATAACCTTAATATGATTCTACTTTCCGGCCCAGGACATGGCGGAAACTTTTTGGTTGCAAATAGTTATCTTGAAGGTGTTTATTCTTCAGTTTACCCTGAAATCTCTCAAGATAAAGAGGGTATGACAAGATTATGCAAACAATTCTCTTTTCCCGGAGGAATCGGGTCACACTGCGTACCAGAAACACCAGGCTCGATACACGAAGGTGGAGAACTTGGCTATAGTCTTTCTCATGCTTTTGGAGCGGTACTTGATAACCCAGACCTTATTGCAACCTGCGTTGTAGGAGATGGCGAGGCGGAAACTGGACCTCTCGCAAACTCTTGGTTTGGAAATAAATTCATAAATCCAAAAACTGATGGAACAGTACTTCCCGTACTTCACCTCAATGGTTATAAGATTTCCAACCCAACCCTCCTTTCACGCCTGACCAAAAGTGAATTAAAGCATCTTTTTGATGGGTATGGCTATAAGCCTTATTTTGTAGAAGGCAGTGATCCGATGAAAATGCACAAACTTATGGCAGAAGCAATGGATGGTGTTATTGAAGATGTAAAGGAGATTAAGAAAGCAGGCAAAGCCGACAAATGGCCTATGATAATCTTGCGTACACCTAAGGGCTGGACTGGGCCAAAAATGGTAGATGAAAAACAGGTTGAAGGCACATTCCGTGCCCACCAAGTGCCAGTAAGCATGGACAACCCAGAAAATATTGAAATATTAAAAGATTGGCTTTTAAATTATAAGCCCGATGAACTTTTTGACAAAAACTATAAACTTAAAAAAGAAATAGCAAGTATAATCCCAAAAGGCGATAAAAGAATGACTGCAAATCCAGTAACTAATGGCGGCTTGCTGTTAAAGGAACTTATAACCCCTCCTATTGAAAATTATGCTGTGAAATTTAAAGGGCATGGCACTGTCATGGCTCAAGATATGTTGGAACTCGGCGGATATATTCGTGATCTTTTTACCTTAAATAAGAAAAATAGTAATTACCGCATTTTCAGCCCTGATGAAGCAATGAGTAATCGTCTTTACAAAGCCTTTGAAGTAGAGAATCGTCCGTTTAATCTCCCTACCCTTTCCACTGACGAAAAACTTGCCCCAATAGGACGAATCCAAGATAGTTACCTCTCAGAACATATGTGTGAAGGAATGCTGGAGGGCTATCTTCTCACTGGCAGACATGGAATGTTTGATAGTTATGAGGCTTTCATACGAGTTGTCGATAGTATGGTCGCACAACATGCAAAATGGCTTAAGGTATGTAATGAAATTCCTTGGCGAGAACCTATTTCATCACTAAATCTTATTCTGACAAGTAATGTTTGGCAACAAGACCACAATGGTTTTACTCATCAAGACCCGGGATTTGTCGACCATATTGTAAGCAAAAAGGCAGATATAGTAAGAGTATATCTCCCTGCTGATGCAAACTGCCTGCTCTCCTGCTATGACCATTGTGCAAAAAGTAAAAACTATATAAATGTAATTGTAGCATCAAAACATCCTACCTATCAATGGCTGAACATGGATGATGCAAAAGAGCATTGTGCACAAGGTGTGAGCGAATGGAAATGGGCTGGGATGAATGATACTAAACATCCAGATCTAGTGATAGCATCCTGCGGAGATACCGCGACAGTAGAGTCGCTGGCAACAGTAACCCTTCTTAAACAATTACTCCCAACACTAAATGTTAAATTTATCAATGTTGTAGACCTTATGAAACTTGTTTCAAATCAAGAACACCCTCATGGCCTTACCGATAAAGAATATGATAAACTATTTACTACCGATAAACCTATTATCTTTAATTTCCATGGCTACCCTCGCCTTATTCACCAACTCACTTACAACCGCAAAAACCGCAACTTGCATGTGTCAGGCTATAATGAGGAAGGCACAATCACAACTTCTTTTGATATGAGGGTGCTAAACAAGACAGACAGGTACAACCAATTAATCAAATGTATCAAATATCTTGACCTGCCAAAGAAAAAATATGATGCCTTGCTAAAATTCGCAAACACCAAACTGCAAGAAAATAAATCCTACATTAGCGAATATGGAATTGATATGCCAGAAATCCGCGATTGGAAATGGAATTAATTTTGGTTAACAAAATAAAAAACACCTCAAATGAAGTGATTTTTTATTCTGAAATATGTTTTGCAATAATTTGTGCTTTAATTTTGTCAAACTCTTCTTGAGTGAGAATATGTTTCTCTCTTAAAGATACAAGTTTCTCAAGTTCGATAAGTAATTGTTCTTCTTTGGTTGCAACTTGTTTCTTAGCCGCTGGTTGCACTATGCTAGCCTTGGCAACTGGTACTTCTTGTTCTGCCTCTTGTGGAAGATCTTTGTGTGCCAAATCTATAATGTAGAAAACATTTGCACAAATAAGCACTAAGTCAAAAATCAGTCCAACAATTAAAAGCCATACTGGAACAGCCACAATAAACACAATAATACTAAATAAAATAATAACAAAGTTAAATACCACGGTTGTAATTACAGTTGCTTTGTATTTTTTGCTTTTCTCAGGTTTGTATGCTGCGATTGATGCACCATTAAGTCCAATAGCAGTAAACTCGATAATAGCAAGCATTATATAAAGTATTCCTATTGTAGTTAATATACCACTAGCGGACATACCATCATAATTAAGTGCATCTAGTGCACTTGCCCCTACTATGACATGCAAAATTGTAAGTATGCTAAGTACAACGGTCCCCATAATCCCCGCACTTAAAGTAAAATATTTTTTCTTTTCCATTTTTCTCCCCTTTTTATATTTTAATTATACACGGGGGGGATTTGTCAAGAGTTTTTTGTGTTTTTAAGAAAAAAAGTGCAAAAAAATGCACTTTTTTAGATAAGTTCTACTATTGCCATTTCAGCAGCATCGCCACGGCGCTGTCCAAGTTTGATAACTCTAGTATAGCCACCGCCCTGTCCAACTTCTTTTATTCTTCCTGCATATTTAGGTGCATATACATTAAATATTTTTTCAAGAAGAGGATGATTGATGCCTGCAGTTCTTGTAGCAAATGCTTCAACAGATTCTTTTGGCTTTCTTTGCTCTTGTTTGTCATAAAGGTAAGCCATGATCTGTCTACGAGCCTGCAATTTTTTAGGACCATCGTTAGATACTGTTGTTTTAACTTTAACACCTTTATCATCTTTGATTTGTTTTGGAACTTTAACAATATCTTCATAAGAATTGATTGCAAGTGTTAAAATCTTTTCTGCCTTACTTCTCACTGACTTTGCCTTAGCAAGAGTAGTCTCTATTCTACCATTCCATAAAAGGTCAGTCACTTGTCCACGAAGGAGTGCTGTTCTTTCTTTAGAAGGTCTGCCTAATTTCTCGTTAGCCATAATTTTCTCCTTTTAACTAGTCTTCGTCTTTACGAAGTGAAAGTCCATAACTTTCAAGTTTTTGAATAACCTCATCAATAGATTTGATACCAAGGTTTTTAACCTTAAGCATATCTCCTCTTGATTTTTTAAGAAGGTCTTCCATAGTATTTACTCCTGCTCTCTTCAAGCAGTTATATGAACGGACAGAAAGATCCATTTCTTCAATAGGAAGTTCCATAAGTTTTGTTTGTTTATCTTCCTCTCTTGAAACTAATATATCCATATTGCTCATTTGGCTGCAAAGTTCAACGAATAAACCAATATGTTCAACAATAATCTTTCCTGCAAGTGCAACAATCTCTCTTGCAGAAGTTGTTCCGTTTGTTTCAACCTCTACTGTAAGTTTATCAAAGTCAACGCTTTGTCCAACACGGGTGCTTTCCACATTGAAGTTTGCTTTCTTCACAGGTGAGAAGATTGAATCCATTGCGATAAAGTCAATGTTATCAAATTTAGTTTTGTTTACAGTGTTTGGAACATATCCGCGTCCATTGCCAATCATAACATCCATATCAAGCACAGCACCTTCGTCCATAGTGCAAATGTGAAGGTCTGGATTAAGAATAGTAACTTCATCATTACTTTCAAAATCTCTTGCAGTTACTTCGCCAGCACCATTTTTTCTAATGCGAAGGTATGTTACAAAATCTCTATCTTTGTTGTTGCATCTAACAGCCAAAGATTTAAGGTTAAGAATAATGTCTACAACATCTTCTGTTACCCCTCTTACTGTAGAGAATTCATGTGCAACACCTGCTATTCTAATAGCAATAGGTGCTGAGCCAGGAAGTGCAGAGAGAAGAGTTCTTCTCATAGTATTGCCAAGTGTAATACCATAGCCTTTTTCAAGAGGTTCTACTACAAATCTTGCATAACTTCCATTATCAGTTTCTTCACAGGTAATTCTAGGTCTTTCCATTTCCATCATTTATTTTGCCCTCCAATTATTATCTCGAATACAATTCGATGATAAGTTGTTCTTTGATATCAGCGTCAATATCTTCACGACTAGGAAGTGCAACGATTTTCCCAGTTAAAGTATTGGTATCAAATTCAAGCCATTTTGGCATTACTACTTTCATGCCTTTAATTGCTTTAAAGAATTCAAGATCTTGCTTGTTCTCTTTAACTGCAATTACATCGCCTACTCTTACAGAATAAGAAGGTATATTTACTCTTTTTCCATTTACAGTGATGTGACCATGATTTACGATTTGACGGCATTGGCTGCGGCTTGCACCAATTCCCATTCTATAAACAACATTGTCAAGGCGTCTTTCGATAAGAGATAACATATTTTCACCAGTTACCCCTTTCATTCTTTCTGCTTCGTCATAATATTTTCTAAACTGACTTTCAAGTACACCGTACATTCTCTTAACTTTTTGCTTTTCACGAAGTTGGCTACCATATTCAGAGAAGGTTACTCTTCTTCTTGAATTACCATGCTGTCCAGGTATAACTGGGCGTCTTTCCATAGCACATTTTTTTGTTGTGCATCTTTCGCCTTTAAGGAAAAGTTTGCATCCTTCGCGTCTGCATTGACGGCAGTCAGGTTCTATTGTTCTTGCCATTTATTTTCTCCTTTTAAATTCTTCTTGTTTTAGGAGGTCTGCAACCGTTATGAGCGATTGGAGATACATCCTTGATTAATGTTACATTAAGATCGCATCCTTGAAGGGAACGAATAGCAAGTTCACGACCGCTTCCTGGTCCCTTAACAAAAACTTCTACATTTTGGATACCATGCTCTTTTGCTACCTTTGCAGCATCTTCAACACAAGATTGTGCTGCGAATGGTGTACTCTTCTTTGAACCTTTAAGTCCAAGTTTACCAGATGAACACCATGAAAGTACATTGCCATCACAATCAGTAAAAGATACGATGGTATTATTAAAAGAAGTTTTAATATGAACTTGTCCGTTAGAAATATTTCTGCTAACTCTTTTCTTTGTTTTAGTTGTAGTTTTCTTAGTTTGTGCCATATTTTACTCCTTACTTACCTTTCTTTGAACTTCCAGCAACGACTTTCTTTGGACCTTTTCTTGTTCTCGCATTATTACGAGTGTTTTGCCCTCTTACTGGTAATCCTTTACGGTGACGAACACCACGATAGCAACCTATTTCATTAAGTTTCTTGATGTCCATATCGACTTTTTTACGAAGTTCACCTTCAACAATTACATTATGTTCAATGTAATTACGAAGTTTTGCCACTTGATCGTCTGTAAGGTCTTTTACTCTTATATCAGCACTTACACCAGTGGCTTCACAAATTTTGTTGGATGTTACCCTTCCTATACCATATATATAGGTAAGTCCAAGTTCCAATCTCTTTTCTCTAGGTAAATCCACACCAGCAATTCTTGCCATTTAATTTTCCTCCATTTTCTTTTTATTAACCTTGTGTTTGTTTGTGCTTTGCGCTCTTAGGACAGATAACCATTACTTTACCGTTCCTTTTGATTACTCTGCATTTATCACACATTGGCTTAACAGATGCTCTAACTTTCATTTTCGGCTCCTTTTTAACCTTTTTCTCTCCAAGTAATCCTGCCCTTTGATAGGTCATAAGGGCTCATCTCGACTTTAACTTTGTCCCCTTCTAGCACCTTAATAAAATTCTTTCTAAGTTTGCCAGAAATGTAGGTTGTGATAACATGTCCATTGCTTAGTCTTACTCTGAATGTTGTATTAGGTAAAACTTCTTCAACGATTCCTTCGAATTCAATTACATCTTCTTTAGACATTGTTACTCCTTTAAAAATTTTCTGATTTTTGCATTGACCCTCTCTTCAAGTAATTCTACTTCATCTAGGGGCAATTCGCCTTTGCATAATACAACATGTAGTATGCTCTTCTTCTTTGGCTTTTGGGCTTTTAACCTTTTGCCATCTGCAAGATAGACAAATTTACCGTCTATTCTTACAACTACAAATTCCTTTCCGCTTTCCTTTCCTTTAAGCGCTTTTACTTTATTTCCTATTTGCATACAAACCTCTATAAAGTTAAAATTTCTACGCCATTTTTGGTGACTAGCACCGTATTTTCGTAATGTGCGGAAGGCTTTCCATCACGAGTTATTACTCCCCAGCCGTCTTCTACGAGCCACACCTCTTTGCGTCCCATGTTTATCATAGGTTCTATTGCAAGGCAACAGTCTTCTATAACCATTGGCCCGCTTGTTTCCTTGCCATAATTGCAAATGGTTGGAGGTTCATGCATTTCTCTTCCAACGCCATGTCCCGCCAATTCCCGTACCACGCTGTAACCATTCTTTTCAGCATGCACTTGTATTGCGTGTGATAGTTCACCTAATCGATGCCCTACCGCAAGATGCTTAATGCCTTCAAAGAAACACTGTTTGGTTACTTCAATAAGTCTTGCTTTTTCAAAGGATATCGTTCCCACTGGGAAAGTCCTTGCTGCATCGGCTATGTAACCTTTATATGTCACGCATAGGTCTACGCTTATGATATCCCCTTCTTTTAGAATAACATCTTTGGAAGGTATGCCGTGCACCACCATTTCATTTACTGATGCGCATATACTTGCAGGATATCCTTCATAACCTAGGCATGAGGGAGTTCCACCACTATCTATTATAAACTTTTCTATCGATTTGTCAAGTTCATATGTTGAAATTCCTGCTTTTACTAGAGTTTGCGCATAATTTAATGCATCTCTTGTAATCTGCCCAGCCTTTCGCATAAGAACTATCTCTGCGGGAGTCATTGTTCTCACTTTTTCCTCCCAAGGTTTGATAAAAAGTCTTTCACCGGCCTATATGTATCTTCTGGAGTCCCCAGACTTGATACTTTAAATAGCCTATCACTGTAGAAGTTTATGAGTGGTGTCGTTGTCTTTTCATAAACTTCCAGACGAGTTTTAATCGCTTCCGGCTTATCGTCATCACGCTGGAAGAGTGGCGTACCACATTTACGACAGTTGCCAGTATAACCTTCATAAGTCATATTATCAATATCTCCACAGTTTGGGCAGGTGCGACGAGTGGTTAATCTTGCCACACATTCCTCATATGGAAGTTCTACATTGATGACATAGTCAATATTTGCAACTTCTTTAAGTGCTTCCGCCTGTTCAATAGATCTAGGAAAGCCATCTAGTATAAACCCTTTTTTGCAATCAGGTTTAGAAATTCTTTCATTAAGAATTTTTAAGGTTAACTCTATAGGAACAAGTTCGCCTCTATTCATATACTCTTTTGCCTTAAGCCCAAGTTTTTCTTTTTTTGCAATGCTCTCTCTAAAAAGATCCCCTGTCGAGATTTGAACAAGTCCGAAATCTCTGGAAATATTTTTTGCAAGAGTGCCTTTGCCACTTCCTTGTGCCCCTAAAAGAATTAAATTCATTTGGCCTCCTATCTTGGGACAGACATCAATTACTTCAATATCTTTCCCTTTCCTCTTATTTAACGACCTAAGACGGGGTCGAATGTATTTTATTGTGTTTCCCCGCTTCACGAGGAAACACAATATTAACAATCTGTACTAATTTAAGAAACCTTTATAGTTTCTCATAAGCATTTGTGCTTCAAGTTGTTTATCAAGTTCGAGTGCCACTGAAACTACGATCATAAGTCCTGTTGCACTGAAGGCATTGATGAGTATACCCGCACCTGTTGCATCACCTATTGCTTTAAAGGCAAGAGATGGAATAAGTGCGATTGCTGCGAGGAAGATTGCTCCAAAGAGTGTTATTCTTCCTGATATTTTTCCTAAATACTCTGCGGTAGGTTTTCCTGCACGAATACCCGGAATGAAGCCACCTTGCTGTTGTATTCTTTTACTTATATCATTTGGATCAAAGGTAATCTTAGAATAGAAGAATGAGAAGAGTAGTATAAACACAGCAGTAAGTACAATGTATAACCATGAGTTTGTACCCAGCCATTCTTGATACCAAGTTACATTTGGCCAGAAAATGCTGATTATAAGTTGTGGGAAGGTAAGGAAGGTGCTTGCCAAAATTATTGGCATTACCCCTGAGCCGTTTACCCTTATTGGAATGTAGGTGTTTTGTCCACCATACATTTTTCTTCCCTTCATTTGCTTTGCATATTGCACTGGCACCCTTCGCTCTGCACCATCTACAAATACGATAAGTGCGAAGATTGCAATAACTGCAACTACAAAGATTACGATATACCATAGGTAATTGATGTTGTCACCCACAAGTTTGAATGCTTGTCCGAGTGCAGACGCTGCTGAAGAAAGGATACCTACGAAGATAAGAAGGCTCATGCCGTTTCCTATTCCAAGGTCGGTTATTCTTTCACCAATCCATACTGTAAACATTGCTCCACCGGTTAATATAAGAACAAGTCCTATTCCGATAAGCCAAGTTGGTGCGCCAACCCAAAGTGCGTTAGGGTCAAAAGCGTTCATACCTACAACTATACCAATACTTTGTGCAAGAGCAAGCACGAGTGCTGCAATTCTTGTATATAGATTTATCTTTCTTCTTCCATCTTCTCCACTTTTTGCAAGTCTTTCAAGTGGCGGTATTGCCACAGTGAGAAGTTGGATAACGATGGACGCCGTAATGTAAGGGGTTACACCAAGTGCTAAAATTGAGCAGTTTGAAAGTGCACCACCACTTACAAGGTTCATAAGGCTGAAAATTGAAAGACTTCCATTGGTAGTGTCGATAACTGCGTCTGGTCTAAATCCAACCGCAGGTATCCAACATCCAACACGATAAATGAATAATAACAATAATGTTATTAAAATCTTCTTACGAATGTCTTTGATTTTAAATGCATTAATTATTGTTTTAAACATTATAACTCCTCTACTTTTCCACCGGCTTTTTCAATTTTTTCCTTTGCGGATGCGGTAAACTTATTCGCTCTTACAGTGAGAGGTTTAGTAAGATTGCCGTTTCCTAGAATCTTAAGTCCATGTGACTCGCGTCTTCCGATAAATCTTGTTTCATACAGAAGTTCTTCTGTAATTACTGCATTTGCTTCAAATGCTTCGAGGTCGCCTACATTAACGCAAGCGTAATTCTTTCTAAAGTTTTTATTATTGAATCCACGGATTACAACCTTTCTAATAAGAGGGATGTTTCCGCCTTCAAATCCTGGTCTAACTCCACCGCCACTTCTAGCGTTTTGTCCTTTATGACCTTTTCCACTTGTTTTTCCGATTCCACTGCCGATACCTCTGCCAACTCTTACTTTTTTGGTTGTAGCACCTTCGGCAGGTCTTAAATTATTTAATTCCATATTTCCCTCCTACTTAACTTCTTCCACTTTAACGAGGTGTGCAACATGGTGAATACTACCACGAACACTTGCGTTATCAGGAAGGATGTTAGAATCGTTAAGTTTTGTAAGACCAAGAGCTTCAATTATTTTAGATTGCTTTTTGTTGTAACCGATTGCACTTCTTACATAGGTTACTTTAAGCATTTTTTGTTTTTTCTCTGCCATAACTATTCTCCTTAAATCTCATCAACACTTTTTCCGCGTCTTGCAGCAATTTCTTCTCTAGTCTTTAATGATAAAAGACCATTCATTGTTGCTTTTACGCAGTTAATTTTGTTTGTAGAACCGTGAATTTTTGTAACGATGTTGTGAATGCCCGCGAGTTCAAGAACTGAACGAGCAGCACCACCAGCAATAACTCCAGTACCTTGTTTAGCAGGCATCATGAGGATGTTTGTTGCTGAAAATTTTCCTATTGTTTCGTGAGGAATACTGTCTTCTACGATTGGAATAAGTTTCATGTTTTTCTTTGCAACAAGTGTTGCCTTTTCAATCGCTGAAGATACCTCTCTTCCTTTTCCAAGACCAAGACCTACTTTGCCTTTGCCGTCTCCTACTACAACAAGTGCTGAGAAACGGAGAGTTCTTCCGCCTTTAACAACCTTTGTTACTCTTCTTACAGATACAACGCGTTTATCAAATTCGCTTTCTTCTCTTCTAACAGGTCTTTCTCTTCTATCTCCTTTCTTATTGAAAGGTTTTTTGGAAACATTTTCCTTGGTTACAACTTCTTCGGTTTGTTCTTGCTTTACTTCTTCGATATTTGCCATCATTTCCTCCTAAAACTTAAGTCCTGCTTCTCTAGCACCATCTGCTAAAGCTTGAACTCTTCCTATATAGATGTAACCGCCTCTATCGAAAACAACTTCTTTAATCTTTTTCTTAAGAGCACGCTTTGCCACTGTTTCACCAACAATTTTTGCTTGCTCAGATTTTGATTTGCCTTCGAGTAAGCCCTTAACCTCAGGGTCAAGAGTAGACGCACTAACAAGTGTTGTGCCTTTTGAGTCGTCAATGATTTGTGCGTAAATTTGGCTTAAACTTCTATATACACAAAGACGAGGTCTTTCACTAGTTCCAGAGAGTTTTGCTCTTACGCGTTTATGACGAACAAGTCTTTCTTCATTCTTATCTTTAACCTTAATCATTGCTTAACTCCTACTTTTTGCCCTTTCCTGCAGTTTTTCCGACTTTTCTTATTACCACTTGGTCAGAATATCTTACACCATAACCGTGGTATGGTTCTACCGGCCTTAATGCCTTTACATTAGAGGCAAATTGACCTACTTTTTGTTTATCAATTCCGCTTACAACGATTTCAGTTGCACTTGTGCAAGTCACTTGAAGGTCACTTGGAATTGCTACTTCCACATTGTGAGAGAATCCTAAATTGAGAACAAGTTTATTGCCCGTTACATTTGCTTTGTAACCTACACCTGAGATAAGTAATGTCTTTTTAAAGCCTTCACTTACACCTACTACCATATTGTGAGCAAGCGCTCTATATAGTCCGTGTTTTGCATTTGCATCTTGGGTTTCTTTTGCTATTTCAAAAGATACTTCTTGTCCGTTTATATTTGTTTTAATAACTTTGTCGATGTCTTGGCTAAGAGTTCCCTTAGGACCGGTTACTGTAAGTATTCCGTCTTCCATTTTAGCACTCACGCCTGCTGGCATTACGACAACCTTTTTTCCTATTCTTGACATATTCCCCTCCTACCATACATAAGCGAGAACTTCGCCACCTACATTGAGGTTTCTTGCAACTTTATCAGTGACAATTCCCTTATTTGTAGATATAATTGCGATTCCAAGTCCGCTTATAACCTTTGGAAGTTTATCTTTTTGTGCGTATATACGAAGTCCTGGTTTTGAAATTCTCTTTAAACCTTGAATTACGCTTTCGCCACTTTCATCATACTTGAGTTTGATGAGGATGTTCTTTTTGTTTCCTTCTTCGTTTTTTTCAAAAGAAAGAATGTATCCTTCGTCAAGAAGAATTTGTGCTATTGCAATTTTTTCGTTTGATGCAGGTACTATTACTTCTTCGTGTTTTGCACTGAGTGCGTTACGAATTCTTGTAAGCATATCTGCGATTGGATCAGTAACTAACATATCTTCCTCCTTTTACCAACTTGCCTTTTTAACGCCAGGTATTTCGCCACGGCTAGCAAGTTCGCGGAAACAAACTCTACAGATTCCATATTTTCTTAATACTGAATGTGGACGACCACAAAGACTGCATCGTGTATAAGCTCTTGTCTTATATTTTGGTGTTCTTTGTTGTTTAACTTTTAATGCTTTTCTTGCCATATCTTCTCTCCTATCTAGCGAAAGGCAATCCGAGTGCCTTTAAAAGTGCTTTTGCTTCTTGGTTTGTCTTAGCAGTGGTCACAAAAGTAATATCAAAACCTCTGATTTTTTCGACTTTTTCATATACGATTTCTGGGAAGATTAATTGCTCTTTGATTCCCATTGAGTAATTTCCCTTGCCATCAAATGACTTCTCTGGAATGCCTTTGAAGTCCCTAACTCTTGGAAGTGCTATTGCTGTGAGTCTATCAAAAAATTCATACATTCTGTCCCCTCTTAGAGTAACTTTTGCACCAATTTTTTGTCCTTCTCTAAGTCCAAAGTTAGAAATTGATTTCTTTGCAGTTGTTACCACTGGTTTTTGTCCAGCAATAACTGTGAGTTCTTCTACTGCGATGTTAAAGCTTTTTGAGTTTGATTTAACATCACCAAGCCCTATATTAAGTACAATTTTTACGAGTTTAGGAACTTCGTTAGGGTTTTTGTAGCCAAATTCCTTAACAAGTGCAGGAACTACTTCATTCTTATACATAACTGCAATTCTGTTTTGTTCTTTTGCCATTTTTATCGCTCCTAATTATCTTTCTTTGTACTTGTCGACTTTTTTGTTGTTGTTTTTGTTGTTGTAGTCTTTTTAGCAGGTGCTTTTACTTCAGTTTTAGTTTCAGAAGTTTCTGTCTTTTTAGTTGAAGTCGCTTTCTTCACCTCTTTCTTAGACTGTTTAACATATTTTTTATCAAGCGAGCCTTTGCATTTTTTGCAAGCACGGACCTTCTCTCCCTCGATTACTGTGTGAGCCACCCTTGTAGCCTTCCCGCATACTGGGCAAACTACCATTGCATTTGATGCGTCAAATGGTGCATTCTTTGTGATTATTCCACCTTTGTCTTGCTGAGATTTTGGTTTTTGATGTCTTTTAACCTGATTTACATTCTCTACAAGTATTCGGTTTGAATCTGGATATACATCGATTACTTTGCCGCTTTTGCCTTTCTCTTTTCCAGCAATTACGACTACGGTATCCCCTTTCTTTATTGCCATTTTCATAGTTTGCTCCTTTTATATAACATCCGGTGCAAGAGAGATAATCTTCATATATCCTCTATCACGGAGTTCTCTCGCGATTGGTCCGAATACACGAGTTCCTTTTGGTTGTTTTTGATTGTCGATTATTACTGCGGCGTTATCGTCAAATCTGATGTGTGAGCCGTCTGGTCTGCGAAGTCCTTTGGTGGTACGCACGATTACCGCCTTAACAACATCTCCCTTCTTGGCTGTTCCGCCTGGGATTGCTTTCTTAACTGATGCTACGATAACATCGCCGATGTTACCACTTCTTCTATATGAGCCTCCGAGTACGCGAATACACATTATCTCTTTAGCCCCTGTGTTATCAGCTACTTTTAATCTTGTTTGAGGTTGTATCATATTCTCTCCTCCTTACTTCGCTTTCTCTACGATTTCTACAACGCGATAGTATTTATCTTTGCTAAGTGGTCTAGTTTCCATAATACGAACTCTATCCCCGATTTGGCATTCATTGTTCTCATCGTGAGCTTTGAATTTCTTTGATTGTTGTACGACTTTTTTGTAGATTGGACTTTTTACTCTGGAAACGACATTGACAACTACTGTCTTATTCATTTTTCCAGCACTGACAACTATGCCCTCTCTGGTGAGTCTTGAATTTCTATTTTCCATCGTTTCCTCCAGCCATTTCTTTTTCTCTTATTACAGTTTTAACTCTTGCAATCTCTTTCTTACATTCATGAATGCGCATTGGATTTGCAAGGTTTCTAGTAGCGTGAGAGAAACGAAGATTAAATAATTCGCTATTTAATTCTTTGAGTCTAGCGTTTAACTCCCCGATTGAAAGGGTCTTGATTTCACTAATTTTCATCTTTCACACCACCTTCGTTTTGTTCTCTTTTTACAAATTTTACTTTGCATGGAAGTTTGTGACCAGCAAGTCTTAATGCCTCTTTGGCAACCTCTTCTGCCACTCCTTCAATTTCAAACAGAACTCTGCCCGGTTTAACTACTGCTACCCAGAACTCAGGAGCACCTTTACCAGAACCCATTCTTGTTCCGATGGCTTTCTTTGATACTGGCTTGTCTGGGAATATCTTAATCCAAACCTTACCACCACGCTTGATATAACGAGTCATAGCAATACGAGCAGCTTCGATTTGATTTGATTTTATCCAGCAAGGTTCCATAGCCATGATGCCATATGTTCCGTAAGCAAGAGTATTACCTCTTGTAGCCTTACCTGTCATTCTGCCTCTAAAAACCTTTCTTCTTTTAACTCTCTTTGGCATTAACATTATTCTTGCCCTCCTTTTGCATTAGAAGACTTTTTTGCGCCAAGAATATCGCCTTTGTAAATCCAGCATTTAACACCGATTTTACCGATCATAGTGTAAGCGGCTGCCTCACCATAATCAATATCCGCTCTAAGAGTGTGAAGTGGAAGACTTCCTTCCTTATATTTCTCAGTCATCGCCTTGTCATTTGCTTTGGCAAGAACACCTGATATTTGTACTTTACATCCCTTAGCACCAGCCTTCATTACTCTTTGAAGTGCTTGTTTTAATGCTCTCTTTCCTGCGACACGCTTTTCAAGTTGAGAAGCAATGCTTTCTGCAACAAGTTGAGCGTCAAGGTCTACTTTCTTAACTTCTTTAACATTGATAACAAGAAGTTTTACTGGACGAATCATTTTAGAAATTTCTTTCTTTATTGTTTCAATTCCAGCACCTTTTGTACCAATGATCATTCCTGGTTTTCCAGTGAAGATATTGATAACAAGTTTGCCCTCAGTTCTTTCAATAGTTATCTTTGAAATTGCACTTGTGGCATACTTTTTCTTTAAGAATTTACGGATTTCTTGATCCTCTTTAAGATTTGCTGCAAAGGTTTGTTTGTCAGCATACCAAGTAGAATCCCAATCTTTATTAATTCCGACACGAAGTCCTATTGGATTAACTTTTTGTCCCATCTTAGCCTCCTACCACTTCATCAAGCACTACTGTGATATGTGAAGTCCTTTTGAGTATTCTGTTGGCAGAGCCTTTGCCCGCATAGTGTATTCTCTTGAGAACTGGTCCGCCGGTTGCATAGCATTCTGCAACAACTAGGTTCTCAGCGTTCATGCCCTTATTGTTTTCAGCGTTTGCAATTGCACTCTTTAATACTTTTAAAGTTTCTTTTGCGGCGCTGTCTGGCATATTTTCAAGCATTGCTACTGCGTAGAGTGCTTTTTTGCCACGAATTAAATCAAGAACAATTCTCACCTTTGAACTACTCATTCTTACATGATTTGCTCTTGCAAAGGGGCGAGTGTCTTTATTTTTTTGTCTATTTTCTGCTTTTTGTCTAATTCTTGTAGCCATCTCTCCCCTCCTTATCTCTTACCTGCGGCTGACGCCTTTTTAGTGTGACCTTTATAGGTTCTTGTTGGAGAGAACTCTCCAAGTTTATGTCCTACCATGTCAGCAGTGCAATATACTGGAACATGCTTCTTTCCATTGTGTACTGCAAATGTAAAGCCAACAAATTCAGGATAAATTGTAGATGCTCTTGACCAAGTTTTAATTGGCTTTTTAACGCCAGATGCTGTCATTTCATTGACTTTTTTCATCAAACTTGGATGAACATAAGGCTTTTTCTTTAATGATCTGCTCATACTTGTCTCTCCTAATTAACTCTCTTAACCATTAAGCGGTTAGAGCGATTTTTCTTCTTTCTTGTCTTGTATCCAAGTGCTGGCTTACCCCAAGGAGTAACTGGTGACTTAAGACCAACTGGGCTCTTTCCTTCACCACCACCATGCTTGTGATCATTAGGGTTCATAGCCACACCACGAACGGCTGGTCTTACACCCATATGTCTTTTTCTTCCTGCTTTACCAAGCGATACAAGTTCATGGTCAAGGTTTCCTACTGTTCCGATTGTAGCACGGCAGTTAAGAAGTACCTTTCTCATTTCTCCACTTGGAAGTCTTAAAGTTGCATACTTTCCTTCCTTAGCCATAAGTTGTACTTCACTTCCCGCACTGCGAGCAAGTTGTCCACCTTTATTTGGTTCAAGTTCAATATTATGAATTAAAGTACCAACTGGAATTGAAGATATTGGAAGATTGTTTCCGACTTTTATTTCTACATTCTCTCCGCTCATAACGATGTCGCCATCTTTAAGTCCTACTGGAGCGATAATGTATCTCTTTTCCCCATCAGCATAGCTGAGAAGTGCAATATATGCCGTTCTATTTGGGTCATACTCGATTCCAACTACCTTTGCAGGCACATTGTCTTTATTGCGTTTGAAATCAATAATACGATATTTTTGTCTATTTCCACCGCCTTGATGTCTTACGGTGATTCTTCCTGTAGCATTTCTTCCTGCATGCTTATCTTTCTTAGCAAGAAGAGATTTCTCAGGTGTTTTCTTTGTTACTTCGTCGTAGGAAGAGGTCGTATAGAATCTTCTTCCAGCTGAAGTGGGATTGTGCATTTTAATTGCCATAATGACCTAACCTCCTATTAAGATAAACTGTCGAAGAACGCTATTGTTTTTGAAGACTCTTTCAGTGTTACAATTGCTTTTTTGTAATCTGAAGTTCTTCCTTCTGTTCTTCCAGCCTTTGTATTTTGGACTTTCTTATGTCCCTTTACCATACAGGTATTTACTTTTTCCACTTGAACTGCGAAAAGAGTTTCTACGGCGTTTTTAATTTCCACCTTATTTGCTCTTTTATCAACTACAAAAGAGTAAACTTTGTTGCCGATTCCAGCATAACTTTTCTCAGTTAATAGTGGTTTCTTAATAATTTCATGTGCTTCCATTATTCTGCGTATGCCTCCTCGATTGATTTTATTGCACTTTGAGTAAGTACAATGTTTTTAGAAGCAACAACTTCGTAAACATTAAGGTTTGCCGCTTCTTCGATTCCAAGATTTACAAGGTTTGCAGTTGCTCTTTTAACTTTAGTGTCATTTGCGTCATTTACTACAAGTACACTGCCGTTGAATTTAAATGCATCTACAAAAGCTTGTGCTTCTTTTGTCTTTGCTTCTGTGAAAGCAAGTTTATCAAGTACTGTTACCTGTCCCTGTCTAATCTTTTCGCTGAGTGCGGAAAGAAGGGCGTATCTTCTTGCTTGCTTATTCATCTTCTTTGAAAAGTCTCTTGGTTTTGGTGCGAAAGCAATTCCGCCGCCTGTCCATTGTGGTGCTTTTCTAGAGCCATGTCTTGCCCTACCAGTGCCTTTTTGTCTCCAAGGTTTTGCAGCCTTTCCTCTCACTTCACTTCTTGTAAGAGTAGATTTATTTCCTTGTCTTTGATTTGCATTGTATGCAACTACCGCTTCATGAATAAGTGGTTCGTTATATTCAACTTCAAAAAGGTCTTTAGAAAGTGTCATAGTCCCAACTTCTTGGGCGCCCATATTAAAAACTTTTACTTTTGCCATGTCTTTCTCCTTTATGCCTTCTTGCTCTCACGGATTGTTACCACACTTCCCTTAGGTCCTGGGATACAACCTTTTACAAGTAAGATGTTTCTATCGGTATCAACCTTAACAATTTCAAGGTTTTGAATAGTTACCCTTTCAACACCATAGTGTCCTGCAAGATGTTTATTCTTGAACACTCTTGATGGTGTAGAGTTTGCACCCATAGAGCCGACTTCTCTATGTACAGGGCCAGTACCGTGAGTCATTTTAAGTCTGTGTTGATTCCATCTTTGGATAACACCTGTGAATCCACGACCGCGAGTGGTGCCAGTAACATCCACTTTGTCGCCCTCTGCAAAGATATCGCATTTAATTTCTTGGCCGAGAGTGTATTCACTTGCGTTTTCAAATCTTAACTCTTTTACCATTCTGAAGGTTTCAACTCCAGCCTTTTTGAAAGCCCCTGCACTTGGTTTGTTTACGCGTGATGCTTTTTGTTTTTGGAACGCAACTACTACTGCGCTATACCCGTCCTTTTCGTCGCTCTTAATTTGTACGACTGGGCATGGACCTGCCTCTACTACTGTAACTGGTACAACCAAACCTTCTGGAGTGAAGACTTGAGTCATGCCAAGTTTCTTTCCAACTATTGCTTTTTTCATTATCTTCCTCCTTACAGTTTGATTTTTATATCAACACCTGCTGGCAAGTCGATTTTCATTAGAGCGTCTACTGCCTTTGTAGATGGTGAATAAATATCAATAAGTCTTTTGTGAGTCCTAGACTCGAATTGTTCACGACTATCTTTGTGTTTGTGTGGTGAACGGATTACGGTTACCACTTCTCTATCTGTTGGAAGTGGGATTGGGCCTGAAACTTTTGCACCACTCTTCTCAGCAGTGTCAATTATTCTCTTACACGCTTCATCAATGAGTGAGTGTTCAAAGGCCTTTAATTTAATTCTGATTTTTTGTGTTGCCATTAATTAATTTACCTCCTGTAATAGCCTCGCTAATCATCACATCCCTGCCTATCAAAACTACGGTACACGCTCCCGTGCGTTTCGTGCTGTCGGACTTTAAAAAATGTGACTTATGATTAGTCGCCCGCGGTCACTGCCACGGACTTGTCCATATGAGTTCTCTTTAATTGCTGGTAATTAAAGTAACCTCATATTTCAACCCATATTTCACAGCATAGATAGTTTAACAAATGCCTAGTCCTTTGTCAAGAGTTTTTATGAGAAAAATAAAATAAATTTTATAACAAAAAAGCCCTATGATTTTAGGACCTTTATATGGTTGGGATGGAGAAAAATTTTCCTCCAGTGCGCCATTCAAAATTCTTTTCAAGTAAGCGGTAGCACTCCTCTGCTCCGCCGCCGCCAAGTTTTAACGAGGATAACTTTTCATAAGAAATTTCGCTTAGCAATTTAAGTGCAATATAGCACGCCTCACTTATATGTATACTCATCCCACTTTTACAACTTGGACAGACAACCTCTCCTATTTCAAGATTAAAATATTTTATACCGCCAAGTCTTGCTCTACAAGACGAGCAATCATTTGTAACAAAAGAATAGCCTAGCGCTTTGAATACACTTAATAAAAATTTATCTATACAATAATATTTTCTTACATTATTATAACATAATGCTTGCAAACACTTAATAATTTCAATAAATAGTGCCGGTTCGCTTTCAAAAGTTGATATTTTTTTTAAAATATCTATTATTGCACATCCTTCATAATATTTATCAATATCTTTCGTAAGCCCGTAAAAAGAATCAATGACTTCGGCTTGAGTGATAATATTAAAACCTTTTCCATCTTCTATTACATATTCACCAAAGGAAAATATTTCTTTGGCGGATTTAAGTTTTGCTTTCTCCCCTCGCACTCCACGCATGACGCAAACGAGCTTGCCTTGTTCGAGAGTATAAAGTGTGATTAGCTTGTCCTTTTCTTTATAGTCTTTTGATTCGATTACTAACGCTTTAACCTTTGTAGAGCCCATTATTATTCCCTCTCCGCTTCCCTTTTACGAGCTTCTTCAAGGAGAGTTTTATTCCATATCTTCATGCTTTTACAGAAATGCCTTACAAGTTGTGGGTCGCCACTTAATTCAAGCGCTCTGAAAAATACACATGCATCACTTTCTTCAAACTTCGGTTCTTTATTCGTTTTCATCTCACCCTCCTCTCGCTTTTATAGTATAAGTATACACCATAGATTATCTTTTAGGCAATCAAATTTGTTTTTTATTAGAAAATTGAGAAGAAAGTTGTCAAAGTTTATGTAAAGCCCCATCGGGCTTGTTAGTTTATCCTAGTTATAAATACATTTCCTGAGTTTATTGTTTCACTCACTGAGTTGTTATTTCTTATAGTAAGCATCACCCCTTGAGTTGGAACCGTAATTACACTATCACCTGCAATGTTTACATTCGACCCTACGCTTCCATTTACAGTGGCTATTGAGTCGGCAAGCAACACGCCGTTTTGATATACCGCAAGTGACAGGGCACCATTGGATGGAATAATCCCATTTGACGCATAATTTATTCTATATGTTCCGCTTTTTAAAATAATTGTATCGCCTACTCCAAGAGTGATATCAGTGCCGATACTGGACGCGAGGGTAAGTCCTACATTTCCGCCACTTGGGATGACCTGCGTTGGCGTGAAATTAAGAAATGACCATGTCGCTAACACTATTGGATTTATCACTGTGTTTGATGATGTATCTAATAACCTTAATAATTGCTCTCGACAAGTGTAGATTGGTGTGGGATAATTCGGCCCGAGTCTACACTCATTAAAATTTAAATTACATGGCATGTGTATTCTCCAAAAGGCTTTTAGCCTCATTATCATGGTATTATATCCTCTCTTTATTTGTGCAAATTAAAAAGTTTTATATTCCTCTTAATTTTATTTGATTTATTATATAAAATTATTTAAAATATTGTCGTAAAAGAGAGGAAATATGAAACAGTTTTTTAGAGATTTTAAAAAGTTTATAACCCGTGGCAACATATTAGATATGGCTGTCGGCGTTATCGTAGGCGGCGCCTTCAATGCGATTGTTAAAGCGTTCACCGATCAAATTATTATGCCACTTATTAACGCACTTCTTTCAGTTATAAGTGGTGGTGAAAATGGACTGGAAGGAGCAGTTACTATACTTATACCTGGCAGCGACCCATTAGAGCCACTTAAAAATGCAATATATATTGACTGGGGTGCATTCATTTCAGCGGTTCTTAATTTCTTGATTATTGCTATGACTCTTTTCATTATATTGAAAGTAGCAATGAAAAGCAGCAAACTCTTTAAAGATGCAACTACCGCTATGAAACCAAAAATAACTAGAGAGCAAAGAAAAGAAATGAAGGCAGAAGGAATTAACCTTAAAGACAAAGAGGCTGTCAAAGGTTACCTTGATGAAAAAGCTAGAAGAGCAGAACTTGCAAAACTTGAAGAGGAAGCAAAAGCAAAACTTGCTGAAGAAGAGAAATACCACAACTCCACAGAGTACCTACTTAAAGAAATACTTAAAGCACTTCAAGAAAAAGAAGTAACTAAACAAAGCAAAAAGAAAAAAGAGGCATAACCTCTTTTTTCTTTTAAATTATTTTTTTATAAATTATTCAAATTTTTGTTGACAAGTCTGTTTTTTTTTGATATATTAAAAGAGCAATCAATGCATTTGGGAGTTTAGCTCAGCTGGGAGAGCATCTGCCTTAC
>CAMRTM010000001.1 GCA_947053645.1 uncultured Bacillota bacterium | reverse complement strand
TGAACGGCGGGCTCCCAATTCAAGGTGGGTTAAATCATATCGGTGGCTTTACAGACTCTAAGAAAGTGCATGATTATCTTGTAAGCCAAGGTTATATAAAACAATAATTACCTCTGTCATTTCGACCGACTGAGCCCATTATGTCATCCCGACCGTAGCGGAGGGATCTATCACCACCTCTGTCATTTCGACCGAAACGCAGTGGAGTGGAGAAATCTATAAAACAATAAAAAAGATGCAATAAAGCATCTTTTTTTATTTTTCTGATATTTTATCATCTTTCACTAATTTAATAATCTCTTCTACCAGCAAGATAATCTAGTGATACATCAAAAAAATCTGCTAGTGCAATTACTTTGTCTAGCGAGGGTTGACATTTATCTTGTTCCCAAAGACTGATAATGGACTTGCCGATATTAACCTCGTTTGCAAGTTCCACCAGAGTTAAACCGCGTTCTTTTCTTAAATCTTTCAATCTTTTACCAAAACTTTCTTTCATAATATGTATTATTCCACAAAATTGGACAAAATACTTGACTTTCCAAAAATTTGGAATTATAATCAAATTTGTGTATTATTCATTAATTTGTTTTGAATTTGAATAATATTTTGTCATAATAGAGTTGCAAACTCAGTATATTAGTGATAGAAAAGCCGACGACAATTACCAGCAATAAATGTCATTTTACGACATAATACGCTTTGGTAATTTCATGGTAATAATATATCATTAAAAGTGAGGTTTGTGATGCCATTTTGCGTAATCAAATCAAGGACAATAAAAATTATTTTTGCTATGGCTATAGTAGTTGTACTCCTATGTATTTCAATTAATGGGTCAAACTGTGCGCAAGTATTCTTTGGATACAGTGCAAGAAAAGTGCCAATATACAGTGTTGCAACAGAGGAGAAACAGGTGGCAATATCTTTTGATGCTGCTTGGGGAGCGGATAAAACTGAAGATATCATAGATCTACTCAAAGAGTATGATGTAACCGCTACCTTTTTCTTAGTTGGATTTTGGGTAGATAAATATCCTGAAAAAGTGAAAGCAATCGATGAAGCAGGAATGGAAATAGGCACTCACTCAAACACCCATCCCGACATGGTAAAACTTGACGCGGCGACAATGAAGAGCGAACTTTCCACTTCTATTGATAAAATCAAGGCAGTAACAAAAAAGGATGTGAAGTTGTTTAGGGCTCCGTTTGGGTCATATAATAATACACTTTTGGATGTTGCAGAAGGGCTTAATCTAAAAACGATACAATGGGATGTTGATTCGCTTGATTGGAAGGGCTTGTCTGCTGGAGAAATTACAAAACGAGTAACGACTAAAGTAAAGAATGGCTCAATTATACTAATGCACAATAATTCCGATCATGTACTTGACGGGGTGCGAATGATACTTGATAGGTTGAAATTGCAGGGATATAAAGTGACATCAGTAGGGGAACTTATTTACCAAGACAACTATAGTATAGATCGAAATGGCGTACAAAGAACCAATTAAAAATTTGGAGGAGAAGAAAAAATGAATACAATTGATGAAAGAAACACGAACCAAGGAGAATTAAAAGGAACTATCATAACAGAGCCAGTGCGTGCTTATGAGATAGAAGGCGAAGGATTCTATGAATTCACATTAGCCGTTAAGAGATTATCTGAAATTTGCGATAATATACCAGTTACCATCTCAGAGAAACTAGTTCAAGCTGGTACAGTGGAAATCGGCAAGGGCAAAGAGATTGCAGTGTCAGGTCAGTTCAGAAGTTATAATAAAGAGGTGGATGGAAAAAGCAAACTTATGCTTCACTTCTTTGTGCAAGACAAATTAGATTATGAAACTGAAGGTGATGCGTCAATAAATAACCTAAAAATTTTAGGATTTATTTGTAAACCACCAATTTATAGAGAAACTCCATTTAAGAGAGAGATATGTGATGTGCTTGTCGCAATCAATAGACCTCTTCGCGTTGGAACAACAAATAAAAGTGATTATATACCATGTATCGTATGGGGCAGAAATGCAAGATTTATTCAAGGACTACCAGTTGGAAGCAAGATAGTACTGGAAGGAAGAATACAATCAAGAGAGTATACAAAGAATCTTGGTGACGGCAAAACTGAGAAAAGGACTGCTTACGAAGTATCAGCACAAAGAGTGTGGGTTCCTGAGAAAAATATATTAAACTCGGATGAAAGTGAAAAACTGGATATTATTTAAAAAAAGCGACCATTATTCGGTCGCATTTTTTATTGCTTCGGTTAAATTTTGATAATTTTTAAGTAATTCAATATATCTGTATTTAATGAGCGATGGGTAGGTTTGGGAAGAATGAAGTTTAACACCAGAGCAAAGTTTTTCCAAAATATTTTTTTCTTTGGTTAAAAACTCAGAAATTGTTTTCAATCCTTTATGCTGGTTGGAAGAGAAAAGTGTATCAAAATCCGCTTTGGCAGTGGAAACAGAAGAATATACTGAATTTATAGCAAGTCTTGCTGAGATTTCGTTATATACCAAAGTATCTAAACTGATTGCGATATCGTAAAGCGAGGTGTAACAATCTTTGAAAGAATTTAAGGCTTTCGTCATGACTTTTTTGCTTTCTCCGTCAAAAGTAGCATTAACACTAAATTTATTAAATTTTATAGATACTATTTCGCTTTCAAGATTGCTTGTCGCTTTCAAATTATTTTGAACAAGAATTGCGTCTGATTTGTTTTCAAATCCACTCGATAAAACATGGTAGTAATCATCGACCTTCCAAATAAATCCACCGGCTCCAATTTTTTGATAGTCTGGAGCAAGTGACTTGGCTGAGCCTTCAATTTGTGATTTATTAAGGGAAATGAAATGCACTTCAAACTCTGGTGAGCAGAGGTTTGAATCTGGCTTAGAGGAAGCGGGTGTAACTAAAATTACTGAAAGTCCGCTTGCTACAAGAATGCCACTTATGAAGAAAATGGCAAGAAAAAAAGTGTATTTATGAAATTTTCGATTATTTTTTGGCATAAACTCTTGATTCCTTATAAAAAATGTTTTATTAGTAAAGTGTATGACAAATAAAGGCATTCTATGAGCAAAAACATTATAAACTTGCTTTACAAAAAAAATGCCAAGTCGTATAATAACGATATGAATAAGGAGGAAATATGAAAATTAAACCGTTATTTGATAGAGTATTACTTGCACCAGAAGAGAATGAAAAAGAAACGAAAGGAGGTATTTTGCTTCCTACAGCCGCACAGGAAAAATCCCAAATCGCAACTGTAGTTGCAGTGGGAAAGGGTGGAGAACTTGACGGCAAAAAGATTGAAATTCAAATCGAGAAAGGCGATAGAGTTTTATATTCAAAATATGCCGGAACCGAAGTTACGCTAGACGATAAAAAATATGTGATAGTTAGGCAGGCTGATATACTTGCCGTGCTTGACTAGGAGGGAGTATGTCAAAGAAGATATTAGAAGGACTTGAAGCCAGAAAGGCACTCGAAGCGGGGGTAAGTGCTCTTGCAAGTGTGGTAAAAATCACTTTGGGGCCAAAAGGAAGAAATGTGGTACTAGGCAAAAAATATGCAAGCCCGCTTATAACCAACGACGGAGTAACCATCGCCAAAGAGGTAGAACTTGATAATCCATATGAAAATATGGGGGCAGAATTAATAAAAGAAGTGAGTATAAAAACAAACGATGTCGCTGGTGATGGCACAACCACAGCAGTCGTGCTTGCTGAGGCACTAATTCACGAAGGAATGAAAAATTTTACTGCTGGTGCAAATCCAATTATACTTAAAAAAGGAATTTTTAAGGCGGTAGAAGTTGCGTCAAATGAACTTAAAAAGATGTCAAAACCAGTAGAGGGCAGTAAATCTATAAGTCAGGTTGCAAGTATTTCTGCGGGTGATGAACAGATAGGTGCCCTTATTGCCGAGGCTATGGAAAAGGTTGGAAGTGACGGAATTATAACTGTGGAAGAGGCGCAAACCATGCAAACAGAACTGAGTGTTGTGGAAGGAATGCAGTTTGATAGAGGTTATCTCTCCCCATATATGTGTACTAATACCGAAAAAATGCTTGCCGAACTTGACAATCCGTTCATTCTTATCACTGATAAAAAGATATCAAACATTCAAGAACTTTTGCCACTACTCGAGCAAATTGTAAAGATGAGTGGAAAACTACTTATCATCGCCGATGATGTAGAGGGCGAAGCACTTACCACTCTTATTTTAAATAAACTTAGAGGTACCTTTAATTGCGTGGCAGTCAAGGCTCCAAGTTTTGGCGATAAGCGTAAGGCAATGCTAGAAGACATTGCTGTTCTTACAGGTGGAAGAGTAATAAGTGAGGAGCTAGGATTTGACTTTTCTACTCTTACTCTTGATATGCTTGGTCGTGCAAGAGCGGTAAGGGTTGATAAAGATAACACCACTATTGTAGAGGGTGGTGGCTCAGTCGAAGCAATTAAAAATAGGGTTAAATCTCTAAAGAGCCAAATTAAGGAAACGACCAGTGATTATGAAATAGAAAAACTGAACGATCGTCTTGCTCGCCTCGCTGGTGGGGTAGCGGTGATTAAGGTTGGAGCGGCCACTGAGGTAGAGATGAAGGAAAAGAAACTTCGTATTGAAGATGCTCTAGCTGCAACAAAAGCGGCAAGTGAAGAGGGTGTTGTTGCTGGCGGAGGAGTTGCACTTTTAAAAACCGCAAAAGCAATTAAAGAGTTGATAGAAAGTCTTTCAGGTGATGAAAAGACGGGTGCAAATATCGTATTGAAAGCGATAGAGGAACCTATAAGACAAATTTCAAAGAACGCAGGTGTAGACGGCGGAGTTGTTGTAAATAATATTTATGAAAATATCAATAAGAAGGCATACGGTTTTGACGCTCTAAAACTTGAATATTGTGACATGTTTGAAAGGGGGATTATAGACCCAACAAAAGTAACCCGCTCTGCTCTTCAAAATGCAGCCAGTGTTTCAGCGACAATGCTTACTACCGAAGCAGTGATAGTTGAAATAGAAGATAAGCAAACGCCAAAACAAGCGGATGTTTACTAAAATTATATAATCTAAGAATAAATATATTTGTCAATTCAATTGTTTGGGCTTTCTCATGACCTTGTGATTGATGAGATAACTTACCCATCTTGTCATTTCGACCAACGCGACATTTGGTCGCAGAGTGGAGAAATCTAAATAAAACAATAAAAAAGTGCTTTCTAAGCACTTTTTTTGTTAAACATTTTGTTGCATACTTTAAGGTATAATCTTTTTGGAAAAATGTTTTTTAAAGCATAAAGAAATTTAAACTTAAAAGACATAATGTATTGTGGTTTTAGATGTCTTTTGTCTATCCATTTCACAAGTGTTTTTGTTGCCTTTTCAATAGGCATTCGTTTATTTTCCTTGTCGTCAATATGCTTGGTAGATAAAGTTATCGCATCTCCATACCTTTCATTAGTTTCAAAACTCTTCACACGATTTTTTGAAAAATTAGTTTTAATATCGCAAGGGCATAGGGCAGTCACCTGAATTCCGCTTGCCTTTAGTTCCATATAAAGTGCATCGCTAAGCGAAGATAGTGCACTCTTACTTGCGCAATAGTAACCACGATATGGTGTAGGAAATAATGCAAGTACCGAACTGATGTTTATAATCTTGCCACCTTTTTTCATATGTGGAAGAACAAGTTGCAACATATTGACCGCGCCTATTACATTTACATCAAAAATTGATTGCACATTTTTAATAGGCACAAGTTCAATGGCACCAGAAACTCCAAAGCCAGCACAGTTTATGAGAATGTCAATGTGCTCAACTTTTGTCATTATCTCATCTATTATTTTGCTTAATGCTTCTCTATCAGAAACATCGCATACATAGTCATTTCCATTTTTAGAAATGTCAAAAACTATGTGCCCAAGTTTTTCATAATGATTTTTAAGTGCCTCTCCAATCCCGCTGGATCCACCTGTGATAATAATATTCATAATCCTTCCTTTTTCTAATGATATATTATTCTTGAATAATTTCCAAATGATTTAATGGAATAGAATATATCTGTTTGACAAAGAATAATGTTAAGAGTATAATCAAAATATGAATAATACAAAGAGGGGTTTATTAATTGCCGTTATAGTTTTAAATTTTCTAAATGCAGCGCTTGATGTTTATTTTATTGTGCGTGCTTTTTTAAAAGGCGTATATAGCCAAGGCGCAATAGCAAGTTTGATTTTTGATTTTCTAGGTGTAGTAGGACTTCTTGTAAGTGCAGGTCTATTAATATATTCCATTTCAAATGGTGGAAGATTTTTTAGGGAAAGAAACACTTATTATATGTCCGCAGTGATTATTTCATTTTGTACAAGTATTTTTACACTCTCGTCAATCCTGCTTTTAATAACACTGTTTATCAGTGATATTGTTTGGGTAAAGCCAATAGACGATGTTTATTTTGGCGAGGAGGAGAAAAAGCCTGAAAGTAAGGAAATGAAGGCGGAGGAGAAAGAGCGTAAAATTAAAGAACTGCGTGACCTTCGCGATAAAGGTATCATCACTGAAGAGGAGTTTAGAGAATCATTAATGAAGTTATTATAGCACCTTAATGGTGCTTTCTTTTATCTTTAAAAAATTGTTGGAGTAGATGTTTTGCCTGTTCACACTCTTCTTTTTCCATGATAACTTTATGATTAAGTCTGCTACTTTTTAAAATGGCTTCGCAAAGATGATCATCTGCCGTTGTATCGTCTGCACCATAGATTACTTTCTTAATGCGTGCATTTGCGATTGCGCCTGCGCACATAGGGCAAGGCTCAAGTGTAACATAAATTTCAGCACCTTCAAGCCTCCAAGAATTAAGTTTTTTGCATGCCTTTTCAATGGCAATTATTTCAGCATGCTTGATTGCATTTTGTAAATTTTCCCGCTTGTTATGTCCTCTCGCAATAACTTGACCGTCTTTGACTATGACAGCGCCAATAGGCACTTCTTCTTTTTTTAACGCTTTTTCTGCTTCTTTTAATGCTTCTTTCATAAAATTCGACATTTTTCATACCTCGTCTTTGTTGTTTTTTAATATGATAATGCTTTCGAGTTTCATTTGTAAAGAGAATTCTTGTTTTTTGTAAGAAAATGTAGTATAATAATCCTATTATGAAGAAAGAAATCGGATACAGGCGCAATTATTATACAAGTGACGATAGTGGAAAAACCTACCTTTTTGCAATACTTATTCCTCTTGGGATAGTGCTGTTGTGGACATTGATTTGCAGTGGTATTGCTTCAGCAGCCGGTATTGTTTTTACTGAAGAGTTTACTATAAATGATTTGTTGTGGTATAGGATTCCAAGTCTTGTGCTTACACAACTTTCTCTTATAGGAGTATTTTTTCTATACAATAAAAGTGCCAAGGTGGCACTAAGCGCAGCAAATGTTAAATTCAAAATCGGCTGGAAAAATACTTTAATTTGTATTACACTAGGTGTAGTTTGTCTTTTTGGCTTTATTTGCCTTACTTCGTGTTTTGATCAACTATTAAAAACAATCGGTTATAGCCTTACACAAGACTTAGGCATACCGCTAGATAATTTCGGCTGGTTTATTCTTACAGCAATAATAGGTGGGGTTTTACCTGCAATATGTGAAGAACTGATTTTTAGGGGAATAATACTAACTGGTTTAAGAAAACAGATGAAAGATGTTTTTGCAATCCTCCTTTCCGCTCTTATGTTTGCGATAATGCATGGTTCATTGCAACAATTTATCTATCCGTTCATAATGGGGCTTGTCTTTGGCTTTATAGCGGTAAGAACAGGGTCGGTAATTTCAAGTATGATAATACATGGGGTAAGCAATATTCTGTCAGTATTTATGGCATACCTACAAATAAAATACAATTTCAGCCTTGCATTTGTAAATGAGTGGTGGTATTATCTTTTAAGTTTTGGGCTTGTCGCAATAGTAGGGGGTATAATCTTTCTTATTGATAAATTTTACTTTAAGCATAAAAATCAAAAGGAATTTGAAAAATTTGAAAAATCCAAATTGTCGATTTTCTTGTGGGTGTCGATATTTGTCGGACTAGTTATATTAATTTTTAACATAGTATGGAATTTTCAACATCCAGTCAAATAAAATATACAAAGGGAAATATAATGAACATAAAACAAAAAACTTCGCAAAATTCAATTTTAACTTATTTTCTAATAATAGTTGGTTTCGTGGGGATTAGGGCGTTGTCCGCACTCGGGCTTTTGTCATTTATGGGTGAATATACCTCCTATGTATTTACAATGGTTGTACAGATAGGTCTTCTGTTTTGTCTGTCGGTTTTTATGTTTAGTGGACTTCAAAAACAAAAGGTAAAGACAACTTTTCGATTTTATGGTTATAAAAAGATTTCGCTTAAAGCAGTAGCAATCACAGTTGCTCTAGGAGTTATAGTATTCTTTTTAAATATATTTGTGGCGGGATTTTTTGATACTATATTGCAATTCCTAGGATATAATTTCCGTCCAAGCGAAAGTCCAGAGGCCTATCCAGTTTATTTGCTGCTAATAAACATTGTCTTTACAGCGGTACTTCCAGCGATATGTGAAGAAACAGCCCATAGAGGTCTGTTATTAAAAGGACAGAGTGGTCTTGGACAAAAACAAGCACTTATAATATCATCCTTGTTATTCGGACTTTTGCATTTAAATATTGAACAGTTTTTCTATGCAACAATAATAGGCTTTTTCCTAGGATACCTTACTATAATTTGTGAGAGCATCTATCCGGCCATGATAATTCACTTTATGAATAATGCCTTAAGTGTATATTCTGGCTTTGCCTCTTTCCATAAACTTTCATTTGCTAAAATTTTATCACTTCCATACACATTCTTGCAGAATAATTTTTTCCTAGGTCTAATGTTTTTAATCTTATTTGTAACCTTGCTTGTAATGTCGGGCTACTATCTCATGCGAAAACTTATTGTTGAAACGGTGGGTAAGAATATGGCAAGTGTACAAATGGAGTTATATAAGGAACTTGCTAAAAACGACTATATAAATGATATAGAACAGTCCAAGGCGGAAATCGAAGGCAAAGCAAATGTTGAAAATAGGGTAAACTTGCAAGAGATGTATCTCGAGAAAAACATAAAACTAGGGCTTATGACTGATCTTGATCGTCAACTGCTTTCCACCAAGACCCATAATAAGCCTTCAAAAGTGGCTATAGCCCTTTTTGTTGCAAGTTTTGTGCTCACAGTAGGTATTACAATTTTCACCTTTATTTGGGGTGTTTTATGATAAATATTAAGATAGTATGTGTTGGCAATTTAAAAGAAAAATATTGGGTAGAAGCGTGTGAGGAATATAAAAAGCGTCTTTCACGCTTTTGTAAACTAACGATTATAGAAGTTGAAGAGCAGAATAAGTATTTGCAGGTTCCGCTAATACTTAAAAAAGAAGGTGAACTAATCTCCAAGGCTATAACAGCAAATACAGCGGTTCTTGCCATAGAGGGAAAGGAACTGACAAGCGAAGAGTTTGCAAAATTTATTGCAAGTCAAGGTATGGACAGTGGTGAGATAACCTTTGTGATAGGTGGCTCTTATGGAATAAGTGAAGAAATAAAAAAGACAGCGCGTCATAGCCTGTCTTTTGGGAAGGGCACCTTTCCACATAATTTGGCTAGGGTGATTTTACTTGAACAGTTGTATCGTGGTTTTATGATAAATGAGGGAAGCACCTATCATAAATAGTTAAATTAGAAAGGAAAAAATGACACCAATTGATATTGATAATATGATGTAAAAAGACCATTCTTTACTCATAGAAAACTCCTCTAGTCACAAAATAAAAATTGTAGCATATAAATTAATAAACTATTCATCTACTTTAAGATGTTCGTTTAGTAGACCTTCTTCTCCTTTAAAACGATTTTCGTCTGGCAGGAATTCGTTAGACGCCTCAACAGAGGAGTGGGCAGGTTCTTGCTTTTTCATTTTGGCAATGTTTTTTGCCACATCTTCCTTGTTACGCCTAGAAAAGATATTAACCTTACCTTTTCCTTTGATAACTTTGAAGACGAAGAAAAGTGCGCCAGCACCTATAATAATGTAAATAATTCTCGAAAGAATGCTGCCTTGAAAGCCAAATATACCAGCGACGAAATCATATTGTAAAAGACCAACCATCAGCCAGTTTACACATCCGACAATCATCAAAAGGAAACTAATAATTGTAAGCATAAAAACCTCCAAACTTCACAGTTTAAAAGTATTGTTTGCAAAAATTAGAGAACTATGAGCAAAAATAAACAAAAAATTATATATAAAAAAGTTGCAAAAAGATTTGACATTTTAATTTGTCAAATGTATAATACAACCTAGTTTCAATTCAAAAGGAGACATAACATGGAAAAACATTACTTAACAGTTGAAGGAAAGAAAAATCTGGAAGAAAAACTTGCATATTTTAAATCTGTTAGAAGAGTAGAGGTGGCAAAAAAGATAGGAATGGCAAGGGAATTCGGCGATTTATCTGAAAATTCTGAATATGATGCAGCCAAAGAAGAACAGGCACAGGTAGAAGCTGAAATCAGTGAAATGGAAGATATCCTTTTGTCTTGTGAAATTATAAATAAGAAAAAACTTGACGGCGATACAGTAAACATCGGAAGCCAAGTAAAACTTTATGATGAAGAATTTGATGAAGAAGTGACATATAAGATTTTGGGATCAACTGAAAGTGATCCAGCAAAGGGGATTATTAGTAATCTTTCCCCAGTAGGCTCAGCACTTTTAGGACATAAGAAAGGAGATATTGTCACTGTAAGCATGCCAACAGGCGACATGAGATATAAAATCTTAGATATTTGCTTATAATTAGTTGTTTTTTCTAGTATCATATTGTATAATAAAAATGCGTATGATGTTTAAAAATTCTTTAAGATTACTATCGTCAAACTTTGATAAAGTTTGGAAATTGTTAGTATATAAACTTTTATCACTCGGGGTAGTGATTGCTTTGCTTGCACCATTTTTCAATGAACTTCTTGATTGTGCAACAATCGCGTATAAAGAATTTGATCTTGAATCATTTTTTGCAACTGGTACCTTCTATGGAATAAATGTTGCCTCCGCACTGACTTCAATTTGTCGCGGTGTGCTTATGTTTTTCTCTCTTATCTTTACGCGCAATTTAGGAATGGGTATATATTTTGTAATTATAGTATTTTTAGTTCGTCCAATTCTTGGCAATATCGGAAAGTATGTAATGAGCGAGATGGTATATTCCTACATGGCAACAAGTTCAAAGCATAGTTTCACAGGTACTCTTCTTCGCACATTGAATAGGTCACTGCTTTATGCACTATTAAGGACGCTTTATAATATCTTCTTTGACGGACTTGTACTTATAAGCCTCTTTGGTCTTACAAGAATCACAAACACAAACTATGGATATGTAATGCCAATTCTCATAGTCATAGTTCCATCCCTTCTTCTTGCATTTAGAGAAACCTTCAATGCGGGCTGGGCTCCAGCAATGGTAGTATTTGATAATAATGCAGTCAAGGCATATCCAAAGGGTATGAGGGCAAGTTTAAGACGGGGAGCAAGGGTATATTCGACAGCTTTTATAATCTATTTGCTTGCTTTTGTACTTTCCATGGTATTAGGATTATATTCTTTGATAATAATATTACCAGTGATATTCCCGCTAATTGATGTGTTTGGCATGGTAATGTTCTTTTCAAGTCAAGGCATGAGATTTTATGTGGATGCTGATACAATCTTGACGCCAAAGAAACTTGAAGAAGTTGATAAAATAGACGACGCAAAATATTTGTTATAAACATAAAAGGAAAAATTAAAAAGAATAAGTGCAATGTAGCACTATGCTTTTTACTGCAAATAAAAGGAGGTTATTTAAAATTGAATAACAAAGTAAAAATCACCTTTTTAGGCGGAGTAGGTGAAATAGGAAAAAACATGACCGCCATTGAATATGAGAATGAAATCATCGTTGTAGACGCTGGACTTACCTTTCCAGATGACGATCTCCCAGGGGTAGATATTGTCATTCCAGACATTGCATATCTTCTTGCGAATAGAGATAAGGTTAAAGCGATACTTCTTACACACGGGCATGAGGACCATATCGGTGCTCTACCTTTTGTGCTTGAACAATTGAATGTGCCAGTATATGGCTCACGCTTAACACTCGCACTTGTCGAGAATAAGATGAAAGAGCATCCAAAGGTAAAATTCAAAGGTATTTCGGTTAAACCAAGGAATGTACTAAAACTTGGCAACTTTACCATAGAATTTATTAAGGTCAGCCATTCAATAGCAGGCTCACTAGCACTTTGTATAACAACTCCAGCGGGAAATATTGTTCATACAGGCGATTTCAAAGTGGATTATGAACCTATTGACGGAGAAATGATAGACCTTCCTCGACTAGGCGAAATCGGAAAACGCGGTGTAAACTTGTTGTTATGCGAAAGTACCAATGTTTGCCGTAAAGGCTTTACTATGAGTGAAAAGTCGGTAGGTCGCGCATTAGAAGAGATTATAAAATCCCACGCACAAAATAGAATCATTGTGGCAACCTTTGCTTCAAACATTCATAGATTACAACAGATTATGGATCTTGCTGAAAAGTATAAGAGAAAGGTGGCTTTTACTGGAAGAAGTATGATAAATGTCAGCGAAGTTGCATATAAACTTGGCGAACTTAAGTATAATCGTGAAAATATTATTGATATAGAAAAGGTTGATAAATGTGACGATAAAGAGATTTTAATCATCACTACAGGCAGTCAGGGCGAGCCGATGAGCGCTCTTACTCGTATGGCTGCTGGCGAGTTTAAACAAATTAAATTGCGTGAAAATGACCTTATCATATTGTCAGCCTCTCCAATTCCGGGAAATGAAAAGAATGTGTATAATGTAATCAATGCACTTTATAAACTCGGCGCAGATGTAATTTATGATGAACTTGCAGATGTTCATGTGTCAGGCCACGCATGTCAAGAAGAATTAAAACTTATGCATAGCCTTGTAAAACCAAAGCATTTCATCCCTGTGCATGGAGAGTATAGACATCTTAAGGTGCATAAAGAACTCGCAATGACTCTAGGTATGGAGGAGCGTAATATAGTAATACCAAGCCTTGGAATGCAGGTAGAACTTTCTCCAAACTCAATCAAACAAGCAGGCTTTGTCACAGCAGGTCAAAAACTGATTGACGGAATTGGAATCGGCGATATGGATAGTAATGTTCTTCGCGAGCGTAAACAACTATCTGAAGACGGAATATGCGTTGTATGCGTTAATATTAATAATGTGTCTGGCGTTGTATCAAGTGAGCCATTTATAATCACAAGAGGTGTAGTGTATACTGATGAACAGGAATCCTTTGTTCAAGATGCAAAGGCGGCAATAATTGCTTCGCTTAAAGAACAGGATTTAAGAGGTATGGAGCCATCTGTTATAAAGCAGTCAATAAGACGCAATATTTCCAATTTTATCTATAGGCGTACAAAGCGTAGACCAATGATACTAACAATCGTTACCCTTGACTAAAGGACGAGAAATGTTAGAAAGATTAAGGGAATATGCAAAGGCAAATAATGTGCCAATAATAAGGGAAGAGAGTGGACGCTTGCTGTATAATGAGTGTGAAACGCGAAAACCGAAAAAAATACTTGAAATCGGCACGGCTATAGGTTATTCAGGCATCCTAATGCTTAATGCCGTGCCGGACGGATTTCTCACAACCATAGAAAAAGATGAAAATATGTTTTCGCTTGCCATGCAAAATTTTAAGAGTGCGGGAGTTGAAAATCGTGTGAGGTTAATACATCAAGACGCCGACAAAGTGATAGATGCTTTGGTAGATAGCCGAGAAAAATATGATTTTATCTTTTTGGATGGGGCAAAAGGGCAGTATATAAAATACCTGCCAAGACTAAAAACATTGTTAAATAAAGGCGGTATTCTTTTTGCCGACGATATATATTATCACGGATTAGTTAAACAAGAGGGGGTAATTCCGCACAAAAATAGGACAATGGTAAATAATCTTCGTCAGTTTATCTTGGCACTAGAACAAGATAATGAACTTGATACAAAGTTTCTAGAGATTGAAGACGGAATTTCGATAAGCGAATTAAAATAGGCAACAAATTTGTAGTTAATACAATTTTGTTGTTTTTTTTTAATAATTTTGATACAATATTAATTATGAAATTTGAAGCGAATATAATTGAATTTTTGCAAGCAGGATCAAATGACTTTTGGTTATACTTTTTTAAGATAGTTACTCTTTTTGGAAGTTGGCTGGGTTTTGCCTTGGCATTACTTTTGATTTATTTTAAAAAGAAGAGTTTTAGTTACGCATTTTTTGTAACCTTCGGATGTGGTGTGGGAATAAATTTTGTATTTAAAAATATAATCATGCGCCCTCGTCCATTTGTGACATGGGATACAATCATGAATTTAGGCGGATCTAGCGGTTATAGTATGCCAAGTGGACATTCCTGCTCAGCAATGATAATAGCGGTATTTATTGGCTATATGGCAATCAAATATGGTAAAAGTAAATGGACAAAGGTGTGCGTGCCAATTATTATGACACTATATTTTGCGCTTATCGCCTTGTCAAGAATTTTCCTAGGCGTACATTATCTCACCGATGTAATTGCAGGCGGATGTGAGGGCTTAATAGTTGCTATAATAGGAATTTTGTTGTATAATCTAGTGATGAAAAAAAGGAAGACAAATGGAAAAACCAATCAAACTGAAAGTGATAACAATAAATGAAAGTGAAACAATAGCCCTTGCGGAAAAACTTGTCAAAATCTTTCCAAAGGGTACAATTATCACGCTGACAGGTGACCTCGGTGCGGGTAAGACCCACTTTGTTAAGGGGCTTGCACACGGACTCGGGGCAAAGGAACTTGTTACAAGTCCCACTTTTACAATAATGAATATTTACGAAAGTGGTGCTATGCCAATATATCATTTCGATATGTATAGACTTTCTTCCTGTGAAGAGGCTGAGGAAATGGGCTTTGAAGAATATTTTGATTCAAAAACTCTTGACGGGCTTACAGTAGTGGAGTGGCCTGAGAATGTAAAGGGGCTTATTAATGTCCCACATATCAATGTAAATATTGTTAAAGGCGAAAATGGACAAAGACAGATTTTTGTAGGGAGAGAAGGATGATAGCGATATCTACAGCATTTGAAACAGCACAGGTGGCAATTCAAAGAGGTAATAAAACTTTTTTTAAAGAACTTGACGCAAATTGCAAACATAGCGAAAATTTGTTACGCACAATTGACGAGTGTTTGGCAGAACTCGGGCTTGATATACGGGAGGAAGAGGATTTTGCCGTTGTAGTAGGCACAGGCTCTTTTACAGGGCTTAGAATAGGCATAGCAACCGTTAAAGGAATATGTGCGGGTCTTGGCAGGGGAAAGGTGGTGCCAATTTCTTCTTTAGATTTGATTGCATATTCTTATGTTAAAAGGAATAAAGTAACAAGTGACTTTGTCGTAGTCATGGATGCCTTAAGTGGTCTTAGATTTGTATGTAAATATAATAAAGAAGGTCAGCCAATATCCCAACCATTCCTAGTTAAAGCGGAAGAAGTGGACTTAATGCCTGAAGAAAAGGTAAGTGCGGCAGGAAATCTATCGCATAAGTCAACCCCTCTTACATGTGAGGTTTTGCTTGAATTTGCACTAAAACATAAAGATAAATCCTGTGATTATCATTTGCTAACTCCGCTATATCTTCGTAAGAGTCAAGCAGAGGTTGGACTTGAAGAAAAAATGTTAAAAAAAATTTAAAAATGTTAGAAAAATAATAGACATTTTCATATAAGATAAGTATAATTTGTTTTGAAATTACTAGTAATCTAGTAAACAAAAGGAGTAAATATGAAAAAACCAGTATATATAAGATGCCCTAGATGCGAACTTAATTATATACAGAAAAAAGACAAAATGTGCAGCGTATGCAAAGCAGAACTTGCCGCAAAGGACGATTATATTGACGATATGGATTTGGAACTTTGTCCAATCTGTAAGACAAACTATATTCAGTCAAACGAGATAATGTGTGCAAACTGTCTTAAGGAACACCAAACCGAAGATGGCGAACTTAGCGAGGACTGGGAAGACTATTTAACTCGTGAAGATGATGAAGATATAATGACAGAGGAAGAGGAAACTGGTGGAATGGCAACAGTGACAGATTTAAGTGACTCTTCACTTCTTGATGATGACGATATCTCCTCTGATATTGATTTTGGTGACGAGCCAGATGATGAAGAATTTGACGACGAAGAGTTTGACGAGGAGTTTGACGAAGAGGACGACTTTGATGACGAAGACGAATATGAGGATGACGACGAAGACTTTGATGACGATGATGAGTGATTTCCATACTTTTCAGCGTGAAAAGTATGCAAAAGCGATGGGGAGTTGCGATTCTCCCCAAACCCCTGCAAACGCTTTTTAAGAGGTTTAAATTATAAAAAGTGGCATAAGCCACTTTTTTTGTTTTATTACTTTATGATTTCAATCATAGCCCGTTTCCATTACTTTTGTCCTCCTGACCAACCTTTATTTTTGTCATACCGACCGAAACGAGCGTAAGCGTATTTATACCACTCCTGTCATACCGACCGAAGCCCGAAGGGCGTAGCGGAGTGTATCTGAAATAAAAAAAGAAACTGAAGTTCAGTTTCTTTTTTTATCAATTCGGTATGCTTTTCTATCTTCAACAAAGCCAATCAAATAGTCGCAAGTAACCTTGTAGTGCAATGCTATAGATACAAAAGCCTCTAAAGGGCACTTTTTCCCTCTAAGCACCTTATCGCATTCAACAACGCTAAGTTCAGTAATCTTTGCTAGTTCTTCAATACTAGTGTTGTTTTCTTGCATAAGCAGTTTTATTCTATTCAAATAAACCGTGTCTGCATGTTTGTATTTATACACATTCATCCTCCTTTTTTAAATTGTATAACAATCTAAAGAAAAAATTGGGATGATGGAATATACTTTATTAAAAAAATAAGACCATTTCGGTCTTATTTTTTATTCATCCTTATTGTTTTCTTCTTTTTGTGCAAGTTTTGATTTCTTACCTGCTTGGATTTTTTCAAGTTCGCGTAACTCTCTTTCTTCCTCGTCTGCAAGTCTTTTTTCAATAGAGATGAGATAATCTGCTGAAAGGGTAGTGTCAAGTTGTTCTCTTAAAATGTTTTCCTTTTCATTAAGTCTTGCCATTTTGCTAGCATATGCCTTAAATTCTTTTTCGGTTTCCTTGGTCACGCCTTTGCCAGATTGTCTTGCCGCTTTTACAGCGTCTTTGTGAGCAAGTTCAAGTGCTTCGCGTTCCTCGGTAAGTGCTTTGATTGAATCGCGTATCTCTTTAGCCTCATTATCTCTTTCTGCTTGTGCCTTGATAAGAATTGCGTCATGGTTTACATTAATCTTTCTGTCATATGCCTCGCCAACAAATTTTTCACGCTTTTTGAATTTTATTTTATTAAGTCCAACAGCGGCAAGGGCTCCAATAAGTGCAATAGCAGTGAATATTGAAGGAATGATAACCCAAAGTTGTGTATTGTCGGTAGGGGTGGTAGGTTCGCTTGGCTCTTCAGGTTTTTCATTATCACCTTGATTTTGATAGGTGGAAGTGAATACTGTTTTATTAAACTCATCACTATCACTTGCGCTTGTGTAATCAATGCTTGTAGATTTTTCAAGTTTAACATTTGCAAGATATGCTGCACCAGTGGTATCATAGCAGTCGCTGTTTAGTGAGAAGATAAGGTTAGTTGTCACTGCATTTGAAGGCGCTTTAATATATATAGTATAGTGAGTAAATTCTTCATTTGATTTAAGTCGAGTGATTTCAGAGAAGTCTTTAAGTCCAACACTTACGCCATATGCACACTTGTGGTCTTTGTTGTTTTCTTTAATTGCATCCTCGTCGGCTGAGAAGTTTGTTCTAAGGTCAAATGAAAGGGTGTAGTATTCATTCTCTGCAAATGAGTATGCGTATTTAGAAGTTAGGGTAGGTTTGCTTTCTGCATGTGTGATAAGTGCAAGTATATTTCCGTTTTCAACTGTTATTCCGTCAAATTGATTTTTCTGACCGTTTACAATACCGCCGCTTACAGCACTGCTTTCTTGAAAACTAAATGCCTCAGAATTTGTAAGTCCTTCGCCGATAGAGCCGGTAGGGTCAAGTGAAAGCATGTCGGTAAGGTCAACTTTGTAAGGTGCAACTTCTGGAAGGGTAACATCGGACTTGATATCAAAGTTATCAAGATATACATAACCCTGCATTTCTTCACCAGTTTTGTTTTCACCAAAGTGAACGATAACATTTACATCAAGTGGAACAAGTTCATTCGTCTTGATATATGCCTTCATTTTAGTCCAGTTGTAAGAAGATATGCCTTTCTGATAGAAAAGTTGCATTCCGTTTGAATCCACAATTTCTATAGTAATTTCGGCGTCTTTGCTTGCCTGTGATACTGTTCTGTAATCAAAACTAATTTCATTCCATACCCCTGCTGTAAGGGTTTTAGAAGGGGTCTGAAGAGATTGATAAGAAGGAGCGGCATTGTACATCATGTAAACATTGTTTACCGAATTGGTTCCTTCTGGGTGTTTTGGGAATGACCCTTTCCAGTCATAAGAAGAGTACATTTTATTGAAATGAGCCTCATCTTTAAGATAGATAACTCCGCTTTCTGTATATTTACCATTATTAGCGGTGTAATTTTGTGCCTTCAGAGGATAGTTTAGCCTTGCGGTTTCGCTATCAGCAAGGTCAAAGTAACTGTTTGTAAAGTCTGGGTCAGAGGATGCAACCTTCATAGTCAGAGCGTTGCCATCTGTAGAGAAGGAAGCGCTGTCAATTTGTGATACTGAAATGTTGTCGATAAACACACAACCTTCTGCAAGTTCATTTTCATTTCCAAGAGCAATTTCAAGGTAAACATTAGTATCGTATTCATTGTGACACTTTACAAAAATATCTATAGTCGCGTAGTCATTGTAAAGAGGGTTGTCGCTATTTTCAGTCGCACAGGTCTTAGTGGTGGAAGCGAGTGTAGGGTAGAGTGATTTAATGTTGTACCACTCATAAATTTTATCGGTTTCCTTTATAGACACTGTGAAATTGCCAGAGCGTATATCACTCACTTTTGCACGAAGCGAGAATTTGTAAGTTCCATGTGCTTTCAAAGTGATGTCTTTTGATTTAACTGAAACATGGCTCTGTCCGTCTGTAAAGAGTACGAGTGCGTTGGAGTTTTCTCCATCTTTTCCCTTAGACTTGTCAAAACTAAGGTCGCTACCCACATATTGATAACCCTGTGGATTTTGGCTGCTCATGGTCTGCTCTCTAAAGTATTCAGCCTGTGCACCTCTTACCACCGGCATAATCCAAGCATGAGAGGTAGGTGTTATAGAGGAAGTCCAAGCGTCGCCAAGCATAGAAAAATCGTCGGGACGAGATTCTTCAAAATCAAAATTATAGCCCGTCATATCTAGTTTTAATTCTTTGTCGCTTTCTTCATCTTGAAGTCTGTCTACAAGGAATTTAGTGTCGGTAGTGTGAGTGTCAAGGCTGTCAGTAAAGTTATATTCTTTGTCAATCGCAGCATTGAAAAATGTATTTTCACTAAATTGCTCTAAGTATACCTTGTCAAAGAAAACAACGCCAGTCGAGTGGTTTTCTCTTCCACCAAGGAATAACTGAAGGTTTACTGTCTGTGATTCACTTCCTGTTGCGATATAGAAATAATATGTTGCCCAAGATGTGTTGTTCACGCCTTCATAGCCAAGAACAACTTCCTTGTCCTGTGCATCTTTAAGTCCGTCGACATAAATAGATGCTTTAACATCATATTCGCCTTGGTTTTTTCCGTCATGACTTGTTAGAGCGTCCACGCTTAAGCGGTAGTAGGAGTTTGCATTAAGTGTAATATCATTAGATTTATATGCAAGCCTTCTTGAAACATTGTCGCCCACAAGCGTTTTGCGAGAGTTTAGCATTAAAATTCTGTCATCTTCATCAGTCTTGTATGGGTTTTCGGAAATGTAGTAGTTAGAGTTGTACTGATTAAAATGTTCACCAGTATTTATTATTAGCGCGAGAGCGTTGCTATCATTGTATTCAGAAATTACCTCCCACCCAGGCGTGCTTTGTGAGTATTCGCCAGAAATTCCATCATTAAAAGAAGAACCATATACTGAAATAGGGTTGATATAGTCTTGCTTGTTATTGTTGGACGCACCGTCGGTAGCAGGTAAAGAGCCACCCATAAAACCAGCCCCTAAGAAAGCAAAAGGTAGGGCAAGTGCAAAGCAAATTTTTTTCATATTCTTTTTCTTAATCATATTTCACCTTAAATAAAATTTGTTAATACTCCAAAAGTATATCATGTACGAGGCAAGAAGGCAAGTAAAATTTCCACCCTTTAAATATTTTTTATACAATTATTTATAATAATAACTATGAAAGAGGGGAAAAAGATAAATTTTAAAGTAGAGAAAGGGATTGTAAAAGAAGATAAACCCAAACTTTCTCGTACCCTCGTTCAGCATAAATATTTTTGCCCAAAAAGAAAGAAAGCAAACAAGAAAATTAAAGAGAAATTATTGCTAATCTTAAGCGGTAGCGTGATAGGCCTTCTCAATGGCTTTTTTGGCGGTGGGGGCGGAATGGTATGCGTGCCAATCCTAGAAAAAGTACTAAAACTGAATAATAAACAGGCACACGCTTCAGCAATTGCGGTAATTTTTCCATTAAGCCTTATAAGTGCTTTCATATATGTGCTAAATGGCTACATAAGTTCCCTTCCACTTGTCAGTGTAGGTGCTGGGGTTGTCTTAGGTGGAATATTAGGGTCATATGCTCTTAAAGTCATGCCACCCAAAGCGATAAGGGTAATATTCGCAATAATCATGTTTATAGGAGGTATCAAATTAATCCTATGACAATTTTTCTATATATACTATTTGGCTTCCTGGGTGGAATATTTGGCGGATTAGGTATGGGAGGCGGCACACTGCTCATTCCACTTCTAACAATTTTCTTAGGAATGGATCAAAAATTAAGCCAAGGAATCAATCTTCTTTCATTTTTAATCATGGCAATCATTGCACTTATTATACACTATAAGAATGGGTATATCAAGGGCAGGGGGCTTGTGTATATAATCCTAAGCGGAATTGCTTTCTCGGCATTAGGTGCAATTTTAGCAGGGTACCTGCCTTCCAAAGTGCTACGAATAGCCTTTGGGGTGTTTTTATGCCTACTTTCAGTGATAGAATTTATTAAAGTTTTTAAAAAATAGTTTACTTTGATTGAAATCTATGATAAACTTACTCCATAAACGGAGGATTAGATGGTAGATAAGAATAAATGTATAGGTTGCGGAACCTGTGTTGCAATTTGCCCAGTGGGAGCAATCTCATTTGATAATCAAGGTAAGGCACAAATAGACCCTAAGAAATGTATTCATTGTGGCGCTTGTGAAGCGAGTTGTCCAGTGGCGGCGATTGAATTAAAGAAGTGAGGTGGGTATGTCAAATTTAGCGGTAATAGAATTAAATGATAAGGAATTAAAACTCCTCATATATAAGACAAGCAATGGCAGATACTCGCTTACACATAGTGCATGCCAACCTTTAAAACTTGGTCAAGAGATAATGGAAGAGGAATTATTACGCCCAAAGACTAAGAATGAATTACTTGAAGTATTGAAGATATATCGTAAACTAATTGAAACTTATAAAGCGTCAAAGATCATTGCTTTTGCAACAAACATACTTTTGAAAGCAAGGAATTATCATGGTTTTATTGAAGAGATATATAATAACACAGGAATAAGTTTCACTGTATTTGACGAAGAAGATATTATTAAAAATGTTTATGGAGCGACAATAAACTCAATCGACTATTCCAAGGGTTACTTAATAAACATTGGTTCATATTCCACACATTTTATAAAATATAATAGAAGAACGATACTTGCAAGCCATGTTATAGGTTATGGTGCAATGAATATCATGACCGATGAGAATGGCAAGACAAGAAGTTTTGATGAAATGGAAAGCCTAATTGAACAGGAGGTAAGGAAACTTGATTTTCTTCCATCTGCGGAGGAGGAGAGCCTTTTTGTTGGGACTGGAAATTCTTTCCTTTCTTTCGGACATATTGCGAAGAAAATATCAAGATATCCACTCGACCTTGATAATAACTATAATGTATCACAAGATGTAATGGAACAGACAGTAAACTTCATTAAGGGAATAGATCTTGATAGACTTAAGAAAATCAAGGGAATTGCTGAATCTGAGGCTGAATGTATAGGCGGCGGACTAGCAATTATAAGAGGATTTTATAAAGCCCTCAATGCCAAAGAAATCACTGTGTCTACAGCAAATGTAGTGGAGGGACTTGTACACGCTACTGTTGCACTTCCATCGCAAGAAAAATTTAACGACCTTCTTGCAAATTCAGTAGATTCCTACTGTGAATTTATGCCAGAAGACCATGCGATAAATATTCATGTCTACACCATGGCAGTCATACTGTTTAAACAGTTAAAGGTAATGCATAAACTCCCTAGATTTTACATAAAACCTCTTCGCATTGCAGCCCAACTTTATGATAGTGGAAGGGTGATTAATTACAACGATTATGCGAAACATGGTTTCCAGACCATACTCAATTCTGGACTAGTTGGTGTAAGTCATAGGGAATTACTTCTTGCTTCTTTCATCTGCTTGTGTCAAGACCTTGATAACTTCTCACTCGCAGATTGGATGAAATATAAAGATATTGTCACTGAGGAAGACCTTGACGCCGTAAGAAAACTTGGAGTAATAGTAAAACTTGCAGTTGCACTTAATGCTTCCAAAAAACCACTTATCTCAGATATTATCTGTGATATACTTGGCGATTCTATAATCATGAAAACGGTGGTAGAGGGAGATGTAACCTTTGAAATAATGGAAGGAATGAAGGTTGCTGACGACTATAGAAAGGTGTTTAAAAAGAGTTTACAGATAATTTAAACAAAGGAAAAAGGTGAAAAGCGTGAAAAAGAATTATCTTGCGATAATAATGTCCTTAGTTTTTGTATTATGTGTATCAATAGGTGCATATATCTTTTTCACGGATAATAATGTTTATAAACCTGATATAGACGGTTATTGTGCAAATGAACGGGTAAGCGAAGATATGTCCCGTACTGAAATGGCAAAAATATATAAGGACTCCTGCGTTGCTGTGATTGTTGAATCTAAGGCACCAGATAGAAGTTATACAAATATTTCCTCTGGAAGTGGTGTGTGCGTGGCAAGTGAGGGTTATCAAACTGAATATAAACATAATGCAAAGCAAAGTTACTTTGCCACAAATTATCATGTAATCAGTTATGCATGTGATCCAATGTATTCAAGTTATAAGACAGAAATTTCAATTGAATTGGATGGTAGCACCGCGCATTATCCAGCAAAACTTGTTTGGTACGATAGAAATATGGATGTTGCCATTCTCACTTCTGAGTTTGAAGGTGCAGACGCTGAAACCATCTCTATGGGATATATAAAAATGAGAGATAGAATAGTTGACTGCAAAGCGGAAGATAAACTTTTCTATGATGACATATTTGTAATCGGTACTCCACTCGACCTTCAATACAAAAATACTCTCACTTTAGGCAATATATCAAACACAAACATGGAAATGGTTGAAGCCAGTGGTGTTGAAATTTATACCTACTTTTTGAATGGCGTGTTTAAATATACCACGGATAGAAATGCAGTTTCATCGCCATCTCAGGTATTGCAAGCATATGATAATATCTATGAAAATGTAGTGATGATGAATTGTGATATCACAAACGGTAATTCGGGTGGTGGTGTCTTTGATAGATATGGCAATCTTATTGGACTTGCCACTCTCGGGCTTGATACAGAGGTTTCAGGCAGTGCAAGTATGAATTTTCTTGTGCCAATCTACCCAATTATGCAGGTGCTTGATCGTGTTATTCTCCAGAATGAAAGTATGGGCGAACAAAATATTTATTCAATAAAATCCCTAGGCCTAAAAGTGCTTGATAGCAATGAGGCGAATAGGGTGGGCAATGTTGTACTCGTTGCAAATGGTGCATTAAGTTACTACTTTGATGGAAATTTCTATAAGAAGGCTGATTATTTTTCTACATTTAATTTTAATGAAGAGGGTGTAATAGTTCTTGAAAGCGGCAGTGGAATTCCACATGGTTTTATAATACAATCAGTGGATAAAAATGATGGAACTGAAGTTGTTATCAAAGATAGAAATGACCTCATATACTTCCTACTTGGATGTAAAAAAGGGGAAAGAATAAACTTTAATGGAAAATTAGGTTTAATAGGAAGAACCTATACTGTTTCGTTATAAGGAGGAAAAATGGTAAGATATAAATATGCCATAGAAATGGGCGGAGCAAACACAAAAATATATGTTAAAGATAGTGGTTTTGCACTTTGCGAGCCAACTCTTGTTGCGGCAAAACCAACACCAGAAGGGTATAAGGTGTTGGCACTTGGTAAAGAGGCAAAGAAACTTATGGGAAAGACAGATGATTCTGTCGAGGTTTTTAGTCCAATAGTAAATGGCGTAATAGTGAATTATGAATATTGCCAAAAACTTTTAGAGTACTTTTTCAAAAAGGTAGAGTATAGAAAGAAACGCGAAAATGTAATGGTGCTTGTAAATTGTGCCTTGTCAAATGAAGATAGAAATCTGTATCAAAAACTTCTCCATAGCGTAGGTTTTAAAGAGGTTGCACTTGTGCCTTCAGTTATGTGTGCCTGCCTTGGTGTTGGTAAAAATATCAGTTCTACAAGGACAACCATGGTAGTAAGCATGGGCGGAGCAAACACCGATATCGCAGTAATCAATATGAATAGCCTAATAAAAGGTGCTACTCTCGGAATAGGCGGAAGAGCAATAGATAGTGCAATCGCCCATGAAATAGCCTATAGAAAGGGAATAGTGCTAGGCCTTGGCACTGCGGAAGCCTTAAAGAGTGCGGTGGGCAGTTTATTTATAAATGATACATTAAATATGGAAGTTACTGGTGTTGAACTAGAAACCAAAATACCAACAACATATATTATCACTGCTAAAGATTTGTATCCAATTATAGAACCATATTTTAATGAAATAATAAAAGCGGTAGAAGTTACCATTACATCCCTTCCTCCAGAAATTTCCACAGATATAATAAATAATGGAGTTATGTTTGTGGGAGGTCTTGCCCGTATGGCAGGCTTTGATGAATACTTAAAACGCAATTTCCGTTTTCCAGCAGTTGTAGTAAGGCATGACGGAGAATATGTTACCATTAAAGGTGCAGGAAAACTGTTGGATGATGAGGTATTACTCAATAAAATTGTCGAAAACTTTTAAAGTGGCATAGCCACTTTTTTATTGTTTTTTGACTGCATCATAGGTGTCGCGTAGAAATCTTAAAATTAAACATTATTGTCAATTAATCGCCTTTACTAACTTTACTATATAAATTAAACTAGCCATAGGAGAAAATATGGCAAGAAAAATCGTATTAACAAGTGGTAAAGGCGGAGTGGGAAAGACTACTGTAACAGCAAATTTAGGTGCTAACCTTGCTAAACTTGGCTTTAGGGTGGTGCTTATTGATGTAGATATAGGGCTAAATAACCTTGATGTTGTCATGGGGGTGGAGAATCAGGTTGTATTTGATATCACCGATGTAATCATGGGCAGATGTCGTGCTGTGCAAGCCTTAGTGCAAGATAAGAAGATATCATCTCTTTATGTCATGCCATCCTCTCATTCATATAATCGTACCAAGATACTTGGCGAGCATATTAAAAATGTGGTAGATATATTAGATAAAAGTTTTGATTATATATTAATTGATTGTCCCGCAGGTGTCGAGGCAGGATTTCATAGAGCGGTTTTCTCAGCAAACGAAGCGATAGTTGTTGTTACACCACATCTGTCAAGTATACGCGATGCTGATAAAGTGCTGGGACTTTTAGGCGACTATGATATACAAAGTCGCGGACTTGTGATAAATAGAATGCGAGGGGACTTGCTGTTAAATGGGGAACTTATGAATATAGAAAGTATAGTTCGTTCTCTCCATGTGCCACTACTTGGGGTAATACCCGAGGATGACGCAATATCAAGTTCTTGTTCGGTGGGAGGGTATATGAATTCTGTAGAAAGTGCAAGGGCATTTACCTTACTTAGTGAGAATATACATAATGGCTCTAAAAAGATATTTGATTGTACATATAAATATCGTGGACTAATGGGTTATTTAAAAAGAAATATAAAAAAGCGGGTGTAAATATGAAATATGAGATAATGGAGCAAAGATTAAATTCAGTACTCGAGCGAGATAAGTGCAGTGATCCCCAGCGTATATGTGAGATACTTAAAGGGGAACTTTCGCCAATCATATCAAACTATATAGACCCATTAGATATAATGGTGCGTTTTCGTAAAATGGGGGAGAAACTAACTTTTGATATAGAGATAGAAACAAATCGTCTGAAGCCATTTGGTTACCTACCAAAATTTTAAAAGAATACTATTGTCCTCCCTATAAACCTTCCTGTCATACCGACTGATCGACTTCGCAAAGGCTAAATGGTCTTAAAATTTACTTGCATAAATTTTTCCGACCTTACCGCCTTGCTTGTCTCTTGCGACCAAACGAAATCGCACTCCGTTGGCGATTTGTCGCAACTTTTCAAGCGGATTATTTTTCTCCTACCATTGTCATCCCGACCATTTTTCCTTTTGTCAAACCGACCATTTTTTTCTTTTGTCATCCCGACCATTTTTTCTTTTGTCATCCCGACCGTAGCGGAGGGATCTAGCGAAGCGTAACAAAGTGCCTAAGGCACTGTCATTTCGACCGAAGTTCATGTTTCTCCTCCTTTGTCATTTCGACCGAAGGTCAAATCCCGTAGCGGAGAAATCTATCTCTTTATACCACTCCTGTCATACCGACCGAAACGAGTGCGAGCGTATTTATACCACTCCTGTCATACCGACCGAAACGAGCGTGAGCGAGTGGAGCGGAGTGTATCTAAAATAGAAAAAGAAACTGAACTTCAGTTTCTTTTTATTTCAATAATGATAACCTTAGCCATACCAGTGATAAAGTAAGTTGCACCTTCGTTATCAATGATATTATTGATAACATTTCTTAACTGTTTTTTAAAAGCAATACATTTTAAACTATTTTCATTGTACCCCCAAGGTAAACTTTTGGGTCTGTGTCCTGTAAAACAACATTTTTTCATAATTTTTCTCCTTTAGTACAGTCTATAACTGTATTTTCACAATTATACAGTCAAAAACTGTATATTGTCAATAAAAAGGAGAGCATTATGAATTATTTTTATAATTTGTGTGAAAATCTAAAAGTTCTAAGGGAGAGATATGGCTACACACAGAAGCAAGTCGCCAGTAAACTGAATATTACTTATCAATCCTATCAAGCATATGAAAGGGGCGTTGCGGTACCTACACTTGCTAATTTTTTAAAATTAGCAGATATATACGATATTTCATTGGATGATTTAATAGGGAGAAGATAAAGTTTTTACAGTTTAAAACTGTAAATTATATTAAGTGCAGTTTTTAATTGTATTATTTTTATATGAAGCAATTATATTTATTTTCTAAGATAGTAAAAGAATTAAGAGAAGCAAATAAATGGACGCAAGAATTTGTTGCAAAAAAAATTGATATTGCTTATCAGTCTTACCAGAATTATGAGAGGGGTATAACATTGCCAAGTATTAAAAATTTAATTAAATTAGCCGATTTATTTGATGTGTCTATTGATTATTTATTGGGAAGAAAAGAATATTAATGAAAAAAGTGGCAATGCCACTTTTTAATTTATAATTAATTTCAGAAATAAACTTTTTATGTTATCTATTTTTATTTAATAATTTTGGACTGGCGGATTTCCGAGGGGAAGAGCTTTGCTCGGCGAGGAAGCGGATTAGAAAAATGTACCATTTTTCCCGCGTAATCCAAAAGGACACTTTACGGAGGGAGATTGGGACGGGGAACCGTCGAGGCAACGAGTCAAGTTTAAAAAACTTGTGAGTGTCTGACGAGATGGTTCCTCCCCAGTAAATTATTCAAAATACACAAATCCGTAACACTTAGGGCCGACATGTGACCCTACAACATACCCAATTTCACAAAGTATGACTTCATCGCCGTCGATTATCTCTTTGCTTTTTTCTACAAGGTTAAGCATTGCCTCTTCATAGTCGGAGTGTGCGGTATAGATAGGGTAGTCTCGGTCACGATTTTTAAGTTTGTCTTTTAGAAATTGTTCAGCCTTAATCAAACCCATTACCTTTGCGACATTGATAACCTTGCCTTCTACAATGCTTACGATAGGCTTTACCTTAAGCATTGACCCTACAATCGCTCCAGTAGAGGAGAGCCTTCCGCTTGCTTTCAAATATTTAAGGTCGTCTACAACTGCGTAAAGGCGGACTTTTTCTTTAAGGAGATAGAAGACTTTGATAAGTTCTTCTGGCGTGACATTAGGGTGGGCGTCAATGTACCTACAAAGTTGACAGATTATTGCACCTTGTGCAACTGTGGTGCAAGCGCATTCTTCAATAAAAACATTCTTCATGCCAAGGTTTTCAGCAGCCATTTGTGCCTGAAGTTTGGTAGGACTCATTTCCATAGAAATAACAAGTGTCATAACGAAGAGGTTAGGCTTGTTGACACAATCTTTGTATATTTGTTCAAATTTATAGGCATTAGGCATAGCGGTTTTAGGGATGATACCACTCTCATGCACCTTTTTGTAGAAATCGCGGGTAGACATACCTTCAAGGTATCTTTCTTCGCCAAAATTGACTTCAATAGGCACAATTTCAATGTCGTACCTGTCTAAAAACTCCTGAGGGATGTCGACAGATGCATCTGCTATAAATTTGTATTTCATATATAACTCCTTAGATTCATTATTGCAGTTTCTAAATTAAAAGTCAAATAAAAAAGATATAGATAAAGGTCTATATCTAAAAACTATATGCTCTTTGTTTTTAAAGAACGACGAGTAGTTTTTACTTTTTTATTCTCAGACATAGAATTAATTTTGAAATTAGAAATTAATTCTTTATAACTAGAAATGACATCATTAGCAATAGACTCCCATGTAATATAAATGTCCTCATTGCATTTTTGCCTTACTAGTTGATATTTGGCTTCGTCTTTAAAAATAGAAATTATTTTTTCTGCATAAAGTTTTACATCGTCTTTTCCAATATAACCATTTACTTCGTCAGTAATTACAGAAGAGGCAATGCTATTTTCGATAAAAACGGTAGGGACATTGTAAGCGGCCGCTTCAATTCTTACAATACCATCTGTATCATAGAATGAAGGGAAAATTTGAAGATTAGCAGATATAATATATTTACTCTTTTCTAAATTATCATATACGGGCCCAACGAAGATAATAACATCGTTTAATTTTAAAGATTTTACTTTTTTCTGAAAATAATCAATATGGGCACCACCGCCAACAAAAAGCATTTTAAATTTAAAATTGTTTTCCTTAAGATATTTACAAACATCAATAACAAAATCTAAATTTTTTAACTTATGCATTCTTCCTATGTAGAATAAAATTTTTTCTTCAGGGGAGATACAATGCTTTTCTCTTATTTCATTTGAAAATTTAGTTTGCTCTTCTAAAGTATGTTCATTCACTAAATTCGTTCCGTTTGGCATGAGCCTAACTTTTCCTTTGTATCCATATGTACGACTTAATTCTTCACAAGCAGGATTCATTGTCCATAGTTCATTACATTCATTAAAGGTTTTAACAATATTTTTTAGAAGTTGTTTTGAAATTAATTTACTTTTAGTCGCCAATAAAAAATCTTTATAATATTGACTATGCATAGTGGCAATAACAGGGATGTTGTGTTTTTTCGCATATTTAACACCCAACTTTCCAATGCTGAAAGGTGAGTGAATATGTACAAGGTCAAGTTCTTCTTTTTTAAGTTGCTTTAAGAATTTTGCATCAGAACTAGGCATAGGCAAGTCATAATCAAGGAAAACCACTGGAAATTTTGAATTACATCTTACCACCTTGTAGGGCAGTGTAGAGTCATCAAAATCCGTTCTCCCAGAGGGAACAAACACGACAACATCGCAGTACTTACTAAGTCTTTTTGCATAATTATCGACAACCATAACAACGCCATCTACCATAGGAAAGAAAGTGTCGTTAAAAAGTCCGATTTTCAATCTTTTCTCTTCCAAAATAACCTCCAAAGATAAGAGCAGACATGCTCTTGCAAAATCATTCTAACATAGGAAGGAAGGCAAAGTCAAATATTATTAAAAATAAAAAAAATGAATAATTCACAAATTTTTATATAAAAAAATGGCTAATCTGACGCAAATTAGGGCTGTATAGCGTTTATAGTATTAGTTCTTTACCATTTTGAATTATTATTCACTGTCATTTCGACCGAAGGGCGATAGCCTGAAGTGGAGAAATCTTGTATCAAGGTTTAATGATTTCAATATTTAACCCTTGATTTTTTGCGTATTCAATGGTTTGTTTTGTTCCGCCTGCCTTGCCGTCAAATAGCGCGATAACAAGGGAAGAATTATTAATCATATATCTATTGCGTTCAAACATACATTCAGGACCTATGTATTTATCGTAAATGCAACGGATGCCGTCAAGTTGCGAAAGTATTTTATTATACATTTCTTTATCTTCTTCTTTCCAGTATTTAGTTTGGTCTTTACAAGGTAAAGCACCTAAAAGTTTTATTTCTGGATATTCATCTTTTAACCATAACACAATGTCGGCACACATTAAATCAAAACCGAGTGCCATACCAGTTATAAAAGTATGATAGCCTCTTTGCACGGCGGATTCAATTTTATCCAGTGTTTCAGCCCAAACACGCTTATAATTCTCATCATTATCATTAAATTTCCAAGATAATTTTTGTGGTCTATGCCCTGTAAAGCATGCTACGGTATCTGATATTTTTTTATTTTTTTCATTTAAAAAATCTATTAATTCTTTAATATTTTCTAAATTCCATTCCATATTTCACTCCTTTATGTTTTTACATACCTATTGTATCACAAAAATTTTAAAAATGCTATGTTTTTACATAATTATTTAAAAAAATGTCTATGTTAAAATATAATCATGTAAAAACATGGAGGAGATATTATGAAAGTGTCACAAGCAGTAGTCACAAGAATAAGAGAAGTTTTGGATGAGAAAAACATTACACAATATAGATTAGAGAAAAATTCTGGTTTATCAAAAGGAACGATAACTTCTTTAATGTATTCAAGATATAAAGGTGTAAATTTAACTACACTTATTGTAATTATTCGTACATTAGGGATGTCAGTAGAAGAGTTTTTTTCTAGCCCTTTATTTAATGAGGGAAACTTAGATATAGATTAAAATAATAAAAGTAGGCGTATATGAAAGTGAGCAATTGTCTGTCTACAAGAATAAGAGAGATATTATATGATAAAGATATTTCCATTAATCAATTGGCAAGAATGACGGGACAAAGTAAAGGGACCTTGTATTCTTTATTATACGGCAGATATGATGGAGCAAATATAAAAACAATATTCATAATATTACAAGCGTTAAACATTAAGGTTTTAGAATTTTTTGATAGCGATTTATTTGAAGATTTAAATAAAATAAATTTAGATTAAAATAAAAGCCTACTTTTTAGTAGGCTTTTTTAGCAGTGGTGCTGGTGGTGGGAGTCGAACCCACATGAAGTTGCCCTCGAGGGGGCGACGCGTAAAGAAAACAACCCGGTGGGTTGTTTTTAGCCAAAGCCGGGGAGCGACTTGTTCGCGGTCTGGCTCCGACAGGAGTTGATGTCCCAAGGGACTCAAAATCCCTATAATTTAAAAAAATTGGTGCCGAAGGAGGGGGTCGAACCCTCATGAAGTTGCCCTCGAGGGATTTTGAGTCCCTTGCGTCTGCCATTCCGCCACTTCGGCAAAAATTCTTAAAGTAATATTAACATATAAAAATATAAAAATCAAGGAAAATTGATTATTTTTTTGGGATAAAAAATATAAATAATAAAGTCATAAGAACTCAAAATAATGTGTAATTTGGCGAGAAATGACGAATGTTTGCCGTCATTTTTGCGTCAAAAACACGATATTTGTAAAATTATTTTAAAAAAGTAAAATTTTTTGGCACTAATTGTTGACTATTCAAGATTGATAATTTAAACTTTAAATAGAGAAAGGGAGGACTTTTGATGAAAAACAATATTATTGCCAAGACATTACTTACAACCTATAAGTATCTTGAAACATTTGCCAGTTCTGTAGATAAACATATTAATAAGCGTGCAGAGATGTCATTTTTTGTATCAAGTAATTGTGAAAATTCGGTTATGGATGTTACCGACAAAATAATTGAATTAAGTGAGAGGAAGGTTAATTATATCAATTTTAAAATTTTAATAGAAAATTATATTTTGACGCTGACAGAATCTCAAGCGGAAGTTGTGATAGAAAGATACATTGAAGGGCAGGAGAGTCAAGCGATTGCTAACAATTTAAATATTCCGATTCGTACATATTACAGAAAAATTGAAGGTGCGGAGGGAAAACTTTTACCATATTTCAGCGAAAATGGCTACAGTGAAAAGAGATTGTTAGATATCATACAAAAAGACCCACTATTTTACACCGCTTATCAGGGAATAAATATAAGTGGGACGCTGGATGAAAGAAGATTGCAACATGCATTATGAAAGGTCTTTTTCATCAAATTCAAAATAGTCGCCGTGTCTTCTGCGGGGGCGTTTATTTTTAATTTTATGTGTTTGACCAGAAAGTGAAGGTTTGATAAGTAGATAGATAAGAAAAGCACAAGGCAAAGATACGCCGAGAATGATAAAGGTTTTTGCAGTGGTGGAAAGTCCACTTGAAGCAGGATTGCTATTTACAAATAAATCCTTGGTAATAGGAGTAAAGTTTTCATTGTTTACCGTAAGGGGTTCAATTACATCACAAAATACAGAGTATAGATAACCTTGCTGATTGGAAGAAGTCTTGCAGTAATACCATTTTGTACTTTTGTTTGGGATGTTATTTCCCTCCATTTCACCATAAAAGATTGTATCTTTACTGTCATAAGGAAGGGCAGTAATTTCTTTGCTTTCAAGGTTTGGAGATTCATTAAGTGCTAGTCCCTTAAGAGCAAAGACATTTATATTACTTCTAAAATAAGGTGTAACAGGTCGACCTTCCATAGGCGACACCTGTCCAATTTTAACATAACCTTCAAGGTCAAGATACCGTGCTTTATAGAAGGTTTTTTCTCTATCATAAAGTTCCACGAAATAGGACTGAGGAATTTTAAATAAAGCGGACTCATCGTCAGCATGAGCGTAGAAATAAACATTTGCATTAATTATTTTTGCAAAATAAGTCTCCTGTGCTGCCGTTGTAGGTAATGAGATAGGAGATAGTAAAAACATCAATAAAAATACAATTAAAGTTTTCATGAAGATATTGTAAAACAAAAATATTTTATATAGATAACAATAAATTGTCTTTTTGTAGACATTTTAGGTTTTATTTGACGGAGTAGAAATGGAAAAGGGGCTTGAAAAATTATTCTTAATAAATAAAGAAATAGAGAGGCGTAAGAAGGAAGATAATCTCTTAAAATATAATAGTGGAGAGAGGGTACATAAGAAACAAATGGCTTTCCACAAATGCAAAAAGAAAAACCGCTGGGTGTTTGGCGGCAATCGAAGTGGCAAAACCGAATGTGGAGCAGTAGAAACCGTGTGGCTTGCGAGGGGAATACATCCATATAGGGAGAATAAGAAGGACATTTCATGCTGGGTAGTAAGTGTAAGTAGACAGGTGCAAAGGGAGGTCGCCCAAGCGAAGATATTGTATTATCTTAGAAGCGACCAAATAGTAGAAATTGTGATGTCTAGTGGAAGATCAGATAGTGCAAACCACGGCATAATAGATTTCATAATAGTGAAAAATGCACTTGGTGGTACTAGTAAGATTGCATTTAAAAGTTGCGACCAAGGACGAGAGAAGTTTCAGGGCAGTTCTTTAGATTTTGTTTGGTTTGATGAAGAGCCACCATATGATATATATGAAGAGTGCCGTATGCGTGTCCTAGATAGATGCGGTCATATTTTCGGCACCATGACTCCGCTTAAAGGATTGACTTGGGTATATAATAAGATATATCTGAATGAGAATAATGATAGCGAAGTGTGGTACGAACAAATGGAATGGGCGGATAATCCCTACCTCAATGAAGAGGAGGTACGGCTCATGTGTCAAAGCATGAGCGAGGAAGAACTTGAAAGTCGACGCTTTGGTAAATTTATACAGTACGGGGGAATGGTATATCCTGAATTTGATGAAAATGTCAATGTCATCGACCCTTTTGAAGTGCCACTTGATTGGCAGTGTAAAATTGCGATAGATCCGGGACTTAATAATTACACTTCTGTGCATTGGTATGCTGTGGATTATGACGGAAATATTTATGTTGTTGCAGAGCATTATGAGAGAGGAAAGTTTGTCGATTATCATGCTCAAAGGATAAAAGAGATTTGCCAAAGACTAAATTGGCATACAAGTTATCATGGAATGTATGAGGCGCTTATTGACTCTGCTGCCAATCAAAGAACGCTTGCAAGCAGCAAAAGTGTCGCCCAACTATTCTACGAAAATGGAATTATCGTAAATACAAATGTCAATAAAGATGTGTTTGTTGGAATAAATAGGGTTAAAAGTTACTTAAAAAATGCGGAAGGAAAAAGTAAACTTTTTATATTTAAAAACTGTATAAATATGATTAGAGAGATAAAAGGATACTTTTGGGGGAATGAAGATAGCCCTGTAAAAAAGGATGACCACGCCATGGATGAACTACGCTATTTCATTATGAGTAGACCTGAGAATAGAAAGAAGGAGGTGGAAACGGAGGTACAAAAGCATAAAGAAAAGTTGTTAAGAAAGGTGAGGTTGCAAAGAAAAATAAATTATTAGGTAGGTAATTTGTCATAAAAAGTAAAATAATTTGCAATTTATTTGGAAAAATAAATTTAATATGGTAAATTGTAACTAGAGGCGATGATGAAAAAAATAAGTTTGTTTATCTTTGCAATAATTATTTCGCTTGGTGGGGTTTTTATCTCTCCAATCTTTACCAATGCGGCTGATGATATAGTTGCGAATGAGATAAAGGTATCATCCGTTGAAGAATTCAAATCTGAAATGAATAAAGCGAATGCAGATACTACCATTAAATTAACCAACGACTTAAACTTTGCTAATCAAACCATTCAAATCGACACATTTTCTGGTAAACTCGATGGTAACGGTTATGCAATTTCAAATTTTGGTGTGACATCTGAAAATCATAATTATGGATTAGTAAATCATTTAAATGGTGGAACAATTTCAAATTTAAAGATAAGTGGCACTATTGAATATAACCTTGTAAACTCAGTAAAAACGCCGGTAAATGTCGGTTCGGTGGCAGGGCTTGTTTCCAATGGTGGAGTTATTAAAAACTGTGAAATCATAAGTGTAAATTACAAAACTATCGGAAATGAAACTCTAAGTTTTACCACTCAATTTACCTTTGGTGGCATTGCCGGAGCGGTTGTAGATAGTAAAAGTATGATAACAAATTCTGTAAATCATGCAAGTGTAGAATTGTCCACCTCGCTGTCAGCAAATAATTTAATGAGAGCGGGAGGAATAGTTGGACGCCTCCATGACGGAAATGTAAGTTTTTGTAGCGCTCTTGGAGATATCGTATTTGCGGCAACTGAAAGTAGTTCCAATATAACATTCTACAACGGCGGAATAATAGGAGAGGTAGAGGGAAGTACAACTAAAGCATATAACCTTACCTATGAAGGCGATATAAGACAAAGAGAGGAAGGAAATTATGCAAGCGACTTTACCGGCGCAATAGTAGGCAGAATTTCTACTCTTGTAGATGCAAATCAAATAGATTTATCAAATTGCTACTATACAAATGAAAATTTTGAAAAGGCATTTGCAGAAAATAGTGTATATACTTATGATGAAACTAAAGTAAGTTGGGTAAAAGAAATAACCCGTTCATTCTACACTCAGCAATCGGAAAGATGGCATAAGCGTTATGGCGAATGGGACTTTGATTATACATGGATAATGCTAAACGAGGAGAATGGTACTTCAAAATTACATCTTCAATGTTTTCAGATGTTTGAATATTCTTTCAATGATTTTCTTGATGCAGATGGAATAATAAGCAGTAATAGTATAATAGAGTCCAGCTGTAAGTATGGCGATAAAGTAAGGGTAGATTTAATAATAAACGAAGATTATAGGGGGTATTTTGAATTAAAACAAGTCCTCCTCAATTCTAGTCCAATGAATGAGTATGAGGCGGAGCAAACTCGTGACGGTTATACTGTAAGTTTTGATGCAAATGATAAGACAGACGGTAAGTACTCTTTCAAAATGGAAGCCATACCTTTCAAATGTTTTGTAGTAAGTTCAGATATAAATATGGGCGGAGTAAAACGCCTTGGCGATAGAGTTCTTTCATCATCACTTGAATTAAATCTCACATATGCTCGCAATGAATCTCAGCGTCAAACAATAGTTTCTGAAACTGATGTACACTCCATTTATACACCAGAGAAATGGGAATTATATTATTGGACAGGCAGTGAAGAAGCAAATATTGGGGAAGGAAGTGAGCAGTTTTGGGAAAAACAATCTGATAACTTCTCTTCAAACTCACAAATCGAAATTATGTTTGGAAGCAGTGAGGCATTTGATAGGTCTTTCAAACTCGTTGCCAAATACACCGATCAAAAAGCACTTATAGTAAATGTAAGAGGGGATGAAAATGTCACATCAATAAAATTTCGTGGCAATGATATGACAGACGCGGGAATAAAGGCTTCTCCTACTGAAACGAGGGCAGAACTTGTTGTCAGCGTAAAGGAAGGCTATGAACTTGATGTTGATAGACTAAAAAGCGTAGTATCATCACTCTATGGAAATAATAATGTTGGTACACTTATTCCATCTCCTCCACAAGAAAATGAAAGCGGTGAAACTATCTATTATATCTATCTCAATATGAGAGATATAAATAGTAATCAGCCAACTAATATGAATGTAGTGTTTAATGTTTATACAAAGGTAAAGATTGTAGAGGAAGAAGGTAATCTTTTGTGGCTTTGGATAACTCTTCCTATAGTTGTTGTCTTAATTGTTGTAGGGCTAGTATTGTTCTTTGTACTTAGAAGGTATAGATACATGAACGCAAAATTTAAGAATGATAGTGCAACAAATAAAACAAATAAGAAAAAACAGCCAAAAGAGAAACAGGCAGATTATAAAGACTTCTATTATTAAAATAAAAAACACTAGAAATTCTAGTGTTTTTTTAATATTTATTACAAATAGGAATAGGAAAGAAAGGGGTAATAAATCTAATTATGTCTATGCTAACTTTTCTGCTATGCTGTTATCAACACAGTTTTCAAAGACAGGGTTGTATGTCTTGCCAGAGCATTGGTTAATAATCTTCACAAGTGTTTCAAAAGAAGATTTTTCCATCTTTGGTGTAGGACTCCACGCCTTTAGGTCGCTATATTGTTTAACAGCAATTTCAAGTTCGCCTTGACTCATTGCAGGGAAAGATTTTTTAAGTGCAGCGGCACCAAGTGACGCTTCTTTTGTGGTAAGATAGGTATAGCCTTTCATTACTGCTCTAAGAAATTTTTCCGCCTGTTCAGGATGAGATTTTAGATAACTTTCCTTAGCAACAAAGCAGGTGTAAGGCACAAGGCCAGAGAACTCTCCAACAGATGAAACAATGTAACCGGCACCAGCATTTTGTAGGGTAGTTGCAGTTGGCTCAAATAGGGTACAGAATTCGTTGTCAGTTGTACGGAATTCAGTTGCAATATTTGCAAATTGCACATCTTTTCTTAGGTTGACTTCGTCTTCGCCAGTTCCAATTTTAAGCCCCGCGTTTTCAATTACATATTGAAGGGTCATAGCAGGAAGCCCACCGTCACGACCACCAATAATAGTCTTGTTTTTAAGCATATCAAGGGTAAAGTTTTCGATAGGTGTTTTGCTTACAATATAAGAGCCGTCTTTTTGTGTAAGTTGCCCAAACACTAAAGGTTTGTCTTTAGTTTCGTTAGCATAAACCACTGTTTCAGGCCCAACCAAAGCGACTTCACAATTTCCGCTGAGAAGGACGCTCATTGATGTGTGTGAACCATCATTGCTTTCGAGTGTAACTTTAAGACCTTCTTCTTCAAAATAGCCGAGATTAATTGCGGCGTATAGAGGGGCGTAGAAGATACTGTGAGTTACTTCGTTAATTTTTATTTCATTTTCATCTTTTCCACATGCTACGAATAGACAACTTGCAAGGCCTATAAGGAAGCATAGACAGAAAAGAGATATACTTTTTAAGTATCGCATTTTTCCTCCTTACAAACTCCATGATATGGAAAATTAATAGGCAAGGTTACAAAATTTGTTAAAATAGTAAAAGAAAGCAAATATTTTTTTGCTAAGTCCTCGGCTTTGCCCGCAGAAGTCGCTTAAAAAACATTTGCTTTCTTTTCATGTCATTTCGACCAAAGCCTGTTTTTACTATTTGTCATTTCGACCGCAGCGGAGAAATCTATTCTCACCCCATGTCATTTCGACCGAAACGCAGTGTAGCGGAGAAATCTAGCGACAGCGTTTTCTCTCTCTGTCAACACTAAGTCCAAGAATAAAATCACAAGCCACATTATAATGTAAAACAAGATTAATCAAAACATCAAAAGTGACATCCTTACCTCTCAGCATTTTGTCGCATTCTAGTATGCTCATTCCAGTAATTACAGAAAGTTCTTCTATGCTAGTGTTGTTCTCATCCATAAGCAGTTTCAATCTCTTAACAAAAGCGGAATTTTCACCCTTGTATCTATACATTTTCCACCTCCTTTTAGAAAACTGTTTCGGTTTTCCATAAATACTATAGCATAAAAATTTTAAAAAATCTAGCAAAATACCCGTTTTTCCTTAAATAGCTAAAAGAAAAATGTAGTGTAAAATGTATATATAGTGAAAAACTATATAAGGAGGAATGAAATATGAAATTGAATAAAGCATTTGCATTAAGAGTAAGAGAACTTTTAAAAGAGAAAAAACTAACACAATATAAACTTGCCCAAGAAACGGGTCTTTATCATAGTACAATGACAGATATATTGAATTGTAAATATGAAACTCCAAACTTTAAAAATATGGCATTAATAATCAGGGCATTGGGATTGTCATTCGCTGAATTTTTTGATTGCTCATATTTTGACTTTAAAGATTTGGAGATAAAATAAAAATGATTTTATTTGCTTTTTTAAAAGTAAAAATATATACTTAATCTATTAAAAGCGGAGAAAAAATGGAAAAGACATATAACCCACAAGAATTTGAAAAGAAAATATATGAAAATTGGCTTAATAAGAGATATTTTTCGCCAACTCCAGATGAGAGGGAGAGTTATACAATTGTAATGCCACCGCCAAATGTAACAGGAAAGGCACATGTTGGACACGCTCTGAATACTACAATTCAGGATATTCTTATAAGGACAAAGAGGATGCAGGGGTATAATGCACTCTGGGTGCCGGGTACCGACCATGCTGCTCTTGCCACCGAGGAGATGATAGTAAAGCATCTTGCCAAACAAAACCTCACAAAGGACGAGGTAGGGCGCGAAAAGTTTTTGGAGATAGGACAGCAGTGGTATAAAGATTATGGCAATACAATAATAGACCAGTTCAAGTCTATTGGTTTATCATGTGACTGGGAAAGACTTGCCTTTACAATGAATGAAAATCTTTCAAGGGCTGTAAGACATGTTTTTGTTGATTATTTTAACCGAGGGCTTATTTATAAAGGAAAGAGGGTGGTAAATTACTGCCCACATTGCCATACAAGTATAAGTGATAATGAAAATGTTCATATCGACCAAATCACAAACCTGTGGCATATACGCTATCCGTATGCTGACGGCAGTGGCTATGTAACTGTTGCAACAACCCGCCCAGAAACAATCTTTGGTGACACCGCAGTTGCAGTAAACCCAAATGATAAAAGGTATAAAGATAAGATAGGCAAGGATTTAATTCTTCCACTTGTTGGAAAGAAGATAAAACTTATTGGCGATGAATATTGCGAAATTGGCTTTGGTACTGGTGCTGTAAAAATTACGCCAGCCCATGACCCAAATGATTATGAGGTAGGTTTAAGGCATAACCTTGAAATAGTCACCTGTATAGATGATGATGGAAAACTCACTGAAATTGCGGGTAAATTTGAAGGAATGGATAGAATAAAAGCGCGCCCTGAGATAGAGAAGGCTCTTAAAGAGGGTGGATACCTTGTAAAGGTAGAGAAGTATAAAAATCAAGTAGGCACCTGTGATAGATGTGGCTCATTCACTGAGCCAAAAATTTCAACTCAGTGGTTTGTAAAGATGACTGACCTTGTAAAGCCGGCAGTCGAGGCAGTGAAGAAAGGGGATATTAAATTTGTTCCAAAACGCTTTGAAAAGACCTATTTAAATTGGCTTGAAAACACACAGGACTGGTGTATATCAAGACAAATTTGGCTGGGTCATAGACTGCCAGTATACAACTGCCAAGCCTGTGAACATACATTCGCAAGTGAGAATACCCCAGACCAGTGTCCAAAATGTCACAGCAGACGCTTTTTACAAGAAACCGATGTTCTTGACACATGGTTTTCGTCTGCCCTTTGGCCATTTTCAGTACTCGGCTATCCTGATAAAACAGAAGATTTGGAATATTATTACCCAACTTCAACACTTGTTACAGCACAAGATATTATTACATTCTGGGTTTCAAAAATGGTATTCTCTGGTCTTGAATTTATGAAGAAAGTACCATTTAAAAATGTTGTAATTAATGGTATTGTCAGGGATGCAAAGGGAATGAAAATGTCAAAGCATCTCGGTAATGGAATTGACCCAATAGACATGGTAGAGAAATATGGTGCTGATAGTTTAAGATTATCACTTGTCAGCGGAATGAGTATGGGTACTGATATAAAGTATAGTGAAGATAAGGCAAAAGAGGCGAAGATATTTATAAATAAACTCTATAATGCGGGAAAATTTGTTCTTCAAAATGTAGAGGGGATAAAAGTTATACCGCTTAGTGAGCTTAAACTCCAACAAAGAGATAAATGGATTCTTTCTAGCCTTGATAAACTCATAAAATCCGTGACGAAAAATACCGATAAGTATGCACTAGGAGTGACGGTATCAAATCTTATTGAATTTACAACCGCAAGGTTCTGCGATTGGTATTTGGAGGGTGCTAAAAATGACCTTTATGGGAATGACCAAGATAAGAAAACAACCACCCAAAATGTACTACTTTATGTGTATACAGTGCTTTTAAAACTTTTCCATCCTTATATTCCATTTGTAACTGAATATATATATCAAAATCTTCCTGTTCATGATGAAACAATTATGTTTTCAGCCTATCCAAAAAAGGTTGAAGTAAAGGGATTAAAAAATGATTATGATAAGGTAATAAATCTAGTAAAACAGATAAGGGCGGTGCGTTCACAATTCCAGATGCCAGATAATATGCGCACAAAACTTTATATGCAAATTTTATCAAACGATAAACTTATTAAAGAAAGTTTGAATGATATCGTAAAACTTGGCTTTGGTACTGAAATCGTAATGGAAGAGCCAACACAGGAGTGCATAAAGGTAATCAGTGAAATTGCTAATGTATATATTCCAATTTCACGCGATATAGAGAAGGAAAAGACGCGACTCAATAAAGAGATAGAATCAGTTAAATTTGAAATCACACGCTCAGAGAAAATGCTTGCTAATGCTGGTTTTATAAGTAAGGCCCCTAAAGCACTTGTAGATAAAGAAAATGAAAAACTTGACAAGAATAAAGAACTATTAGAGAAATTGAATTTGGAGTTAAAAAATCTATGAGAAAAATGATAAGATTTAAACAACTGTCAAAAAGTCAAAAAATATTTCGTGTAGTAAATTTATCTTTAATGCTTGCTATTGTGCTTGCATCTATTGGGTTAATTATCTATTATTCATTAATTGGTGACCCAGATAGAAGATTAAGTATTTCAGGCATTACGATAGGAATAGCGCTAGCTCCGTTCCTTCTAGAAATAATTTTTAGGTTTAGATTTAATCCCATAATTTTTCTTGCTTATCAGATATATTTTCTAGTTGCGTCTTTGATAGGAGCAGCTTGCAATATATATAACACAGTATGGTGGTTTGACACACCTGTGCATATAATCATGGGATATCTTGTTGCAATGTGTGGAATCTTTATTATTGCGCGCCTTCAAGAATACAAGAAGATAAATCCATGGCTTGTGATAATATTTTGTTTTATGTTTTCGCTAAGCGTAGAGTTTATATGGGAACTAAGTGAATTTACGGTAGATAGATTATTTGGCACAAATGCACAAAACGGGCCAGAACTTTGGGATACATTAAAGGATATGTTTTGCAACTTTGGGGGAGCAATGCTGTTCTTCATCCATTATACTTTGGGTAAGTTCACAAAACTCAATCTGGGCATACCAGCGATAGAAAAAACGCTTTCTACTCGCGATACTCGTCCAGCAGAAGTTGCCAATCCCGAAATTCACGAAGATAAGACTGAAGAATAAAAAAAGAAGGTAGAAACCTTCTTTTTTTATTCTACTTCATCATCACTAGTTTAGCCGAAGTGGTGTCTGTCCAAAAATATTATCGCGGAAACATTGGGGTTTCCGCCCCTCTTATGGAAGAGGACTAGGTGGAGAAACCACGAGACAGCGAGTTAGACTTGCAATACAAGGCGTGTCCGCGTAAAAATAAAAACTTTAATCATCAAATGATTAAAGTTTTTATGAGTCGAAGTGGTGTCTGTCCTAATATTATTCGTGTCGAAGCGATTCCACAGGGTCAAGTTTGGCTGCTTTTGCGGCAGGGAGAAGTCCCGCAAGTACACTAATTACAACGCTAATTCCCATAGCAATTAGGAAATAATACCATTTAAAAGTAAGAGGTGCAAAGCCGAGAACAGAATTAAGTACCAGCGTCAAGATAAGCCCAACAACCATAGAAAGTATTACACCTAAAATGCCACTTAAAAGACCAATAAGTAAACTTTCAGTAGAGAATATATTTTTTATATCTCGACGCCTAGCACCAATACTTTTAAGTACACCAATTTCACGAGTCCGTTCAGTGACAGACATATAAAGAACAACAAGTATCATAATCGCAGCGACAATAAGAGAAATTCCAGCAATAATTGTCAGGGCAGTAGAGAAGGTAGAAATCATGCCTGTAAACATGCTCACCATTTGCTCTTCCACCGAACCCGAATAATTTGAAAGAGTGTCAATATATGAATTAATAAATTTAGTAGTTTCTTCCGAATCGGTTTTAATATAGATAGAGTATGGGTAGAAATCGATAGGATCCTCTGCACCGAGATTTGCATAGTCGACGAGTGCTTTAAGATAGTCATAACTCACATAGATAACAGGGAAGTTTTCAAACATATTAGAAACATCCACAATGCCTGAAATTGTAGGGTAGCAATCCAGTGTATCAGAAACTATATTTTCAGTATTTATATGCATACTTGGTATTTTGATAGATACTTTTTTGCCAATTACATCTTCGTTTTTTTCCATTCCCAAAAGTTTAACCACGGCTTTAGAGAACATGATTTCATTCATACCGCTCATGTCACCAGCAATCATATTAGACTCGTCATAATAAGGAGGGGTAGTGTAGACATAGAAAATGTCATGAGTTGAATCTGTACTGCCGTTTTCATCATATTTCCCATCATCATCTACTTTGTAAGTAAATTTTGCCGAGCCATAAACCATTTGATTAAATCCATATGAAACATTCTCGTCAGTTATTCTATATTCATAGCCTGCTTCTTCAAGTTTGGCGTTTATGTCATTCATAAGGTTGTCAATCTCAGTAGGGTCTTTAAAACCCAAAGGTTTTAAAGGGTTGGATAGGTGGGTATTGCCGGAAGCATCTTTTTCCGACCGTTTAGATATTGTTACAAAAAGTGGATTAGTATACTGGTCGGCAAGAGATGATATGTAATCGGTAAGGCCAGAGCCGAAGGAGAGCATAAGTATAAGGCTGACAAGACTGATAGAAACTCCGAATGCAATCAAGAAGTTTTTCATTTTGCTAGCCCACATGTTGTGGAAGGAAAGTTTTATAGCGGAAAGGAAGGAAAGATGAGATTTCTTTTTATTTTTGATAGAAGTAGTGTCTTGTGATTTTTCAAGAAGGCTACCTTCCTTTTTTGTATAGCCATTATTTACTTCATCGCGGACTATTTTCCCGTCGCTTAACTCTACAATACGGGAGGAAATACTTGCCACCTTTTCGCTGTGAGTAACCATAATAACAAGTTTCCCGTCATCAGCGATTTCTTTTAAAATGTCAAGTATTTGTAGGGTGGTGGTGCTGTCAAGAGCACCGGTAGGCTCATCTGCGAGGATGATTTCGGGGTCATTGATAAGGGCTCTAGCGATTGCCACCCTTTGTTTTTGTCCACCGCTAAGTTGTGTTGGCTTTTTCTTAATTTGTTTTTCAAGTCCCAGCCTTGTAAGAATTTCGGTTGCTTTTTTGACCTTTTCGCTCTCCTTAACATTAGAAAGTGTGAGTGCAATGGTGACATTGTCAAGAATTGTAAGGTGAGGAATAAGATTGAAAGATTGAAAAACAAAACCGATTTTCTTTTTACGGTATTCATCAAGTTCACGATTAGATAGGTTTTTAATGTTTTCTTGGCCAACAATAATTTCGCCGTTATAATCGCTGTCAAGCCCACCAATAACATTCATAAGGGTGCTTTTCCCGCTACCGCTTTCGCCAACGATAGAAACAAGTTCACCTTCTTTAAAAGAAAGATTTATGTCATCAAGTGCCAAAAATTCCGTCTTGTTACCAAGATGATAGTACTTTTTTAGATTTTTTATCTCAAGTTTGGACATCTTTCCCTCCCAAAAGACATAAAAAGGGTCTTTTTATAATACGAGAATAGTATAATAAATTGACAAAAAATAGTCAATACAATTTTAAATTATAAAAGTATATAGTAGAAATTTTTTAAATTTGTGAATAAATATTTGCAAGTAACAAGTTTTTATGGTATAGTAAGATATATCGCCGAAAGGAAAAGAGGGGAGAGAATGAAATTGTTTAAGAAAAAAGAAAAGGTAATTGATCCTATAATCCATGATGAAGAGTCAAATTTCAGTTTATCAAACGGTGTGCATATATTAAATAAATGTACAAATGTTTCATTAGGCGGAAATGTAGTAGTGCTTGAAAGTTTTAATTGCACCTTTAAGGAGATAAATGGCAAAGCGAAGATTCAAATGATGGAAGACGCTGTCATTGATACCGTGGGAGGAAAGGCAAAAATAGGGCTTTTTAAAAGTGGTACAATAACTGAAGTTACAGGAAAAGCATCCATCACGACAATAAATTCATGCAAAATAGATTATGTACGCGGAAAAGCAACCATTGGCACAATGAATGGAGGGTTTATTCGTTTTGTAGATGATAAGGCAGAACTTGCAACCATGACAGAAGGTCAGGTAATGTTTGTTCGTGGAAAGGCAAGAATTGTCACCATGATTACTGGGGAAATTACAGGTATTATGAATAATGCACAACTTGTTTCCATGCTTGATGGACATATCACATATCTTCTTAATGACAGCCGAATTGGCACAATGAATAATGGACATATTGCGCTCTTTGCTGATGGGAGTGAAGTATCCACCTTTAATAAAGGCGAGATAGAAGAAATGTTAGGAAAAGCAATCATTTCAGCGAATATGGATGGAAGAATAGGATATCAAGATAAGCAAACACTTATTCTCTACTCTCCAAAAGAAAGCGAAAAAAGAATGAGTGAATTTCAAAAGGAAAAATTAGCATCTCAAAAGGAACCTGAAGAGGTAAAAGAAAGCAAAAAAACTGTCAAAAAAGAAGTTGTAACAGAGAAGACTACTGAAACGACAGTAATTGAAAAGCCAAAAAGAAAACCAAGAACAAAACAGATGAAAATGGAGGAACTTGCACTCGAAGCAAATAAAAAATCAGAATAGAGGTTAAATGGAAATCTTTTTAGATGCGCTAAAGGATGCCTGCATAGATACCGCGTTAACACTTCCAATATTATATTTAGCATATCTACTTGTAGGTTATTTCTCGCACAACAACAATGAAAAATATTCTAAGATTTTGCACCACACGAAAAAGGCTGGACCTTTAGTTGGTGCTTTTTTAGGTTGTGTTCCCCAATGTGGTTTTTCATCAGTAATGAGTAAACTGTATAATGACAAAGTTGTAACACTTGGCACTCTGATGGCGGTATTTATTGCAACAAGTGATGAGGCAATTCCTCTTATGATTTCAAAACCAGAGTTTATTCCAAAACTGCTTATGCTTCTTGGTTTTAAAGTGCTTTTTGCGATAATAATAGGCTATGCAGTGGATGTTACATGGCATCTAATTTCAATAAAAAGGCCTCAAAAGTTGCAAGAATATGAAGAACCACATCATCATGAGCATGGACATTGCTGTGCTAAAAATATTTTTTTGGACGCATTAAAACATACACTTATCATCGCTTTGTATGTGTTTGTTGCAACCCTTGCTATCAATTTGATATTTGGCTATGCTGGCACCGATTTCTTTAGAACAATACTTACAGACAATGTTTATATTCAAATTCTCATTGCCTCTCTCATAGGACTAATTCCAAATTGCAGTGCCTCTGTCTTTCTTGTTGAATTATATATGTCTGGTATAATAGCCGGCACTCCAGTTTTAAGTTTTGCAGCAATGTGTGCAGGACTTTGTGCTGGAGCAGGTGTGGGGTTAATAGTACTTTTCACTACAGGAAAGAAAAAAATAGTAAGAAACTTAGGAATAACTGGTTTATTATACCTTTTTGCAGTAAGTTGCGGAATGATCATAAGTTTATTTAATATTGTCTAATATTGTCTAAAAAGTTGACTATTGTACAAAATAATGATAAAATAAAGAAAAACTAAACAAAATAGAGAAAAATGTTGATAAACGAAAGGAGGAAGCGAAAAATGGATATAAATTTACTTGCGACTAGGCAGATGGATAGAAATCAACATAAACAAATGCTGGTAGAAAATCTTGGAATATTTGAACTAAGGGCATTAGGGCGTGAAGTGGGCGTGCCATCACCAACGACAAAAAAGCGAAACGATTTAATCGAACTTATATTAGATAGAATTTATAATAACGATACAACTCTTGTAAAACATACCAAGAAGGGTAGACCATTTAAAAAACTTAGTAACCTTGAAGATATCATGGCAAAGATGACTGGCGGAGATGACACTGATAATATGATTACGCAAAGAAAGCCGCTGAGATATGAAGATATTGTATGTTTTTCGCAAGATGTTCCAGTATACACCGAGGTTGAAGATGAGGATGCTACAGACTTTTCTGGTATACTCAGAAAGAATGATGTAGTTGCTTGTTTATTAGATAGAAAAACGCTAAAGAAGGTATTTGTACCGCAAAGAGAAACGGTGGTATATGGGCTTCAAGCGGGGGATTTGATTGACTGCGAAGGAATAAGAGTTAATACAAGTGAAGATTATGTAATGTCCAAAATATATAAAATAAATGGTGTAGAAGTTGGGAAATATATACCAAGATTTGAAATTATGGACGGTCCTATGATTTCAAGAGATAGGTTGCAATATGGAGATTACAAATTGTATTGTGGAAGAAGGAATCTTCTCAAATATAATGGGAATTTGTTTGAAGATAATAGATTTGAAGAGTTTGCGACTTTTTGCAAAGAGAATAATTATAAACTCATCACACTTGGACTAAACACCTGTTTTGAAGACCAAATCATGTTTTCTGAAATAGATAATATGTTGGATATGACTACAGTATATGGCACAGGCTATGATATAAGTTTTGGTAAGGTAATAGATGCAATCGCACATGCTGAAAGACTTCTCACACAGGGAGAGAAAGTGGTGCTGTTTGTAAATGATATTGTAGGTATGCTGAATGTGCTTGATAAATGTTTTGTAGAAAAAGAAATGCAAAGCGGACATAAAGAGAGAGGAGTCGTGATTGCCCAAAAATTGGTTTCTCTAGGCAAAGCACTTAAAAATGGAGCAAGTATTACTGTAGTTATGACATACTGGTCAAATAATAGTGAGGACTTATTCTTTAAGAATGAACTTGAAAAAATTTCATCAAAGTTTGAAGATTAATGTATAAATAGAGTAAAATTGAAGATAATAAAAGAGTAAAGCAAAAGTCTTTACAAAAAAACAAACCGTTAGACCGGTTTGTTTTTTTTGTAATGTAGTCACACCATTTGTCATCCCGACTGCAGCGGAGGGATCCAGCGTAGCGTAAAAAAAAGTGCCTAAGGCACTGTCATTTCGACCGGAACGCAGTGGAGCGGAGAAATCTAAAAAAATAAAAGTCCGCAAAGCACAAATTTATTAGGAAAAATAAAAAACCTTATGTTATACTAAATTCATAAGAAGATTATTTTATAGGGTTTTAGTATGATATTTAAGAAATTTTTTAATAAGGACATAGATAAGGTAGCCGAACTTAGTCAAGAATTTAATTTATCTCCGCGTGTTATGGAGATTATATGCTCACGCGGACTTTCTACTAAAGAAGAGATTGAAGAATTTTTAAATCCAAAGAAACTTAATGACCCATTCTTACTTAAAGGGATGAAGGAACTAATTGATAGAATTACTCTTGCTCGTGAAATGGGCGATAGAGTGCTTATTTTTGGCGATTATGATGTTGACGGAATAAGTGCCACTTCAATTATGGTGAAAGCATTAGCAATTTTTGGAATCAAGGCAAATTACTATCTTCCAAACCGCTTTGTAGATGGATATGGTCTTACAAATGCTGTAATTGATAAAATAGCAGATAAATACAATCCAAATTTAATTATCACGGTGGATTGTGGAATTTCCTGTGCAACCGAAGCAGAATATGCAAAAACGAAAGGAATAGACATTGCAATAACCGACCACCATGATATTCCAGAGGTGTTACCAGATACAATAGTTGTGAATGCTAAAATAGAAGGGCAGGAATACCCCGATCATGAGATATGTGGGACTGGTGTGGCATATAAAGTAGCGGAGGCTCTACTTGGAAGACAAGAAGCGGAGCAGTTTTTGCCTATTGCAGCAATAGCGACGATTGCCGATATAGTGCCACTAATTGGTGAGAATCGTACAATAGTTACACGCGGTCTTAAACTCATGGATAAGTATCTTCCCATAGGGCTGAAAATGCTTTTTAGGGAATATGAACTCAGCACTCTTAAGCCAAATTCCACTGAAATTTCTTTTAAGATTGCACCAAAACTGAACGCATCTGGTCGAATGGGGGATGCTTCAGACAGTCTTAAACTGTATTTTGAAACCGACCCAGTAAAAATTAAAAAGTATATTGAAAAAATCAAGAATCATAACACAAAAAGACAGGAAATTTGCAATAAAATCTATGCTGATTGTGAAAAAGCGCTTGCAAAGCAAGACATGCGTATGCAAAGAGTTATAGTTCTTGCATCAAGGTCATGGGATAAAGGAGTGCTTGGTATAGTTTGTTCAAGGCTTGTAGATAAATATCATAAGCCAGTCTTTTTGCTTGCTCAGGATGGTGACACGCTTTCTGGCTCTGGTAGAAGTATTGATGATATAAACATACATGAACTTCTTTCTTCAACAAAAGATATTCTAGATACCTTCGGTGGACATAGTATGGCTGCAGGACTGAGTTTAAAAAGATGCCACTATGAGCAGTTTGTACAACGGATAAATGCTTTTGCACTTCAAAATGTAAATGATGAGGTTTTTATTCCAATTGAATATTATGATCAAGAAATATTAGTAAACGAAATTACTCCAGAATTTGTTAAAGAACTATCCATTTTAGAGCCATTTGGCTGTGAGAATCCAAGTCCAAAATTCAAGGTAACAGTGACTGACATGAATTTTACACCTATGAAAAGGTTTCCGCAGCATGCAAGCATTAAAATAGACAATTTTGAAATGTTGTATTTCAATTTCATTGATAGCATACTCAAGATGACATTTTCTCGTCAAAAAAGCATAATATTTGAATTTAAACCAAGGTCAACAAAGGGTACAGTATCAAAATTTGATGGTGGAAGTTTTATTGCTGAAGACGCATATAAAAAGTTAAATCCCATAGAATTTGGTCAACTTGGTTATGAAAAAGTAACAGAAGCAAAATTTAATTTATATCCTAAAAGTGAACTTTTAAATTTTGTCAGTGGCACTTCCACATCTGTTTTTGGCACTGCATTCGTCACATATTCTTGTTTTGATTATGTCGAATTTTCTAAGAATTATAGCACAAAGAACATCTATCATTTTGGAATTTATGATTCCAGTGAGATAGGTTATAATAGCCTCCTTCTTTCTCCAAAAGGATTGGATTGGGCAAAGAATTATTCTAAAATTGTATTTCTTTCACCAGTGCTTGATTCTGGCTTTATTTCTGCCCTTAACAGCGTTACAAATGCTGATATATATCTGCCTATAGAAAAAGATGCTAATTATAAAAAATTTGCGGGCTTAGATTTAAGTCGCGATACATTTGGCAGAATATTTAATGCTCTTCGTGCTAAAGCGGGGAAAACTGTATATAATGTGTTTGAATTGTATGATAAAACAAATTTAACAGGTGTAAGTTTTGCATCCTTCTATGTTGCGTTTAAGACATTTGCTGAACTTGGTCTAATAAATGTAGTTGACAATGAAGGACTTACTATTTACATCAATAAATCGGCGAAAAGAGAACTTACGCAGTCAAGATTGTATAATAAATTGATGTTACTCAAAAGCACATTTAAGGAGGAAAGATGAAGAGTCAAATACGAGAAAAAATATTAAATAAGTATAGTTTTGATGAACATGATGCAGAAACTCTAGACCTCATACTTTCTAAAAAAATCAATTTTTCCAGATGCGATTACATTCTTGATTGCATAATAAACGCAAAACTTGATAAAAGTTCGGTTCTTGCTTTTTTGACATATCAATTATATAAGGCTAGTCCTGAGGAAGCAGAAGAGATTATTAAGAGGTTAAATAATGAAGAGAAGGAACTGGTTGAAAGTTTCAAATCAATAAAGGATTTGCAAGCAATTACAAAGAGTGAAGAAGCGGAAGATATCAAAAAAATGTTTCTTGCCCTTAGTAAAGATGTTCGTGTAGTGATGATAAAACTAGCAGGTATTGCCTATGATATTAGACAAATTGAAAACTTGACAAGAGAAAACTGTGATTTTATAAATCTGGTAAAAGAGATTCATATCCCACTTTCTGAAAGACTTGGGCTTGATAAACTTAAATCATTAATGGATGATGATGTGGTAAGGCTTGAACATCCAAAAGAATATGCTGACCTTGCAATGCAACTTGAAAGTAAACGCGAGGAGAATAATGAGCAGTTTGCAATCACGGAAGAGAAGCTTAGAAAAATTATGACCGACCTAAAAATAGATGGCGAAATCACCCATAGACAAAAACATATAAGCAGTGTATATAAGAAACTAAATACAGTCACCCATCTAGATAAAATTTATGACCTTCTTGCAATGCGTGTCATCGTTAATAGAGTAGAGGAATGCTACTCCATACTAGGGCGAATCCATCAAATATATAAGCCAATTCCGGGCAGAGTTAAGGACTATATTGCAAATCCAAAGCCAAATGGCTATCAGTCCCTTCACACCACTGTAATTGTTGAAAATCAGCATCCGCTTGAAATTCAAATAAGGACTTTTGAAATGCACCGTGCAAGTGAATTTGGAAGTTATGCACATTGGTTGTATAAAGAGAAGACCACCAAAAAGGACAAATTAGATACCCGCGTTACATGGTTTAGAGAAGCGATAGATAACGCCAAAAATCTTCCACCTGAAGAGTTTGTTGAAACCCTTAAAGCCGACCTGTATGGAGGGATAATTTTCTGTCAGACACCTAAGGGAAGAGTACTAGAGTTTCCAGAGGGTGCGACAGCAATAGATTTTGCATATGCAGTACATTCACAGGTAGGAAACACCTGCGTTGGAGCAAAGATAAATTCTAAAATTCAGCCAATAGGAACGCTGTTAAAGAATGGAGATATTGTCGAGATACTTACCAATCCAAATAGTAAGGGGCCTTCGCGCGATTGGCTTAATCTTGTAAAGACAAGTGGGGCAAGAAGCGGAATTAAGACATTTTTCAAAAATGAACTTAAAGAAGAGAATATAAAGAGTGGTAAAGCAATGTTTGACCAAGCAATTAAAGATAAAGGGTTTACATCTTCACAACTACTCACAGATAAATACCTCGACCAAATCCTCCCAAAACTCACAATGAAAAAGATAGAGGAGGCATATGCTGCAATAGGCTCTGGCAGTATGACTGCGAATCAAGTTGTGGGAAGATTTATTTCCCTATGGTCAAAAGATAATGTCACCTTGCCAGAAAAGACAACGGTAGTGACAGTAAAGAAGAATAAAGAAGGTGTGCTTATTGACGGCGATAGTGGAATGCTTGTAAGGTATGCTTGCTGTTGCAATCCTATCGAAGGCGATGAAATCATAGGTTATATCTCTCGTGGTAAGGGGGTAACAATTCATAGAAAGAGTTGTTCAAATCTTAAATACCTTGAAAGCGAAAGATTAATCAATGCTGAATGGTCGACAAAAGAGAAGAAAAATTTCATTGCCACCATACATGTGGTAGCGAATAAGTCTAATAATAACATTGCAAAACTAACAACGCTAATTACAAATATGAAGGTGCTAATCACAGCCTTTGATGCAAAAGATGTTGGAGAAAATTTTATATGTGATATTGCGGTAGCGGTTAAAAACACTGCGGAACTTGAAAAAGTGATGACAAATGTACGGTCACTTAAGAATGTTACCTATGTACAAAGGAGTGAAAGATGGATGTAATAACAAATAAGGAGGAATTATTAACAGACCTTCAAGACCTTTGTAATTTGTTTGGCATTTCTGATATGTCTATCACTCATGAAGAAGTAGATCTTGATGGAAGAATAATAAATAAATTTAAATTAGGTAATGGGCAGTATTATGAAAGCGCTTATGATTATGAAGAAGGATTAACGGCGCTTGCTAAAAAAAGTTTAAGGAAAAAGCAGGTCAAGATAGCTCTTTACGATTTATTAAGCACCGTTACTAAGAAAACTCTTCCATGGGGAAGTTTAACGGGTGTACGGCCAACAAAGTTTGCTCGTGATATGATAGAGAGAGGAGAGATTAAAGATTTCATGGTAGCAGATGTGCTTGAAAAGACCTATATGGTAAGTAGAGATAAAGCACGCCTTACAGCCATGACACTTAAGAATCAGAAATGTATAATACGCAATGATAATCTTGTAGATTTGTATGTTAATATTCCCATATGTCCAACAAGATGTTTGTACTGTTCATTCATATCAAACGAATTGTCACGCGTAAAAGATAGGGTAGAGATTTATATAGACTGCCTGCTCAAAGAGATAGAGGCGATAAAGAAAATAGTTTCAAATAAAGCGTATATAATAAGGACAATTTATATAGGCGGCGGTACACCTTCAGTGCTGACGGCAGAGCAATTAAATAGACTTCTTGACAGCCTAACTTTTCCAGTCAGCGAGTTCACTGTTGAGTGCGGTCGCCCAGACACAATCACTGCCGAAAAATTAGATGTACTGAAAGCACATAATGTCACAAGAATATCGGTAAATCCACAAACATTCTGTGAAGCAACGCTTAAACGCATAGGAAGAAAACATAAAAATAGTGAGGTTCTTGAAGGGTATTCAATGGCACTTGAACGCGGACTTAAAGTGAATATGGATGTTATTGCAGGTCTTCCAAAAGAAAAACTAGGAATCTTCAAAAGGACAATGCAAACACTCATAGACCTTTCTCCAGAAAATATCACTGTGCATACACTTTCAGTTAAGAATGGCGCACTTCTTAAAGAAGATACAAGTCAATTGTGCGATAAAGAGGTGGATAAAATGGTGTCATTTGCACAAAAATTGCTTTTCGATAATGGCTATAAGCCTTACTATATGTACCGTCAAAAAAATCAACTCGGAGGGCTTGAAAATGTCGGTTACTTCCGTGATGATAATGTTTGTATTTTCAATATTGACAGTATGGAAGAAACAAATTCTATAATTGCAGTTGGTGCAGGGGCAATGAGTAAACGAGTCTTTAATAATGAAAAACGGATAGAGCGACAGGATAATGTGAAGTTTATTGAAGATTATATAGCCAGAATTGACGAAATGATAGAGCGAAAAAAGAAATTTTTCAGTTAAAATGGGAAAAATACTTTACAATCCTCATTTAAGTATGGTATAATACGAGAGTCGATAAACCTTTGGCAAAGCCTAAGCGACACCTCTTGACGCTAGGCTCAGTCATGTGGAGTTAAAAATAAATGGGAGGAAAAGAAATGGATAAGGCTAGAAAACAAGAAATCATTGCGAAGTTCCAAACTAGCGAAAATGATACAGGTTCAGCCCAAGTTCAAATTGCACTCTTAACAGAGAGAATCAATCATTTGAATGAACAACACTTGAATAAAAATCCAAAAGATAAACATTCAAGACGCGGACTTCTTCAAATGGTAGGTAAAAGAAAAGGCTTCTTACTTTACCTTAAGGAAAGAGATATTGAAGCGTATAGAACAATCATTAAAGAACTTGGCATTCGTGACACAGTTAAGTAAATAATAAAAAGAGGGGGATGATGTATTTTTCATTCCCAATTTTTTATTAATTTACTTGCTACTTTGAAAATGGCAAAAAAGTGCCTAAGACACTGTCATTTCGATCGAAACGCAGTGGAGTGGAGAAATTTAAAAAATCTGTTTTAACTCACTGTCATCCTGAGCGTAGTCGAAGGATCTAGCGAAGCGGAGAAATCTCTTCACTCTTGTCATTTCGACCGAAACGCAGTGGAGCGGAGAAATCTAAAAAATAAAAGGGAGTATTATGAAAGAAGACGCAAAAATTTATGAAATAGAAATCGGTGGAAGAAAGGTTACCTTTGAAACAGGTAAACTTTGTGAGCAAGCAAACGGCTCTTGCCTTGTAAGATGTGGAGAAAGTGTTGTTATGGTAAATGTAACAATGGCAGCGCAGCCACGCCCGGGCATTGACTTTTTCCCACTTGCAGTAGACTTTGAAGAAAAAATGTATTCAGTAGGTAAAATCCCAGGGGGCTTTAAAAAGCGTGAGGGTAGGCCAAGTGATAAGGCGATTTTGACAAGCCGTCTGATTGACCGTCCACTACGCCCACTTTTCCCAAAAGGATTTTTCAATGATGTTTGCGTAGTTGCAACAGCGCTTTCAGTAGACCCAGATATCGAGCCAGAACCACTTGCAATGCTTGGTTCAAGTTTTGCTCTTTCAATATCTGACATTCCTTTCCAAGGCCCAACAGGATCGGTTGTTGTAGGACTTATTGACGGCAAATTTGTACTCAATCCAGATGGAGCGCAACGCGAGCAAAGTCAAATGCATATGGTAGTCAGTGGTACAGATGAGGCCGTGCTTATGATTGAAGGTGGTGCAAATGAAGTGCCGGAAGAAACCTTAAGAGATGGAATACTTTTCGCTCATGAAGAAATCAAAAAGATAGTAAAATTCTTCAAAAAGGTTAAAGCAGAAATCGGAAAGCCATTAAATGATAAAATAGAATACTATGTAATACCAGAAGAAATTAATAAAGCAGTAAGAGAGTTTGCTGATAAGAAACTCGACCATGCTCTTGACACATTTGATCGAGCAGAGCGTTCTCTTCGTCAAGATGAGGTTGATAAAGAAACAAAAGAACATTTTGCTGAAATCTTCCCAGATTCTGAAAGACAGATTGGAGATGTTCTCTACAAAATGACAAAAGAGAAGGTAAGGGCAAAAATAATCAATAAAGGAGTCCGCCCAGACGGCAGAAGTCTTACCGAAATTCGTCCAATTTGGTGTGAAACAGGAGTGCTTCCACGCGTACACGGTACAGGTATCTTTACACGCGGACAAACACAAGTGCTTACTTCACTCACTCTTGGTACAGTAGGAGATATGCAAAAACTTGAAGGGCTTGACGACGAAGAAGTAAATCGTTATGTTCACCATTATAATATGCCACCTTATGCAACAGGCGAGGCAAGAAACTTAAAATCACCGGGTAGACGCGAAATCGGACATGGTGCACTTGCAGAACGCGCACTTGAACCAGTAATACCATCTGAAGAAGAGTTCCCATACGCTCTTCGTCTTGTAAGTGAGGTGCTTTCTTCAAACGGTTCGTCATCAATGGCGTCTGTTTGTGGGTCTACTCTTGCACTTATGGACGGTGGTGTTCCAATCAAACGCCCAGTAGCAGGAATTGCAATGGGACTTATTAAGGACGAGGAAAGCGGAAAGGTAGCAGTGCTGTCTGATATTCAAGGTCTTGAAGACTTCCTTGGCGATATGGACTTTAAAGTAACAGGTACTGAAAAGGGTGTTACAGCAATTCAAATGGACATCAAAATCAAGGGTATTGATAAACAAATCCTTACAACAGCGCTCAACCAAGCAAAAGAGGGTAGAATGTTCATTATGCAAAAACTTCTTGACACAATTCCTTCGCCAAGAAAAGAACTTTCAAAATATGCTCCAAAGATTATCACATTCACAATCAATCCAGACTTTATTAAGGATGTAATCGGCTCTGGTGGAAAGACAATCAATAAGATTATTGATGAAACCGGCGTTAAGATAGATATTGAAGATGATGGTAAAGTGTTCATAGCGTCTGAAAATACTGAGATGGCAGAGAAAGCGAAGAAAATTATCCTTGGCATTGTTGAAGTACCAGAAGTCGGCGATGTATACGATGGCACCGTTGTAAGAATTATGCAGTTTGGTGCATTTGTAGATATCGGCGGTGGAAGAGAGGGAATGATACACATTTCTAAACTTTCAAATAAGCGCGTCGACAAGGTTGAAGATGTAGTTAAAATTGGCGACCAAGTCGAAGTAGAGGTAATAAAGATAGACGAAAAAGGCCGTATTGACCTTAAACGCAAACTTCCTAAATCAGAGGAATAAAAAGAAGAGGTTTAACCTCTTTTTTTTCATTATTGTCATTTCGACCGAAGGGCGATAGCCCGTAGCGGAGAAATCTTTTTAATAATTATTGTCATTTCTAGCCATGCGAGAAATCCATTTCAAACAAAAAAGTGGCTAAGCCACTGTCATTTCGACCGTAGCGGAGAAATCTGTTCTCCTATTTTGTCATTTCGACCGACGCGACCTTTGGTCGCAAAGCGGAGAAATCTAGCGATAGCGTTTTTTCTCTCTCTGTCATCACTAAGTCCAAGAATATAATCACAAGCCACATTATAATGTAAAACAAGATTAATAAAAACATCAAAAGCGACATCCTTACCTCTCAGCATTTTGTCGCATTCAAGTATACTCATCCCAGTAATTACAGAAAGTTCTTCCATGCTAGTGTTGTTCTCATCCATAAGCAGTTTCAATCTCTTAACAAAAGCGGAGTTTTCACCCTTGTATCTATACATTTTCCACCTCCTTTTCATCAATTTTATCAAGTAAAAAGCTAAAAGTCTTACGATTTTCCGTAAACTTAGTCATTAAATACCTAAGTCACGCATAAAGATAAAACATGAAAAAAATACATTTTAAAGTTTTCAAGTTCAGAAAAGTGTTTGTAAATTTTGCAATAGCGGGGATTATCGCATTAGTGGCGGTTGCGTCTATTATTGGTAGCAGTTTGAATGTGCCAGTAAGTACTGTAAGCGGTGTATATTATAATGGAGATACAACTTCAAAAAATATTTCCCTTATGATTAATGTATACTGGGGAACAGAGTATATGGATGATATGCTCACGACTTTAAAGGATAAAAATGTAAAAACAACATTCTTTATAGGTGGCACATGGGCGGTAATGCAGGAAGATATGCTCAAAAAGATTAAGGAAGAGGGGCATGAACTTGCAAACCATGGTTATCATCATAAAGACCATAATGCGTTAAGTGAGCAAGATAATTTAAATGAAATTTCCTCTACCCATAAAATTGTCAAAGGGCTGACCGGCGATGAAATGACCCTTTTTGCACCGCCAAGTGGGGCATATAACAAGGTAACAGTATCAGTGGCAGAAAGTTTAGGCTATAAAACAATAATGTGGACGCGTGATACAATTGATTGGCGTGACCATGATGCTAATCTCATATATAAAAGGGCGATTAAAAATGCTAAGGGTGGCGATTTAATTCTTATGCATCCAACCAAGGAAACCGCCGAGGCATTGCCGCAAATTATAGACTATTTCCAACAAAATGGATTTAACCTAGTTCCAGTATCCACAAATATAAGTGGACAGAGCAGTTAAAAAGCAATATTCGTCAAAAAATATCGCAAGTTTGTTTGTGATATTTTTTATTTATGATATACTTAAAAGGAAATTAGGGGACAAAAATGGCTATATTTCAAGTTTCAAAGAAAAATGAGAAAAAAAGTATAAAAAATGTCAGAAAGATAGTAGGCTTTGTTTTGCTTGCTGTAGCATCGGTATTTTTCTTGTTTTCTGTTACAGGCCTTTGGCCAGCATTCCAATATTTTCTTAGAGGGACATTTGGGCTGTTTATCTACCCAATGTGTATTCTTATGATGCTAATAGGCATAGCACTCCTAAATAACAAACGCTATGTGATGAGTAAGCGCTATGCTATCTTTTTGTCACTTTCCATAATATTTCTTCTTTCAATCATTCAAGTGGCAATAGTAGGCGATAGTGTCAAAGAAGATGGAACAATGATGTCTTTTGGAGAGTATTTGGTACTTTCCTATACAAAACAGTTTTCCACAGGCGGAATCATACTAGGGTTATTCACAACACCGCTAGTTGTTTGGCTACGCCTGCCTGCTACATATATCATTCTTTGTGTGGCATTTGTTGTTTGCCTAGCCTTTTTCATTGAACAACTTCTCAGTGCCAGAAAAAGCACTAAAGGCACATCACCAGTAAAGATTCAAATAAAGGAAAGACGAGAAAAACAAACAAAGGAAGCGGTTGTTAAAAAACCTATGGAAGAGGTAAATGTTGTCCTAAATGGACGCATACAAGAGGAACTTTCAAGAGAGCAGATTGCAAAACAAAAACTAGGACTTCTTGCTGGTACTCCACCAAAACGCGAATTCAAGGCACAAGAAGAGAAGGATGAAAAGGTACCTTCAAATATGACGCTAAAAGAATATTTGCTTACTCCACCAAAGGTAGATATAGATTCATTTATGTCAAGGAATCGTTCTCATCCTGTGCAAAATGTTAATAGGAAAGAGGTACAGTCTACCATAGAAGAACTGAAAACCGAACAAATAAAACCATCTCAGTATGTCTTTGAAGAGGAGTATGGTAGTTTTACTGAGCCACAAAAGCGTGGAAATCTTCCAGATGTGAAACCAGAGGAACTAGTAAATGAAGCGGATGATATAATTAAATCTGTGGCAATACAAGAGTTTTCACAAATGGAAATTCCGCCACAGGAGTCTAGACCAATTATAAATGAAAATCTAAATAGAGAAAATCTTTCTCGCGATAGTTTTAATAGAGAAAGTCTTTCTCGTGAAAATCTTACCCGTGACAATTTCACTCGTGATAGAGGCTTTAACCGTGAAGAAAATACGCGTGAGATTTTGACAAGAGGGGAAGAGAGCCGTGCAAGACGCTTTGTGCCACTTGATGATGAAGAACCAAAGAATAAGCCATATAAATACAATAAACCATCTATAGACTTAATTAAGACTCAGTCTGATGACCTAGGGATGTTAAACGAAGAAGTCCCACTCAAGCGGGTGGCACTTGAAAATGCACTCGAAAAATTTGGCGTGCCTGCAAAAGTACAAAGCGTTGTAATTGGGCCAACGGTGACACGCTATGAAATTGCCATGCCGGAGGGAATAAGTGTTAAAAAGATACTTTCACTTGACGCAGATATAGCCTATGCACTTTCAGCAAAAGGAGAGATAAGAATTGAAGCACCAATTCCAGGTCGCAGTATTGTAGGTATAGAGGTGCCAAATAATAAGGTGGCAAAAGTAAGTATTAAGGATGTGCTTCAATCTAAAGAGTTTACAATGAGTCCATCTCCACTTGCTTTCACTTTGGGAAAAGATATCACAGGTGCAGTTAGGGTATGTAATCTTCAAAAAATGCCACACCTACTGGTTGCAGGTACCACCGGTTCTGGTAAGAGTGTGTGCTTAAACTCAATTATCGTAAGTATACTTTATAAGGCGTCACCAGAGGATGTCAAGTTTATCATGATTGACCCTAAACAGGTGGAACTTTCGATGTATGAAGGGCTTCCACACATGGTTATTCCAAAGGTCATCACTGACCCAGTAAAGACGGTAAACGCACTACAATGGGCGGTAGATGAAATGGAAAGGAGATTCAATTTAATAAGTGAAGCAAGGGTAAGAAATATAGATGAATACAATCGTATTGATGATGTTGCAAGTGGCAAAAAGAAGAAAATGCCATATCTTGTAATCATATTTGACGAATTTGCAGATTTCATGCTTGTTGCAAAGAATGAAATTGAAGATAAAATCCGTAGACTTGCACAAAAGGCTCGTGCTGCGGGTATACACCTTATTCTAGCAACACAGCGTCCATCTACTGATGTTGTTACGGGTACAATTAAAGCCAACTTCCCAGCCCGTATTGCTTTCAAGGTTGCGGGTAGAGTAGATAGTGAAGTAATCATGGGTGCCACTGGTGCTGAGAAACTTCTTGGCTATGGTGATATGCTTTATAAGCCAACCGATTCTGCTCCAGCGCGTATACAGGGTTGCTTTATAGACACTCCAGAAACAAAAGATATAGTGAATTATATCATTGAAAATAATGAAGAAATAGTTGACGAAGAGGCGCAAAACGCAATCAATGGTATGAACAAAAACACTGGTGGGGATGGACAAGGTGATGGCGGAATGGATCCACTTCTTCCACAAGCGCTCAAGATTTGTATTGATGTAGGAGTTGCCTCAACAACTATGGTACAGCGAAAACTTTCAATAGGTTATCCGCGTGCAGCCAGAATTATTGACCAAATGGAAGAGCGCGGCTATATTTCCTCTGCGGAAGGTTCAAAACAGCGTAGCGTTTATACAACAATAGAAGAATATTATGATATATTTGGGGATAATTATGACTAAAAAAGAACTTATGACAAAAAAACTGTCAGCTATTTCACTAGGTTGTGATAAAAATAAGGTAGACCTAGAAAAAATGCTTGGCAAAGTAAGAGAATATGGCATCGAGGTAGTATCAGAGGTAGAAGAAGCGGATATTGTAATTGTTAACACATGCAGTTTCATTCTGCCTGCCGAGGAAGAGGCAATAGGAAATATAATTGAAATGGAGTCGCTAAAGAGGAAGGGCGTGATAGAAAAACTTATTGTTAGCGGATGTTTTCCAGAGCGTCACCCAAACGAACTTAGCGAGAACTTTCCTTTGGTCGATAGATTTTTAAGGCTCAGAGAAAATGATGAAATAATAGGAATAATAGAAGAACTTTATGGCATAGAAAAATCAAAACAAAAACCAAGCAATAAAAGACTTCTCACAAGTCCAAATTCCTATGCTTACTTAAAGATTGCAGATGGTTGTAATAATGTTTGTTCTTTCTGTACCATTCCAAGAATACGCGGAAGATATCTTTCTCAGCCCATCGAAGACCTTGTTGCCGAAGCAAAAATGCTTGCAGATATGGGGGTAAAAGAACTTATCTTGGTTGCACAAGACACATCAAGGTATGGCGAAGATTTGTATGGCAAAAATGCACTTATAGAACTATGTGAAAAACTTAGTAAAATTAAGGATATAAAGTATATAAGAATGCATTATCTCTATCCTGAAAAAGTCGATAGAACTCTTCTTGATTACATAATGAAAAATGAAAAGATGTGCAAATATATCGATATACCGCTTCAGCATATCGACGATGATATATTAAAAAGTATGCGAAGGCGTGTGGGCGAGGAGGAAACAAAAGCCCTTGTAAAACTCATCAAAGAGGAATATCCTGAGATAAAAATCCGTTCAACATTTATTGTTGGCTATGCGGGAGAGAACCAAAGTAAATTTAAGAAATTATGCAATTTTATAAGGGAAGCAGAATTTGATTATGCAGGTTTTTTCCCTTATAGTAAAGAAGCAAACACGATTGCATATTACATGAAAAATCAAGTTAAAAATTTCATTAAAAATTATCGCTATAAGAAGATTACACTTCTACAAAATCATATTTATACTAAAAAAGCAAAGGAAATGATTAACCAAGAAGTTAGCGTGCTTGTAGATGCTTTTGATGAAAATACAGGAGAGTTTATCTCTCATACTCCATTCCAGTCACCAAATGTAGATTTTGGAGTAAGATTTGTGGAAGATAAACCGGTGCGCGTGGGGGATGAAGTCAAAGTAAAGATATATGACTTTGACGGAAGAGATTATAAAGGAGAGATGTTATGAACACACCTAATAAAATAACCTTAGCAAGAATACTCTTAATTCCGCTTGTGCTTGTATTTTATCTTGTAAATATTCCATACGGAAAACTAGTAAGTGCAATAATATTTATTCTTGCATGTGCAACAGACTTTATTGATGGAATGGTAGCAAGAAAAACAAATCAGGTCACCGACCTTGGTAAATTCTTTGATGCTATTGCCGATAAAGTGCTAATTATGACAGGAATGCTTCTCGTAGTAGCCTATCCAGTAACTGCAACAAATGTTGTAGTGAAACCTCAATGGGTAGGAATAGTGTGTGTTGTAATTATGCTCGCAAGAGAATTTATAATTTCAGCATTAAGACAAATAGCAGCATCAAAAGGGGTGGTGCTTGCCGCAGATAAGGGCGGAAAAATCAAGACAATCTTCCAAGATGTAACAATTTCGTTATATATGCTTTATGCCTTCTTTGTGCAAGATATTTGGTTAAAACAAGAGGTTATCTCAGAGGGGCTAAAACTTGCAAACACTATAATCGGAATTATACTTCTTGTTCTTTTGGTAATTTCAACTATACTTACTGTTACTTCAGGAGTAAGTTACATAATAGGCAATAAACAGGTATTTAAAACTGAAAATAAATAAACAAAGGGTGAAAAATGGAATATAAAGTCACAGTTATATCAAAAAAAGTCTTAGATGGACATGTCAAATTAAATTTGACAAGCCTTATCAATGTTCTTGCAAGATATAATCTTTCTCTTACAGGATTATCCGTTGAAAACAAATTGACTCTTGAAGGAGAAGAAAACCTTATCATTTTCACTGAAAATAGCGAACTTGATAAAGTGATTATAGATAATATAAATAAACTCGGTTCAAATAAAAAGGTTTATGGTGACCTTGCTGTAAAATTTGTTAATAATGGCAGAAATTTAATTTTTTTACCAGTAGATATAGAGTGGGAAACCCTGCTTACACAAATACTTGAAGAAGAAAGAGATCAAAGCAAAAAATACTGTAAATTTCACTTGTTTGGTAAAAATCCTCAAAGTGTAAGTAAGGATTTGGAGAATCTTGAAGGGGTTACATATCGTGTTATAGGGGATAATCTTCTTACAGATGTATATCTTTCCTATCAGGGTGCAGAAAGTCTTATTGATGATAAACAGGTAAAAATCGCTGGAATATTCAGAGATAATTTATATAGTGAAAATGATTTAGGACTAAGCCAAATAGTTTTTGAACTTTTAAGACTTAAAAACCTAAAACTTTCTGTAAAAGAAACGGTTACAGGGGGCAAGGTTCTTTCTAGGTTTAATGAAGATAATGAGGGTTTTTACCAAGTTCTTAAGAAAGGTGAAATTTCAGAAAGAGAGGGGGCTCTTGACGCAGAAAAGACATATATCTCGGCTTATAATTACCTTAAAGATACTGGAAGTGATGTTGTAATAGTCATAGATGGCGAGTTTGATAAGAAAGGCATGTCAAGCGTTATTGCGGTAGGAGATAAAAGTTCAATTCTTGTATATAAGAATAGGTTTAACGCAAAACGAAGCGAATGTCTTGAAATGGCAACAACATGCGCACTCTTTCATTTAACGCGAAAATTAAGGCAAAATGATTTTGCATTTTAATTAAGTTTTGGTAAAATAGGATAAAGGATGGATGAATATGGATAAGAAAGAAAATAAGAAAGATGCACTCGCGGAAGCACTGCTTCAAATTGAAAAACAATATGGCAAAGGTGCCATTATGAAACTTGGGGAGCAGGAACATCAAAAGATAGATGTCATTCCAACAGGTTGCCTTACTCTTGATATGGCACTTGGAATCGGTGGTATTCCAAGAGGAAGAGTAATTGAAATTTATGGGCCAGAATCTTCAGGTAAAACTACTGTGTCATTGCATATAATTGCAGAGGCTCAAAAACTCGGTGGCACTGCTGCATTTATTGATGCTGAACATGCTCTTGACCCTGATTACGCACAAAAACTCGGAGTAGATACCGCAGAATTATATCTTTCACAACCTGATAATGGGGAGCAAGCATTAAACATCTGTGAAATGCTTGTCAAATCAGGCTCGGTAGATATAGTTGTTGTAGACTCAGTTGCAGCATTAACACCAAAGGCAGAAATAGATGGTGAAATGGGAGATTCTCATGTAGGCTTGCAAGCAAGAATGATGTCACAAGCACTTAGAAAACTGACTGGTGTGATTAATAAAAGTAACACCACAGTAATCTTTATCAATCAACTTCGTGAAAAGGTAGGTGTAATGTTTGGCTCACCAGAAACAACTACTGGTGGTAAAGCACTTAAATTCTATGCAAGTATACGCCTTGATGTAAGAAAGGTAGATACAATAAAAGATGGCTCTGACTTTGTTGGCAATCGTACAAGGGTTAAGGTAGTTAAGAATAAACTTGCACCTCCATTCAAAACTGCTGAGTTTGATATTGTCTATGGCAAAGGAATTTCACAGGTAGGTTGCCTTGTAGACTTAGCGCTTGAAAAGGGAATAATCAAAAAGTCTGGCTCTTGGTTTAGTTATAATGACGAAAAGATTGGCCAAGGAAAAGAGAATGTTAAAGACACTATCGAGAAAAATAGTGAACTATACAATGAAATTATGTCCAAAGTAAAGGGCGAAACTCCAATTGAAGAAGAGTAAAAAAAGACTGTCACTCAGTCTTTTTTTAATTTATAAGTTATATTAAACATACCACTTGTTTTTTTGTAACTTGCTCACATTGACAAGTTCAATTTCTTTAAGGTCTTTCCTATCATCTCCAATATATGAGGTATAAATTTGCACCTTTTCTTTATTCGAGTTCATTTCAAATTCAATGTTACTTTTGCCTTCTTTCCCTTTTATTGAAGAGATTAATTTTCCGTTTTTATAAAACTCATAATTTAGATATTCCTTTGCGTCAAAAGTCAAGGTGGCTTTTCCCTCTGATACCTTGCTTTTTATTTCTGGGCTTTCAATTTTCACAAATTTATTTGATATATCTCTAGGTAAATTAAAGTTTGAAAACATTTCATTTTGTGTGTAACGCTCTGGTGTAAAGTTGTTTGCAAGTACAACTCTGTGATTAGAAGAAAGTTCTTCGAGGTCAATAGCCTTTTCAACAATTGATGATGGAATTTTAAACTCGGAGTTATCATTCTCATAGGTAAAATAGTTTTTGACCACCTGAGTAGGATGGTTGCCGCCTACAAAAGAAATAGGTGTGTTGTCAAGATTACCAATCCAACAACCGCAAGTGTAATCATTGGTATATGAAATATTCCACGCATCAAGATTAAGTGAAGAGGAAGGCTTGCCGACAGTTCCAGTCTTTGAAGCGATATCAATCTTCAACTCATTAAGTTTCTTTGCAGTGCCGCTTTGACTACAAGTCCTAAGCATGTCAGTTAAAAGATAACTTGCATCTTCTCTTAAAACTCTCTTTTCTTCTTTTTTGTGAATGTATACAATTTTGTTGTTCTTGTCTGTTATGTATGAGATAAATTTAGGGGAGGAGTAAACGCCTGAGTTGGCAAAAGTGGAATATGCGCCAGCAAGTGAAAGAAGATTTGTTCCGTAATTCATGCCGCCAAGTGCAAGTGCATAACTGTCATCCTTTTCATCAAACTCTATTCCCATATCGCTTGCATATGCTTTTGCTTTAGGTATTCCAAGATAACTAAGCACCTTTACAGCAGGAATATTGATAGACTTTGAAAGAGCCTCTCTCGCACTTACATAACCTTTGAAAGAGCCGCTTACATTCTTAGGGCTATAACCTGATATCGTAGTCTTTTCGTCAAGGATCTGTGTGCAAGGGTAAATAATATCCTCGTTTAAAGCGGGTGCATAAACAAGCACAGGCTTAATACAAGAGCCGGGCTGTCTTTTTGCTTCAAGTATTTTGTATGCACTTTCACCAGTGTATGCAACAACTCCCATATGTGCGTTGTCAATGACAATCGCGGCATTATCATTTCCGTCGGTGTCGACAGCACTAATGGCTTTTTCAAGTGATTTTTGTTTTTCTTCATTTTGATATGTGTAGATTTTAAAGCCATGTAAGGCAATTTGTTTTGCGGGAAGGGAAAGTATTTTGCAAGCCTCATCAATAGCAGCTTGACTATATGAATTAAGTTTATTTTTATAAGTAGTGTTTAAATTTAGTTTAATAGCCTTGTTTTTTGCTGAAAAGCACTCATCTTGTGTAATTATTCCATCTTTACACATTTCCTCTAAAACAACATTTCTTCGTTTAAAAGCAGGGGTATAATTTGAAACAGGAGAGTATCTGTTAGGAGATTTAATCATACCAGCAAGGAGGGCGGACTCTTCCAAATTCAGGTCGTGAGCGGATTTCGAGAAATAATAATTCGAAGCGTTTTCTATTCCATAGCAGTTATTGCCAAAATATATGACATTAAGATATTGTTCCAAGATTTCTTCTTTGGAAAAGCGATTTTCAAGTTTCTTTGCAAGTGCAATTTCCTTAATCTTACGCTCAAAGGTTTTTTCACTTGTTAAATGAGTGTTTTTGATAAGTTGCTGGCTAATAGTGGAGGCACCTTCCTTAAGGCTTTTAGATTTCAAATTGTTAAGTACAGCCTTTGCAATACGCTTGTAATTTATTCCGCTATGTTCATAAAAAGACTTGTCCTCAATAGATACAAAGGCTGCTTTTGTATGATCAGGAATAGATGCTGATTTAATGTATCCATGATTAAATGTGTTTTCCTCTTTAATAGGCTTATTTTCGCTGTCAAAGATTTCTATTGTAAGGCTAGGGGAGGTTAACTTTTCTTCATCTAAAGCAAGTTTGTTTACTTTTGAATAGATGCTAGCCAAATAAAATCCCAGTGCAATCATAACTGCACAAAGAACGGCAAAAATGGAAAAAATGATTATTTTAATACTCTTTTTCATAATAATGCTCAAAAACTATTATGCTTAATATTAAGTAAATTATTTGCTAAATAAGATAATTTTTTATTTACAATTTCTTGCGAATTTTGTATAATTTAGAAAGAGGAATTAGATTTTCTTTTAAAAGGTGATAAATTGAAATATTTTATAGTTACATATGGCTGTCAGATGAATGTGCATGAGTCTGAAAAGATAGCAGGTATACTTGAAGAAATGGGATATGAATGTGGGCAGGATAGAGAGAGTGCCGACATAATTGTATTTAATACCTGTGCAATAAGAGAGGGTGCCGAAGATAGAGTTTTTGGCAATGTTGGAGCCTTAAAAAAACAGAAAAAGAGAAATAGAGATTTAATAGTTGTTGTATGTGGCTGTATGACGCAAAAAGAGAAAACAGCAAAATATCTTCTAAAGACCTTTCCATTTGTAGATATAGTTATTGGAACCTTTAATGTAGCGAATCTGAAAGAGTATATTGAAAAGGTTAAAGCAGGTAGGCAACTTGAACTATGGGAGGAAGGAAGTATAGATGAAAGCCTTCCATATAAGCGTACCAGCGGAGATAACGCATGGGTAAATATAATGCAAGGTTGCAATAACTTTTGTACTTATTGTATTGTTCCGTATGTTAGGGGACGCGAGAAGAGTAGAGAGGAAGCGGCGATACTATGTGAGATAAAAAAGATAATCGAGGAAGGGAAATATAAGAAGATAACCTTGCTTGGACAGAATGTCAATTCCTATGGTAAGGATTTGAAAGAACCTGTATCTTTTGCTAAACTACTTTCTGATATATGTAGACTTGACGGTGATTTTAAGGTAAGTTTCATGACCTCCCATCCAAAGGATCTCACTGACGAACTTATTGACACAATCGCAAGAGAGGATAAGGTTGAAAAATATATACACCTTCCAGCGCAAAGCGGTGATAATAGGGTGTTAAATCTTATGAATAGGAGGTACACCCGCGAGCATTACCTTGATATCATAAGAAAGATTAGGGAAAAAATACCTACATGTCGAATTACTAGTGATTTTATAGTCGGTTTTCCCACCGAAACTGAAGAAGAATTTATGCGAACAATGTCACTCGTCGAAGAGGTACGCTATGACAGCATTTTTGCATTCATGTATTCACCTCGTGAGGGAACTGTAGCAGCAAAAATGGAGGGACAGGTGCCAGACAATGTAAAACACGAGCGTGTAAATAAACTTCTTGCCCTAGAAAAGAGAATACAAAAGGAGGATAATAAATCATGAAAAAAGAATTATCTCCAATGATGCAAAGGTATTTGATAACAAAGGAGCAGTATAAAGACTGTATTCTCTTTTATCGTTTAGGCGATTTTTATGAGATGTTTTATGAAGATGCAATAGAGGCATCGAGAGTACTGGACCTTACATTGACGGGCAAAAACAACGGGACGGGCGAAAAAACTCCAATGTGTGGGGTACCGCATCATGCAGCACAAACCTATATTCAAAAACTAGTAACGCAGGGGTATAAGGTTGCTATATGTGAGCAGATTGGTGACCCAGCAACCACAAAAGGCATCATGCCACGCGAAGTTGTGAGAATTATCACGCCGGGCACAATTATAGAGGAAGATATGCTTGAACAAAGCAAGAATAATTATCTTCTTTCAATTTATCTTCATGACGATGAAATCGGAGTCAGTTATATAGACATTTCAACCGGCGAGTTTGAAATCGTGCCATTTGAAAAAGATATGGCAGGTGAACTTACCGACCTTCTTGCGCGAATAAATCCAGCGGAAGTTATCGGTAATAGTGAAGCAAAGAAATTGTATAATTCACTTCCAATTTTAAGACTTGGCAATTTGCCTAAGTTCAGCGAATATTATGACTGGGCTTACACTTACTCAAAAGCGAAAGATAACTTAACAGTTCAGTTTGGTGATAACTTTGAAAAGGTATATGAACTTGCTGGTAAAAAACCTCTTGTTATTTCAGCAGGTGGTGCCCTAGAATATATCAATGAAACTCAAAAACGCTTACTTAATAATATAAATAAGATAAATTTAATAAGAAATAAAGAGTATCTTACTATAGATATGAATTCAAGACGCAATCTTGAACTCACTGAAACAATGAGAGATAGAAAGGGGTATGGCTCACTTCTTTGGTTAGTAGATAAATGTAAGACCAGTATGGGTAAAAGAAAATTAAGAAAATATTTTGATGAGCCAGTGGTAGATGAAAAAGAAATCAATGAAAGGTTAGATGCAACGAGTGAATTGATTAATAAAATAATTATTAGGGATGAACTTGCATCTACATTGCCATCAATTAGAGATATTGAAAGATTGTCAGCCAAACTTTCATTTGGGAATGTCAATCCAAAAGATTTGCTGTCGCTTAAGGAAAGTTTACAAGTTTTGCCTAAAGTAAAAGAAATACTTAAAGGCTTAACTTCAAAACGATTAGTAAAATTAAGAGAGGAGATATTAGATTTTGAAGAAGTAACCTCACTTCTTGATAATGCAATCATTGCGGACGCACCATCGCTAATGAAGGATGGAGGCTACATCAAAGCGGGATTTAATGCCAACCTTGATTATTATCGAGATATAAAAACAAACAGTAAAAAAACTATTGAAGCGCTTCAAACAAAAGAGCGAGAACTTACTGGCATTAAAAATCTTGAAATCAAAAGTAATAGGGTTTTCGGTTACTACATAGAAGTTAATAGAAGTTTTTCCGAACAAGTACCTCTACGCTATGAAAGAAAACAAACTGTTGCAAATAATGAAAGGTACATTACGGAAGACCTAAAGAAACTTGAAGATGATATTTTTGGAGCGGAAGAAAAGGCAATCAAACTAGAGAGTGTCATTTTTGGAGAAATTAAAAAATACCTGTTAAATTATGTTAAATCTATACAAACAGTAGGTGATGCAATAGGGCAGATTGATGCACTGCTTTCCTATGCGTTGACATCGGTTAAATGTAATTTTACAAGACCGTTAATTAATAAAAGTATAAAACATATTAAAATAGAAGAAGGAAGACATCCAGTTGTAGAAGAGTTTTCAAAGAGGGGTAACTTTATAGCGAATGATACCTTCCTTAATGAAAGCACAGATAGAACCATGATAATCACTGGGCCAAATATGGCGGGAAAGAGTACATATATGAGACAGGTAGCACTGATTACTTTCTTAGCCCATATCGGATGTTTTGTACCAGCAAAAGAGGCAGAAATTGCAATTACAGATAGAATTTTCACTCGAGTTGGGGCAAGTGATGACCTTGTATTTGGACAAAGCACCTTCATGGTGGAAATGAGTGAAGTTGCATTAATATTAGCAAATGCTACAGATAGAAGTTTAATTCTTTTGGACGAAATAGGCAGAGGAACCTCCACCTTTGACGGACTAAGTATTGCATGGGCGGTGGTTGAATATGTGTCGCAACATTTTAAAGCAAAAACACTTTTTGCCACACATTATCATGAACTTACCGAACTTGAAGGTGTGCTTGACGGCGTAAAGAACTATAAGATTGCGGTAAAAGAGATAGATGAAAATATTGTATTTCTCCGTAAGATTGTACGCGGTGGTGCAAATAAGAGTTTTGGTATAGAAGTGGCTCGCCTAGCCGGAGTGCCTAAGTCGGTGCTAGACCGTGCGAAAGAAATAAGCAATAATCTAGAAACGGTAAATCAAAAACTAGATTTAAATATTTTTAAAGAAGGAAAGAAAAAGGTCGAGGACAACTCGCGCAAAGCAGGTGAAATACTCAGCATTTTAAAAGAGTTAGATATGAATAAGGTGTCACCTATGCATGCTTTTGAACTGCTTAATGATATTGTCGCAAAAGCGAAGGAGGAATAGAAGATGATTAATTTACTAGAACCTAAGGTGTATAATAGGATATCAGCAGGTGAGGTTGTTGAAAGGCCTGCATCAATAGTTAAGGAACTTGTTGAAAACTCTCTTGATGCTGGTGCAACAATGGTAAGCGTAAGAATTGAAGAGGGCGGTATTTCTTCTATTGAAGTTTCAGATAATGGACATGGAATAGAAAAGGAAGATTTAGTCCTTGCATTCACTCCACATGCCACAAGTAAGATTAAGACGGTAGAGGATTTAGATAATATCTCATCGCTTGGTTTTCGTGGCGAGGCGCTTGCGAGTATCGCTTCAGTGTGTCAAGTAGAACTATCTTCAAGACCAAAAAACAATGAAATAGGTTATAGTTTAAAGGTTAATGGCGGACAATTTGGAAAGGTGTGCGAAACTGCCCGAAGAGAGGGCACAACGCTAATATGTAAAAATTTATTTTATAACACACCAGTGCGTGCAAAATTCTTAAAAAAGCCAAAGACGGAGGAGGGAGAAGTAACCCACCTTATGGAAAAGATTATTCTCTCACATCCAGAAATTGCTTTCAGTTATTATGTAGATGGACAGCAAGTATATAATACAATTTCCTCTGATCTTGCAAGTGCTATCTACACAATCTACGGAAAAGAGGTTTACCAAAATTTAATTCCTGTAGATTATGAAGAGGATGGAAAGCACCTAGTGGGCTATGTAACAAAGCCAAAGGTGTGCAAATCAAATCGAACCTATCAAACGCTTTTTGTAAATGGAAGAGTGGTAGAAAATTACCTCGTATCTCAGGCGGTACAAGGGGTGTATGAAAATTTCTTAATGAAGGGGAAATTTCCTATCTATGTTTTAAATTTAATTGTCCCAGTTGACAGCGTAGATGTCAATGTTCATCCAAGTAAAAAAGAGGTGAAGTTTGATGATTCTGGCAAGATTTTTGGGCTCGTGAGAAGGGCGGTAGAAAGTGCTTTGCTTTCTGTCGACCAAATAGCAACCATAGTTTCGGGTGAACCAAATGATGATGAAGGTAAGACTTTACTTAGTCCATATAATAAGCAAGGCTTTAATCCTGCGGTAAAACCACAAGAGAAACTATCTGCCACACAAGGCAGCAGTTATATTAAGATAGATCATTTTGATCCAGATGCACCAATCTTTGATGTCAAGTCATATCCAGAGGTGGAGTTTAAAAAGGCCCCAAAACGCGAACTACCGCCTGATTTTGCAGATTTAAAGATAGAAGAAAAGGATATCCCAGTAAATAAAGTAGGAGGACCATTCTTCTTTGATCATGTGAAAGAAAGCACGCTTGCTGAAATAAAAATAGAGAAAAACAAATTCCTAAATGGATCTGTTTTAGATGAAATGAAAATTTTAGGGACAATATTCAAGACATATATAGTTGTTGAATATGACGAATCTGTATATTTTATTGACCAGCATGCGGCGCACGAAAGACTATTATATGACAGACTTGTCAAAAATATAGATGAGGGAAGTGTAGTAAAACAAACCATGCTCTATCCTTATAAATTTTCACTTGGTGCAAAGGAAAGAGAATTACTTGAAGATAGTATAAGCGGTTTAAGAGAGATAGGATTTGAAATTGTAAATAACAAAAATACATATGAAATCAAAGCGATTCCACTTGCTATTAGTGGTATTGATCTTGAAAAGTTTGTAGAAGAACTTGTAAAAGAGGGCGTGAATTATGATAAAAAGCCAAGTGCATATATTCACGATAAACTCTGCCAAAGTGCGTGTAAGCATGCAATTAAGGCTGGCGATAGTATAACTAAAGAGGATGCAGCCTATCTTATAACTGAAATAAGAAAGGGGGTAATGCTTTGCCCACACGGCAGACCGGTGGCACTTGAACTTACTAAACGAGAATTTGAAAAGATGTTTAAACGGGTATTATAATTCATCGCGAAAAAAATAATATGCAAAAAGTAGTGTTTATATTTGGTCCCACAGGAGTGGGCAAAAGCAAAATGGCAATTAATCTCGCTAAAAATTTTAATGGCGAGATAATTTCTTCTGACTCTGTGCAAATATATAAAGGTTTTGACATTGGTTCTGCGAAGATTAAAAAAAGTGAGATGGAAGGTGTAAAGCATTATAATATAGATATTTGCGAGCCTACTGAATACTTTACCGTCAGTGATTTTGTGACAAAGACCCGTGAAGAAATTGAAGAAATATCAAGTAGGGGGAAATTGCCTATTGTAGTCGGTGGGACAGGGCTATATGTTTCAGCACTTCTTGGAGGTTACAATTTCGGTGGAACTCAAAGAAATATTGAATTTCGTGAAAATCTTGAAAGAGAAATAAATGTAAATGGACTAGACTGGGGGTATGAGAAACTAAAACAACTAGATAAAACCCTTGCTGAAAATATTGATAAAAATAATAAAGTAAGATTGATACGCGCTCTAGAGATAGCCACATTTGGACAGAAACAAAGTAAAGAAGATTGTCCGTATGACTATAAAATATTTGCTCTAAATCTTCCGCGGGAGATGTTGTATCAAAGAATAAATAAGAGGGTAGAGCAAATGTTACAAGAAGGGCTTGTTGAAGAGGTAAAAACCTTACTAGCAAGTTATGATAAAACCTGTCAAGCCATGGGTGCAATAGGCTATAAGGAAACTTTAGAATATATTGAAGGAAAAATCTCAATCAGTGAAATGGAAGAAAAGATTAAGCAAAACTCACGCCATTATGCTAAAAGACAACTCACATATCTTAGGGGGCTGTCAAAGCAGTACAAAGTAGATGAAATAGAAGTAAAAGATTACGAAGATGGAAAGCTGCAGATAGAACATATAATTAAGGAGTGGCTATGAACTTAGAGAAAATAGAGAATAGTTTAAAAGAGCAATTTAAACGGGTAGATGAAGTGGCATTCTATAATCAAAAAAAGGTATTAAATGCCTTTATTAATAATAGAATTTCCTCACAATGTTTTGCGGGTAGTACAGGCTATGGGTATGACGATATGGGGCGAGATAACCTTGCAAAACTCTATGCTGAAATTTTTGGCACAGAAAAAGCGATAGTGTCGCCACTAATCACTTGCGGCTCACATGCAATATCTACAGTACTTTATGGTTTGTTAAGGCCAAATGACCTTCTTCTTTCAGCCACTGGCGATTTGTATGATACCCTCCATGATACAATATTTGGTAAGGACAATGGCTCGCTAGAAGAATTTAAGATAAGTTACAATCAAATAGAACTTAAGAATGGAGAGATAGATGTAGATGCTCTTGTAAAAAAGGTAAAATCAAAGAAACCAAAGGTTGTTTTCTTTCAACGCTCAAGAGGGTATTCCAGCCGTAAAGCCTTTTCTATTGAAGTTCTTGAAAAGGCTTTCCAGATGGTTAGGGCGGTAATGCCAAAGGACAGTTTTATTGTTGTAGACAATTGTTATGGCGAATTTGTAGAAACGCGTGAGCCAACCGAGGTCGGCGCAGATGTTGCAGTTGGTTCGCTGATAAAGAATATCGGTGGGGGACTTGCCCCAACAGGCGGGTATATTGTGGGAAGTGAAAAGGCAATCAATAGAATTGCAACTCGTTATACCTCTCCTTCACTACTTCTTGAAGTAGGGTCATATGAAAGTGGTTATAGGCTTTTCTACCAAGGATTATTTCTCGCTCCACACACAGTGGCTCAGGCAATCAAAGGTGGCTACCTTGTAGGTAAGGTTATGGAGGAAAAGGGGTATAAGGTAATACCAGCCTCGCAGGAAGAGGCTTATGATATTATAAAATCGGTTGTTTTTAACAGCGAGGAAGAACTTATCAAATTTGTACAAACGGTGCAAACAATTTCTCCAATTGATAGTTTTGTATTGCCAATGCCGTGGGCAATGCCGGGGTATGAAGATAAAGTTATTATGGCAGCAGGGACATTTGTCGGTGGTTCAAGCATAGAACTAAGTTGTGATAGTCCAATCAAAAAACCGTATATAGCATACTTTCAAGGCGGTCTAACATATGAGCATGTTAAAATCTTTGCAGAAAAACTACAGGAAATTTATTAAGAGGCAAAAGCCTCTTTTTTTTGTCACTTAGTCAATGTATTTTAATCATTTTTTATAATTAGGATAAATACTCAGGGCTGCGTAATTTCAATCGAAGTGGAAGTGATTGTATCCAGCCCTCCTTCTGTCATTTCGACAGATGCCCATTTCCCATGTCATTTTTTCGATAGTAGCGGAGAAATCTAAAGCAACATACACAACCACAAGAAACCGCCCAAGACCCCGTCATTTCGACCGAAATAGAAGTGATTGTTCTCAGCCTTCCTTCTGTCATTTCGACCGAAGGGCGTAGCCCGCAGCGGAGAAATCTATATTTTTTCTATCATATTAACCTAATATATAACATATTTTATAATATGTCAAAATCCTACAAAAAACAGACTTTTTTCTCAGAACTAAAATATTTTTTATTAGATTGTCTGTCAGCGTCAAAAATGAAACTGATAATTTCGTCATTTATACTTTTTGTAAGTTTGGTACTAGGTATAATACTCGCAGTGAAATATAATTCCAGCGCTTCAATTAACATTTTACATGATTATGGTATTGTCGACTTCGTGGGTAGTGGAATAACAACATCGTTTTTTTCAAGACTTCTTTCAATCATACTTGTAATGTTGTTATTGTTTGGATGTTCATTTACTCCATTTCTTACACCGCTTGCAATTCTTATTCTTGCATTTCGCTCCTATCTTCTTGGATTTAATTTTTGTCTAATGCTTATCACTTATGGTGTGTCAGGAATAATAATATCAATTTTTGTAATCCTTCCTTGCCAAATCTTGTTAGTATTACTGCTTACTTTTTATTTCTATAGTTTAAATAAATGTAGTTGTGATAGAAGATGTTATGGAGGCGGGGGAGAAAGGTTTAAAATAATATTGATATTTCTGCTGGTAATGGCAATAGTATGTCTATTAGAAACATTGCTTTTGCTAATCTTCAATGCTAATGTAATCATTGTGATATAAGGAATTATTCATCATTTTGCATAGTATAAAATAATAATTTTGGAAAAAACTATTTTCATAAAGGAGTGATTATGAAAAAGTTTTTTGTATCTAGTCTACTAATTTTATGCGTACTAGCCACAATATGTTGTACTAGTATGCAAACAGTGCTGCCAGTAATGGCAACTGGAGATATAGATATCTCCTCTAAAAGTGCTTGCCTAGTTGACTATAAATCAGGGCAAATTCTCTATGAGAAGAACTCTACCGAGCATCTTCCAGTGGCCAGTATGGTCAAGATGATGACAATTCTTCTTACGCTAGAAGAAATTGATAATGGAAATTTAACTCTTGACACTATGATAACCACCACAGAGAATGCTTCAAGTATGGGTGGCAGCCAAGTATTCATTGACCCATTTGTAGAGTATAGGGCAGAGGATTTACTTAAAAGTGTCATTATGGCATCAGCAAATGACGCTTCAGTAGCGCTTGCAGAGCATATAAGCGGAAGTGAAAAGACTTTTGTTCAAAAGATGAATAAGCGTGCAGAAGAACTTGGTATGAATGATACCAATTATTCTAATTGTACTGGGCTTCCAGCACCAGAGCAATATTCTTGTGCAAAAGATAGTGCGATTGTGCTTAAAGCAGTAGCCGAGCATGAAAATTACCATAAATATTCCACCATTTGGATGGACGAACTGACACATCCATCAGGAAGAAAAACCGAACTTGTAAACACAAATAGACTTATAAGATATTATGAGGGTTGTGATGGTGGTAAGACTGGTTCAACCAATGAAGCAGGATGTTGCCTAAGTGCTAGTGCTAAAAGAAATAACATGCGTCTTATCTCAGTTATTGTAGGTGCACCAAATAGTAAAACACGCTTTAATGAATGTTCAAGTCTTTTTAATTATGGCTTTGCAAACTTTGAAAATAAGAGTTTGCTTGATAGCAGCACCCCATGCAAAAATATGCCAGTCAATAAGGGTAAGAAAGAAAGCGTTGACATCTTCTCATCTGAAGACTATAGTGTAGTAACAAAGAAGGGTGATAAATCCAGTTTTGAAGTAAGTTATGAACTTCCTGAAAAAATTTCTGCACCAAGAAAAGCAGGTGAAGAGGTAGGAAAAGCGATAATCTCTAAGGACGGACAGGTTGTAAAAGAAATCAGCCTTGTTGTAAATGAAACGCTAGAAAAACTTTCTTTAAAAGATTGCTTTGATAAAATAGTCCATGAATGGTAAAAGTTCTCTTCTAGTCATTTCGACTGACGCAACCTTTTATTGCAAAGTGGAGAAATCTAAAAGAACCGCATAACGCGGTTTTTTATTTCTTTTAATTTCGCTTGCTTTTTATATTTATAATTTGCTAAAATAATTATGCGAGTACAAAAGTAAACGGAGAGAAAATGACGGCAGAACAGGTGCAAACTGAACAACTCAGTTTCATAGATGATAAATATCGTTTCAAACTTGATAATTTCGAGGGGCCACTCGATCTTCTTTTGCACCTTATAAAAGACAGTAAACTAGACATTATGACGGTAAAACTCGCTGATATAACCGAGCAGTATATGGCGTACATGGCAGACCTTGATAATATTGATATGGATAGGGCAAGCGAATTTATTATAGTTGCAGCCACCCTTCTTGAAATTAAGTCAAAACATCTTTTGCCAGTCGAAGTCGAGGAAGAATCTGAGGAAGAGGATAGTGAAACTCTTCTTCTAAGAAGACTTAAGGAATATGAACTTTTTAAAGAAACAGGACAACGCCTAAGAGAGATTGAAGATATTAATAAACTCTATCGTCCGGCAGGCAAAGAAACCGAAAAAGTTAAAATTGTAATTAAAGACATGGTGCTTGATAAACTTCTTGACGCTTTTGCAAAACTGCTGACAAGAGCAGAGGCAAGAGGGAAGGAGAAAGAAGAACCCAAAAAGATTGCAAAAGATAGATTTACGGTGGCTGAGAAGATGGTTTCCATTCGTGACTATGCGAGAGGGCATAAACGCTTTCCATTCGAGGAACTTTTTGTCAATGATATGACAAAGAGTGAGATGATAAATGTGTTTTTGGCACTCTTGGAACTTTTAAAACTACAAACGATTCGTGCTGAGCAATCTGGTATATTTTCACAGATAAATATAATTTCAAATGAGGTGACAGAATGAGTAGTATAGATACAATCATGAACTTAAAAAATGTGGTGCTTTCCATACTTTTCGTTTCAGGTGATGGGATTGAAAAAAGTTTTATCGCTGAAAAACTTGAAGTAAGTGAGAAAGAGGTTGAGAAGGCTATAGAGGAGTTAAAAAAGGAGTACACAGGCGAGAATGGTATACATGTAATCACTTATAAAAATAAGGTGCAACTTTCTTCTAATCCAAACTTTGCCGAATACATTTCACAGGTGCTAAATCCAATAAGGGAGAAATCTCTTACCCGTGCCGCACTAGAAACACTTGCGATTGTTGCATATAAACAACCAATTACAAAACTCGAAATAGAAGATATAAGAAGGGTAAATGCCGATTATGCCGTACAAGTACTTATAGATCAAAATATGATAGAGGTAGTAGGCAGAAAAGACGCAGTTGGTAAACCACTTATGTTTGGTACCACCGAAAACTTCTTAAAGAGATTTAACCTTACAAATCTTTCAGATCTACCTGATTATGAGGAACTTCTAGAGCGTATAACAGTAATCAGAGAGGAAGAGGATGAGAAGGAAGACACTCTTTTCAGAAATGTAGAGGATATAGAGTTCACCGAAGACCTTCCGGACTTTCTAAAAGGAGAGCAAGTAGAAGAAATCAAAAGCGATGATATAGCATAAAAAAGCATTTTGAAAGTGCTTTTTTATTTAGATTTACCATATATTAATCTATGCAAGAAAAAAGAGTAAAAAGTTATGGAGAAAACTATAATCCGGTAAAAATAAAGGTAAGGTTCAGTCGGATTAAAATATTAAAAGGTGTCTTTTGCCTTTTGATTATAGCGTGTGTGACTTTAGGAGTGCTAGCCTTATGCGGACTATAAAAAGGGGAAAAGATGGTAAGAAAAAATTCCCGCTTCATCCCACATTTTTGCTCTTGTTTTTATGGTTTTTAGTCACAGGGCAGATCTCCGCCTTTTTTATTTTTGTAGGGGTGGTGCTAACCCACGAACTAGGACATTACTTTGTTGCAAAGAAACTGGGCTATAAATTAGATTCATTTTTTCTTGCACCATATGGTGTAAGCCTAAATTACAAAGATAAAACATTTGAAGGGAGTGATGAATTTAAAATAGCAGTTGCGGGACCAATAGTTAATATTACAATGTCAATAATAGCAGTTGCATTATGGTGGATATTCCCAGTGCTTTATGGCTTTACAGATATATTTGTGTCCCAGTCAATACTTCTTGCATTATTTAATCTTTTACCAGCCTATCCGCTTGACGGTGGCAGAATATTTATATCTATACTAAGCGGACGAATTTCAAGAAAAAAAGCGATGAAAATAATCACCATCGCCAATTTGCTGTTTTCAATATTATTTATGGGATTGTTTATATACTCCTGCACCTATGATTATAATCCAACCTTTGCACTTGCCGCCTGCTTTATGTTAGGTGGACTCATGCAGACAAAAAGTGAATCTAAGTACGAGAAAGTGAATTTGTTTAATCGAAAAATAAAGCCATTTTCCCGCCCTTACACAATAGTGATAAGTTATTCTAACACTTTGCTTCAAGCAATGAAAAAAATAGAGCCAAATCGCTTTACGATATTTTATGTAGTGGGGGATGGGCAAACAAAACTTGTGGATGAAAAAGTGGTACTTCGCTGGAGTTTACGCTTCCCACTTAGCACCACTTTTGCCGAAATATTTAAGATTTAGTTTTCCTTTAAGAAAGGGAGAAGCCTTTCAATATTCTTGCGTTCAAATTCTTTAAGACGCTCAAGTAGTTCGTCTATTTCCTTGTTTTCTCCGCCATGGTCATTTTGGTCTTTATAGCAGGTAAGCACACCCATAAAAGTCCCTAAAAGCATAACTTCCGCGATATGACGGGCAGACTTATCCATAAGTGTAGACATATTGATTGAACCCCAAAGACGGGCTTTTTCCATGAAATTATTGTCTTTGATGTCAAGTTTTTCGCTTTTAGCATAGACCTCACATTCTCTTTGAAATGCAAGATAGGTGTCTTCTTCAAGTGCCAATTCTTCTTTCAGAGCAACATCTTCTACCTTTGTAATGATGTCCTCAATAGATTGAACAGCAGTTCTAATATTCTGGTAGACGCAGTTAAGATAAATGGTATTTTTTTCTTCCATGTTTTCCTCCATAGATTAAGGATGTGTAGTATTGAAAAAATTATTACATGAATACAATTAAAAAGATTGCAAAAGATAAAGTTATGAAATTGTCAACAAAGATATTAATCGCATTATTTGTACTCACACTGCCTCCAGCAATCTATCTTGGGCAGTTTGTTATTAATGGAATAAAACCGATAGAGGGCGGTTTCAGTATATCTTTTGATACATGGGCATATGTTGGAATTGCGGTAATGACGCTAAATGGCATTTTCGGCGGAATATTATTTTTAAGATTTCTTCGTACACAAACACTAAGTAAAGTGCTGTTTTTTTCCACACTTCCGCTTACACTTAGCTATGGAGTAGGGGTCTATCTTCTTACATCTGTGCCCAGAATGACAAGTCCGCTTGCTACCTCGGTACGAAGCGTGCTTAATATATCTACAACCAATGTGTATAACACTGTACTTTGGGTAGTGTTAATATCAATAGCCTACATAACAAGTATATTTTTAATGTATATGTTCATCTGCCGCCCAGTGAATAAGATAGAAAAAGTGCTTTCACGCTTAAGCGATGGAGGGCTTAAAGAGGATAGATTAAATATAGGTAAGAGTAAGCAGTTCCAATCAATGGAACATTCAATAAATAAAATAAATTACAACTATAAAGAGAAAGATAATAAATTAAGGCAAACCGACCTTGAAGCACAGAAATTCATTCCAAGACAGTTTTTGAAGTTTTTGGGAAAAAGTAGCATCGCCGAACTTGAACTAGGAAATCAAGTTAAAAAGACTGCAACCACGCTGTATTGTAATTTAAATAGTGCAACTGAAATAAGTCGAAGTTTAAGTTTGGAAGAAAACTTTAATTTCATAAACTCTTACCTAAATGTTGTATCGCCAGTGATAAGGAGATATGATGGCTTTGTCGATAAGTATATGGGCGAGGGGATTTTGGCGGTGTTTCCACGCCCGCAAAATGCAATAGATTGTGCCCATGCAATAGTAAGGACAATCGAGATAAAGAATAAAACTCATCGTGACCTACCTCCAGTGGATGCAAAGATAAGTGTCCATACTGGAGATATCATTTTTGGAATAGTAGGGGAAGAGGAACGAAAAAGTCCGACAATAGTATCTGATGTAGTAGAACTTGCTACCAAACTTGAAGATATAAATAAGTTTCTTCATACTAAGATAATTTTCACACAATCAGTGCTTAATGAAGTGCCATCGAAATATAGATTTAATTATCGTTATCTTGGCTCGCTTTCTTTAGATGAAAACAACAGCCTTCCACTATTTGAAAGCATGGAGATTTATCCAAGAGATAGACGCGAAAAATTAATTCACCTAAAAAGTAAATTTGAACTTGCAGTTAGAAAGTATAACGACGGGCGATATAGTGAAAGTGCAAGGGAATTTGAAGAACTTCTAAGACTTGTTCCAGAAGATAAACCTTCATATATTTATTATAATAAAGCATTAGAAAAGGCAAATAAAGAAGATTATTAATTGACAGAAAGTGCACTAAGTGATAAAATAATGCCATGTTAAATAGAAAGCCAAGGGTAAAAATGAAAACTTGTCCACGGTGCGGACTGAAAACTATTGAAAGCACAGAGGTCTGCGAAGATTGTGGGCTTAGGTTTGAAAGACTTGCTCTTGCCACAAATAAAGATGCAAAACGCAAAAAATTGCGTGGCGACCGAAGTTTTATAATTAAGACAAAAACTCTTCCAAGTGATGTCAGTTTTATAAGACTGCTTTTGTATACCATTTTTCTCGGCATCTTTGGTGGACATTGCTATTATACAGGAAGATATCTAAAGGGTGCAATGTTCACAATAAATATGTTGCTTTTGATTATTTTCACGGTGTTTAATAGTTATTTTATTAGTTTGTGGAATGGATATTTCTTTGAAATTGTTATGCCGTTTTGTGGGGCGATACTCTGCGTGTGGATATATGATATCATAGCGGTGGCAACAAAACGCTTTAAAGTGCCAGTAGCAATCGACCTAAAAGGAGAGGACAAATGAGGGTAGTAGTTGGAATAAGTGGCGGTGTTGATTCCTCTGTTGCCGCATATTTATTAAAGAAACAGGGACATGAGGTTATTGGACTTTTCATGGTAAATTGGGAGGAGCGTGACGGCACTTGCACTGCAGAAGAAGACTTTGAAGATGTTAAAAGGGTGTGTGATAAAATAGGCATTCCATATTATAGCGTAAACTATTCAAAGCAATATTACGATAGAGTATTCACATATTTCTTAGAGCAGTATAAAGCGGGAAGGACACCAAATCCCGATGTACTATGCAATCGTGAAATCAAGTTTGGGCCATTCTTAGAAAAAGCAAAACAACTCGGTGCAGATATGATAGCCACCGGCCATTATGCGAAGAAGATAGAAAGAAATGGAAAATTCTACCTTGCAAAAGCGAGTGATTTAAATAAAGATCAGTCATATTTTTTAAATCAATTAAATCAAGAGCAGTTAAAGTATGTTCTCTTCCCACTTGAAGATATAGAAAAGCCAGAGGTTAGGCGGATAGCCAAAGAACTCGACCTTTCCACTGCTGAGAAAAAGGACTCCACTGGAATATGCTTTATTGGCGAGAGAAATTTCAAAAACTTTTTAAAGGATTTCTTGCCAGCAAAGTCGGGGGAGATTAGGGATTTAAATGAAAAGGTTGTCGGTCATCATGACGGACTTATGTATTACACACTCGGTCAAAGACGGGGATTAAATATTGGTGGAAGAGCGGACGGCAATGGACAACGCTGGTTTGTCATAAGAAAAGATTTAAAAAATAATGTCCTCTATGTATCACAAGGTGAGGACGACGAACTATTTTCTGATGGCCTTTATGCAGTTAAAATGAATTGGATTCCAGAGAAGCCAAAAGAGAAGGAGTTTGATTGCAATGCCAAATTCAGATATCGCCAGCCCGACCAAAAGGTGCATGTCACAGTTCTTTCTGAAACCGAAATTAAGGTAGATTTTTACGAGAGTCAGCGTGCAATCACGGAAGGTCAGTATGTAGTGCTATATGACGAGAATGGGCTTTGCCTAGGCGGTGGCGAAATAGATAGGGCATATAAAAAACACGCTATTTCTTAGCGTGTTTTATTTGTCTTTTTGCCAATCTTGTTTTGTGTTTATCATCACTAAACCCAACTAAATAATCTATTGTAACATTAAAAAATTTTATTATAGCAATAGTTTGGTCAATATTAGGTAGTAAGTATTGATTTTCCCACTTGAAAATAGTAGATTGTGACACATTCAAGTATTTTGCAAGACAATTCTGTGATAATTTTCTCTCTATGCGTAGTTCTTTTAACCTAAATTTTTCTATCATGTTTTCCTCCTTTGATTAAAGATAACATGAATAAAAACTAATTACTTTCAATAAGCACCATGGTGCTTATTTAATTCTTAATAAAAAATACTTGTGAATTTCACAAGTATATATGGCGCAGAGAACAGGATTCGAACCTGCGGAGGCTTATCACCTCACACGCTTTCCAAGCGTGCGCCTTAAACCGCTCGGCCATCTCTGCTTAGGACGATTTTTATTATAGAATATTCGCAAATAAAAATCAATCATTTCAAAAGAAAATATTTATAAACTCTTGAATTAATTATAAGCGTGGTGTATACTAAAGTTATGAAGAAACAATTACTTTCAATTGCAAATAGTTTTAGAAGAAACGATAATTTTATTTCTGATATTTTTGTTTTCAAAGATAAAAAAGATAGGCTTCATATTGCTTACCTTCGTAAAATAAAAAGTATGTTTTCAATACATTCCTATTTACTTACTGGTCAAGCAACGGGTTATATTAATGTTTATGTTAATCCAAACAATAGATTATATTTAGCCACAGTTTACACTTATCAAGATTTTCGAGGCAAAGGCGTTGCCACCAATTTAAATGATATTTTAAACTATGCCTTACAGGATTATGTAGGCTATGTAATTCGCGGAAATTATAATCCAACCCAACTTTCTACTGATAGAGATTATAATCGCCAGGTATCAGAAGAGGAACTAGATAAAAGGGCAAGGACATTTTATAAATCTGTCGGCTTTGAAGTGCTTAGGGTAAAGGATTATTCAAAAGACCCTGCCGCTTACCCACAATATAGCCATGTTGATGATTTCATTTTAGGCGAAGATGGTGTAAGTAAGGAGATAGTTGTAAAAGTCGTTAAGGAAGAAGAAAAATTGCCATTTATAAATATAGAAGGCATACAAGTCAAAAATGACGCAGTGAATCTAGTAAACAAAGAAGACGAAGCGGTTTAACCGCTTTTTTATTGTCCTCCTGACCACATCTACTACTGTCATCCCGAGCGAAATATAGCCCGCAGCCGAGGGATCTAGGCGACCCGCCGCACTTAAAGTATGGTTAATGAATAAATAAATTATATGAAAGAATATAATCGTGAAAGTGCAGTAGCCTACGCAAGACGATGGGCACTTGGTGCAAATCCCAGATATTATCACTTTGCTGGAATAGGCGGGGATTGCACAAACTTTGTTTCCCAGTGTCTCTATGCCGGCAGTGGAGTAATGAATTACAATAAATATTATGGCTGGTATTATATCAGTGCTTTAAATCGTTCGCCAAGCTGGACTAGTGTCGAATATCTAAGACGCTTTCTTTTGCGTGAAAATGGTGTTGGCATAATAGGAGAAATCGCTCCTATAGAGAACTTAGAGGAGGGCGATATAATCCAACTTAGACAGAATCCCACTCATTTCAATCATACGGTAATTATAAGTAAAATAGAGTATGGAAGAATATATGTCTGCGCGCATTCCAATGACGCACTTGATAAACCACTTGATGAATACTATTATCTTGAACTGCTTGGATTGCATATCAAAGGAATAATAGAATAATCTGTGATCCTTGTCATTTTGAATACAGAGAAGAATTCAGCGTAAGCGTAAAAAGTGCCTAAGGCACAGTCATTTCGACCCGAGCCCAATTTTACTACTATGTCATTTCGACCGACGCGACCTATGGTCGCAAAGCGGAGAAATCTATTGCATAAAAAAATCCCCATTTCGGGGATTTTTTAATTGCTTAGCAGTTGAGTAAACGCCAAATTCTGCCTTTAACAATCATTAAGATTAAGTCAACAATCCAAACGATTGTGAAGCCGAAAAAGAAGCGAACAAGTGCTGCAACAATCTTGCCTTCACTAAGTCTAGTGATAACGCCAAGAATCCATGCAATTGGTGGAAATATTGCAAGAATAATACTTACAACTTTACCAAGACCAAAATAATCTTTACTTGATTTTCTCTTTGCCATTTCACATTCCTCCTAAAGAAATGATACAATAAAAAGTAAAAAATACCAAGTAAAATAATAAAAAAATTTAATGATTATCTATTTTTTTCATAAAAGAGAGCAGTTCATCGGCATATTTCACAGCATCTTCATCACTTGTAGTTTCCACCATAATGCGAATTTTAGGTTCTGTGCCGCTCGCTCTGACAAGTATTCGTGCGGAAAGAGGGAGTTTGTTTTGCATAGATTTAATTTCTTGTGATAGGCTTTCGTTGTTGATAATTCGAAGTCGGTCATTTGTTATATAGGTGCGATTTTCTTGTGGGTATAACTTGGCATCAAATAATTCGCTTAAAGACTTCTTGCATTCTTTTACAATTTCTGTAAGTTTAATTGCTGTTAAAACTCCGTCGCCAGTAGTTGTATAAGTAGATAATATTATATGACCTGATTGTTCTCCGCCTAGACTTAGATTCATGTTTTCCATGGCTTCTATGACATACTTGTCACCAATGTCCGTTCTAATCATGTTAATCTTATTTTTTTCAAGGGCTCTACATATGCCGCTGTTTGTGTGACTTGTACCAACAACAGTGTTATTTTTAAGTTCGCCCTTGGCTTTCAAATATTTTGCAAGTATGTAAATAAGTTTGTCGCCGTCAAATACGCTAAGGTTTCGGTCTACCGCAATAATTCTGTCAGCGTCGCCGTCAAAGGCAAACCCAATATCGGCACCAGAAGTTTTAACAAGGCTTTGTAAATTTTCAATATGTAGACTACCGCAACCTTCATTAATTTTGTTTCCGTTGCCACTACAACCTGTGACAAATACCGTGGCACCTAACTCTTTAAATACCTTTTTGGCAATTTTGTAGGAGGCACCATTAGAGCAGTCGAGTGCCACCTTGATTCCCGAAAAGTCAAGTTTAGTCACACTTTTAAGATGCTCTTCATATTTTTTGACCGCCGCCTTGTCATATTCTAAAACTCCAAGTTTTAGGCAAATAAGGGGAGTAGAGAAAAATTCTTCAAGTTCGGCTTCCTCTCTTTCATTAAGTTTCCTGCCATCGCTTGTAAAAACTTTAAGTCCGTTATACTCAGGCGGATTATGTGACGCCGAAACCATAACCCCATAATCAGCATTTAACTTTTGGGTAAGAAGTGCTACACAAGGGGTGGTCACAACACCAACATCAATTACATTTGCACCTGCCAGCATAGCCCCTACAGAAAATGCAGAGGTCAGTAGACTTCCCGATACCCGCGTATCTCTTCCTATAACAATTTTTGCACAATGTTTTTTCTGTCCTAAACTGTTTCCAAGTTTCTGGGCGATATCAGTGGAAAGGTCGCGACAGGCAATTCCACGAATCCCATCTGTTCCAAAATATATCGACATTTAATCCTCCTTCCTGTACTCTTTCGCTCTGCCGGCCTTTATAGTAGGTATTACACGGCCAATCACAAAATCATCAATTTCAGTGTTGTCAGTTATCGTTGTTCCTGCACAGATATAACTACCATCACTAATTTCGATAGGCGCGATAACATTAACATTGCTTCCAATAAAGCAGTTTTTGCCCACCTTGCACCTTTGCTTAATACGACCATTGTAGTTGACAAAGATAGCCCCACAACCAATATTTGTGTTCTGGCCAATCTCGCTGTCGCCAATGTATGCAAGATGATTTGCTTTCACACCACTATGAAGTTCGCTGTTTTTAACCTCGACAAAGTTTCCAATTTTTACATTGTCGTGGGTAGTGGAATTAGGTCGTATTCTTGCAAAAGGTCCAATTTGATTGTTTTTTCCGATAGTGGAATTTTCAATGAAACTCGCTCTAATATAACTGCCGTCACCGATAACACTGCCACTTATTTCACACATAGGGAAGATATGTACACCGTCACCGATTTCGCAATTTGCAAGGGTAACATTTCCTGCAATTACTACATCCTTGCCAAAAACGCAGTTTACAATATGCGTAGTTTTTTTATCTAATAATCTAGGTTTACTTTTCAAATTATTCACCTCATTAATCTTTATTCATGTAAGAGGTGAAATGTGTTTGCGAAAATGAAAATGTTTGCTATAATGTAAGAGAGGTAAAAAATGGATTGTATTTTCTGTAAAATTGTTAAAGGGGAAATTCCAAGTTATAAAATCTATGAGGATGAAGATACTCTTGCCTTCTTAGATATTGCGGATGATATAGAGGGACATACTCTTGTTATTCCAAAGAAACATTGCCATAATGTGATAGATTGTCCTAAAGCCGACCTTGCTCATGTTATGAACACCGTACAATTAGTATCTAGGCATTACACAGAGAAATGTGGTTATGATAGCGTTAATCTAATGAATGTTAATGAAATGATACCACATTTTCATATGCACATCTTTCCACGCCGAAAGGATGATGGAAAAGATATATATAAAACATATCCAAAGATAGGAAATGATTTAAAAACCTTGGCGGAAAAAATAAAAGTTTCTGTCATATCGACAAACTCTCGTTCTGTCATTTCGACTGAAGCCGAAGGCGTAGTGGAGAAATCCAAGTCTTCGCAGCCTCTCAACTGTCATCCTGAGCGAAGCAAAAGCGTAGTCGAAGGATCTTGCGAATCCATCTGTCATCCTGAGCGAAGCGATAGCGTAGTCGAAGGATCTGGCACAGGTAAAAAGATAATTTTGTATACGGACGGAGCATGCTCAGGCAACCCGGGGCTTGGAGGCTGGGCGGGGATACTTCGCTATGGAAATCAAGAAAAGGAGATTTCAGGCGGAGAAAAAGAAACTACTAATAATCGAATGGAACTTATGGCGGTAATAGTAAGTTTAGAGAAGATAAAAGAGCCCTGCGAGGTAGATGTTTATAGCGATTCTGCCTATGTGGTCAATGCCTTTTTGCAGGACTGGATAGGTTCGTGGCAAAAGAATAACTGGCGTACAAGCGGAAATAAAGAAGTACAAAATATTGACCTATGGAAACGGCTGTTAGTGCAAACTGAAAGACATAGCGTTGTTTGGCATAAAGTGAAAGGTCATGCTGATAATGAACTAAATAACCGCTGTGACGCTCTCGCGCGGGGAGAGATAGAAAAACTGAGAACTAATCAATAAAAAAGTGCCTAAGGCACTGTCAATTAGACCGGTGCGGAGAAATCTAAAAAACACATCAATCAGTGTGTTTTTTATTCCATTTTTTCTCCCAACTTAGTCTATATTAATTAATTTCTCATAAATACTTTCATAAATCGTGGGTGCACTTGTTTTCCATTTGTGTATTGCCTCGTTTGCAGATTGGCGAGAAGGGGCTTTGATTTTAAGTTCAAACATAGGTACGGTTATAAGAGGCTCATATATTCTAAGAATAACATTGTAGGAGCCGTCATCATTTTTATTGTAGGTTGCGGTGTATTCTTGTGAGGACTTTACATTAAGTTTGTTAATTTGAAGGTATTGTGAGATGTTTTCACGAAGAGAGAAAGGAATACGCCTGTAAAGATAGGATAGGCACTCTCTTCCTTCATAGGTAAGGGAGAAAAGTTCCTTGCCTTGCTCCAAATTTCCCAGTTTGTATAATAGTTTAGATTCTGTAAGGTCGTGAATAATGGCTTTGCAGTCCATGTAGTTTTTAATCCATTCGTTTTTTACTGAACAAATGTCTAAGATAGAATCCTCGGTAAGGGGAATTTCCATCTTATCGAGTACAAAAAGCATTACAAGTTTGTCAAGTATCAGTTGTTCTTTTTCTGAAAGTATTTTTTCCATTACGCTATTCTAGCATGAATTACAAAAAGTTGCAAATTTTTTTCTTAAAAAAATGTTTTGTTAAATTAAATTGTTGTGCTAAACTATAAAAAGAAGGGGTAGAAATGACAAATAATGAAAATTCAATGAGATTTTTATCTGCATGTGATGAACTTATCACAGGAAAGTTTTTAGTTGCGGAAAACAAAATTCAAAAAGTACTTGGTCTACTTGCTGAAACACCACAGGTATACGCACTTGTTGCCGAGTGTATGGAGCATTTTAATCGTGACCGAGAGATGGGAAAGGCTTTTGTGCAAGGCTCTGGCGGAAAATTCTTGTGTATAATGCCAGACGAAGAGTATAAGATAATCGCACTTGTATTTTGTACACTTGCAGATATCAATGTCGGCAAAATTAATTTTATGGAGTTTGTGAAGAGGTTTTTCTCTGATGAAGGCGATAATCCATATAAACGCTTTATAAGCCAGATGATAATTCCATTTAGAAATCTCATAGCAGAAGCATTTGGCTACCCAAAAATTGACCTGACACCAAAAGCAGAACAAACAGAAAGGACAGATAAGGAAGAAACACAAGAGAAACAGCCTTTTTATATGGATGAAGAAATGGCGAATAAAATATTGAAGTTCCCTACCGTAAGGAATTTGAATAGGGTGGACAGTGTGACAGGGCTTGAAAAACTTTGTATAGTTTGTCAAAGAATATGTGGACAGATGTTAGATGAACTTGAAAGTATGAGAAAAGATACTCATACTGAAGAACTGTTAATGATATGCTATGCTTTAGTTATGGCATCAGCGGATCAAGATCTTGATATGTTAAGAGGACTTACCTATGGTCTTAAATATGCAAGTAAGGGTGTAAAAAGCATTAAATATCTTGTTCGTGAACTTGAAGAGAACATTGAAAGATTTATAAATACCCTAGAAAATCATGACTAATAAAATAGAAATTAAAAGTGCTAGTACGGCGTGTGAAAACTTTTGAAGAGTAAACAGCCAGACTGGCATTTTTATTTTGCTTAACATAGTCAAAGATTGAAGCATTGTGGAAATACCGCCAAAACTGATAATAAAACTACAAGCACAAATTGCAAAGTCGGGTGAAAGGCAAAGGGAAATGTCTTTGCATCCTCGTGTTATTTCGATAAGTCCAGCAAAGATTGATGCGATAGATTTAGGCAGGAATGATAAAAGAGGAGAAAGTGAGGTGATTATAACAAAAAATATTGCAATAATCGCACCCACTGAGATTATGCTTAAAGCACTGTCAAGTACCATACTGCCAAGGTCATTAGTATTCTTGTCCACCACTATCTTTTCGTGAGGAAGTTCTTTTGCTTTAATTTTGCGATAAAGAAATCCGTTTAAAAAAGCAGCAATAATATGAGATAATAAAATGATGTAGCCCGCACGAGGCGAAAGCAGCATTCCCACTCCTACAGCACCAATTATAAACATGGGGCCAGAGGTGGAGCAGAAAGATGTCATTCTAAACGCCTCTTCACGGGTAACCTTGCCGGATTGATATAGGTCAGCAGTCATTTTTGCTCCCACAGGATAGCCAGAAATAATACTCATGAGAAAGACATAGCCAGAAATACTAGGAGTGCGGTAAAGCCTTTGCATCGGAAAGTGCGAGGTTATTTTTTCAATACCTCCTAGACTAGATAAAACCTTAGTAAAAAAGATGAAAGGCAGAACACTAGGCAGAACATTCAATGCCCATGCATTAAGTCCAGCCAATGTCTGACTAATATAAAGAGAGGGAAAAATTACCATTGAAATAATGATGTAAATAATAAAAATTGTGAGAAAAAGACTATATTTTTTCAAATTAGACTCCATATTATTTGACAGTAATTTTACTTTTATATATACTTAAATTTGTAATTACCTAACATACAATATGTAAAAGAAGCCTAATTAAGAAGGGGAATAAAATTGAAAATTAAGAGATTATATAAAAAAGCCCGAGAATTAAATAAAACAATAGTTTTTCCAGAAGCGGGCTTTAGCGATAGGACAATCGAAGCGATAAAATATATAAAAGGTAAGAAGATAGCAAAACCGCTCCTTATAGGAGATGAAAGTGCTCTTATCTTGCGTGATAAGGCACTGATTAATTTTGATATAATAAATCCAAAAACCTTTCCGTTTACTGAACAACTTGCAAAAACCTTATATCAAAAGCGAAAAGAAAAGGGTATGACTTTTGAAGAGGCACAAAATCAAATCCTAGATCCTTATTATTTTGCCACCATGCTCGTAGAAGAGGGATATGCAGATGGAATGGTTGCTGGGGCAGAGGCTACAACAGCAGATACAATCCGTCCAGCACTTCAAATTATAAAGACAGAAAAGAGGGGAAAGAAGATATCTTCAAGCCTTCTCGTATATGGTAAAAATAAATTTTTGAATGGTAAAGCAATGCTTATATCTGATTGTGGTATCATTCCAAATCCCACCTCTGAAGAACTTGTAGATATTGCACTTAATAGTGTAAAAACTTATGAGATGCTTGGGTTAGGCAATCATAAAGTTGCATTTTTGTCCTATTCTACAAAAGGAAGTAGCGAAGGGGAAAGCGTAGAGAAAATGCGTACAGCATACGCTAAGTTTAAAAAGAGCGGCATTAAATGCGATGGAGAATTACAGTTCGATGCCGCGTTAGTTCCAAGTGTGGCGACAATAAAATGTCCAGATAGTCCGCTTGAAGGCGATGCAAACATTTTAATAGTGCCAAATTTAGATGTTGGAAATATTGTGTATAAGGCAATGCAATATATAGGTGGCTTAAACGCAATCGGGCCAATCATACAAGGTTTAAATAAACCAGTAAACGACTTGTCTAGAGGATGTAGCGTAGATGATATCATAACATTAACAGCAATTACAGTGCTTCAATGTAAAAAGGAGGAAAAATGAAAGTATTAGTAATAAACGCAGGAAGTAGTTCAATAAAGTACCAACTTATTGATATGAAAAAGGAAGAGGTTGTAGCAAAAGGTTTAGTCGAGAAGATAGGAATCCCTGATTCACAACTTACACATAAGATAGGTGGACAAGCCTATGAAATCAAAAAGGATTTAAAGGACCATGCAGAGGGCTTAAAACTTGTATTAAAAACACTTCAAGATGAAAAAATCGGTGCAATTAAGTCCCTAGATGAAATCGATGCAATAGGACATCGCGTACTTCATGGTGGCACTATATATAGTGAGGCAACACTTGTTACACCAAAGGTGCTTAAAGATTTGGAAAAACTTATTCCACTCGGGCCATTACATATGCCAGCAAATATCGAGGGGATTAAGGCTTGTCAAAAGGTTATGAAAGGCAAACCAAATGTGGCACTTTTCGATACTGGTTTCCATGCCTCCATGCCAGATTATGCTTCAACTTATGCTGTTCCATATGAATGGAAGGAAAAGTATGGTGTAAGAAAGTATGGCTTCCATGGTATGAGCCATGAGTTTATCGCAAGCGAAGTTGCTCGCATCACAGGCAAGAAGAATTTAAGAATTATAAACTGCCATATTGGAAATGGTGCCAGTGTATGTGCGATAAAGAACGGAAAGTGCGTGGATACCTCAATGGGACTTACTCCACTTGAAGGACTTGTAATGGGCAGTCGCTCTGGCGATCTCGACCCAGCAGTACTTGAATATGTCATGGATAAAACTGGTATGAGCATTACTGAAATGCTTACTGCACTTAATAAAAAGTCTGGTATACTCGGAATAAGCGGAGTATCTAGTGACCAAAGATATGTATTTGAAGCGGCAAATAAAGGAGATAAACGCGCACAACTTGCAATCAATGTAATGGTGTATAGACTTAAAAAGTATATCGGTTCTTATGCAGCAGCAATGGGCGGAGTAGATGTAGTAGTATTCACCGCAGGTGCTGGAGAAAATGATGCAGAATTACGCGAACTCGTTATGAAAGATATGGAATTTTTAGGTGTAGACTTTGATGAAAAGGCAAATAAAAACTTCAAATGCGGGGAGGTTAATCTTCTCACAAAGAAGAAATCAAAGGTTAAAGTATATATGATTCCAACAAATGAGGAACTTTTAATTGCCCGTGAAACCAAACGCGTAGTTAAAAACACAAAATAAAATGCAAAAACACTTGACAAAAGAGTATGAAATAAATATACTAAGCAAAGTAAGATAGTTAAAGGAGGAGAAAAATGGCTGTTCCAAAGGGTAAAGTATCTAAGGCAAGAAGAAATTCAAGAAATTCTGCTAATTTTAAAGCAAACGCACCTACACTTGTAGAGTGCCCAAAATGTCATGAATTAAAGGCTCCACATAAGGTATGTCCAAAATGTGGCACCTATAAAAATGAGACAGTTGTAGATACTGAAAAGAAAAAGAAATAAAAAACAACTCGTTTACATTTTTTGCACGCAGTTTCGCACTATAGGTGCTGCAAAGGCGATGAAAAAATGCGAACTTCGTTGTAAAAAAATGAAAGAAAACAAAAAGTGGCTAAGCCACTTTTTTTTATAAAAACATATTGCCATACAAACAAAAGCCTTCATCCCATCTTGTCATACCCATGTTTCCACCATTGTCATTTCGACCAACGCGGAGAAATTTAAAAAAATCCCCCTTGCCAAAAATTATGTCTAAGGTAATGTCTTTTCTAAATATTGTGGTAGTATGCATGCATACTACCACAATATTTAGTGCCAGTCCAACTTTTTAATATTAGCCCCAATTTTCTTTACAAACTTCTAAATAATTTGCTAAGATATAAATATCTTAAATTTAGGAGTAGTTTATGAAGATAGTTGTAGATGCTTTTGGTGGCGATAATGCACCGGTGGAGATAATTGAAGGGGTGTTACTTGCAATAAAAAAACATAAGGATTTGGAAGTTATTCTTTGTGGTGATGAAACAAAAATAAAAGAGGTTTTGGCAGGCAGAAATGAGAGGATTGAAATTTCTCATGCACCTGATGTTATTCTTAATACTGACCATCCAACAGATGCCATAAGGCATAAAAAGGATTCCTCACTTGTAAGGGCGTTTGATTTACTTAAAGAGCGTGATGATATCATAGGTATTGTTTCGGCGGGTAGCACTGGTGCAATACTGACGGGTGCCGTTATGAAAATAGGTAGAATCAGAGGAATTTCCCGTCCAGCACTCGCACCAATACTTCCAACAAAAAAGGAAAGTGATGTAATAATCATTGACAGCGGTGCCAATGTCGATTGTAAAAGCGTAAATCTTCTTCACTTTGCACTTATGGGCTCGGCATATTATTCCATAAGATACGGCGTAGAAAATCCAAGGGTGGCACTTCTCAGCAATGGCGTGGAGGAAGGCAAGGGGAATGAACTGACAAAGGAAACCTATCCTCTTCTTCAAAATGCACCAATCAATTTTATAGGCAATCGCGAAGGCTGCGATTTTATGAGCGGAGATGTTGATGTTATGGTTGCTGACGGCTTTGTAGCCAATGCACTTTTAAAGGGTACAGAGGGTGCGGTAGCAGCAGTATTAAGCATATTAAAACGCAGTATAAAATCCCACTTTATGAGTAAGATAGGTTACCTTTTCATGAAACCAACTTTTAGAGATATTAAAAATCGCGTAGATGTCCAGAAAAAACACGGCGGTTCGCCACTTCTTGGATGTAAAAAACTTGTGGTTAAAAATCATGGTGGATGTAAGAGATTAAATATCCTTGCTTCTCTAGAACAAACGATGTTACTACATGAGAAAAAATTGAATGAAAAAATTGAAAAGGCACTTGCTAGTCTTGTAGAGGTAAAAAGTGAATAAATTGGATTATAAATTCAAAGATGAAAGTCTGTTTAAAAGGGCGATGACACATAGTTCAAGGTCGGCTGAAAACTATGAAAGATTAGAATTTTTAGGCGATGGAATACTTGATTTTGTGGTTGGTGAGTATCTATTCAAGCATTGCCAAGACGACGAGGGTAAACTTACTGTCATTCGATCACATTTCGTGGCAGAGAATAATTTGTGTAAAGTCTTTGACTGCTTAGGACTGGAAAAGTATGTGCTACTCGGCAAAAGTTATCAAGGAGAGATATCTAAAGCAATTAAATGTGATGTTGTAGAGGCGTTGATTGCTGCCATTTACCTTGATAGTGACCTTGCTACTGTGACAAAGTATGTCGAGAAGCATTTAAACCTAAGTGAATTTAGAAATATAAAAAACGACAATTATAAATCTCAACTTCAAGAACTCGTGCAAGCAAGTTTCAAGTGTAAAATGCAGTATGTGACTGAGCCAGTTAAGGACGGGTTTACTTCTGCTTTTTATATGGATGAAGATAAGATCAGTTCAGGAAAGGGGCAAAGCAAGTTAGAAGCGGAGCAAGCGGCAGCCCAAAAAGCGATAAAGAAGTTATTTTTGATAAAAAATGAGAAGAATTGATTTGGTAAAATAGATAAAAAATGGTAAACTTTAGTAGTTAAAGAGGAACTTATGATTTTTAAGAAGATAGAAATGGTGGGATTTAAATCCTTTGCCGATAGAACGGTTATTGAATTTGACAATAATTTTACAGCAATAGTAGGGCCAAATGGATGTGGCAAAAGTAATGTATCTGATGCGATAAGATGGGTACTAGGTGAACAAAGTCCAAAATCTCTTCGTGGTGATTCCATGCAAGATGTTATTTTTAATGGAACAGAAAAGAGAAGAAGTTTATCGTACTGCGAAGTGACTCTTACTTTTGATAACTCCACACGCTTTTTTAATTTTGATTATGATGAACTTGCAATCACAAGAAAACTCTACCGTTCAGGGGAGAGTGAGTATTTAATCAATCGCAATACCTGCCATCTTCGTGATATTACCAATCTTTTGTATAACAGCGGTCTTGGTAAGAATGGATATTCTGTTATCAGCCAAGGTAAGGTTACTGAACTTGTTGATGCAAAGCCAGAGAATAGAAGGGCAATGTTTGAAGATGCTGCCGGCATTTCTAAGTATAAGAATGATAAACGCGAAGCGGAACGAAAACTAGAGCGTACACGCGACAATCTCACACGCGTTAATGATATTTTGTCAGAGATTGAAAGGCAGATGGGGCCACTTAAAAAACAAGCGGAGAATGCCAAGAAATATCTTGAATATAAAGGAACTCTGAAAGATTTAGAGGTCAATGCCTACATATATCAATATGAAAATGCCAGTGATATCAAGGAAAAGATTGATGTCAAACTTTCTGCTATTAAGGAGCAACTTGCTCTTCGTCAAGAGGAACTTGATAAGGCAAATGATGCTTATAACAAAAGTATGATGGATTTAACCAACTTTGATAGAATTTTATCATCTTTAAACCAAAACATTTTGGATATGACGGTATCTCTTGAAAAGCAGGAAGGGGAAACTAAGGTTGCAAGAGAGAGAATAAATTATACACATAAAGAAAATGATAGGCTATATCTAGATAAATCAAACTGTGAAACAGCAATAGAAGTGTGCAGTGAACAAACAGCACAGAGGCTTAGCGAAAAAGAGAAATGCAAAGAAGTTCTTGAAATGCTGGAGAAATCTTTTAATGAACTTTCAAATGAGTATTTAACCATCGCCAATGAACTTACTCAAAGTGAGGATGAGGCGGGTGCATCTCAGCAAAAGATTATCGAAACTCTTGGCTCACTATCTGATGTAAAAAGCAGTGCAACCAAACTTTCCACTGAAAAGGAACTTCTTACTTCCAGCCTTAATAATCTTCAAAATGATATTTCAAGTTTAACACTGAAGAAGGAAGAAATAGAGAAAGAATATACAGGTGTTATAAATAAAATCAACTCCATGGGCATAAATCTTGAAAAGTTAAAACAAGAGTGTGACAAACTTTCTGCACAATATTTTATCACTGAACGCGGAATAAAGGAACTTGAAAATCAGAAAGCAGATATAATCACACAAATAAAGGTGTATGAAAATAGACGAAAACTCTTAAGTGACCTTCAAACTGAATATGAGGGCTATTCTTATGCGATCAAGAAACTTTTAAAGGAAAGTGAACGAAATAATGGTTTAAAAAAGAAGATAGTGGGCGTTGTAGCCTCTCTTATCAAGGTGCCAGAAAAATATGAAACTGCGATAGAGGTGGCTCTAGGTGGTGCTGTACAAAATGTGGTTACTTTTGATGAGGATGGAGCGAAGGAACTCATATCTTTTCTTAAGCAAAATCAGTTTGGAAGAGCGACCTTCCTTCCAATCACTTCAATGAAACGCCGTGATCTTGATAGAAAACTTGTTGCAGGAAAGACAGGAGTATTTGGCGTGGCAAGTGATCTAGTTTCCTTTGATAAGACAATAGATAATGTTGTAAGCAATCTTCTAGGAAGCACTGTGATTGTAGATACGCTTTTCACCGCAGTAAATCTTGCAAAAAGCATGGGTTATGCGTTTAGAATTGTAACTCTTGAAGGTGATATTGTAAACCCACAAGGCTCACTCACTGGTGGTAGTAAAAAGACAGAATCTGCAAACCTCATGGGAAGGGCAAGAGAGATTGAAACTCTTGGCGATGAAATAATCAGACTAAATCAAAAACTTGAAAGCCTTTCAAAACAGGTGGAAGAAAATAAACAAAGTTCTGTAGAAATGAAAGCAAACCTCGATAGTCTTACAAAACAGCGTAGTGATAATGAAATTGAACTTGCAAAAGAAAAAGAGAAAGAAAATAGATATTCACTTTCATTAAATGAAGTTTCTGATAATTTAAGAGTCAGCGAGATGGAAGCCGAAACAGTAAGGAATAAACTTATTCTTATTGAAGAAGATCTTGCTCGCACTGCAAAAATCGAGAGTGCACTTAGTGGAAATAGGGTGGACGCTGACGAACTTGTTAAAGAGAAAAAGGAAAAGTTTGAAGCCCTTCGTGCACAGCGTGATAAAATTAGTGATAATATTCTTTCTGTAAAGGTGGAAATAGCATCAAATAAAGCAAAACTAGACTCTATTACAAGTGAACTTGCAAGGCTTCAAGAAGAGAGTGAGAAACAAAAACTTAATTTAATTGCCATCGACTCGCAAATAGAGAAAAATAATGAATTTATTGACTCCGCCGAGGCAATGATTAAACAGCGTCTATCTTCTGCTCCAGCCTCGGCACAAAAAGCGCAACTAGAGTCAGCCATAGCAAAGAGGGATGATGTAGAAAAGGGCAAGGTGACGCTGTCAGATAAAATCAAAGAACTCGATAATGAGAAATCAAGGGTTATGGAGGAAATCTCCACTCTAAATGATAAGAAATTTAGAGAAGAGATGAATCTCCAAAAGGTGGATACTGAACTTGAACAAATGCAAGAGCGTATTTATGAAGAGTACTCACTCGTATACTCCGACTGCCTTGAACATCGTCGTCCAGATTTTGATATAAATATTGCAATGCCAGAGATAAACAAACTTAAAAAGAGTATATCTGCACTTGGCTATGTCAATGTCAATGCGATAGAGGACTGCAAAGTACTTCTCGAAAGATATGAAGATCTTTCTTCACAATGTGACGATCTTCATAAAGCGGAAGATGATTTGAATAAGATTATCAAAGACCTTTCAAGTATTATGATTGAAAAGTTTAATAATGAACTTGATAGAATAAATGAAAGTTTCAAACTTACATTCCGAGAACTCTTTGGTGGCGGAACAGCAAAACTTGCACTCAGTGATGAAACACAGCCTCTTGAAAGTGGGGTAGAAATATTCGCACAACCTCCAGGAAAGAAGATTCAAAATATGACACTTCTCTCTGGTGGAGAGAAATCACTCACAGCAATGGCTGTAATCTTTGCTATACTGCGAATCAAACCACTTCCATTCTGTCTATTTGACGAGGTTGAAGCGGCACTTGATGACTCGAATGTAGAAATCGTAGATAAATACCTAAAGAAACTCTCAAATGAAACCCAATTCATCTTAATCACCCACAAGAAACCAACTATGGAATATGCCGAAGCCCTATTCGGTGTAACTATGGAGGAAAAGGGTGTATCTAAGATAGTTTCAGTTAAACTCGCAGACGCTATTAAACACGCACAGGAGGGGTAAATGGGACTTTTTAAAAAAATAGGACAAGCACTCAGCAAAACTCGAGAGGCTTTTGCAAGAAGAATTGACGCCATGCTCAGCCATGGCGAACTTGACGATGACTTCTATGATGACCTTACAGACCTTCTTATTTCCTGTGATATTGGCGTAAGGACAAGTATGGAAATAGTAGACGAACTTCGCGTTAGGGCTCGTAAAGAAAAAATCCGTACAAGTGAAGATGTTAAAAACGCGCTTAAAAGAATACTTACAGAGGAGTTTGCCTCCTTGCCAAAAATTGAAATTGAATATCCCGCAATAATCACTATAATTGGTGTAAATGGCGTAGGTAAGACAACTACAATAGGAAAACTTGCCCAGCACTTTAAAAATCAAAAGAAGGAGGTTACCCTTGTCGCTGGTGACACATTTCGTGCCGCCGCTGCCGATCAACTCACTCAATGGGCAGAGCGTACAAAAACAAGGATAATTAAGCAAGCGGAGGGTGCAGACGCCGCAGCGGTAGTATTTGACGGTATCACAAGTGCCAAAGCAAAGGGGACAGATGTACTTCTTGTCGACACAGCAGGTAGACTTCACACTAAGACAAATCTTATGGAAGAACTCAAAAAAATAGAAAAAATCATCACTAAAAACTATCCAGAGGCAAATAGATATAATTTGATTGTGCTAGATGCCACAACTGGGCAGAATGCACTGTCACAGATATCCGCCTTTAATGATTTTGTTAAGATAGACGGAATAGTGCTTACAAAACTTGATGGCACAGCCAAGGGTGGTGTAGTTGTGGCGATAGAGAAGGAATATCATCTACCAGTAGTCTTTGTTGGTACAGGCGAAGGCAAGGAAGATTTAGAACTATTCGACCCAACCGAATTTATAAACGGATTAATTTAAGGTGCTTTAAGCACCTTTTTTTCTTATCATGATAATGACCGCCTCCACTGTCATTTCGACCGAAACGCAGTGGAGCGGAGAAATCTTTAATTTCACTCGGATAAATCTTAAAAAACACATCCACAAAACACCGCCTAAGGCGGTGTCATTTCGACCGAAATGGTCATTTTTATTTTGTCATTTCGACCGAAACGCAGTGGAGCGGAGAAATCTTTTTTATATTTCCTAGTGACTAGTTGTCTTAATAAAATTTGACTAGCGGATTTAGCGAAAGAAAACCCAATCAATATTCATCTTTGTTTACCTTTTCAAAGTAAATCGTTATATAGGCAACATTTTTTAATTTACAAATTAAGACTTCGTCAGCAAGCATTAGGGGACGGGGGACTTTGCGCAGGCTTAGGTCCCCAGCGGCTTTTCTTACCACTTTTCACCGCTTGAAAAGTTGTAATTTAATATGTACAAGCAAAATTTGACAAATTCCGACATATATAATTCCTAAGCAAGATAATTGCGGGTAAGGAGATATATATGATATTTGAAAGTTTGGCAACATTTAGTTCAAAACTATATTTTTTCACATCCTTTGTCAATACAACACAGGGCTTTCCACAGCCACTCACAAAAGATGAGGAAAGGGAATGCCTTGAAAAAATGAAACAAGGCGATATGCGAGCGAGAGATATACTGATAAATCATAACCTTCGTTTAGTTGCACATATAGTAAAAAAGTTTAATAACACCATGGAGGCTGATGACCTAATCTCGGTAGGAACAATTGGACTTATTAAAGCAGTAGATTCTTTTGACCCGAATAAGGGTGCTTTACTTAGCACATATGCTTCAAGTTGTATACAAAATGAGATTTTAATGCTGCTTCGTTCCAATAAAAAACATAAAGATACGGTATCGCTAAGTGCAGTGTGTAAGGGGAAAGAGGGCGATGAAGAAACTACACTTGAAGGGGTTGTCGGAGTAGTGCTTGACGATGAAATTATTGATACCGTCGAGAATAATTTTATGATGGATAAGGTATATGTAGCAATGGAAAAATGCTTAAGCGAGGTGGAACGGCAGGTAATAAAATATCGCTTTGGACTTGATAATCAAAAACCGCTTGCTCAACGCGAAGTTGCAGGAATACTTGGCCTTTCACGCTCATATATATCTCGAATAGAAACAACGGCGCTAAAAAAACTCGGAAAAGCCATGAAAGATGAGGAAGAAAAATATTAAAAAATAATTAAAATTCACTTGCAAAGTGTAAAAAAAGTATATATACTGAAAAAAGAGGGCAAAGCATTGAAAAAGGAAGAGTTTTATAAGATAGTAGAAAAATCGATCTTACCGCTTTTCACCGGATCGTATATAGGGGGTGAAGAGGCGTCTAGCACGCGTGATAGTGAGGTGGCTTATGGAAAACAAAACTCGCTTCTTATAAAACCAAGCAAGGCGGAGGAATATCGTCTTGTCTTAAAGCGCGGACAACCTTTCAAAACATCGGAACTTAATTTGTTAAAATCAATTATTAATGAAATAAATGTAATTTCAGAGTTAAACCTCACTGATGAAAATTATGTAACAACACTGCAATCACATGCAATAGAGAAAGCAATTTGTTTAAGCATAAGTGACGCTGACATTACAAACACACTTATCGGAATGGTTAATGAACTTGATAAGTGGGCAAGCCGTACCTATGAGGGGAAACGAGTTGCAATAGGACTTATAATTAATGAATCGCTGGATGCAGAAAAGGAGAACGCACTACATTTCACTGATATATTTAATAAAGATTTTTTTGCACTCCTAAGTGACGGAAAAATGTCATTTTTGGAGTTTGGTCGTGATGGATATTTGTCTGGCTATGTGCAACTATCTCGCATCAAAGCCGTGCCAACGATAGCCCCACATGAGTATGAAATGATTGCACGCTATTGCAATGATAAGCGTATAGGAGTTATCTTAACGGAGAATGGAGATATACTCATATTTAAGTATAGACAACTTCTCTTCTCTAAGCGTAGAGGAATGTGGAATGCGTATTCACATGAAGAGGTAATTCAATTACTTTCATATCGTGGCACCTATTCACTTAAAGATATACGAAAGTCAATTTATTATACCGCATTAGACTGTTCATTTGCATATAGCGGCGGAATACTTGTTTATGTCAATAAAGATATGGCAAGGGATGCACTTGTGCATATAAATGCGCACGATTTGTTAGATCCTCGATATTATGAAATGAAGAAAGAAATGGAGATTGAAAATGCAAGTAAACTTTACAATCTACAAAACCTAGCCAGTGTCGAAGCAATGTATGCGCATGATTATGAAACATTTCTAACTGAACAAAAATGTTATAAATCCCAATGCCTAAGAAAGATAATCAATGGAAAAACCTTTAATGAACTTAATAGAAAAATGCGTCAAGAACTTGTTGCAATGGATGGTGCGACTATCGTGGACTTTGACGGCACGATAATTGCTGTCGGTGCAATTCTTAAAATAGAGGCGGGTAGTGAAGGTGGTGGACGCCTTGCCGCCGCAACCACTTTGGCAAAATATGGCAACTCAATCAAGATATCACAGGACGGAATCATCCAAGCCTTCTATGCTGATAAGAAAACCGGCAAACTCAAAAACCTATTTAATGTTGGTTAAAAATGCACCTGAAGGTTCATTTTTTGTATTGACAACGGATTAAGGCAATGTTATACTAAACTCATAATAGGAGGAAAGTAATGAACGACGAAATCGAATTTTTGACAAATTACCCAGTAGTATATGTCCCAAATGATATAAGAGAGATAATGAATAGAGAGATGGGTAGCATATGGTATACTGTCTATGCTGTTGCCCCAGCATTTTTGGCTTGTGATGTAGTGAGATATGGTGGTGAAACTCCAAAAAGATGTTATGAAGTTTCATTAAAGCAAAGGACTCCACTGTTTGGTAATATAACATATCCAAGTCCTAGTGCAATGGATAAAGGAAAATATACTAATACTTTCTTTGTAGACTACGCGTATAAAACAATTGAAGAATGTAAAGCATGCGTGGAGGAACTTAATAAAAAAGAAAAAGAGAAACTTCTTGCGAAATATAGCGACCCTGAACAAAGAAAATTTGCAGCAGAATTGTTTGATTACAATGTAAGTTCAGCACAAGCAAAATACCTGCCAGAAGCAGCTGATACAGAAGATGAAGATTAAAAATGAAAGCAACCATAGCGGTTGTTTTTTGTTTATAAAATATTCTTGTCATTTCGACCAACGCGGAGAAATCTGTCCTAATAAAAAAAAGGGCATAACGCCCATCAGTTATGTTATAAGCCGAGTTCTGTATTAAACAGTCATCTATCTAGTTTAATTGTTGCCAATTAAATCAAGCGGTGCGTTAAAAGGCGGGAGAGAACAAGCCCTAATGCCTTTTTTACCTTGCTTCAGGTGGGGTTTACAGAGCCTTGATTGTCACCAACCAAGCGGTAGTCTCTTACACTGCCTTTCCATCCTTGCTCGCGCATGGCGGGCGGTTTATTTCTGTTGCACTATCCTTGAAGTCGCCTTCACTGGCCGTTAACCAGCACCCAGTTCTCTTGAAGCTCGGACTTTCCTCATCATGCGATGCGACTGTCTGCATAACTGATAGAGAAAGTATAGCATAAAAGCAAAGCAAAGTCAATAATTTGTCGTTTAAACTTTGTGAAGGAAGTCAATAACTCTTGTATGACAAAGAAAGAATATGTTGAAAAAATGGCAAATTTAATAATAAATAGGGTACGCTTTCACGCACCGATTGTCTATGATGATAATGTTGATTTTGAAATACTCGAGATAATAGGCATAGATCCAACTCTACCAATTTTTAAGTATGAAAAGCCTCTCGATAATGTTATGGCGGATGCCTTTTTGCAGGCGCAAAAAGAGGTGAGTTTTAATTTGATTACAACTAGTCAGCCCGCTTGTAAAAAGAGTAGACTTAATTCGCTTAAAAATTTTATATATATTCGCGAGGAAGAACTTGGCTATAGCCTACTTTCCAGTATAAATGCCCTTAATATAAATTATAAATCAGGCTGTGATTTTAATAAAGAGATAGAGGAGGACTATATTAAAATAAATGATGAGATAGTTAACCTCAACTATCAGAATTACTATTTGCATAAAAAAGCCTCATCAAATGGTGTCGTTTATGAGATAAAAGAGTTTTTATTAAATGGTAAAAATTTCATATTAAATTTCACAAACTTGCATGAAGAGAAAGAGATAATAACTTTTGAAATCAATGTAGTTTTGCCCCGCGGATATTATCACTTTAAACGCGAGAATAATGCAATAAAAATAACCTCCCTCATAAGTGGGGAAGTGGCATATTTCAACTTCCAATCGAAGAATGCCAAATTTACTTTTTCCACCATCAGCGGGCTTGAATCTTCCACACATGCATGTATTAATATGAAAATAAATGTAAGTTTAAATGGTAAGGCACAAAAACGCTTTTATTTCAATTATGGAGAGAATAAATACTGCTTTTCTTCGCCTCATGATATTGATGAATTTTTTGACATTTCACAAAAAAAGATGTGTGAAATTTTTGATATAAAAGTGCTTTCACGCGATAAGAGTTTTGATGAAGAGTTTAATCGCTCTTTGCCCCAAAAAATCTGGCTTTCATGGCTAAAAATGTCTTCAGATGAAGAAAATGAAAATAGATATATAAAATTAAAAAATTCTATTGTAAAAAAGATAGAAAATGGGTGGCAAATTAATGAAGAATTTAAAGGGCTAAAACAGGTGCAAATCTACGGAAATTCGGGCTATAGACGGGTTTTTATCGTGGAAGGAGCGGAGCGATATATACTAAGCGGAAAGACTAAGTATTTTAACTTTACAAATGTCACAAATGAAATTTTTCAAAAAAATAATGAAATCTATTTGTCTTTTGGCTCTTAGCATGATATAATAACCCCGAAATGGAAAAGAGGATACCACTTGCCGAGCGTATGCGTCCAACCTCCATAAATGACTTTGTAGGTCAAGAGCATATAGTCGGAAAGAACACATTACTTTATAGGGCAATTAAATACGGCACATTAGGCAGTTGTATCTTTTTTGGGCCAGCCGGAACCGGTAAAACAACCTTAGCAAATATAGTTGCTAATAATTTAAAAGCAAATTTTGTCAAACTTAATGCAATATCAAATGGTGTGGCGGACGCCAAAGCGATGATAGAGCGTGCTAGGCGTGAAAAACAGATGTTTGGCACCGACACATTTTTGCTTCTTGATGAATGTCATAGGTGGAATAAGGCCCAAAGCGACTGTGTGCTTGAAGCGATTGAGGACGGCAGTATATTCTTTATAGGGTCGACCACTGAAAATCCATATACATCAATGACGCGTGCGATAGTTTCAAGATGTAGAGTGTTTGAATTTAAACCGCTCACAAGTAAAGATATTAAAAGAACACTGAAAAGGGCATTAGATGACAAGGAAAAAGGGCTGGGCAATATGCCAGTCGAGATAAGTGAAGAGGCTCTTGATTATCTTGCATATGCAAGTGGTGGTGACGGAAGAAGTGCCTTAAACTCTCTTGAACTTGCAGTCATGACAAGTAAGCCTTCAAAAGACAAAAAGATACATATAGATTTGGAGATTGCGAAAGAGTCTACGGATAAGAAGGCTATTTCGCTTGATGAAAATCAGTATTATGACAATCTTTCAGCTTTTTGTAAGAGCCTAAGAGGGAGTGATGCCGAGGCAGGTTTATACTACGCAATGCGTCTTATTAAGGCGGGGTGTGACCCACTAATAATAGCAAGAAGGCTTGTTGCTCATGCAAGTGAGGATGTAGGAATGGCAGATAGTAACGCGCTACTACTTGCTATCAGTGCACTTACTAGTTGTGAAAAACTGGGACAACCTGAATGTCTTCTCACATTATCACATGCAATTATATACATTTGCGAGGCTGAGAAATCCAATTCAGTTTGTAAAGCAATGAATATGGCACTTGATGATGCAGAGAATCATATTGATAGTGTGCCAAATCATTTAAAGAATCATCCTTCTACAAATAAAGACGGACATGGAAGATATAAATATCCGCACGATTATGGCGGATATGTGCAGCAGCAATATATGCCAGACTCGTTAAAAGATAGGGTGTATTATACGCCAAGTGGAAACGGACGCGAAAAAAATTTAATTAGGAAAAAAGGGAGAAAATAAGATGTTCGGACATAGATACGACGGAAAAAAAGTAAAGGGAATGAATGTAATTGATAAGGCAGGTCCATTTTTCATGCCTCAGCGTATTGACGCAGTTAATTATATAAATGTAAAAATACCATGTGCTAATATAGATAAATTCTTGGCGGATGAAAGAAGGAATGGTACACATTTTACATATATGGATGTAGTTTTTGCGACTATAGTTAGGGTGCTGTATATGCGTCCAAAACTCAATCGTTTCATAATGAGAGGCTCCACATATCAAAGAAAGGGAATATTCATCTCCTTAGATGTTAAAAAAGAAATGCGTACTGATGAAGGCGAGTCTATGACCTTAAAGTTCCCATTCACAGGAAGAGAAAGCATTTATGAAGTTAAGAAGATAGTAGATGAAGAAATTGCAAAAAACATGGCAAGTGACGAGCATGCTACCACCGATGTTGCAAAAAAATTTACAGCCCTTCCAGACTGGCTATTCCGTTGGGGGCTTGCATTGTTTAGATTCTTTGATAGACATGGTATGTTTGGAAAACTTTTCTTAAAGGCAAGTCCATTCCATACAAGTTGTTTTGTGACAAATTTAAAATCAATAAAACTGAAATATGTATATCACCATTTGTATAACTTTGGAACCACCAGTATTTTCATTTCAATGGGTAAAGAAAAAATGGAGCCAGTAGTTGTAAACAATAAAGAATTATCCATAGCAAAAATCATGAACCTAGGTATATCACTTGATGAGCGTATTGCAGATGGTCTATATATGGGTAAATCATTAAGAATAATCGAGGATATAATGTCAAATCCAGAGTGTCTAAAAGAGGCATTACCAGACGATGGCACAATACCGACAAAAATCAAAAAGACAAGAAAAATTAAGAAATCCAAGATTAAAAAGGTTAAAAAAGTCAAAACTAAGAAGGAAAAGAAGGAGAAGAAACCAAAAAAGATTAAACCTCTTAAAAACAAGGAAAAAGCCTTAAAGCGTGCAAAAAAGAAGGAAAAGGAAGAAGAGTAGGCATAAAAATCATTTTGAATATCTGAAAAAGTATGTTAAAATCAAGATAGACAAAGGAGAATTATGAAAACAATACTTTATTTCATTCTTTCGGTACTAGTAATAGTTTATGTGGCGGTACTTTGTATGTTTAATATACTTGGTGAGGCTACAGTCATGGCATGGGAAACATGGGGGACGATATTAAAAGGAATTGCTGATTATGGCGGGCTTGCATTAGTTTTCTTGTATGCGCTAGTGAATTTCTTTGGCAGTCCACTGAAAGTAGTTTTCTTCGTACTGCTTACACTTGTGATAATAATATATATCCTCACTTGTACTATTCCATCCTTTTTCCAAGGCTTGTTTGGTATAGGCGGAGGAAAAGAAGGAGCGGAAGCATTAGCCCAATGGATAAATTTCTAATAGTAGATGGAAATAGTATAGCAAATAGAGCATTCTATGCCCTTCCATTTCTCTCAAATCATGAGGGGAAGGCATCGGGTGCTGTTTTTGGTTTTGCAAACATTTTGATTAAATTGATAATCGAACAAAAACCAACTCATATCGCGGTCGCATTCGACCATGCAAGAAAGACCTTCCGCAATGAGATTTATGCTGATTATAAAGGTCAACGCAAACCAACTCCGCCAGAACTGATAAGCCAATTTCCAGTAATCAAGGAAATGTTGAATACAATGAATATTAAAACCTTTGAATATGAAAATATTGAAGCGGATGATATAATTGGCACTCTGACAAAGAGGTGCGTTTGTCAAAAAATAATACTGTCTGGAGATAGAGATTTACTCCAACTGATAAATGAGAATACTTTTGTATGGCTTACAAAGAAGGGTGTGACTGAGGTCGCAAAAATGGACTTAGAAACGCTAAAAGAGGAATTTGGTCTTGCTCCAAGTCAGGTCATAGAACTAAAAGGTCTTATGGGAGATGCCAGCGATAATATTCCGGGGGTAAAGGGTGTAGGAGAAAAGACCGCACACTCGCTTCTTGAAGAGTATCAAACTATAGATGGCATATATGAGAATATCGGTAAGATATCAGGCAAACTAAAAGAAAAACTTGTAGATGGAAAAAATGACGCCTATATGTCCAAAACACTCGCGACAATCAAAACTGACTGTGACTTTCCATTCAACCTAGATGATTGCAAACTTGTATTTCCATTCAGCGAAAAAGTAAGCGAATTTTTTTCAGCATGGGATTTTACCTCGTTAATAAAAAATAGTACTTTATTCAGTGAAAAACCTACTATTCAAAAGAAGGTGGAACGCGAAGAACTTACAAAAGAAATTCTTAAAAATCTAATTTCCAAAACAAAGGAATTTTTTTCAAATCCTTTCGCCTTTAACTTAAAGAAAATGACATTCGCTTTTGGTAGCGAAAAGGAATATTACCTAAATGATAATTACACAATGTTTGGCAGTGAACTTACTTTGGAAGATGTCTGCAGGACATTAAAACCAATCTTTGAAAATGAAAATGTTGTGAAATTAACTCTTGATGCAAAAGATGATTTGCATTATCTAAAGAAATTAGGAATAAAACTTGTAAATTATTTTGATCTGACACTTGCACATTATCTTATAAGTGCAGGGCTTAAGAATGGAGAAATAACCTCACAAACCAATGAATATTATGGTTTGTATCAAAGTTATACAAAAACTCTAAAAGAGGAAGAACTTGATAAGGTATATAATCAAATCGAACTCCCACTTGTAGAGATTCTAGTACAAATGGAAGAGAATGGCTTTCAAATAAATGAGAAAAAACTCGATGAACTTGATAAAGAATATACGCAAAGGCTTGTAAATCTTTCAAAGGAGATATATGAGATAGCGGGTGAGGAGTTTAACATAAACTCACCAAAACAGGTAGCGTCTGTACTTTTTGGGAAATTAGGAATAGAAACATGGAATAATAAAAAACAGTCCACAGCGGTGGGAGTGCTAGAAGAGGTAAGATATATTCCTATTGTTGACTTAATATTAAAACATAGAAAACTTTCAAAACTTAAAAACACCTATATAGATGTTTATAAGAAACTTTGTGCTGAAAGTGGAAGTATCATTCACACCACCTTTAATCAAGCCCTCACAAGCACGGGCAGATTGTCATCAAGTGAGCCAAATCTTCAAACTATACCAACGCGAGATGAAGAAGGGCGGGAATTACGAAAAATCTTTGAATCTAAGTTTGAAGGTGGAAGTTTGATATCAGCCGATTACAATCAAATCGAACTCAGATTGCTTGCCAGCCTGTCAGAGGAAGAGCATTTAATCGAAGCATATAAAAGGGGAGATGATATACACACTCTTACAGCAAGTCAGATATTCGGAGTGAAAAACCCTACGGTAGAGCAGCGAAGAGAAGCAAAAGCGGTAAACTTTGGTATTATCTATGGAATAAGTGACTATGGCTTAAGTCAAAATATAAAAAGTACAAGGGCAAAAGCCAAGGCATACATTGATTCATACTTTACAAGATACCCTCGCGTTAAAGAGTTTATGGATGAAAGCGTTGAAAATGCAACAAAGTTGGGTTATATCAAAACGCTCTTTGGAAGAAAGAGACGAATACCTGAACTTTCTTCTTCAAAATTTCAAACCCGCACTTTTGGACAAAGGGTGGCAATGAATATGCCAATGCAAGGCACAGCATCAGATATCATCAAACTTGCAATGATAAATGTTCAGAAAGCATTATTAGGCAAAAAGAGCCAATTAATCTTGCAGATACATGACGAACTCATCATCGACACCTATAAAGGTGAGGAAGAAGAGGTTATGAAGATACTTCAAAATGAAATGGAAAATGTGGTAAAACTTAAAGTACCTTTAGTCGTAAGCGTGGGGATTGGCAAAAACTTATATGAATGTAAGTAAAATTGTTTGACTAACGAAAAGTGAAAAGGTATAATGAAGGTAGTGAAATGGCAGACAGACATAGAAAAATGGGAATAGATTATGGAGATGTGCGAATAGGCATAGCACTTACCGACCCTCTAAATATTATTTGTAGCCCATATGAGGTATACAAAAATAGAGGACAGGAAGATGCGATTGCCCACATTACCCAAATCATAAAAACCAATAATGTAGATGAAGTAGCCTTGGGACTTCCGATAAATATGGACGGGAGCGAAGGGGAAAGAGCATTGCTTCATAGACAATTCGGTGAAAAACTAGCCAATTTTTCAGGTGTTAAAGTTCACTATATAGATGAACGCTTAACCTCGGCTGAGGCTGAAGAAATCTTAATTCAAAGTAAGGTACGAAGGGAAAAGCGAAAGGAAATCATCGATAAACTATCTGCACAAATAATTTTGCAAACATTTGTGAATAATAAAAAGGGAGAATAAAAATGGAAAAGAAAGAACAAGCAAAACAACCAGTTGATTTACTCGACATACTACTTGATCAAGAAAATAGAGATCCAATTGTGTTACAAGACGAGAATGGTAGACAAATTAGTTTTGAACAGGTTGCAATTATACCATACGATATTGATAATGATAGAAAACTCTATGTGGTACTCAAACCAATCGATAAAGTAGAGGGTATTGCTGATGATGAAGCAGTAGTATTTGTATGCGAACAAGATAAACAAGGCAATACAGTTCTTCGCGTAGAGGAGAATGAAGAGGTTGCAATTTCTGTATTCGATAAATACTATGACCTTCTTGAAGAAGCATCTGCAAAGAAACCAGCCAAGAAAACAACTGCAAAGAAACCAGAGGCTAAGAAAGCACCTGCAAAAACTGCAACTAAGACTGCTGGAAAAACTGCCGGAAAGAAAACAACAAAGTAAACTAGGTGCTTAAAGCACCTTTTTTATTGTCATACTGACCATTCTATCATGTCATTTCGACAAACCCTTATGTCATTTCGACGGAAGCCTTCCTGTCATCCCGACTACACCCATTTTGTCATCCCGATTACCCCCATTTTGTCATCCCGACCGTAGCGGAGGGATCTAGGCGATCCGCCGCACTTTCTAACAATCTGTATTTCATTAAAAGTACCTAAGGCACTGTCATTTCGACGGAAGCTACAGGCGGAGCGGAGAAATCTATAAGTATAGAAAAGTGTAGTATAATTTTCATAATTTTGCCCATCCTATAATTACAAGGTAAATACCTTGAAAATAGGAGGTGAAAACTATGTTCGGTAAACGCAAGGACAAGAAAGAGAAAAAGACTACGAAGAACAAAGTAGAAGCAGGCAGTGAGGCAAAAGCAGAGTCATCAAAAATGTCACACACAAAGAATTCTACAAAATCATGTAGTAGATAATCTTTTATAGTTTTCAGCGAAAAAAATCCATGCCATCAGACATGGATTTTTTTATTGTTCAAACAAACTTTTCGAAAGTTTAGAGAAGGTAAGTGATAATCCGTTTACATCATCTTCATAGGTGAACTCGCTTTTGCCTTCAAATAAATCATTGTTTACTTTGATATTTCTAAAATTTTTAATTTCCTCAGTGCCATCATTTTTTATAACTGTAAGTGTAAGACTAAAAATATATGCTTTAGGCTGAGTATCTTCAAGCAGACAGAAAACATTGTCGGTAAAAGAATTTATGCTTACCTGTTGTGCCTTGCCTTCGCAATGTACAATTTCTATGCTGGCATTTTTTTCAGGGGCATATCTAACGGTATAATTTATGTCAGAAAAATTTGAAGTATTATATGTGATATTTGTAAGGGCGGCATACATCATAGCATTGAAATTATTTTCGCCTTCACTAAATATAGCAGTATAAACGCCTTCAGTTGCCTCGCTTACCTTAAGTTTCTCACTACTATTAGTGGAATAAACTTTAGTTGCATCCTTAACCCAACAAATGAAAGGGTATTTGTCGGAATCTTTGGAAGTGGCAATTAGATTAAGTTCAGTGCCTTCCGCCCATGTGGTGTTAATACTACCGTTGCCAGTGCCAATTTCTGAATTGCTACTTTTAGTAGAAATTGAAAAATACTTAGTTTCGCCACAACCCGTAAAAAGGGTAATCGTAACTAAGAAAAGCAATATTAAGTTAAAGATTTTATACTTTTTCATATAACTTATTATTAGTTATTTTTATATTATTTGTCAAATTATTTAGCAAAAATAACACAAAAGAATAGTTTTTTTTGAGTATTTTTTAATTCGCTGCATAGAATAGGCTTAGAAAGGAGATTTTTATGTGGGAGTTTTCCTTAAATTTATATAACGAAGAATTAGCGAAACATCTTCTAGGCAGTTTACAAACATTAGTAAAACAAACAGGTGGAGTGATAACCTCCCATAGTGAAAATGGGTACAGTAGTATACTAATAGGAGTGCATGAAACCAAACGCGAACAACTAGAAAAGGCCCTGTCAAGGTTTATCACGCAGGTAATTTGTACTTATTATAAATCCTCATTTTTAGATAAATTTTTATTTCTGCCACAGCACGATAAAATGGGGGTGCTAGCGTTTAAGAAAGCACTACTGAACTTTGATAGAGAAACAGATTATTATATAATTCAAAAAAGTTTATCTTTTGACAGTGATTTATACCTAGAATCTTTTTATGAGTTCAAACTTAAAAATCTTAAAAGTAAATGGACAGAACTGGTATCGCTTGCGAATGAGAATAGAGATTATTTAATAAGTGCTGATGCATTTAATGATTTGCTTAAATTTCTTGTAGACAATCTAGAAATATGTGAAGATGAGGTAAATGTTATTGAAGATGAAGAAGGGTATAAAATATACTTAGAAATGCAGGATGGCGAGCGTGGACAATACCAAAATAAGACTTTCAATGAAGAAGGATTAATTTCTTCAATCATAGATTTGTCGCCACAAAAAATTAATTTATATTGTCAAGGCGTCAATAATACCACCTCGCTTCTAGAAAGGCTTTATGAGCAGCGTATAGTAGTAACAACGCAGTGCCAGTGTACCCAACTTAAAAAACACTAAAAAGCGGCTCGTGCACATTTTTTCATGCTGTATCGGCTAAAGCCTGCAAAGGCAGTAAAAAAAACGCACACTTCGCAGCAATGTCATGCTGATGGGATATATTATTGTCATTTCGACCGAAGTTCATTTTCTCACTTTGTCATTTCGACCGAAGGGCGTAAGCCCGTAGCGGAGAAATCTATTTCTCTAAAAATCTTTGCATAATCAGTTGACAAAACAATTGCAAAGTGATAGTATACTGGTGTAAGCATTAGTGAAAGACAAGTAGTTTTATTTAAAGCGTACAGAGAAGGGTTGGTTGGTGAAAAACCTAAGTGGAGAATAAAATGAAACCACTTTTATGAAGATATGCAAGATAATGAGAGGCAAAAGCAATTTTGCAATTAAGGTGGAACCGCGGTTTAGTCAATCGTCCTTAGGATTTTTTCTAGGACGATTTTTTTATGGAGGTAAATCATGAAACTTGAAAAATTTGTAGATAAAGAATTAGAAACTGCAAGACATTCTCTTGCGCACATTTTGGCAAAAGCAATAGTACAAAAGTACCCTAAAACAAAACTTACAATAGGTCCTGCGATAGACGATGGCTTTTATTATGATATTGACCTTGAAAAGAACCTTACGCCAGATGACTTTGCAGAAATTGAAAAGGCAATGACTGCAATAATCAATAAAGGCGAAAAATTTACAAGAAAGGTTGTGACGAAAGCCGAGGCTTTACAACTTTTTGCTGGAAATGAATATAAGGAAGAGATAATACGCGATCTTCCAGATAACGAAGAAGTTTCGCTGTATTATACCGGCGACGATTTTGTAGATTTGTGCCGAGGACCTCATGTAGAAAGTACCAATAAATTGCAAGCATATGGCTTTAAAATTCATAGCGTAAATGGTGCATATTGGCGTGGCAGTGAGAAGAATAAAATGCTCCAGCGTGTATATGTCTATGCGTTTAAGACAAAGAAAGACCTAGCAGAATATTTAAAGATGTTAGAAGAGGCAAAAAAGAGAGATAATAGGAAACTAGGTAAAGAACTAGGTTTATTTATGCTTTCACCTGAAGGAATGGGTTTTCCATTCTATTTGCCAAATGGAATGGTAATAAGGAATGAACTGATAGACTACTGGCATGATATTCATCGTAAAGCAGGGTACAAAGAGGTTATGACTCCAATCATGCTGTCAAAGCACCTATGGGAAACCTCAGGGCATTGGGACCATTATAAAGATAATATGTACACAACAAAGATAGATGACACCGACTATGCAATTAAACCAATGAATTGCCCGGGCGGAGTACTAGTATATAAAAACGCTCCACATTCCTATCGTGATTTGCCGCTTAGACTAGGGGAACTAGGACTTGTTCATCGCCATGAGAAATCAGGGGAACTAGGCGGACTTATGAGAGTAAGATGTTTTACGCAAGATGATGCCCATATATTTATGACGCCAAAGCAGATAAAAGATGAAATAAAAGATGTGGTAGCACTTATTGATGAAGTATATACGCTGTTTAATTTTTCGTATGAAATTGAACTTTCCACACGCCCAGAAAATAGCATGGGAAGTGATGAAGATTGGGAAAACGCGACAAACGCTCTAATAGAGGCACTCGATGAACTAGGAAGAGATTATGTAGTAAATGAAGGCGACGGAGCCTTTTATGGGCCTAAAATAGATTTCCACCTTAAGGACGCTTTAGGTAGAACATGGCAGTGCGGAACAATCCAACTTGATTTCCAACTTCCACAACGCTTTGAATTAGAGTACACAGGTGAAGACGGCGAAAAGCACCGCCCAATAATGATTCATAGAGTAATATATGGTTCAATAGATAGATTTATTGGAATCCTTATTGAACATTTTGCAGGTGCATTTCCTCTTTGGCTTGCTCCAGAACAGATAAGGGTGCTTTCACTTACAGAGAGAAATAATGAATATGCAAAAGGAATAGTTTGCGAGTTAAGAAAGCACAACCTAAGAGTTGAAGGTGATTATAGAAATGAAAAGATAGGCTATAAGATTCGTGAAGCTATGGCTATGAAAATACCATATTTAATTATAGTTGGGGATGAAGAAGAGGAAAATAAAACGATATCAATACGCGGACGAGGTTACGAGAATCAAAGCGGACTAACTTTAGCGAATTTTGTCGAGAGATTATTAAGTGAAGTTAAAAATAAAAAGATTTAGGTAAAAATCGTTTTGATTAAAGGGAAATGTATGATAATATAAGGAGGAAACATGACATTTGATGGAATAATGCTAGTGGTATTTATGGTATTTGTAACATTTTTCTTCATCTTTGTCCTGATGAAAAAATAAGTTTGATAGGGGGTAAAAAATGGATATAACTCAAATTATTTTAATTGTATTCATACTCTTGCTAGTAATTGCGTATCCAATACTTGTAAGCAGTAGGAATAAGAAAGAAAATCAAAAGATGCAGGAACAAACCAATTCACTTAAGCGTGGAGATAAGGTTTTGACAACCAGTGGTGTATATGGCACTATAGTCGATCTTCAAATGGAAGGCGATAAAAAGATAGTGACTATAGAAACAGGATCTGGCAAGAATAAAGGTTACATCTCTGTAGACGCATATGCAATCTACAATGTGTTTAGAGATGAGCCAGTTAAAGAAACAGAAAAACCTGCAACAGTAGAAGCGGAGAAACCTGCGGATAAAAAATCAAGTAAGGTAAAAACCCAAGAAGTTAAGGAAACTGTAGTAGAGGAGAAGATTGAAACTCCAGTTGAAACTGATACAACAGCCGACTTAGAGGCACAACTTACTGGTAAAAAGCCACGCAAGACTAAAAAAGAAAGCAAATAATTAAAAGAGGCGATGCCTCTTTTTTTTACACTGCCTATACCAAACTAGATGTTGCAAAGGGTAAGGTATTGATTTCAAAACTTTTGTTCTATAACTCTTTTTGTAAACATATTTTATCGTATAAAAGCGAAAAAAGGAGTCAAAAATGAAACTGAAAGCCAGAAGAATAAAAGAAGAAAATCCTAATAAAAAAACCTTGCTCATGTCGATTGTGAAAGGGTGTCTTACAGCTTTATGTGTAAGCCTAGTTGGAATACTGATATTTGCTTTTATATTAAAGTTTACAAATATATCCGACAGTGTAATCAACCCAGTAAATCAAGTTATCAAAGGAGCAAGTATATTCTTAGGAGTATTTATCGGGCTTAAAAAAGAAAAAGAGATGGGACTTGTAAGCGGATTGCTCATAGGCATACTATTCACAATGATAGCATTTACTGTGTTCAGCGTTCTAGATGGAAGATTTGTGTTTGATAGAACACTTCTCAATGATATGCTATTTGGTGGAATCATGGGTGCAATCTGTGGAATAATTTGCGTAAATATTAAAAAAAGTTCTGTATAATCAAAAAAAACATTTGACACAAGCCCCTTATTCTTTTATACTTAAAAGGTAATAATTAAATCCAAAAAGGAAATTTGAATTTACCAGCAAGAAGAAAGGGGATTTTAATGTCAAAAAAACGCGCAATACGCAGATTTGTTTTTTTATCAATAATTGTAGCCATCGGTATCTTTTTATCAGTGGGAAGTTTTGACATTCCGTTTACTAATTATAGATACAATGGCTTTGCTAATGCAATATCACTGGGCTTAGATTTGTCTGGTGGTCTTTCTGTTGTATATGATTGCGAAGCCCCAGCAGGCACTGATATGAATAATGCGATAGATGCGACTATAACAAGATTACAAGCGGTACTTTATAGCGAGGGATATAGCGAAGCTACAGTTACAAGACAGGGCAGTGGAAGAATAAGAATAGAGGTTCCAGATGCTGACGATACTGATGAAATATTTTCATTCCTAGAAAATCCTCAAACCTTGTATATGACGGAGGAGCGTGCTTCAAACACAGTCACACCTAAAGTGTGGATAGATGGCTCACAGGTTACAAATGTTTATGTAAGTTATAATAATGAAAGTAGTCAATATGGCGTTGTTATAAACTTTAATGATGAAGGTAAAAAGGCGTTCAGTGAACTTACTACAAAAGTCTCTTCAAAGAGTGAAGATAAATATATATATGTTTATCTAGGTTCCGTAAGTGGAGAGCCTTGGGGGACTTTAACTTGTAATGAAGCAATCACAGGCGGTTCAACCTTTATTTCTGGTGAAGGCTTAAATAGTTATGATAGTGCAAAAGAATATGCTTTTAACATCATGAGCGGTACCTTCAATGTTAAACTCACATTATTTGAAAATAGTGTAATTTCAGCAACTCTTGGTAAAGATGCTTTGTTGTATGGCATCATTGCTGGTGCGGTAGCACTTCTGCTTGTAATGGGAATCATGTGGTGGAGATATGGTGATTTTGGTCTACTTGCTGACTTCGCACTTGTTATATATCTTATATTAATGTTGTTCTTCCTTCAAGCAATACCATTTGTACAACTCACACTCCCAGGTATAGCGGGTATAATATTAAGTCTTGGTATGGCAGTGGACGGCAATGTAATTATTTTTGAAAGAATAAAAGAAGAGTATGCGTCTGGCAGAAAGATGCATCTTGCTGTAAAGGGTGGATTTAAAAAAGCCTTCTGGCCAATCTTTGACTCAAATATTACAACCATAATCACATCTATAATATTGTATATTTTAGGAACAGCAGCCATTAAGGGTTTTGCAATCACACTCTTACTAGGTATTGTGCTTTCAATGTTTACCACACTTGTTGTTACAAGATTCCTTGTAAAATCATACCTTCCAATAAATACTACAAAACCAGAAAAAGCAAGATTATATCGTGAAGCAGATGTCGTAGAAATCGTAGAGGAAGAGGAAGTGGAAAAGGATAATCAGCCTCAAACTGAAATCGTAGTAGATGGAGGTGAGAGCCATGAGTAAGAATAAACTTTATAATAAATTCTCTATGGATAGAATGATTTTAAATTCTAAGTTTAATTACTGTAAAAATCTTAAATGGTTTATAATAGCCCCAATTTTAATTGTAATAGTCGGAATAGTTTTGCTCTTTACAGTGGGCTTTAACTTAGGACTAGACTTCACAGGTGGTACAGTAATTAAAGTCTATGCTAATAGTGAAGGTGTGATAGAGGACGCAACTCAGTATAAAATTGATAAAAGCAGTCAAGACTATAATAAAATGCGCGACATGATAAATGAAGTGCTTAAAGGGGAAGGACTGTCAATAAGTTCTTTCCGCTCTACTACAATGGATGTAGAAGGAGTAATAAATGGCGGTCTTGCAGTGGAAGTAAGATATCAGAATATTAATGGTGCTTCAGGCAGTGAAGTTGCAGAAACAAACAGATTAGTAAGAGAAAAACTTCAACAACTTTTCGGTTATGAGGATGAATCTGTTACAGAACATTACTCCAATGCAATTTCAGCACCAGAGGTGGTTATGGCAACGGCAAGCGGGGAACTTCTTATGAACGCCTTTATCGCTATGCTAGTTGCAATTGTGTTAATTCTAATTTATGTAGCCTTTAGATTTGAAATTACAAGTGGACTTGCAGCAATACTTGCCTTGTTCCATGACCTACTTATCATGACAAGTCTTGTACTTATATTTAGAATCACAATAAATTCTTCTTTTGTTGCAGCACTTGTTACCATCCTTGGTTACTCTATCAATAATACAATTATCATTTTTGATAGAATTAGAGAGAATACAAAAAATGGTAAGTTTGAAAAAGTTTCAAATAGTGAACTTGCAAATGCCTCTGTGCGTCAAACTATGTCAAGGTCAATTCTCACGACCCTTACAACAGTTCTTACAATTGCAATGGTTGCAATAATCGGTGTAAATGATATTAGAGAGTTTGCAGTACCAATCCTTATTGGTATACTTGCAGGTTTCTATTCATCTGTATTCATTACTCCGGGATTATGGGCAATAGCATATCGTCCAAGAAAAAATAAAAAGAAAGTGGCATAAGTCACTTTTTTAATTTACCTCTTTACAAATCAGATTAACTGTGTTATACTGCCTATGTGCAAAAGGAGAAACATATGTTAAATTACGAATATAAATCATTAATAAGAGAGTTTGATAGATTTTATAGACAGGATAAAAAAGATAAGATAGATTATATTGAAAGAGTTATAAAATTTGTTCATGAACTAAGCCAAGAGTTTTACGATAAAAAGGATGAACTTAGTGAAGAGAATATTACTCATAGATTAAGACTTTTAAAAATTGCTTCTTTGTGTGCTGGCACTTTTCCCACATATCTTCCACAAGTACAAGAAGAGATAGAGAAACTTACGGTATATACAAAGTTTATGGCAGAATCGCAAATTTCACTTTACAATAATATAATAGAAAAACTAAAAATACTAACAAACGAAAACGAAGACTAAAAGAGGGGGAGAACCTCTCTTTTTTTGTAACTTAATCACCGCACTGATAATCATCTCTATTACATAAGAGTGACTTAGGCACAGTCATCCCGACCAATCCCTTTATGTCATCCCGACTGTAGCGGAGGGATCTAGGCGATCCGCCGCACTTTCTAACAATCTGTATTTCATTAAAAGTGCCTCAGTCACTGTCATTTCGACCGAAGCCCATTTCCCTATGTCATTTCGACCGAAGCCCATTTCCCTATGTCATTTCGACCGAAGCCGTAGGCGGAGCGGAGAAATCTATTAAAAATAAAAAACTTATTGACAAATTACTTGCTTTTTTAATCATGATATGATATAGTTACACTTGTCATTGGACAATTTGCACTCATAGAAGATTTTAAAGTTGTTGCCTAAGACGGACATTGATATTCAAACAAAATTCATTAATGTCTAAAAAGTGCCTGAGGCACTTGGGGTGGCTTTAAGAGTTAAAACTATGGGGAAGGACAAAAACAAAAAGGAGGAAAAAATAATGTCAGTAATTTCAATGAAACAACTTCTAGAAGCCGGCGTTCATTTTGGTCACCAAACAAGGAAATGGAACCCAAAGATGAAAAAATACATTTTTACTGCAAGAAATGATATTCATATCATCAATCTAGAAGACACATCTGTACTTGTAGACAAGGCTTACATGTTTGTAAGAGATGTTGTTGCAAGCGGAAAAAGTGTGCTTTTCGTAGGCACAAAGAAACAAGCACAGGAAGCAATCAAAGAGGAAGCAGAGAGATGCGGAATGTACTATGTGAACACTCGATGGCTTGGAGGATGTCTTACAAACTTTAAGACAATCAAGACAAGAATCGAAAGACTTAACAAACTCAATCAAATGGAAAAGGTAGGGGAATTTGATCTTCTTCCAAAGAAAGAGGTTACACTACTCAAGGCAGAGAGAGATAAACTCGAGAAGAACCTTGGTGGTATCAAGGAGATGCGTGAACTTCCAGGCGTTGTATTCGTAGTTGATCCAACTATGGAACATATCTGCGTGAAAGAATGTGTAAATCTTGGAATACCAATGGTAGGGCTTGTAGACACAAACGGTAATCCAGACGGAATTGACTATGTGATTCCAGGAAATGACGATGCTCTTCGTTCTGTAAAACTCATTGCAGGGGCGCTTGCAGACGCAGTTATCGAGGCAAGAGAGGGCGTATCAATGAAGAAGGAAGAATCAGCCGAAGAAGAGGCTATCGACCTTGAAAAAGCACTCACAGAGATGAAGCCAAACATTGAAATGGCAGAGGCAGGAGAGGAAAACCGAAATAAAAAACCAGCAAGAAAGAAACCTGCTCCAAAGAAAAAAGAAGTAAAAGAAGAGAAAGCGGAAGCCGCTGATAAAGGAGAATAAATATGGCATTTACAGCAAAAGATGTTGCCGAACTTCGTGCTAGAACAAATGCAGGAATGATGGACTGCAAAAAGGCACTCACCGAATGTGATGGCGACTTTGAAAAAGCAGCACTATGGCTTAGAGAAAAAGGAATAGCCGCAGCAGCAAAGAAACAAAGCAGAATTGCCGCTGAAGGTGCAATCTTCTCATATCTTCATATGGGTGGAAGAATAGGAGTTTTGTGCGAAATCAACTGTGAAACAGATTTCGTAGCAAAGACTGATCTTTTCCAAGAAATTGGTAAAAACATTACAATGCAAATTGCAGCAGCAAATCCAAAGTATGTAAGACGCGAAGAGGTTCCAACTGAGGCGCTAAACGCTGAAAAAGAGGTACTTCGTGCTCAAGCAATCAATGAAGGTAAACCAGCCCAAATCGTAGACAAAATGGTAGAGGGAAGGGTAAATAAATATTACCAAGAAGTTTGCCTTATGGATCAAACATATGTCAAAGATTCTAGTATGACAATCACTCAGTACATTAATGAAATGACTCTTAAAACTGGCGAAAAAATTTCAATTCGCCGTTTCGTAAGATGGGAGTTAGGTGAAGGTCTTGAAAAAAGACATGATGACCTAGCTGAGGAAGTTGCAAAACAGATGAACGGAAAAAATTAATTTAAAAAAGCGGCATGGCCGCTTTTTTTAGTATTGACAATAGGTAATTTGTAAAGTATAATATATACATAATACTGGAGGAAAAATGGCAAGAGTGAAAAGAACTTTAACATCAATAAAGAATTTGACAGAAGAGGAGAAAAACGCGGTAAAGGACCTTCTTTTTACTAATGAAAAATTTAAGAAGGCAGCTGAAGAAATAAGAAAGATTTTTTCAACTCATTTTTGCTTTGATGAAGACGAGATTGAATTGTACATAGAGAATATATGTGAAAAAACCGATGAAAAACTTGTAGCAACTTTGCAAGACATCTATGAAGCATTTGTTAAAAATGATATAAGTGGATTAAATAGAGAGGAAAGACGCGATTATGCAAGAGGAGTAGTTGATAATACAATTGAAATATTTGCAAAAGAAAATAATGCTGTCAAGGATGAATTTATTGATGTACTTCGTGAGGCAAAGGCACTTAAAATAGACCCATTCAAACTTGCAATCAAAACAAATATACAAGGAGCAAATTTGGCAAAATTCCAAACCTCACTTGAAGCATTAATGCTTGAAAAATATTATGCTCCTAAGGGACAACCTCGCGAATTATTTTCACAAGAGGAAACAAAAGATATACTTGAAAAATGTGCATCAGTTGCATACAACTTAAATTCACAATCAATACAAGAGATTTTGAATGTACTTAATGATATTTTGTATGATAAAAAGACAAATTCTTTTGTGTATGAACCTCGCGAGATAATAAAAAGTGTTCCAAGTATATTGCTTGCAAAACCTAAAGATATAGAAGACGCAATAGATATGTTAAAACTATGCAACGGCTATGAGATGGATAGTAAACTACTAATGCGAATAAAAGCATCTCCTTCTTTACTTTTAGTAAAGTCCAACAATGTCACAACAGTCAACAAATATTTAACAGAAGAAATTGAAAAATTGATAACCAAAAAGCCGTATGCTGAAAGAACAAAAACGGAGAAAAATCCTCATAGTTTTGCAGTGGCACTTAGTGATAAATTTACATTAGATATAAATCACTTGACGCAGATAGAAAAGGTTAATGTTGAAAATCTTAGTATTATAAGTGAGGTTTTGGAACATTACTTAGGGATTGATAATACAGTAACATGTATGCAAAATATGTCTGTAATATCCTCTGATCCAAGTATGCTTGAATTTATGCTTGCCACACTTGTCAAAGAGGAGAGGACAAGCAAACTCCCACTTCGCGATTACTTTGTTCGCAATCCATATCCATTCCTTGCCAAAGCACAGCAAGAGCAAAGAGGCACTGAAACTCCAAACGATAATGAACATAGTTTTGAACGAAGCAAAAAGAAAGAAATTACAGTTAAAAAACTTCCTGATATTTCACTCACCGATGAAGAGTATGCAAAACTTAAAAATAGACTGAATAAAACGAGTTTTGGACTTACTGTTAAAAACCTTGCCAAAATCAAAGAACTAGAAGAGAATAGAAGAAAAGAAGAGGCTCGCCTTGAAGATGAGAGAAGAAGACAGGAAGAGGAAAATCTCAAAGCCCTTCGCGAAATGAGAAGAGAGAATAAGAAAGCACAAAAAGTAAAATCTGGTTCAAAGGCAAAAAACACATCAAAGACTTTAGTGGTAATGCCTGAACAACCACAAAAACAGGAACTTACTCTTGAAGAAAAGCAAGAGTTAAGAAGAAAGAGTCTAAAATTCCCAAAAGTAGAGGAGATGTCGCTAGACAAAGCTTTCAATGCATATTTTCTACCACTAATTGATGGTTTTATCAAAAATGGATATTATTATAAGGCACCTTCACTAAAGAATATCACAACTTCATTTAAGGCATATTTAGCATATGATAAACCTATGGATGATGTTTACAATACAATAAGAAAACTTCGCGATAAAATAATCACATTAATCTACGAAAAGGATACTGGAAAAACTTCTCCAACATGGTTACAAAATCTTAATGCAGTAGAGTTTGATAATAAGACAAATCTTGAAAATATTTTAATTGGAATTACAGATCTAATAGAGGTGTCTGATAATCAGCATGATTTGTTAAAAAAGGCTTCCTCCTTACTTATAAATAGTGGTAATAAAAGAGAATTGCGTATCTTCAATCCTCTTGTTTCCACAAGTTATCCAGCGATTATACAATCAAATGAACTTATTAATAACTATGATGAATATGTACAAGCGGTTAATAAAGAGGCAGTAGCATTTTATTCTATTGCTGATGTAGAGAAAAAATTTGAAGAGGCAACAAAGGATCTAAGCCAAGCAGAAAAAGAGAACTTAAAAATTAGAGTAGCAAATAGTACAACTGAAAATGAAGAAGAACAGATAAAAACTGTAGAAAAACCAATAGATAAACTAGAATTTTTATTACAAAATAATGTTGTTGAAAATATTGATGTTTTGCTCGATGACATTATTCCAAAAGAGCAGAAAGCCCTTCTCAAAGAAATACGAAATGAAATCAATCATATTCCTGATGTCACAACATATACAGGTTTTGCACTTTATATTTACATTTTACCACTTATGAAAGCAATTTTTGATCTTCTTCAAAAACGCGGACTTGTACAAGTCGACACATATAAGAATCTTAAAAACGATATACATTCAAGTAAAAAGAAAATGACAAATTTACTTGGTGATTTTGAAGTTGAAGTTGAAACAAAGCATTTAGAATTTGGTAAAAATTCATCACTAGAAGATGACACAATGATAGCGGCCATTATTGAAGATGCATGCGTAAGAGCAGGGGTAGATAAATACCTTATTAATAAATTTGGAGATGTTTATAACAATCTAAAAGCGCACACAGATAAAGTAGCAGGAAATTTAACACCCGTATTCCAAACAAAAAAATCAAAAGAACTCGGTTATAAATCTCCATCCAGCCTATTATTCTCAAATAAGGAAGAAGTAGAAAAATTTATTGATTTCTATCTCCAAATTGTATATTCTGTTAGTGAAGAAGAAAGCGTATAAAAAGTGACCCTTTAGGTCACTTTTTTGTCTAAAAATATCAAAAAGGTTATATAAAAAGATAGGGCAGGCATAATTCTTATATAAAGCCTAAAAATCATTTGCAAAAATCCATGAATTAATGTAAAATTTATTCCAAGGAGAAAAACAAATGGAAAATGAAATTGACGAGATACTACTCTCTTGCCAAGAGGAACTAGAAAAGGCATGCCAACATCAAATAAATGAATACTTAGTGATAAGGGCAGGCAGAGCAAACCCACATGTACTAGATAAGGTGTATATTGACTACTATGGCCAGCCAACTCCACTCAATCAGATGGCAAGTATCACGGTGCCAGAAGCAAGAATGCTATGCGTACAAGTGTGGGATCAAACACAGGTTAAAAATGTTATAAAAGCAATCGCAGCGGCAGACCTTGGAATTACTCCAAATGATGATGGTAAAGTAATTCGCCTTGTATTTCCAATGCTTACTGAGGAAAGAAGACGAGATATCGTTAAGACTGTCAAAAAAATAAGTGAAGACACAAAGGTAGCCATAAGAGGGGCACGCCGAGATGCTATGGAAATGCTAAAAGACCTTGAAAAGGAAGGAAGCATATCAGAAGACCAGCAAGCATCAGCGGAGAAAGAAGTACAAAAACTCATTGATAAATATAATGAGAAAGTAGAAGACGCGTGCAGGGCAAAAGAAAAGGAAATCATGGAAGTTTAAGACATGTTTTCGGGCTAATTTCTTCAAAAGGATTTTCTCATGTTCAAAAATAAAATTAAAAATATACCTAAACATATTGGAATAATAATGGATGGAAATGGCAGGTGGGCTACTTTGCAAGGGCTTTCCAGAAATATGGGACATAAGGAAGGAATAAACGCAGTAGACCGTACCATAAACGCACTTATAAAGTTTGGGGTAAAGGTAGTGTCCTTCTTTGCTTTTTCCACCGAAAATTGGAAACGCAGTGAGGAAGAAGTAAATGGAATATTCAATTTAACCCGTGATTTTCTTCATTCTAAGCGTAATAATTTCAAAGAAAGAGGGGTGAGGATAACTACAATAGGAGAACTATCGCCTTTTCCAGAAGACTTAAAGAAAGAACTTGATAAGACCAAAGAAGACACTAAAAACAATGATAAACTTATAGTTAATCTTGCTCTAAACTATGGTGGAAGGGCAGATATAGTAAGGGCGGTAAATAATTTAATTGATAAAGGCGCCACAAAAGTTACTGAACAGGATATACTTGAAAATTTGTATACGGGTGAACTTCCCGAGCCAGACTTCGTCATAAGGACGAGTGGAGAGGAGCGTATATCAAATTTCATGTTGTATCAAATGGCATACAGTGAATTGTATTTTCCTAAGGTACTTTGGCCAAACTTTAACGAAAGACATCTGCGAAAAGCACTTAAAGTATATTCAAAGCGAAATCGTAGATATGGAGGCATTAAATGAAAAAGAGAATTTTAACTTCAATAGAGATAGGAATTGTCATAGTGTTGGCATTTGTATTAAAGATACTAGTGTCAAGTTATTTCTTTGACGCAGCAATACTTTTTGTCAGTGTTATGGCAGCATACGAAACAGCAAAACTATTTACGAAGATGGGCAAATATAATTACACCTATCTTGCTGCTGCATTTCCAGCACTGCTAATGCTATCAAATTTACTTGGACTTGCTTTCGACAGCACAATAGGCCTTTCTTTTACACTTGTAATAGATGTGGCAATTATGATAATAACTTTTGGAATTATATTCTTAATAGGCGTGCTCAGTCGAAGAAAACTTTTCAATGAAATGAAAATCAGAAAAATGGATAGGTCTATGACAACCACAAAATATGCTTTCAATAAGGCATTTAACACAGCAGTGGCCTTCATATATCCAGCATTTTTGTTGTCACTTATGACAGTACTTAACCATATAGACTCTCTTTCATCTACTTTACCAAGTGTAGGGAAATTTGGGGGATATCTTTCACTCACCGCACTTTTATTTACAATTCTAATACCAGTATTTACAGATACTTTTGCTTATCTTACAGGGTCACTAATTGGTGGCAAAAAATTAATGCCAAAAGTCAGCCCAAATAAAACAATTTCTGGCTCGGTCGGTGGTATAGTATGGTGCGTGCTACTTTCAATTTGTACCTTTCTCATATTAAATGCCATTGGTCCAATTAACACCGCGTTTGCAAACGCAGGTTTAAAAATCTGGCATATTGTAATAATTTCTGTTATAGGCTCAGTCCTCTGCCAAATGGGGGATTTGTTTGAATCCTTCCTTAAACGCAAAGCAGGAGTAAAAGATAGCGGAAAACTTCTTGCAGGACATGGTGGTATTTTAGATAGATTTGATTCATATATTTTACTACCAGCATTTTTACTTATTTTCTTTGTAATAATGCTTGCTGTAATTTAGCGAGGGTAAATGATAGTTTTATATGTATTGCTTGCAGTTGTAGTACTTTTATTTATGGTGCTAGTGCATGAACTAGGCCATTATATAGCAGGTAGAATATTAAAATTTAAAATTGAAGAATTTTCAATAGGCTTTGGTAAAGCCATCTTTTCTCGTACCAATAAAAGAGGAGAGAAAATTTCACTTCGCATTTTTCCACTTGGCGGATACTGTGCATTTGCAGGGGAAGATGGCACAGATAAAGATGGTAATAAATTAGAAGGGAAAGAGGCATTTACCAATCAAAAACCATGGAAAAGAATTATAGTTTTTCTTGCTGGTGTAACCTTCAATTTTCTTACAGCAATAATTTTTTCATTCATCTTGCTTGTAAGTGTAGGTTACGATATTCCTCAGTACAATAATGTAACCACCTTAGGCAATGTTGTTGAATATGAACATAGCGCGCTTTACGATCCAGAAGTCAATACTTTAAAGGAGGGCGATGTCATATTTTATGTAGAGGGTACTAAAATAGATTTTGCCTATAGTTACACCTTCCCTGACCTAGTTGATAGAGAGGTTGAAAAAATGGAGGCGTGGCTCAAAGCAGAGGAAAATAAAGATAAGACTTTTAAAGACTATCCAGCGATAAAAATGCAAATCCGAAGGGATGGACAAATGATGGAAAGTGAACTATATTTTGTTAAGGTCACATATTTGTTATTTGACAAAGATAATAAACCAGTCTATGAAACAGATAAGAATGGCAATGATAAAGTTGATGAAAGCGGAAATAAAATTCAAAAGACGAAGACAGCATATTCTCTCGGTGGATATGTAACCACAGATGAAGCGGGGAATATGACGCTAAATTATCTACACTATGAGCCATATCGCCATACTTTCGTAGAGGCACTTGCAAGATGTGTGCCATTTGCATTTGGGCTTGCATGGGTGGTACTGAAGAGTCTGTGGATGCTGATAACATTCCAGATACCTATTAAAGATATCGGTGGACCAATCACAACCATTGCAACAATCGCATCAGTTACCCAACAAAGCATGGCAAATCTGCTTGTACTCATACCATTATTCTCGGCAAACCTAGCGGTATTTAATATACTGCCAATTCCAGCACTGGACGGGGCTCATGTTATATTCACACTAATCGAATGGATACGAGGAAAGCCTATCAAACGGGAAGTGGAGAATATGATTCATTCAATAGGATTAATGGTCTTGTTCGGACTTGTAATTTTAATTGACATCCTGCACTTTGTGTTGTAAACTAACACTATGGAAAAACTAATGAACGCTCTAAACACACAGTTTGGAGAAAAATATGCAAACTTAAAACTCTTTGATGTGGTGTATGATAGAGGACTCAATGTCTGCAACATAACCTTCCTTTATCCGTATAATGAGGAGGAACTTGATAAAGAAAGTCGAGAAACTCTAACCGCCTTCATCAGAGAGTTTTTATCTTTGGAAGCAAAGGTCAGATTAAAACTCAAGAAAAGTTTTTTAGATAGTGCACTAATAAATAAAGAGATAAAAAACTTTTTCGAATCAGAACATAAGGGAATAGCCCAATATATATTAGAAGAGAATATCGTCATTTCAAGTGATGGTTTTAATCAAACTCTTGATATAAGTTTAAATCAAGATGTATTATCACTACTTGATACAAGACTACTTACGAATAAATTACACGACTATCTTGCAAAACGCTTTATTGCCAATTTCAAAATAAACTTTCTTGAAAGTGAAGACACTCTTCCAACTGAAATAGACTATGAAGATGTCTTTGTCCCACAAGCAACAGGTACCAAACGCTATGATGTGCGTGTAATCAAAAAGATAATAGGGAATGATATACCACCAAAACCAGAATATATCGAGTTTATTACAAAACCAAAAAATTCCGTCATACTTGCAGGAACAATTTCAAATTATGTTAAAAAGACCTTTACTCGTAAAAGCGGAAAACGCAAAGGGGAGGAAGGATCTTTAATATCATTCATACTAGAAGATGACAAAAAGATAGAATGCATCTATTTTTGTCCAAAAAGCAACCTCAAAAAAATGGAGGCGCTTGCAGATGGAATGATGGTACTAGGACTCGGCGATGTTATAAAAGGTTTAGGCGGAGGATTAAATTATAAAATACGAAAACTTTCCTATGCCAGTCCAGCACCAAAAGTGCAAATAGATACACAAGTTCAAAGTACATATAAACATAATCAGGTAGTTTTTCCTGAGCCAATACCAATGCCAGCCCAAGCAAACTTGTTTGAAGATAAGCCAAAATATAACGATTTTATATTATCAAATACGATTGTTGTATTCGACCTTGAAACCACAGGCTTAAATCCAGAAAACTGCGAAATAACCGAAATAGGAGCAGTAAAAATTGTAAACGGACAGATAAAAGAGAGGTTTGCAAGTTTTGTAAAACCTAAGGAAGAGATACCTGAAGAGGTAACTCGACTTACTGGTATAACAAATGAAATGGTAGCGCATGCACCAAGAGTTGAAGATGTAATTGCAGATTTCTACGATTATACAAGGGGATGTATTTTAAGCGGTCATAATGTAATAGGCTTTGATATGAACTTTGTTAAAAAAGCGGGAGCAAAATGTGGCTTAAAGTTTGATAATACTGTGATTGATACTCTGATTATTGCAAGACAATCGTCATTAAGAGTGCCAAACTATAAACTTGGAACTCTTGTAAATGCACTTGGACTTACCTTAACTGACGCTCATAGGGCGTATAATGACGCATATGCTACCGCACAGGTACTGCTTGAACTAAGTAAAGTAAAATAATTTGTAATTTTTGATAATTTTTATTGCAATTATGGGAAATATCTGATATAATAAACATGACTAGATGAGCGGGGAGTGAGCAGAAATGTTCACTCCCTGCGTTAGTAGTAAAGGAGGAAAATTTTGGCAGGGAAGACCAAGACACTATGTCTAGAGAAGGTAGCACCGCTTGTAGAGGAAATGGGCTACGAAGTTGTGGATGTTGAATACATCAAACAATCAGATGGCATGAATCTAATATTCTATATTGATAGCGATAATGGAATAACACTAGACGATTGCGAAAAGGTTAGTAAAAGGATTGATCCAGTACTTGACGAGCTGAATCCTACTGATGACCAGCCTTACATTTTGATTGTGAGTTCGCAGGGGCTTGATAGACCGCTTAAAACCACAAGGGACTTCAATCGAAATCTAGGTAAAGAGATAGAACTTACACTCTTTTCAAAAGTAGATGGAAAAAAGGTGTTCAAAGGAAATTTAGAGTCTTTCACCGAAACAGAGTTGACGATTTCCCAGAATGGACAAAATATAACCTTCAGTCGTGAAAAAATAGCACACATAGTGCCAATAATAAAATTTTAAGGAGAAAAAAATGATAAACAAAGATTTCTTTCAAGCATTAGATGACTTAGAAGCAGAAAAAAAGATTAATAAGGAAACATTTATAGAAACACTTGAAACAGCACTCGCCTCTGCTTATAAAAAGATGTATGGCGAGGCTAAAAGTGCATTAGTAAAATTGAATCCAGAGAAATGCACAATTAAAGTATATTCATATAAAACAGTTGTAGAAGAAGTGACTGACCCTGATAAAGAGATTTCACTTGAAGAAGCACGACTTATTAAGAAATCGTATAAGGTAGGGGATGAAGTTAGTCAAGAAGAGTCCACCAAAGACTTTGGCCGTATTGCCGCACAGACAGCAAAACAAGTGGTAATGCAAAAGATTAAAGAAATGGAAAGACAAATCGCAGTTTCCGAACTTTCAGAGAAAGAGGATGAACTTCTTACAACAATAGTAAAAAGAATAGACAACGGCACAATCTATGTTCAAATTTCCGGCTCACATACAGAGGGAGTAATGTTGCCATCAGATCAAATTCCGGGCGAAAAATTTAATGTTGGCGATAGAATTAAAGTTTATGTAAAGAAGATTAAAGATTCCTTCAAAGGCCCACAAATTCAAGTTACAAGAAGTAATATAGGTTTCGTAAGAAAACTATTTGAACTTGAAATACCAGAAGTTGCAAATGGCGATGTTATAATCAAGAATATAGCTCGTGATGCAGGTAATAGAACTAAAGTGGCAATTTACACTGAGAAAGCAAACCTAGACGCTGTCGGAACATGTGTAGGATTTAGAGGTCAACGCATCGATACAATAGTTGCCGAACTCAATGGCGAAAAGATTGACCTTATAGAATATAGTGATGATCCACTTGAATATATTGCAAGGGCATTAAGTCCAGCAAAAGTAATAAGTGTCGAAACAAACGAAAGCCTTAACGCATCAAGAGTAATAGTTCCAGATGATAAACTTTCTCTTGCTATCGGAAAAAGCGGTCAAAATGTACGCCTTGCAGCAAGATTGACAGGATGGAAGATAGAAGTTAAGCCAGAAAGCAGTGTGCAACAAACGGTAGAGAAGGCAGAGCCAGTGTATGAACTCACAGAACTTAGTGATGAAGACTCATTCCAAAACCTTGACGACCTTGACGAACTCGAACCACTTGATGAGGACTAAGATGGAAAGAATAAGGATGTGCGTAGCCTGTAGGGAAGGTAAGGAAAAAAACGAACTTGTACGCATAGTAAAAATGAAGGATGGGCAGATTTTCATCGACCCTACGGGAAAAATGAACGGCAGAGGAGCCTATGTATGCCGAGATAAAAAGTGCTTTGAAAAGTTAAAAAAACAACATGCACTAAATAGGGCATTTAAGATAAATATACCAGAAGAAATCATTATACGCCTACAGGAGGAAATATTTGGACAGAATAAAGATTAAGAATTATTTTGGTATTATACAGCAGGCAGGATATATAATCTATGGTGGTGAAACACTTGAAGATTACACCAAGAAAATTTACCTCATTCTTTGTGATAGGAATGCAGGAAAAAATACCCTCAAACTCGCAGAAAAATTAAAAGAAAAATATAAAGTATTGATGATAGAAGATTTAGGAGAATTATTAAATCACTCCAATACAAAGATAATAGGAATAAAGAATAAAAACCTAAGTGAAATCATAGAAAAAATGGTGGAAGAATAAAGGAGCAAAAATTTGGCAAATCAAACATTAAACAACTTAAGGACAATACATGAATTGCAGAAAGACGGGGCATTGCTCGAACTTTTACGCAATGTTAGAACAGCAAAAAGCGATCTGGAAACACTAACAAAAACTCTGCAATCACAGAAAAAAGTAATCGAACAAAAGGCATTGGAAAAGGTAGAAGAAGAAAAGGTAGTGGAAGAGATTAAGATAACTCCAGCCGCACCTGTCGAAAAAGCACAGCCAAAGCCTGCATTTGTCGATGGACAAAAAGCCTCACAAAATAATTTCAGAAAGTTTGATAATAGCCAGCGTCCACAACGCCCATTTGGTCAAAATAATTATAATGGACAAAATAGGGGGGATTTCAAACGACCAAATAATCCAAACTCCAAACCATTTAATCCAAATGGAAAAGCCCCATTCAACCCAAATTTCAATAAACAAAAGAAGGTTGGTTCAAATAATTTTGTATCTACAAAGGTAAACAATTTTAAATCCTTCAATGACGCTCCGGAACTTGAAGTTAAGAATGATAGAAACTTCCAACAGAAAGCCAAATTTGCACAAAAGCACAATTCTTCATATGACGAGAAGAAAACAACCAATAGAAAACTTGGCGATAATAGACGCAATAATATTCTTATTGAAGATGAGGATGGCATTCAAGAAGTATCTTTCGGTTCAAGAAAGAGCATAAAGAAGAAAAAAGAAACAGTGACAATAATTGCTCCAGCAATTAAACATGCTGTTCTCACATCAAGAGAAATCACTGTCAAAGATTTCAGTGAAAAGATAGGTAAACCAGTAGTAGAAATAGTTAAGAAATTAATGATGCTCGGCATCATGGCGACTATTAATAGTACTATTGATTATGAAACAGCAGAACTCGTAGCCAGTGACTTCGAAATTTCTCTTGAACTTAAACTTGATAAGACTTTTGAACAAAAACTCATGGAGTCAGCAAACGAAACTGATACAGAGGAAAATCTTGTTAAACGCCCTCCAGTGGTGGCTGTGATGGGACATGTCGACCATGGTAAAACCTCACTTCTCGACTCTTTCAGAAAGACGAATGTAGTTGCAGGGGAAGCAGGTGGTATTACACAAAGTATCGGTGCATATCAAATTAGTTTCAATGGCGAAAAGATTACATTTATAGACACTCCGGGACACGCAGCATTCACAGCAATGCGCGCAAGAGGTGCTAAAGCGACAGATATAGCAATCTTAGTAGTTGCAGCTGATGATGGAATAATGCCACAAACAGTGGAGGCTATAAATCACATAAAAGCAGCAAATGTTCCAATGATTGTCGCAATCAATAAAATGGATAAGCCAGAGGCAAACCCAGATAGAATTAAACAACAACTTGCCGAGCATGATGTTCTTCCAGAAGAGTGGGGTGGCGATGCAGTTATCGTTCCAATCTCTGCTAAGACAGGAATGGGACTTGATGAACTTAAGAAGATGATACTTCTCGTAAGCGAAATGCAAGAACTTAAGGCAAATCCTAATAAAATGGCAACAGGCGTTGTTATTGAAGCAGAACTTGATAAGAATCGCGGGCCAGTTGCTTCCGTACTTGTTCAAAACGGTACACTTAAAGTAGGTGATTCAATCATGTCAGGTATAACCTATGGTAAGGTTAGAGCAATGTTTACCGACGGCGGAAAAAGCGTTAAGAGTGCAGGACCATCAACTCCAGTACAGATATTAGGCTTTAATGATGTTCCACTTTCTGGTGATCAAGTTTATGCAGTTGAAGAAAGCCTATCGAAACAGGTAATTCAAGAGCGTATTGATAAAATCAAAACAGAGCGATCCCTCCATAGTTCAGGCGTTACTCTTGATAACTTTATGAATAAAGTTCATGAGGGTAGCCTAAAGAATTTAAATATTATTATTAAAGCAGATACCATTGGATCAGTAGAGGCACTTAAGGGTGCACTCATGGCAATTCAGAACGAAGAAGCGAAGGTAAATGTAGTTCATAGTGGTGCAGGTGCAGTAACAGAGTCTGATGTAATCCTTGCAAACACCACAGGAGCAATTATCATATGCTTTAACCAAAAACCAGTGCCAAAGGCAAAAGCACTTGCTGAAAATCAAAAAGTAGAAATCAAACAATATAAAATCATTTACGAAGTTGTCGATGATATCACAAACGCAATCACAGGCATGCTCAGCGTTAAGTATGAAGAAAAGTATATTGGTAACGCTGAAATAAGGGTGGTATTCAAACTTTCAACTGCGGGTAAAGTTGCAGGCTGTTATGTAAAAGACGGAAAGGTTACACGCGGAGCGGTTGCAAGAATCATGCGAGGAGATGAAGAAATCGGCGATAGCATCGTAGAATCACTTAAGATTGTAAAAGATGAAAAAGCAGAGGTAGCAAAAGGTTACGAATGTGGAATCAAACTTCGTGATAATATAGACTTCAAAGAAGATGATATAATCAATTTCTATGTGAAAGAAGTTGTTAAGCGCACTTAATGACACATTCATACAAACTCTTCTTGTCATTTCGACCGAACCCTTCCTGTCATTTCGACCGTAGCGGAGAAATCTTACTAAACCTTGTAATTTTGATTGAAGACCATTTTCTCTCATTTTGTCATTTCGACCGGAACGCAGTGGAGCGGAGAAATCTTTCTAACCTTATTATTTGAACATTCGAAATTAATTATCGAAAAAATAAAAAAGGAGGTGGCATCATGCCATCAAATCGTATCGAGCGCGCAAATAGCGAACTTCAAAGATGTATATCTGAAATCTTACAATATAAACTGAATGACCCTCGCCTTAACACTATGCTGTATGTAAGTGAAGTAAAGGTTACTCCAGATTTTAAGTATTGTAAAGTGAAGATAGGAATGGACACAGATAATAAAACGGCTGTAGAAACATCATTAAATATATTAAAAAAATCTTCTGGCTTTATCAAGAAGCAACTCGCAGGAATGGTAAAGATGCCATATATACCAGAACTCATATTCGAGTTTGATAAAGGAATGGAGGCATCAAGAAGGGTTAATGAGATATTAAAGACCTTAAATATACCCGAAGATAGAGGAGAAGATGATGAATAAACTTTATAAACAAATAAAGGGCAAAATCAATGGGGCAAAAAGTATTGCTCTATTTTGTCATATAAGACCTGATTTTGATGCACTATGCAGTATGTATGGACTTTATTATGGGATAAAAAAAAATAAAAAGGTACAAATGTTTACCCACCGTAAATTTAACGATAAAGAAAAAGCCATTCTAGATGAATCACTTGTACAAATCGACAACTTTAATCCTTGTGACTATGACCTGTTGATTACTGTAGACACTCCAAATACCGAACGCCTAGGCATTTATGGGGAGGGTGTAAAAAATCATCCAAATACAATCAAAATTGACCATCATCCTAGTTGTGGTGAAAATATTGGTTTGTTACAATATGTAGATTCAAATTCCTCTTCATGTTGCGAACTTGTTTTTAAAGTACTTAAAGCAATCAAAAGTGAGATTACTCCATTACTTGCGACGATATTGTATACAGGGTTATTAACAGATACTAACAGTTTCACAAATCTAAACACAACACCAAATTCATTTTTTGCAGCCTATGAATTAAACTTACTTGGCGCAGATATCAATAAAGTAAATGATATTATAAATCGCCAGAAACCACAATCCGAAGTAAATATCACAAAAATCTTTTATGAAAAATTTAAAAAGATAGATAAAGAAATAGGATTAGTTACAATCACACAGGCCGATTTAAAAAAGGCCAAGGCAGAGAAAATTGACTGCGATGGCTTTAGTAGTAAACTTATTTCAATACAAGGAATAAATATGTCGTGTTGTATAATTGAAATGGGAGATAATGAATACAATTGCTCTATGCGAAGTAGGCTAGGTTATGCTGCCAATGGTATTGCACAAAGCCTAGGCGGTGGAGGGCATGAGGGTGCGGCAGGCTGTGTTATTAATGCAAAAACTATAGAAGAGGCAGAGAAATTAGTTATAAAGGAAATCAGGAAATATTTAAAAAGTAGGAAGACCGATGAAAAATGAAATCAATGGAATATTGCTTCTCGATAAACCGCGTGGTATAAGCTCCAATACAGCGGTTAATATAGTAAAGAAGGCTGTAGGTGCCTCAAAAGCTGGGCATCTAGGCACACTAGATGTTGAAGGAGAAGGCTTGCTACCAGTCACGCTAGGCAAAGGCACCAAACTCTTTGACTACTTTCTAAGTAAAGATAAAGAGTATAATGCCGACTTTAAATTTGGTGTTACCACTGACACTCTAGACTTAGAGGGTAAAATAATCGCACAAGATGATAAGATTATCACACTAAAAGATATCGAGGGTGTGCTTGAACAATTTATAGGAAGATATCCGCAAATGCCACCAGCCTATTCAGCAAAGAAAATAAATGGACAAAAAGCATATGACCTTGCAAGAGCAGGGGAAGAAGTCAATCTAAAGCCCAAAGAAATAGAAATTTACGATTTAAAAATATTAAATTGGCTAGACACTAATACCTTTCGTTTTTTAATACATTGTTCAAGTGGAACATATATTCGGTCATTGTGTCGTGATATTGCAAATGCACTTTCTACATACGGTGTGATGTCTCGCATACAACGCACAAGATGTGGAGTTTTTGATTTAAAAAATAGTTTTTCAATACAGTCAATAAAAAGTGGCAATTATAAAATCATACCCCTAGACACCGTCTTTGATATGGAAAAAGTAAATTTTAGCCAAAAAGAAACAAGCCTTTTGCTGAATGGAGTTTGGCTTACAAAAGAAATGCAAGATGGCGAATATAGGGCTTATAATGACAAACAATTTTTAGGTGTTATAGAAGTTAAATCAAAAATAATTAAATTTAAATTAAGACTTATTTAAACGGAGGATATATGATAACTCGTTTCGGGCCATCCGGCTGTGGAATAGAATTTGAAAATGAAGGTAAAGCATCGATATTTGAAGTTCCTGACTGGCTTAAAGCAAGGGGACTTAATGCATTCGAATATTCTTTCGGCCATGGCTATCGAATGAAAACTGACACAGCACAAGCGGTAGGTAAAAAGTTCAGAGAAAATGATATTTTAGTCAGCGTACATGCTCCATATTTTATAAACTTTGCCAACCCAGATCCAGATATGTATGCAAAAAGTGAAGGATATATTAGGACAGGAATAAAATTTCTTAAAGCCTTTGATTATGCCGACCATTTAGTTTTTCACTCTGGCTTTTGTGGCGGAAAAGAACGCGATGAATGTATTAATCTAATTAAATCTAGGTTTATAGAGTGTTTTTCCAAAATGGAGGAAGAGGGGCTTTTGACAGATATTTGGCTTTGCCCTGAAACCATGGGCAAACCTGCACAAATAGGCACCTACACAGAAGTGGTAGATTTGTGCTTGACAAATTCACACCTAGTACCCACCTTTGACTTTGGACACATAAATGCACTTACCCATGGCGGTCTTAAAAATAAGGAAGATTATAAAAGAGTCTTTGATTACGCAATAGAAAAATTAGGAATGGAGAGAATAAATAATTGCCATATTCACTTTTCAAAAATAGAATATGGAGAGAAAGGTGAAATCCGACACTTGAATTTTGAAGATGAAATATATGGTCCGAATTATGAGCCAATGATAGAAGTGATAAAAGAATATAATCTCACACCACGCATAATAAGCGAATCAGCAGGGATGCAACCAAGAGATGCAAGTATTATGAAAAAATATTACGATAATCACTAGACAAAATAGGACATATGTGCTAGAATAGAAAAGAAACTAATTTAAGGAGAAAAAATATGGTAACAGCAGGTGATTTTAGAAAAGGCGTGACATTTGAAATGGACAATGCAGTATACTCAGTAGTCGATTTCCTTCATGTAAAACCAGGCAAAGGCTCACCATTTGTAAGAGCAAAAATTAAAAATGTAATGACAGGACAGGTAAAGGAAGATACATTCAATCCAAGTGATAAATTCCAAATAGCAGTCATTGCAAAGAAGGAAATGACCTACCTTTATAACGACGCGGACATCTACTACTTCATGGATGCAGAAACTTATGACCAAATCCCACTTAACCGTGAATCAGCAGAAGAAGCACTCAATTATGTTAAAGAAAATACAAATTGCACAATGTACTTCTATAAGGGTAATCCATTTGCAGTATACGCACCAACATTTGTAGAACTTGAAGTTGTTGATTGTGAACCAGGAATCCAAGGCGATACATCGAAATCCACAACAAAACCAGCGAAACTTGAAACAGGCTATGTTATTCAAGTTCCACTATTTGTAAACATAGGCGACAAAATCCGTGTAGATACACGCGACGGCTCATATATGGAAAGAGTAAAATAAAAAGCACATCCGTGCTTTTTTTTATTATGCATTTTTAGTTCAAACATTTTTTAATTGAAGCGACAAATCGACAAAACTTGCACTTTCGCAAGTTTCTTTTTTATTGCCTTCAAGCATAGTTTAAAAGAGAGGAGGAACTATGCTTAAAAACATCCTGCCAGACAATATCTACGAAATCATAAGTGAAAGAATAAGTTTCAATGCTATCAATGAAATAAGGATGCGTGCGGACAAGCCTATAGTACTTGCAATAGGATTGCAAAGATTTTTTCTAAGTGAAAGGGGGACAACTGGCAATCTTAAAGAGGCGATGAGTGCGAGTAAAATCATGCTTGAAGATATCATATTCAGAGCCAGTGAATGTTCCATATATTCAGTCAATGAACAGATAAAGAAAGGCTTTATAGTAACGAATGAAGGTGTAAGAATAGGGATTGGCGGAGATATGATTGAAGAAAATGGACATATCAAAACAATGACTAATTTCAATAGTATAAACATCCGTATTCCGCATGAAGTAAAAAATTGTTCTCTTCCAGTATTTCCAATGATACTTGAAGAAGATACTCTTTTAAACACTCTTGTCTTATCACCTCCGGGTGCTGGAAAAACGACTTTTTTAAGAGATTTCATCTGTCAACTCAGCGAACGCAACTATGCTTTTAATGTACTTGTGCTTGATGAGCGAGGAGAATTTGATATTAATAACGGCAAAAGTTTAGGAAATTATTCTGATAAAATTTCTTTTGCTCGTAAAAAGGTGGGTTTTGAAAATGGAATCCGCGCGCTCTCGCCTAATTTAATAGTCACTGACGAACTTGGCGATGAAGAGGATGTAGAGGCTGTAAGATATTGTGCCAACTGCGGTGTTAATATTCTTGCATCTGCGCACTGCGATAGCATTGAAAGTTTTCTTAAAAAACCTTCCTTTAAAAAGTTAATTGATGAAAAAATATTCAAACGGTATGTTTTGCTTTCTATGAGAAAGGGTGCAGGTACAATAGAAGGTGTTTACAACGAAAATTTTTCACGCCTAGGAAGATATTAGGAGGAGAATATGAACTGGATAATAATTGCTTTACTGTTTTTAGTATGTGTTTTCATTGGATATATCTTTTCACTTAAATATCGAAAACGATATAACTTTTTTCGCTCTCTAGTTTTGCTCTGCCAAAAATTAGATGTCGAGATAAATTACTCACGAGAAAGACTAAAAAATTTATTTTTAAATTTTGATGATAAAACAAAACGCAACCTGCAAGGACTTGATAAAAATTTTTTAGAGTATCTTGAAAATAACAAAAGCCTAGAAGAAGGCAATCTGTTTAAAAACATTAATTTTTTAAAGCAAAATGAAAAGGATATGATCTTTGTTTTCTTTAAATCACTTGGACGAAGCGATTTAGATAATCAAAGTAAAGAACTTAAAAATTATGAAAAACGCTTTGAAGAACTTTCCTCCCTTGCAACCACAGAAAATAAAAAATATGGAACTCTATCAATAAAACTCGGCGTTGTCGCCGGACTTATGATAGTAATCTTGCTTTGCTAAGGAGGGGAAAATGGGTGTAGATATAATATTTAAAATTGCTGCAATAGGGATTTTGACAGCGATAGTAGGGCAAATTTTGAAACAGACAGGCAAGGATGAAATAGCCACTTTGTCCACTTTAGCAGGGTTAATAATAGTACTACTAATGATACTCGGAATGATAGGAGATCTATTTACAGCGATAAAAACGCTATTTAGTTTTTAAAGGGGAAATATGGACTTAGTTTATAAGATAGTGGCGGTAGCACTAGTTGGCTGCATAGCAACTATAATAGTAAAACCAGTAAGAAGCGATTACGCGGTGCTTATAGCCCTTGCCAGCGGGGTTATAATTCTTGCCATGCTTGTAAACTACCTTTCATCTGTATTTGACGCACTAAAGTTAATTATTAATACAACAGGAATATCTGGAAATTTATACTCTCTTCTTATAAAAATTGTAGGCATAGGTTATTTAATTGAATTTACAGCCGGCATATGTGCAGATACTGGCAATTCCAGTTTGGGTGATAAAGTTCTATTGGGCGGAAAAATAATCATCCTTGTCATGGCAATGCCAATTGTGACAAGCATACTTCAAATTATCATGGAACTATTGCCATGAGAAAACTAGGATATAAATGCCCAAACAATAATAAAAAGAAAGGTAATCTCAAACGAATACTTATAGTTATATTATTAATCTTTCTTGTTATTCCGCTGACAAGCCCCGTTGCACAAGCAGTCACAGATGATGGAAAGAGTGAGATTGAACAGGAATTTGAAGATACAATCTTTGACCAACTAGGCAAACTTGATTTTTCTAGTTTAGAGGATCTTATTTCTTCTCTTACAGGAAAAGAGGGAGAAATCTTTGGAAGCAGTAGTTTTCTAGATAAAATCACATCAATTATCACAGGTAAATTTGCGGATAACAGTAAAAGTATTTGGGAAGCACTTCTTTCCCTTGTCTTTGATAATCTACTGAAATTTTTACCTATAATATCCCTCGTAATAGCAATAGCAATTTTTGGTGGAATGCTACAGGGGCTAAGACCAAATACCAATGGTAAGTCGATATCGAATCTTATACATTTTGTTACTTATGGAATGACTATAGTTATACTGCTTACAATGACTACACATATGGTCAAACTTGCAAGTGGAACTATATTAAATATCAAAGGGCAAATGGATGCTATTTTTCCAATACTCTTAACGCTAATGACTGCAATAGGTGGAACGGTATCGGTAAGTGTATATCAACCAGCCATGGCACTTTTAAGTGGGGCAATACTTAATATATTTACCTATATTTTGCTTCCTATATTTATCTTCTCTACAGTATTTAGTGTGGTATCAAATCTATCAACAAACTTAAAATTAAATAAGTTTACATCCTTTTGGAATAGCACTTATAAATGGCTAACAGGGTTAATTTTCACGATATTTTCTGCTTTTTTATCAATTCAAGGTATTACTGCAGGTTCAGTCGATGGCATAAGCATAAGGACAGCAAAATACGCAATAAAATCGTATGTACCAATACTAGGTTCATACATTTCAGACGGATTTGGATTAATTCTAGCAAGTTCAAATCTCATAAAAAATGCAGTAGGCGCAGGTGGACTATTGTTACTTATAGCCACTGTGGTGTCACCATTACTAGAACTAATTTTATTTATGCTCTCGCTTAAACTAATTGCCGGCATAGTAGAACCACTTGGCAATAGTCAAATAGCAAATTTTGCCTCTTCACTTGCGAAAAGTATGACACTGCTTATCAGTTTATTAATAGGGGTAGTCTTCATATATTTCATCCTGCTGGGACTAATCATGTGCTCGGCAAATATAGTGTAGGAGGTGTGAATGATAGGCACAATTTCAAGTTGGATAATGTCAATAGCAGGCGTGATACTACTAAGTGCAATAGTAGAACTCATCATGCCAAATGGACAGATAAATAGATATATAAAAGGAATATTTTCTTTCATAATTGTACTAGTGATAATCATGCCGATTCCAAAACTATTGAATATAAAACTCGATTTATCAAATGTATTCAATAGTCAAGAGATAGTTCTTCAAGAGGATTACTTGTACCAGATAAACCTTGATAAAATCATGAAGACTAAAGAGGAACTAGAAAGAGATATCGAAGAGAAAGGATATGGCGAAGTAGTGGTATCAATAAATGCAGATATCTTTGCAAGTCAAATAGAAATCAAGTCGATATATGTCGATATAAGTAAAATAGTCATAAAAGGAAATGCGGCTCATAAAGATATAGTAGGTATCAGATATGATATTGTAAACATAATTCAAAACAGAATTCAAATAAAGGAGGGACAAGTCTTATTCAATGAGTAGTATAGGAGAGAAGATGGGGAAGGTTTGGGAAAGGCTAAAAAAGATAAAACATATAGAGATATATCTAACTGTAGGCTTTGCAATAATAATCATAGCGATATATCTATCCACGCTAGGAGGCGGAAAGAAAACAGAGAGTCAAGATTCGACAGAAAATCAACAAAACTTTTCATCAAGTGTGGAATATGTGGACTACCTCGAGAATAAATTGGAAAGTGTACTAGCAAGCGTAAGAGGGGCGGGACAAGTTAATGTGGTAATTACACTTGATAGCGGATTTGAATATGTTTACGCATCAAAAGAGGAAACAAAAACAAGTGCAGATGGTGGAAAGGTTACAACCAGCCAACTAATAATGGTGGATGGAAAACCGGTACTTGAAAAGGAGATATACCCAACGATAAAAGGCATAGTGGTAACGTCAAGCGGGGCTGAGAATGTAAGTGTCAAGATGAACTTGCTCACAGCATTGCAAACGGTAGTAAATGTGCCAAATCAAAATATAACAATCCTAACAGGGAATTAAAAGGAGAGTAAAATGAAAAAAAGAACAAAGATAATAATCTTATCAGTAATGGTATTGCTTCTAGGAGTAACAGGTTATTTAAACATCGCGTTAAATAATAGCGTGAACGCAAATCCACCATCCACAACAACGACATCAAGTTACTTTTCAGCATATAGAAGTGATAGAGAGTCCACACGCGACCAAGAGATGTTATACTACGATGCAATAATCGCAAGCCCAACATCAACAAAGGAAGCAATAGCAAAAGCAGAGGATGCAAGGCTCAATCTAGTAAGACAAATGGATAAGGAACTTGTAGTAGAGGGACTAATCAAAGCGAAAGGATTTGAAGACTGCGTAGTAACAATATCAGAAAAGAATGTAAATGCAGTGGTTAAGGCGGCGAAACTTAATGAACAAGAGGTCGCGAAAATAGTTGCAGTAATACAAGGACAACTTGGAACAAGTATTAAAAATATTAAAGTAATACCAGTAGAATAATTGCCAAAGAGCAAATAAATATGATATACTACCGATAGAAGAGGTAGCGAAATGAAAAATAAGCAAACAGGAGTTACAAATAAAGGCAAAGTAGATATCGATAGAGATATCCTTTTGTCTATTATAAACTTAGCAGCGAAAGAGATAAGTGGAGTAGATAGTTTAACAAATAGTTATCTACCACTTATAAAAAGACCCTTTAAAAATAAGACAGAGGGAGTTACTATCAAGTTTGAAAATAATAATACACTTAAAGTAGATATATATATGAAGGTACGAAACGGCTATAGTGTACCTGATATAGCGTATAGAGTTCAAGAAAATGTTAAGAATAGTTTAAACTCTATGGTAGGCATCAAGCCAGGGAAAATCAATGTTCATGTAATTGATGTTGTGTGCGATAAAGATGACGGAGAGGATGGACAATGAGAAGAGATTGTAGAGAGAGTGCCTTCCAGTATATATTCGCAAGTTTTTTTACAAAGCAAGAAATAGAAAATTTCACATCGTCTTTAAAGGAAGGGGATGTGACTTTTGCTAAAGAGATAATGGAAAACTATGAAGAGAATAAAGACACTTTAAAAGAAACTATCGCAAAGCACCTAATAGGCTACGAGTATGAAAGGGTGTATAAGGCAGATTTAGCAGTGATGTATGAGGCACTTACTGAAATAAAATATTTGCAGACGCCACCGCAGGTAGCCATCAATGAGGCACTAGAACTTGCGAAAAAGTATTCAACCGAAAAGAGTGCAAAATTTATAAATGGTGTGCTTGCTACAATAGTTAAAGGTGAGTAATGCTAGAAACCATCACAGTAACCCAGTTCAATGGGTATATCAAGAAAATATTTGACGCTGAAGAACTTCTCCACAATATATCAATTGTCGGGGAAGTTTTTGGAGTATCAAATGCAAGACAAATTACATACTTTTCACTTAAAGACGAAAATGCAACGCTGCCATGCGTCTGCTTTTATCCTGCCTTTTCCGACCAAATAAAGGAAGGGAAACAGATAGTAGTAACAGGGTCACCTAATTTTTATATCAAAGGCGGAAAATTATCCTTTAATGTTAATAGGGTAGAAGAAATAGGTGCGGGGAAACTATTTGAAGAGTTCTTGCGTTTAAAAGAGAAATTAGAAGGGGAAGGACTATTTAATAATACTCATAAATTAGCCATACCTGAAAATATAAAAAGAATAGGTGTAATCACCTCCAAGGACGGAGCAGTAATCCAAGATATCAAAAATGTTTCATGGAGAAGAAATCCAAGTGTAGATATCGTCTTGTATCCAAGTAAGGTTCAAGGGAGGGAGGCAGAAATAGAAATTGCCCACGCAATCGAAGTTATGGATAGATTTGCAGATGTCGATGTAATTGTTGTTGCAAGAGGTGGTGGCAGTTTAGAGGATTTATCAGCCTATAACACAGAAATAGTGGCAAGGGCGACCTATAATTGCCAAAAGCCAATAGTATCAGCAGTAGGACATGAAACAGACTTCACCATTATAGACTTTGTAAGCGACCTTCGTGCGCCAACACCATCTGCTGCTGCGGAATTACTTACCCCACAACTTTCAGGTCAAAAAGCAGATTTTATACGATTAATTTCAAGATTTAATAATGCAGGAAGAAATTACATTCTAACAAAGGATAATATCTATTACCTAAAAAATAATCTTGTAAATACAATGAATGGCTACTTGAATCAGAAGAGTTACGAAATGGGACTTAATGAGAATGCACTTACAAAACTAAACCCAACCGCACTTTTAAAGAAGGGTTATGCAAAAGTAGAACAAAAAGGAAAATCGCTATCAAGTAAATCAATGCTAGATTATAATGAAAAATTAGAAATAATATTTACAGACGGAAAGATATCTGCTCAGCCAATAAAGGAGGAAAAATGAGTTACGAAGAAGCAAGTAAACAATTAGAAGAGATAATAAATAAACTGGAAAATGGCAATCTGCCAATGAGCGAAGCGGTAGTACTTTTTGAAGAAGGCCAGCGTCTTGCAAAGATATGCTATGAGCATTTGAATAAAGCGAAAGGAAAACTTACAATCATAAAGGAAGAACTAGATAAGTTGACTGAAATCCCAGAAGAGTAACCCTATGTCATTCTGAGTGGAACAAGAATCTAGCAAAGCATAAAAAAGTGCCTAAGGCACTGTCATTTCGACCATTGCCCGATAGGGCGTAGCAGAGAAATCCTTACTCTTGACATTATATAAATTTAAGGTACAATAAACTTAAGGAGAAAAGATTTTTACTCATAGAAAAACAGCCTTTAAAATATAATAATAACATGAAAAAATACGGAAAAGTAGTTTCGCAATCCACATCACATAATCGAAGATGGGCAGTAAAGGTTCTGTTTTTGTCAATGAGCCTTTCTCTAATCTTTGGCTTTTTAAGTCAAACTGTGCTGTCCAGTATTGGTGCGGTCATGGCAATATTATGCATTATACTTTTCATAGCAATAAGCGTTGTCTTTGATATGTTTGGCATAGCAGTGGCAAGCGCAGATGAAGAACAGTTTTTAAAATGGAATAAAGAAAATATTAAAGGAGCAAGGGTAGGACTTAGACTATGCAAAAATTGTGAAAAGGTCTGCTCATTTTGTGCCGATGTTGTAGGCGATATCTGTTCCACACTTTGTGGAGCGGGCGGTGCCTGCGTCGTAGTAGCACTTTGCCAAAAAATAACCTCGCCTTCACTTATAATATTAATCTCAGTATCGGTAAGTGCAGTCATTGCTGGCACTACAATTTTTTTCAAAGCGCTAATGAAAACGCACGCTCTTACAAAATCCAATGAAATAATACTAAGACTAGGTAAACTTCTCGAAAAGACTTTATTTAGAGATAAAAAGTAAATTGACTTATAGACTTTCCCATGCTATACTTTTAAGTAAAGGGCAGATATGAATTATAGTCAATTAAAAGAACAAGAAAAAGAAATACAACAAAAATTAGGATTAAAAGTAAAAAGACCAAATCCTCTCGTAAATCTAAATAATATGAAGCAAGAGGAAGTCTTTGTAAACTATATAAACCTTGTTTTATCAGACACTGAAATTTCAGATAAAGAAACACAGGCATTTCTTGATAGCCTTATAAATAATAATCCATATCTCAGTTTCAAAACAGAATATTTACCTGTAATTATTGACAACACTATTAATTCATATGCTACATTGAATAAATATTCTGTCGGCAATAAAGAAAAATTTAAAATATTTTTTAATTTAAATAAAATCAAAACTTATTGCTTAATAGGCAATGATAAATTAAAAAATAGTTTAGTTTGTCTTTTCTTTTCAATACTATCATTAGGGCATGAATACACACATTATTTGCAACGCATTAAAAAAGAAGGTATCAGCAAATCTGGCATATCTTCAATACGATTGGCAAATGCTTTCCAAAATACTAACCAGAATACTAACGATGCATTCAAATTAAAATTACGAGATAAAACATTAAAACTTTTTCGAAAAACAGAAAATAAAGAGGAAATGGTTCTTTCGATTTATTATACTTACCCATATGAACAAGAAGCAAGAAAATACTCCTACATATTCTTAAAAACAATGATGGAAAACATAGTTCAAATATTTAAAGAAAGGGGAGAACAAAATAAAGTAAAATTGCTACTCACACAATTAGATGATTTTCTTCAAGTTGACAATACATCAGAAAATGCTATATTGAATGCAAAAACAAATTACATAAAATCAATGGAATTTAATATTGATAAAATAACGGCTCTTTACAATTTAATGAATGAATATGCTAATCGCAGTAAACGCGATGAGGCGTTGTATATACTGTATACACAGGATGATACTGATATGATAATGCAAAAATCGCAGGATTATCAACTCGCAATGAATTTATTGTATAGTGTAAGCAAAGAAGCACTTCCCATCTTTTGTGCAAATGCCAACCTTCAAGAAATAACTATTGTATTTAATGAATTTATTAAACTTGGTTATAGTGAAGGCATAACAATGATAGAATCATGCTTAAGAAACAAGCAAAATACTGCTTGGGCGAATGTTAATAACGGTGATACACTAGAAAATACAATATTCAAAAAGGATGATATACTTTCTCGTCTTGCAAGTAATAATGTGACTGAAAATACCTTTAAAAATATCAAATGGTCAGAAACAAACTTTGTAGGAGAAGAAGAATATCGTAACCTAGTAATACAATTCTTCTCTGACAAAAAATTTGCCTACTTGCAACATATGCTTAATTACGATTTAACTCATGATGAAGAGATTGTTGCACAAGTATATACAGCGGTAGAAAAATATATCAATCAAATTCAAGAAGGGGATAAAAATATAAATCCTTATGACTACAACTATCTATATAGAATATGTTCGCAGTTTGATGATAGAGATATAAAAGGTATCCTTGATTTACTTGCATCCCAAATTGAAACCTTCAATGACGCTATAAAAAATCAGACAGAAGACGATTGGTACAATGCACTTATAAATGTCTATGGAGAAACTTCAGCAACTGATATTGATTTGCGCAGAAGATATTCTCAAGACCCTCTCAGTAAAATGAATATGTTTATGGAAGAGGTAAAAACAACAAATAAATTTTTAGAAAGATAGCAAAAACAGTTGACAAGTATGTAAGTATATGCTAAAATCTAAGCATGAAAGTAGAAGTTTCCACTTCTCACCAGTTGAAAATTGATTTGACTTGGTAATAACTTAATTGAAATCTTACCTTGCTTAGGTGCAAGTAAAGAATAAATTTTGTTTGGTGGAAATATTTTGCTTCCACCAAATTTTTTGTAAAAGGGGAATACAACAATTTTTAAGGAACTTTTAATCAATGAACAAATCAAATCCAACGAAGTTCGACTCATTGGCGAAAATGGAGAGCAACTTGGTATAATGCCAACAAGCGAAGCACTCTCGCTCGCACAAAGCAAGGACTTAGACCTTGTTATGATGTCAGGTGCCTCAAAGCCACCAGTATGCAAAATCCTAAATTATGGCAAATTCAAATATGATGCCATCAAGAAGGATAAGGAAATTCGCAAATCTCAAAAGGTAGTGGAAACAAAGGAAGTACAACTTTCCATGACTATTGAAGAATACGATATCGCATACCGTGTTAAAAATGCTTGCAAATTCTTGCAGGGTGGTAATAAGGTAAAAGTGACACTAAAAATGAAGGGTCGTCAACAAGCCTACGCTTCAAGAGCGATAGAAATTATCAAAGATTTCGTGTCAAGAGTAAGCGAATGCGGATTTATTGAAAAAGAGCCTGAAATAGCGGGTCGAAATGCATTTGTTGTAATAACCCCAAAGAAAAACTAAAAGGAGAAATACAATGCCAAAACAAAAAACACACAGTGGTGCAAAAAAGCGTTTCCGCGTAACTGCAAACGGGAAAGTAAAATTTGCAAGACCAAATAAAGGTCACTTCCAAACATTCAAAGCAAAATCAAGAAAAAGAAAATTAAGAAAGGGTTCATACATTGCAGGAAAGAATGCTGACAATATCAAGTCCCTTTTGTGCAAATAAGGAGGAAAGAACATGAGAATTAAAAGAGGAGTAAACGCAGTAAAGAAACGCCGTTCCATTCTTAAGAGTGCAAAAGGCTACCGCGGAGCAAAATCAAAATTATATAGAACAGCAAGAGAGCAGGTAATGAAATCTGGACAATATGCTTATATCGGCCGTAAGCAAAAGAAGAGAGATTTCAGAGCATTATGGATTACAAGAATCAATGCTGCATGCCGCTTAAACGGAATTTCTTATTCTAAATTCATTGCAGGACTTAAAAGCCACAATATCACTTTAAATAGAAAGGTACTTGCAGACATGGCTGTTAGAGAGCCAGAGGCATTCTCAGCCCTTGTATCACAGGTTAAGTAAAAACCTACACTTGACGACTATTGTCATTTGTACACTTTTCAATCCTTTGTCATTTCGACTGAAACGCACACCTTATTGTCATTTCAACCGTAGTGCATTTACCATTATGTCATTTCGACCGTAGTGCATTTACCATTATGTCATTTCGACCGTAGTGCATTTACCATTATGTCATTTCGACCGTAGCGGCAGCGGAGCGGAGAAATCTAAACACACAAAAAAGGAGTTTCCATGGAAAAGGCGACTAATTCTTTAATCAAAAATCTAAAGAAATTAAAGAAAGAGACTAGTCTCCTTTTTTTGGATAATCGAAAAATTATAAAGGACGCCCTTGCAAAAGGACTAAAACCATTATATATCTTAGTAGAGGATGAAAGTCTAAATATTTATGGTGAAAAGTATCCAGTTTATAAGACTGACAGTACGACAATAAAAATGTTAGCTGATACTAAAACACCACAGGGAGTAGTATGCATTGCAGAATACATACAAGATGCAGTAGTTAAGCCTACAACCAACTTCCTAGTACTTGATGGAATTCAAGACCCGGGCAATGCCGGCACTCTAATAAGGACGGCTTGTGCGTGTGGCTTTAAAAGCATATTTATGCTAGACTCTGTATCGGTTACAAACCCAAAACTAGTGCGAAGTAGCGTAGGGACAATTTTTGACGAGAAAATCTATGAATTGTCCCGTGAAAAATTTATCGAACTTGTTTCAAAATGGCAGTTATGTATGTTAAAAGCAGATATGCAAGGAGAAAATATATTCAAGACTTCATTTGCTCAACCATTGGGTGTAGTTGTTGGCAACGAAGGAAATGGAATCAGCAAGGAAATATCAAAAATATGTAGGTATGCAGTTTCTATTCCAATGACAGTTGGGGTAGAAAGCTTAAATGTCGCAGTAAGCGGATCAATAATCATGTACCAAATTGCTAAAGATTTGTTTGACAAATAATATGCAAACATGATAACTTAATAACAAATAGGAGGACAATATGTCAGGACATTCAAAATGGCATAATATTCAAGCAAGAAAAGGCAAAAGTGATGCCGCAAGAGGAAAAATTTTCACAAAGATAGGCAGAGAGATTGCGGTAGTCGTAAAACAAGGTGGCTCTGACCCAGTATCAAATCCACGCCTTCGTGATGTTATTGCAAAAGCAAAACAAAATAATATGCCTAACGATTCAATCGAGCGTAGTATAAAGAAGGCAGCAGGCGAACTTAGTGGTGTAAACTATGAAAACTGCACCTATGAAGGATATGGTGCTGGCGGCTCTGCAGTTATTGTAGAATGCCTTACAGATAATAAAAATAGAACTGCTGGCGATGTTCGTCATGCCTTTGATAAATTTGGAGGCAGTCTTGGTGCGAATGGCTGTGTTTCCTATCTTTTCCAAAGAAAAGGTGTTATTTCAGTTTCCAATGAGGGAGTTAATGCTGATGAAATTATGCTAGAGGCTCTTGATGCGGGTGCAAAAGATGTTGTAGAGTATGACGATTCACTTGAAATTATCACTGAGCCAAACGATTGCACACGAGTTGCTGAAGCACTTACAAAGGCGGGTTATAGCATAGAATCAAGTGAAGTTACAATGGTTCCTGACAATTATGTAGATTTGACACCTGAAAAACTTGTTTCATTTAATCGAATGATAGATACTCTTGAAGATCTTGACGATGTTCAAGAAGTATACCACAATGTCAATCTTCCTGATGAAGAGTAAACTTTACAAATAGTATTAGAGAGTATAATGCTCTCTTTTTTATTTGACATTATTTGTAGATTTATTGTAAACTTAATTTATGGTAATACTCGGAATAGACCCAGGATATGGGATTATAGGTTATGGCGTTATAGATACTGAAATTCCAAATATGGTATTGGATTACGGGGCTATTACAACCGCAAAAGAAGATAGTTTTCCAGTAAGGTTGCAAGAGATAGAGGAAAACCTTAAATTTTTATTTGATAAATATCGTCCTGAGGTAGTTGCAATAGAGGAACTATTCTATTTCAAAAATCAAAAAACTGTCATCCAAGTTGCACAGGCAAGAGGGGTTATTATGCTTGCCTGCCAAAAATTTTGCGGAAAAATTTACGAATATACACCACTTCAAATAAAGCAGGCTTTGACTGGACATGGTAGAGCGGAAAAGGCACAGGTGCAATACATGGTTAAAGCAATACTGGGATTAAACGCCATTCCCAAACCAGATGACGCTGCAGATGCACTTGCAGTTGCAATATGCCACAGCCAAACAAGCAGTTCACTTAATAACAATCAAGCAAGATAGGAGATTTTATGATTTCATTTTTAAGAGGTATAATTGAAGAAAAACGAGAGGGAAGTTTAATCCTTGATGTAGGAGGTGTAGGGTATGAACTAGCTGTTTCAAATAATACGCTAACAAGCCTTCCTCATGTAGGAGACAACTGCAAAGTCCTTTCTTATATGGCAGTAAGAGAGGATGGTGTATTTCTATTTGGCTTTTCCACACAAGAAGAAAAGGAACTATTTTTAAAACTTATAACCGTCAGTGGTGTTGGCCCAAAACTTGCTATTTCAATTTTATCTGGACTTAACATTAACGATTTAACAATGGCAATTAAAAAAGAAGATGTTAAACTTCTTTCTACTATCAAAGGACTTGGTAAAAAAACAGCAGAAAGAGTCTGCCTTGAACTAAAAGACAAGATTGATATTGCGCTTCAAACTGAAACGACTTATGACAATAGTTTTGACGAAAGTGCGGTGGAACTTGCAACACAAACTTTAATTTCTCTTGGAATAAGCAAGAATGAAGCCTATATGCTTGCGCGTGCAAACGCTAGCGAAAACGCAACCGCTGAGGAAATAATATCTAAAGCTTTAAGGGGGTATAGATCATGATAGAAAGCAACAAAGATCAAGTAGCCGACAGCAGATTTATAACAAGCACAAAAAATCTTACCGATGCTGAAATCGAAAACTCACTTCGTCCAACCAGTTTTGATGAATATATTGGTCAAAGTAAGGTAAAGGAAAGTTTATCTGTTTATATTAAAGCAGCGAAATCACGAAAAGAAAGCCTTGACCATGTACTTTTATATGGCCCTCCAGGACTTGGAAAAACAACACTTTCACATATTATCGCCAATGAACTTGGCTCACAATTTAAGGTGACTTCTGGCCCAGCAATAGAACATGCCGCAGACCTTGCCGCAATCCTCACAAACTTAAATCAAAATGATGTCCTTTTCATAGACGAAATCCATAGATTGAACAAGTCGGTGGAAGAAATCTTATATCCAGCCATGGAAGATTTTGCACTTGACTTTATAGTCGGCAAAGGTCCTTCTGCACGAAATATGAGATTGAAAATAAAACCGTTCACTCTTATCGGTGCAACCACAAGGGCAGGCATGCTGACAAATCCACTTCGTGATAGATTTGGAATTATAAGCAGACTTGAACTCTATTCAGCAGACGACTTAAAGGTAATTATCGATCGTTCAGCAAAAATTCTTGGCGTAGAGATTGCACCAGAGGCAAGTATGGAAATTGCAAAACGCTCACGCGGAACACCGCGTATAGCCAACAGATTATTAAAACGCGTGCGTGACTATGCTGAAATACAAGGGCAGGGCAAGGTAACGCTTGAAATTGCCGAAAAAACCTTGAAGATTATGGAAATTGACGAACTTGGACTTGACCTCATAGATAGAAAGATTCTTCTTTCAATAATCGATAAATTTGGTGGAGGGCCGGTGGGACTTGACACTCTTGCCGCAACAATCAGTGAGGATGCAACCACAATTGAAGATGTATATGAGCCATATCTTCTTCAACTTGGCTTTATTTCTCGCACTCCACGCGGAAGGGTAGCACTAGAGCCAGCATACAAGCATTTAGGAAAGGAGTTTGTAGGAGGCTAATTTGAATATTTCTAAGAATTTATTAAACAAAACTTATAAAGAGATTTGTAATAAAGCAGAGGAAATTTCTTCTTTCCTCTCAAATGACTACAACACAAACATAACTTTTGGAAATAAAAATTGGGAGAAACAAAACGGAAATTGGATTTGCAATTACTTTCCTATTCCTGTAATAGAAATAAATAACAAGATAGATTTAAATATTAACATGTTTGATAAGCCATATTATTTTGAATTTTTTATAAAACGAAATAGATTAAAGAATTTTGACATAGAAAAATTAATCAGTTTGTTTAAAAATAACAATTTATCAATATATGGAGGCAAAGATTGCTTAATTGATTTTTATTTTGCAAACAGCCCTTTAAATGAAATATTAACAAACATGTTAAATTCAAAAGAAAAATCTTTTGGTTTTTCTTTTGAAACTTCTAAAGACAAAAAATTAATTGAAGGGGATTTACATAAACTATTAAATTGTTATGACGAATAAAGATTTACTATTAAAAAGTTCCTACTATTACGATTTGCCAGAGGAACTCATCGCACAGACGCCAATAGAGCCAAGAGACCATTCTAGGCTCCTCGTTTATCATAAACAAAATGACAAAATAGAGCACAGGCATTTCTATGATATTGTAAATTACCTTAAAGAAGGGGATGTACTTGTAATAAATAACACACGGGTACTTCCAGCAAGGCTTTATGGCTATAAAGACACTGGTGCAAAAATTGAAATCTTACTACAAAAAAGATTGGATTTAAAAAAGTGGGAAGTAATTGCTAAACCTTTTAAAAGACTTAAAGAGGGGACAAAAATCACATTCAGTGAGGGGCTTAGTTGTACCATACTTGAAAAATATGATTATGGCAGTTGTTTAATAGAATTTGACTTTGAGGGCGTATTTGAACATAGATTAAGTGAGGTTGGCACCATGCCACTTCCACCGTATATTCATGAAAAATTAAAAGATAAGGAACGTTATCAAACTGTATACTCTAAAATTGAAGGCTCTTCCGCTGCGCCAACTGCTGGGCTGCATTTCACACCAGCCCTACTTGAAAAAATCAAAGAAAAAGGGGTGAATATAGTAGAAGTTCTCCTTCATGTTGGACTCGGCACCTTCCGTCCAGTCAAAGAGGACAACATATTAAACCACGATATGCACAGTGAGTACATAGAAATGAGTGAGGACAATGCAAAAATCCTTAATCAAGCCAAGAAAGAGGGGCGACGCATTATTGCGGTAGGCACAACCTCTGTGCGAGTTCTTGAAAGTACGGCGGATGAACAAGGCAACATCCATCCGCAAAAGACAGACACAAAAATATTTATCTACCCCGGTTACAAATTTAAGGTGGTAGATGGGCTGATAACCAATTTCCACTTGCCAGAAAGCACTTTAATAATGTTAGTCGCTGCATTTCTAGGGTATGAAAAAACTATGGAAATATATAATACCGCTGTAAAAGAGAAATATCGTTTTTTCAGTTTTGGAGATAGTAATTTCTACATAAACAAAGAGTAAACACAAAGTATTGTGCGTAATATGCACATACTAGACACAATATATAGGAGCAATCAAATGAATGGATTTAGTTATGAAGTAATAAAGCAATGCCCACATACTGGGGCAAGAGCAGGAATTTTACATACGCCACATGGTGACATTGAAACACCTATTTTTATGCCAGTCGGCACACAAGCCACTGTAAAGGGACTGAGACCAGAAGATTTGGAAGATATGGGGGCACAGATAATCTTATCTAATACATACCATCTATTTCTTCGACCTGGAGAGAAAATAGTCAAAAAAGCCGGTGGATTACACAAATTTATGAACTGGTCTAGGCCAATTCTCACTGATTCTGGCGGCTTTCAGGTATTTAGTCTCGCAGATTTACGAAAAGTCAGCGATGAAGGTGTAGAATTTAAGTCACATCTTAATGGAGAAAGGCTTATGATGACGCCTGAAAAGGCAATCGAAATTGAAAATGCACTTGGCGCTGACATTATTATGGCCTTTGACCAATGTACTGATGCAAAAGCAGGCAGTGGCGCAAGTTATAATGAGGCCCTCGAAGCAAGACGCAAAACAAAAATGTGGCTGGAACGCTGCGTTAAAGCACATAAAAATCCAAACCAAATGCTTTTTCCTATAGTGCAGGGAAATATATATAAAGATATACGGAGAATGTGTGTTGAGGACTGCCTTCCATATGCAAAATGCGGTATTGCAATAGGTGGTTTATCTGTCGGCGAAGAGAAAAGTGTCATGTATGAAATACTAGACTTTTTAAATCCACTTCTTCCAAAAGATCAACCTAGATATTTAATGGGAGTAGGTTCTCCTGACTGTCTTGTCGAAGGATATGCAAGAGGGGTTGACATGATGGACTGCGTTCTTCCAACCCGTATTGCCCGTAATGGTACAGCTTTTACAAAGAAAGGTAAACTGGCCATAAAGAGTGCAACTTTCAAAGAGGATTTTTCTCCAATTGAAGAAGGTTGTGATTGCTATGCTTGCCGAAACTTCTCTCGTGCATACATCCGACACCTTATAAATACTGATGAAATGCTGGGCGGGGAATTGTTATCAATTCATAACTTACATTTCTTATTAAAACTTGCTAAAGACTGTAGAAATGCAATTCTAGAAGATAGATTTAAAGAATTTCATGACGAGTTTATGGCAAACTATACAATAAAAAAAGGTAGCACTTTTTAGTACTATCTTTTATTTTTTATATTGACAGTGCCAAATTTCTATGATACAATAAGGTCATTTAAAGGAGTAAAAACATGAAGAAAATATATTATTACCCAAATAAAGCAGGTTAGGGTTGCGTAGAAGAAGAGGAAACTTTTTCTTTTTATAACAAAATTACAGGAGAGGAAATACCAAAGCTTTTTGAAGAAGCATACACACCAAATGAATCTGGCTGGGCTATCGTAAAAATAAGTGATGGCTGGACCTTTTTCAATGTTATTACTTGGGAACTTTGTGATAAAAGATTTGTTTACGCTTCTGGACTTAATGAAGAAAACTGGGCAGATGTAAAATTACAAAATCAAAAGTCTATTTACTTTAATCCAGAAACTAAGGCGTATAAAACACCAAACTATCTTGCAAAAAGTACTAGCGAAAGCGAATAAGTGGCAGTGCCACTTTTTTTATTGTAATATATATAATTCATTTGACTTAAAAATTGAAATTAGTGTATAATCAAAGTAGTAGTTTTATCTACTATTAAAAGGGGAAAAGTATGAGCATAAGTATGTTATGTAGTGTTGCTCCTGCTATTGCCGCCGTTATAGGAATTGCTTGCGCCATAGTAGGTGTGGGTGCGGGCATATTATTATATAAACTTATTGCAACAAAGAAAATTGGAAAAAGCAAATCTAATGCAGTTAAGATTATTGAAGAGGCATATGCAGAAGCTAAGACTATCAAAAAGGAAAGCATTCTAGAAGCAAAAGAAGAAGCACAAAAGATTAAAGACGATGCCAATATTGAGGCAAAAGAAAGACGCAATGAAATTCAAAAGATGGAAGAGCGTTTATCGCAAAGAGAAGAGTATGTATCTAAGAAAGAGACATCTGTTGATACTAAACTTGAACAAATTGATAAAGAGCGTAATTCTCTTGAAAACGAAAGGGTAAAAATCGCAAATCAAATTGAAGAACACAACAAAATCAAAGAAGAAATGCTTGAAAAACTTGAAAAGATTTCTGGCATGAGCAAGAAAGAGGCCAAGGATGTTCTCATTTCATCAATCACTGAAGAGGCAAAGAAAGACGCTGGCATTCTTGTTAAACAAATAGAGGATGAAGCAAGAGAAAACGCAGAAAATAGTGCTAAAGAAATAGTTATGGGCGCCATTCAAAAATGTGCCACCGACCTTTCAAGCGAAATGACTGTTACAACAGTAGCACTTCCAAATGACGAAATGAAGGGTAGAATTATTGGTAGAGAGGGAAGGAATATCCGCTCTATTGAAAGTGTAACCGGGGTTGAACTTATAGTTGACGATACACCAGAAGCAATCACTATTTCAAGTTTTGACCCTATCAGAAGAGAAATTGCAAGACTTTCTCTTGAAAAACTTATTGTAGATGGCAGAATTCATCCAACACGCGTAGAAGAGGTTGTTGATAAGGCAACTAAGGAAGTTGAAAAGACTATCAAAGAAGCCGGAGATAACGCTTGCAATGAAGTTGCGATTTACAATCTTCATCCGGAACTTGTTAAAGTTATGGGAAGACTTAAATATAGGACAAGTTATGGTCAAAACTGCTTAAAACACAGTATTGAAACCGCACTCCTTGCTGGAATGATAGCAAGTGAAATTGGTGCAAATGCAACTATCGCAAAAAGAGGTGGCTTCCTCCACGATATTGGTAAAGCTCTTGATCACGAGGTAGAGGGCACTCATGTTACTATTGGTGTAGATCTTGCAAAGAAATACAAGGAAAGCCCAGAGGTTATTCACTGTATTGAAGCTCACCATGGTAATGTTCCATTCCATAGTATAGAAGCAATCATAGTACAAGTCGCAGACGCTATTTCAAGTTCACGACCTGGTGCAAGAAGAGAAAGTTTTGAAAACTATATCAAACGCCTACAACAACTTGAAGAGATTTCAAACAGTTTCAAAGGCGTTGACAAATCTTACGCAATTCAAGCAGGAAGAGAGGTGCGTATTATCGTTAAACCTGAAGAAATCAGTGATAATGACGCAATGTTCCTTGCAAAAGATATTGCAAAGAGAATTGAAAATGAGATGCAATACCCAGGACAAATCAAGGTAAATGTAATCCGCGAATCTAGATTCAGCGATATAGCAAAATAAGTGCATTATGCACTCGCTAGATAAATGTGGAGAATCTTATGAAATTATTTTGGAAGATAGTTCTAATGGGTTTATCGTTATCTCTCATTGGCGTTAGTTTTGCATATATTCCTATTCTTGACGCCTGTGGGGTGGATGTATTTGCTTTAAGGGGATTACTTATTCCTTTAACTCCGCTAATAATAGGGGTGTGTGCCATTCCATTTGCATTGTGTGTAATATTCTTATTTAGGAAGAAGAAGTGACAATTATTGATTATAAAAAAAGTGGCCGAGCCACTTTTTTTTCATATTCGCTAATTCGTAAGAATAATATAGTAATATGGATAATGTAATTAAAATCTTTGCTGAAAATTTTTCGTCCTGTATTTGGCTTGCTGTAATCTTACTTGCAATGATTCCCACGCTTGAAAGTAAAATCGCAATACCTTTTGCTATGAATACAAGTTTATGGGGTGGGACTGCTCTTCCACCGTGGCAAGCACTACTTTTTGGATTTGTTGGCAGCATTCTTCCAAGTATATTGATTATGTTTCTCGCAAGAAAAATAAAACGCCATACCACTGGCTTTTTAACTGGCGTTCTTAAAAGTAGGTATAGCGTCAAATCTACATTACTTGAAAAACAGGAAAGCACCTTTAAAAAATACCTTTTTCTTACTACATTTGTCGCTTTGCCTCTTCCTTTGACTGGTATCTGGGCGGGCAGTTTTATAGCTGGACTTTCTAATCTAAAGTTACACTGGTCACTTCTTTCGATTGCGATAGGTGGTTTTATCTCTTGTAGTATTGTGACACTACTATGTACTGTGCTTTCAAATTCAATCGGGTATATACTTATATTTTCAATAGCAATAGTCGTTGTATTCCTTACTATAGATTTATCAATAAGTCTTATAAAAGCAATTAATAGAAAATTAATAAATAGAAAAAAGCAAGTATAACTTGCTTTTTTCTATTTCCACTTTCTTATAAAAAGATTACGCTTTACATAATATCTAAATGGAAGCACAGCTATAATTGAAACAATTGGAAGAATGAGGGTAGTGTAATATAAAGATAAGGATTCAATATTCATTCCAAATAAGAAATTAAGTCCGACAACAACTCCGCAAGTTAGTAATGTCATAAGCCACATAAACCATTGAGGCAGCATAGGCTTAGGCTCCCAACTTGTATTTTTAAGTGCGGATAGTTTTGCACAAACATCAATGAAATACGCACCTGGAATAATTATGTAAAGAAAACTTGTATTAGGATTAGTCAAACCTTGTGTGTAGAGTACAGCAAATAACACGCTAGAGAAAATACATAGTAGAGTAAATGTGATAGCAGAGGCAATCATGTTAAGTTTGTTTGTATTATGCTTTGTTTTCGCTTTATTCTGCTCATATGTTTTAAATGAAATATTGCTTGCATTATAGTAATCTGAAAGATCGTCATAATCGTATAAGCCAATATCTAATTCCTCTTGCACGGTATCTGAACCTTTGCTCTTTGAATATAATTGTGAAATGATTTCCTTGTGAGAAGGATCTATACTTGCATCACGCTTAGGTGCTGGGAGAGGTGGATTTTCATTTACTATCTTAAGCCTAGGAGGTTCAATCTTGCGGGTACGCATAACATTTTCGCGTTCAACTCGATTTGTTATAAACACACCATCATCTTGCTTTTCTTCTTCCTTTTCCTCTTGTGCCATAGGAGTAGGCACTGGCATAGGCCTTGTATATGCTGGAGTGGCTGGTTTTTTAAATTCTTCCTCTGCCATTCTCTCACCAAAACGCCCCTTACTTTCAAGAAGGGCAGACTTGAAAACTTCTATTTTTTCTTGTCTCTTAGCCTCTGAGTCTTGAAGAGAAAAATCGGTATCCTTTACATCAAAAGCCAATTGATCTTCCGCAAAACTTCTCTTTCTACGATACTTGTTAAAATCTTTAGTTATATCATAAATGCGTTTATTGTAATCTGGGTCATCAAAACTTGTTTGTTTTGTTTCCTGTGCTTGTGCTTTAAGAGGGGAAATATATGGCACTGACTCCTCCTCTGTTGCTGGTGTAGAAATAACCTCTTGGACTGGCTCTGGCTCTTTCACAGGCTCGGTTACTAAAAGTGCTTCTTCAATTACAGAATCTACTATCACAGGGTCTTCTTTAACTTCTTCTTGTACAAAAACTGATTGTTTAGGCTCACTTGGCTTAGGGGAATCAAGCGAAGAAAAATCAAAGAAGCCATCCATTTCTTCTTCATCTTCCTCCATATCTTCTTGCATAGGAGAAAGGACTGAGGCTGGTTGCTCTTGCGATAGGATAGGTTGTGCTATCGGCTCATCTTCAGCCTCACCAAAATCTCTAAATACATCAAAATGGTTGCGTTCAAACTCTTCTTTCAACTCTTGGTGCGTTTTTCTTCCTCTTTCAGTAATAGAGTAATAGCGTCTGTTTGGGCCAAGATCGCTTGATTGCAGATATGAAGAAACAAGCCCTTGCTTTTCCATTCTTGTAAGGTTTGAATAAACGCTAGGCTTCTTTAAGTCTATTTTTCCATTCGTACGCTCTCTTATTTCAGTGATAATATCAAGCCCATAAAAATCTCTCTCTAAAAGACAGTTTAAAATCAAGAAAGAAAGTTGACCTTTTGCGTAAATATCCATATTTCCCTCGTTAATATATATTTATAAATAAATTATATATAAAAATAGTGACTTCGTCAAACAAATTGGCACTATTATGCAAAAATTTTGCCATATCTTGTGCTAATATGCATTGCATAATAGCGGCATAAAAACATTTCACCCTTGACAAACAAAATATCTATGATATACTGAAAACATAAAGGAGGTGTGCTATATGAGGAAGAAACAAGTAAATGTATGGATGATAGAACTTCAAACAGTATTCGACTTTGGCTCATGCATGAGCATTGATGAAGATGACACCGCCATTGTCTATTCCATGTTTGAAAAAATCGCCAAAATAGGAAAACTTGAAGGCGAGGTAACAAACATTATTCACTTCTATTTGGATGGCAGCCATACTAACATGGATAGCAATGAAATCTATCCCGCTTCTGCTTGGATGTCTACTATAACATTTTGGGAAAATAATAAAGAGAAATTCTCCATTGAGGACTGCAGCCTTATAATGACAGAAGACCAAACATGGAAATTAGGTAAATTTACTGGCTGGAATAATTGGGGAAACTCTTTTAATAAGATTAAAGAAAATCGACCTACTAATACAAAGATTCTTGATGACCTCAACAAAATAAAACACCAGTATGAAGTTAAAACACTTTACTTTGTGGATGACAATGCTCGCAAAAACGTTTTAGACAATGCTGATAAGGTTTATGGGGATTTTATACATGTATGCCCAAATGCACCTTACTTTAATAGAGAGGGTTACATCAATAAAAAATATCTCGGTTCTAGCAAACTAGGAATAAAGGGTATGATAGAGATGCTTGATAAACGAATTAAAATACTTGAAAATCAAGGGGAATACGAAGGTTAACAAATTAGTGGCTTTGCCACTTTTTTGTTTCAGTATTTTTATAAATCGTGCTATAATATAAGTATGGAATATAATCTTATAAGAGAAAAACGAAAAACAATCTCCATGCGTGTAAATGGCAAAGGGGAGATAATAGTAAAAGCACCTTTAAAGGCCTCTAATGCGGTTATTGAGGAGTTTATAACCTCCAAGTTACACTGGATTGAAAAGCAACAAAAACGGGTGAACAAAATCAATGCTTTCCGTAACGAGTTTGCTTTTCAATCTTATATCTATCTGCTTGGGCAGAAATATAGATTTGAAGATATTGACCTCAGCCTTCTAATGCATGGTAATAAAAATGGAAAACTCTTAGATTTCTATCATAAAGAGGCAGAAAAACACTTGCCTACCATTGCCAAAGAGATTTCCGCAAAAACGCAACTCATATATAAAAGTTTTAAACTTTCTAATTCCCGTCATGTGTGGGGTAGTTACGATAGAAAGGGCAACATGAAATTAAATTGGCGACTTGTAATCCTGCCAAAAGAACTAATAGAATATGTAGTAATCCATGAACTTTGTCACGGCGTCCACCTAAATCACTCCAAAGCCTTTTGGGAAGAAGTAAAATCGCACTGTCCAGACTATAAAGCCCTTAAAAAGCAACTTGATATCTACTCTTTCGTTCTACAAATAGGGTAGTGCAAACAAAAAAAACAGCCGCTTGGCTGTTTTTTATTCACTTTCGTCATCACGGGGATTTTAAATAGAGTAGGGGTAAAAAGTGGAATAGGATAGGGAAAGAAGTGGTCTTAAGGTCACATATTTATCAAAGCGGGGATAAAAAACACTAGTATGCAACTTTTATAATCTATGCGTAAAACACAACTTTTACGCATAGAATGGTGCATACTAGTCTTATTTTCCAAACTATTTTGTTATTTTTTAATAATTAATATTTTTGCATAAAATTGCATCTTATCAATCATTTTTTATATCTAACAATTTATTAATCATCTTTTTATATCCATATGCGCTATTTCCACATAACTGGTCTACAAATATATCTTTATCTGGATTTACTATACTTTTAAAATTCTTCACATCAGCCATAGCTAAATAATTCAACACTTTGATAAATGATTCGTATACATTATCACTAAATAATTCATTTGGGCAATTACATAACAAACTTTCAATAAAGATTTGATTTGGTAAAACTCGATTTGCATTGTAATAAAGCACATTAAACACTTTTATTATATCAATAAATGACTCACCCACTGAATTTACCTTACTTTCAAGTGCTGTTACACGCATATCATTATTAATTTTAATAAAACCTTTCTTTCTATCTACAAAATACTTATAAATTTCGCCATCGGTAAACACTGGATATATTATAATTTGCACGCTAGAGCCAAAATCGTCTTTCCCAACTATTCTAAGACGATTATTTTCTCTATAAACTATAGATGTTACACATAAATTGCTTGCCAGCGTATTTTGTAAATCTTCGCAAAGCGTATACAAATTATATTTTTCCGGATTAAAATCAGTGGTTTTCTTTTTATCTTCAACCTTATCTTTCTTCTTTTTTTTCTTTTTCTTTTTAGAATTGCGATTTTGCCATGCGAAAATCACTCTTTCTTTGAATTTCTTCCAAAATTGTGTGGCTGAAAGCGTGTTTATCTCTAGTTGCGCATTATCAATACCTAAAAAATAAACAAAACTTGAATTATCTGTAAAGGCACCAGTTATAAGTTCATTCATAGGTTGCAAAATGACATTATCAAGACTGATAAATGCCGTTTTTTTAGAAAGTTCATCCACGCAGTAACTTAAAAGTGAATTTACTTTTTCATTGGTAGATTCTATATACTGCGTATTTTGATTCCTTATGATACTTTCTATAAGCGATTTACTGATTTGTGCCTTCATTTTTTCTCCTAATTTTTAGTAATAACGGTTTTTCCGCCCATATATGGCTGTAATGCTTTAGGGATACGAATACTACCGTCCTCATTATAATTGTTCTCTAAAAATGCAATAAGCATTCGTGGAGGTGCAACAACGGTATTATTAAGCGTATGTGCTAATAACAAGCCTTTATCGGTCTTATATTTAATTCCTAGTCGTCTTGCCTGTGCATCGCCTAAATTAGAGCAAGAGCAAACCTCGAAATATTTTTTCTGTCTTGGACTCCATGCTTCAATATCACAAGATTTTACCTTAAGATCTGCCAAGTCGCCACTGCAACATTCAAGTTGGCGTACAGGAATATCCATACTGCGAAATAATTCTACAGAAAGTCGCCACATTTTCTCATACCACTCCATAGATTCTTCTGGCTTACATACAACAATCATTTCCTGTTTTTCAAACTGATGTACGCGATAAACTCCGCGTTCTTCAATGCCATGAGCACCAATTTCTTTTCTAAAGCATGGAGAATAGGATGTCAAACATTGTGGTAAAGAGTTTTCCTTTAAAGTTGTGTCTTTAAATCTACCAATCATAGAATGTTCACTAGTACCAATTAAATACAAGTCTTCCCCTTCAATTTTATACATCATGTTTTCCATTTCATCAAAACTCATCACACCTGTGACTACGCTGCTTCTAATCATAAAAGGCGGAATACAATAAGTAAATCCATGGTTTATCATAAAATCACGCGCATATGCAAGTATTGCCGAATGAAGCCTTGCAATATCGCCAATGAGATAATAAAATCCAGTACCACTTGTCCTTCTTGCACTTTCAAAATCTGCACCAGATAGATTTTCAAGAATATCAGCATGATATGGAATTTCATATTCTGGGACATTTGCCTCGCCAAATCTTGCCACCTCTACATTTTCGCTATCATCCTTGCCAATAGGCACACTAGCATCAATGAGATTTGGGATTGTTAGCATTATCTTACGCAATTGAGCAGATAGTTCTTGTTCTTCTGTTTCAATCTCTGAAATTCTCTCGTTATTTTTTAGCACTTTAGCCTTAATAGCGTTTGCTTCTTCAAGTTTTTTCTCTTTCATAAGCATACCAATTTGGCTTGAAAGCGTATTTCTGCTTGCACGCAAATTATCGCCTTCCTGCTTTAAGGCACGAATTTTGCTGTCAAGAGAGGCTGCCTCATCTACAAGAGGAAGTTTTTGATCTTGAAATTTCTTCTTTATGTTCTCTTTTACGAGGTCTGGATTTGTTCTTATCAAGTTTATGTCAATCATTTTTGCTCCTTATATTTGTAATTATAAATATTAAATATAATAAAAGCAACTATTTTTATAGCAAAACTATCTAAATATTGGCGTTATTGTGGCTAGTATGTGCATAATAGCCACAATATATAGTAGTCTAATTTACTTTACTTTAAAATAAAAAAAAGATATAATATAAATATGGAAAAACCTTCTTTCTATGAAAGACGCGATATGCAAAACAGAATTAAGACTGGAAAATACCTTGATAATCTTCCAGAGTTTTGTTATGACTTTTTCGTAGGCGTGGAAAATAATACAAGTTCACTCACAAGATACAACTACGCCATGGACTTTGCTGTATTTTTTGATTATTTAAGCGAATTTGTTTTTAAAAAGCCACCTGAAAAGATCACCACTCAGGACTTAGACACACTAAAATCTCGCCATATTGAGCAGTTTTTGTCTTATATAGCAATTTATGAAAAGGACGGCAAAACCTATAGAAACAGTGAAAAAGGCAAGGCAAGAAAACTCGCCTCTCTAAGAAGTCTATTTAAATATCTTTTTAACCATGATTTATTATCTTCAAACATTGCTAGCAAGATTGAAACACCTAAACTACACAACAAAGAGATTATAAGGCTTGAACAGAACGAAGTTTCCGCACTTATGAATGCGGTTGAAAATCCCACAGAGTTTACACAAAAACAAATTTCTTACAACAAAAACACCTTTGAACGCGACAATGCCATAATTACCCTATTCCTTGGCACAGGTATTCGTATCAGCGAACTTGTTGGGCTTAATGTAGAAAGTTTTGACTTCAATCAAAACGCATTTGTAGTAACAAGAAAAGGTGGAAATCAATCCATGTTATATTTTTCACACGAAGTAGCAATGGCACTTAAAACATGGCTGGAAAAGCGCGCAACCCTTGAACTTGATAAAGACGAAAAGGCAATGTTTATATCTCTACAAAATAAAAGAATTTCAGTACGCGCGGTGGAAAATTTAGTCAAGAAATTTGCACGCATTGCCTCTCCGCTTAAAAAGATTTCTCCACACAAACTACGAAGCACATATGGCACAAATTTATACAGAGAAACTAAAGATATTTATATCGTCGCCGATGTACTCGGTCACAAAGATGTGAATACAACAAAGAAACACTACGCAGCAATAAATGAAGATATGAGAAAAAGCGTTGCAGACAAAGTAAAGTTAAGAGAGGAATAAAAGGCACTTGCTTGCATTTTTCTCGCTGTTTCGGACAAGTCCTGCAAAGGCGATTCAAAATGCAAGCTGCGTTAGGAAGAAAATAAGGAGGAATGATTTATAAAAAAATTTAAAAATCTTTGTATAATATTCCCCTCCCTGCACATTATAATAGTGTGAAGGAGATATGCTTCACATTTAGCGAAAAAGAGGTTTAGAGATTGAAGTAAACTTCTTTTTTGTTTTTAGCAAAATTTTCGCCTGGACAATATAACATAAATATGATATAGTTTAAATATAATTAGGAGGATATATGTTAAGCGAAAATTTTATGTATAGGTATCATAGAATTGAAGAAGATTTAAAACAGGTGCATAATATTATTAAATCACAAAAAAATAATAATCCACATGGATTGTATGAAAGAGGACTTAGCACATTAATGGACGATTGTCTGATAGAATATAAAATGACATTAGATGAATTTAAAAAATTAAGACATATAAGATACTACGCAAAAAATGCTAAAAGCGAGAACTACGGTACTAAATCCGAATATCGTACTGAAAGCCTATGCGATTACATTGAAAGTTTAATATCTCACTTGAATGAAATGATAACTGAAATTGAACATCTTGGATCAATAAGCCATGTTCCGCAAATAACTGAGGAAAGCGAAGAAGATGAATAAAAAGAGGCTGACGCCTCTTTTTTTATGCCTTAGGCACTTTTTATTTACACTAGTTAAAACCAAGACTAATTAGTCCAAAGTTATACTCCTATTTCATCCAATCCACATACACCCCATAACCTTTTGTAGGATCTTGTAAAAATACATGGGTCACAGCGCCAATTATTTTTCCATTCTGTACTATTGGCGAACCGCTCATTCCTTGTACGATGCCACCAGTTAATTCCAACAACCGTTTATCTTTCACTCTGAATACAATACTCTTATCACTTGATTTAGACTGATAGCTTGCCTTTATTATTTCAATATCATATTCCTCACGAATACCACTGACACTTGATACTATCTTTGCGCTCCCTGTTTTTACGCCAAGTCTACCACCTAGTTTTGCGGTAAGATTCTTATCTACTACATCTTCAATATCTTCAAGATTTCCAAATATACCAAACTTGGTATTTTTTTTAATAGTTCCCTTCTCATCACTTTGCATGAAAAGACATCTAAGTTCTCCCGGGGCATTTCTTTCCCCCTTATTAATACCTATAAGCGAACAAGAATATACCTTGCCATCAGCCACCGGTATGATATTACCACCGCTGGAGTCAGTGACTGGATGTCCAAGTGCGGCATAATTATGGCTTTGTTTATCTACATAAGTAAGGGTGCCAATTCCTGATATATCATCGCGTACCCAAAGCCCAATCTTATATTTACCTTCATCATTTTTAAGAAGTTTTACCCTTGTTTCTTTCTCTTGGTTTTTTCTTAAATATTTAATATTTACTTCATCATCATTTACATCAGATATTATATCTGCAATATCATCAGCACTTGTTATCTCCCTGCCGTTTATTGCTTTTAAAATATCACCCGACTTAAAATATGAGTTTTTAAGAGTTTTCACCTCGCCTTCACTTGTGTCTACCATAGTGTCACTTACAACCATGGCACCAGAAGAATTTATACTAAGCCCTATAGGTACCCCGCCGACATAAACTTCATCCTCAGGCAGAATCTGAACACTCACCTTTTTAATAGGAATGAGATTAAACAGTTTGATTATAATTGTCCCCTCATCCTCTTTAGTTGTACCAACATCAGTGGTCTTTTTCTCTAGCGAAAGTTTTACAAAACCTCCAAGCAGTGAGTTCTCATTGACATTATCAATATCGCTATAACTTGCAATAAAATCCTCAGGCAATGAAAAAATTTCTTTAAAATTTACATTGCTGACGAGCGCTAAAGAAAAGAATGACAAAACATATACTATAACAACAATTTTTTTCAGCCACTTCATATTTCCTCCAAAAAAAGTAGACTAGCCTTTTTTAGGTTAGTCTACCCTGTTTGTCAAAATATATGTAAATCTACCTCTTACTTGCCCTATCCGTCCTCATTTCTTTAATATGTCTAAGTGCGGACTCAGTCACTTCCTCGCCACTAATAAGTTTGGCAAGCGCAATATCGATATCTTCACCAGTTAGTTCTTTTATCTCGGTGAAAGTTGCACCATTATCAGTAAATTTATTTACATATAGGAAGGCGTCGCCTTGACAAGCCACCTGTGCAAGATGGGTAATACAAAGCACTTGCTCGCCAAGCGATGATAATTTTTCGCCAACTATAAATCCTACTTCCCCGCTTATACCAGTATCAATTTCGTCAAATATAAGGGTCTGTGCAAGTCCTGCACTTGCAAATATGGTTTTAAATGCTAGCATGACACGGCTCATCTCTCCGCCAGAAGCAGTTTTACTGAGTGCTTTTACTTCCTGTCCTATATTTGCAGAGAAGGCAAATTCCACGCCGTCAAAACCATTTGCAGTGAAATTTTCAAGTCTTGTAAATTCAATCACAAATGTAGTATTTTTCATACCAAGTTGCTTAAGTTCACTCATCAACTTTTTCTCGGTATCATGGGCTATTTCCTTTCGGAAATCTGACAGTTTTTCACAAAGCGTTTTACATTTATCTTCTTGCATAGATTTAAGTTTATTTAATCTTTCAAGTTCAAACTCGCTATTTTCTAAGTTCGCAAGACTTGCCTTTGCTTTTTCACTATACTGTAAAACCCTCTCTACACTGCCACCATACTTTTTACATAGGAGTTTTATAAGATCCTGTCTTGCATCCAAGCAATCAAGTTCACGCTGATCAAAGGTGGTACGCTCGCGAATATCTTTAAGGGTGTCTGAGATATCTTCTAGTTCATACTTACAACTATTCAATCTTTCACGACATCTATCAATTTCTTCCACATTTGAAAGTGCCGATAACGCGTTCCCTGCCTCATGCACACTTGAAATGGCACTCATAGCACTTCCTTCCAAAAGTTCCTCACAGGTCTTAACAGCATCAAAGATTTTTTCCGCACTAGACATAAGAGCAATCTTTTGTTTTATATCTTCATCTTCGCCAACAGACAGTTGTGCTTTTTCAATCTCTTTAATTTGATATTCAAGAAGGGATTTTGTTCTCTCACGCTCGAACTCATCTCCACCTAAAGAGGCTATTTGTTTAAGTATGCTTTGATACTCTTCATATTCTTTAATTAAATAATCTTTTACCTCTTGCATTTTGTTTCCGCCAAGTTTATCGAGCATAGCAAGATGATTTTTACTTTTAAGTAGCGATATACTCTCATGCTGAGAATAACTATCAGCGAGAGCGCTTCCACATTCTTTAAGCATTTGTGCAGTGGCTGGAGAGCCGTTAATTCTAATCACACTTTTCCCGTCCTCTGATAGAGAACGAGAAAGCAGCATTTCATTTTCGCCTTCTTCAAGCAGTCCAGCATCCACAAAGTAAGCACATGTCTCACTGCTGAGAGATGAGAAAACCGCCTCTACTTTCATCATACTTTCGCCAGTACGAATTAAAGTCTTATCTGCCTTACCGCCGAGTACAAAATTTAAGGCATCAAAAATAATGCTCTTGCCGGCACCAGTAGAGCCAAGCAGAACATTAAAGCCTTGTTGAAAATTAATTTCCAACTCTTTTATTAAAGCAACATTTTTTATCTTTAATAACTGTAGCATTTTATCTCCTTACGCGAGAATATCATTAAGGGTTACAACAACTTCACTTGCCTCTGTTGTAGTTGGGAAAACAAGCATTACTGTATCATCTCCACAGGTGGCACCCAAAAGATTTATAAGATTAAGTTTATCTACAAAACTGCAAATGCCAGCACCAAGACCTTTGATAGTTTTTACTACAACTATATTAAGCGCACTCTTAACAGAGATTACTGCCTCTTTAAAAATCGTTATGTACTTATTGGAGATTACCTGCTCTTCACCACCAACAAAACAGTACTTATATTTACCAGAACTAGAAAGTATCTTGGTAAGTCCAAGTTCCTTAATATCTCTTGAAATAGTGGCTTGAGTAATGTCAAAGTTTGCATTTTTAAGTTCTCTTGCCAGTTCATCTTGGGTTTCAATCTCTTTTGTAGAGATAAGTTCCAAGATTTTTGACTGTCTTGCGCTTCTTGCCATTTTTCTTCCTCCAATCGCTACATCCCTTTATTTTCGGGGCCTGTAGCCATTATGCATAATTATAAATTTATGTTTATTCATGCATTTTTCATTATTATACATCATCTTTTATAATTATGCAAGCGTTTTTTGCATATTTATTCACACATTTTTTATATAAATTTGATTTTATGCAAATTTATAAAAATGAAATTTATAATTATAACTGCTTATGCATTTTATAAAAAATAAAAATTGGGTATTGACTTTGCCCCGCTCTGTTATAATAAAAATCAAGTAAGGAGAAGAAGATGTGATGTAAAAAAAGAGGACTTAAATAGTCCCCTTTTTATTTTTCTAAATTTTATATAATCAAAATCTCTTCCGTTGCCATTGCCTCTTCAATAAGCCCGTCAAGGTTAAGCTTTCGCTCTTCCCTTTCTGCCCTTTCTATTGTAGGTTTGATGACCGGAAACTTTGGAAGGAATACTGTGCAACAATCCTCATAAGGCAGAATTGAAATATCGTAGGTATCAATATTTCTTGACACCGTCATAATCTCTTCCTTATCCATTGCAATACAAGGCCTGAATACTGGAAGAGTTTCAATCACACCTCCCGTCACAGTCATACTTTGCATGGTCTGGCTTGCCACCTGCCCAAGACTTTCACCAGTGATAATTGCGCCAAGATTATTCGCCTTACAAATCCTCTCTGCAATCCTCATCATAATTCTACGCATGATTGTAATCATATACTCTGGTGCACAATGTTTATGTATTTCCTCTTGCACCTTAGTAAATGAGATAGTGTGAAGTTTTACTTTTCCGCAATAAGCAGTGAGCTTTTTTGCGAGTTCAATCACTTTTTCTTTTGCCCTTTCACTTGTATAAGGATAGGAATGGAAATGAAGCGCCTCGATTTCAAGCCCACGCTTTGCAACCAAATACCCTGCCACTGGGCTATCAATTCCGCCAGAAAGTAGTAACAGCCCCTTGCCAGCCGTACCAAGTGGTAACCCACCTTGGCAAATAATTTTTTCAAAATAAATATAAGCCTTGCCATTCATACGGATGTCGACATTCACTTCTACCTGTGGATGATACAAGTCAACCTCACACTTATTATTTTCAAGTATCACACCGCCTAAATATGACGCAAACTCCATGGAAGAAATGGGAAAGTTTTTATCAGCACGCTTTACATTCACTTTAAAAGATTTAGGCTCTATTCTTATCTTTCTCACTTCGGTTTCAATTGCATCTTTTGTCGCCTCCACCTCGGTTGCAGGCGAAAGACTATAAAGCCCAAACACGCATTTTAATTTTCTTATAATTTCGCTTTCACGCTCTTCGGCATAGTCACTTACAACATATCTTCCAAAAGTTGAATGAAAAGAATACTCCTCGCATATTAAACTTTGCTTAATATTGGCGACAAGTTTCCCTTCAAAAATGTTGCGATTTTTACCTTTAAGGTAAAGTTCTCCAAATCTTAATAAAAGTACTCTTTTCATTACACTTTCTCCAGTAAATTCTTAAATGCACATTTAAGCACTTGTCCCGCCCTTACTACATCTTCTTCGGTAAGATAAGCATTAAAACTTACCCTAACACTAGAAGTGATCAGGTCGTGCGGAATAAGTTGCTCCAAGATGCGATTACCTGCATACCTTGTCGAGCAGGCACTTCCCGTTCCGATTATAACTTCATTTTCCACAGCGCGCATAAGAGTTTCCCCCTTTACACCCATAAAACTTAAACTAATTATATACGGACTTCCAAATTCAAGTGCCTTAATTCTGCAATCTCCTTCAAGTTCGTTTAAGAATGCTTTTTTAAGGGACTGTACTTTTGCCAAATTCGCCTTTGTATCAATGTGCTGCACAGCCCATTTCATCGCCATAATACCAGCAACATTCTCAGTACCAGAGCGAAGCCCGCTTTCCTGACCACCACCAAAGACAATATTTTTTAGACCATTTCGGTTTTTCACATACAACGCACCCACTCCCTTTGGCCCATGAAATTTATGTGCGGAAATTGTATAAAGGTCAGCACCTAAATCTTCCACACTGAAGGGAATCTTGCAGAACGCTTGCACTCCGTCAACATGAAGCAATGCTTTTGGAGCAAGCCTATCACGAATGGATGATACACGCTTAATATCATTTATTGCCCCAGTTTCATTGCTTACATGTATAAGAGAAATAAGCCTTGTTTTTTCATTCAACACCTTTTCAAGTTTATTATAATCAATTTGCCCATCTTTTCCTAGCGGTACAAAGTGTACAATATGACCTTTTTGTAAAAGATTATTTGCCGTGCTATTTACGCTTGGATGCTCACCTGCTGAGAAAACATACTCCCATTTACCGCTTCGCTCACTGCCTTGAATAGCCAGATTATTGCTTTCAGTCGCACCACTAGTAAAGATTACATCTCCCTTCACAGCACCAAGTTTATCAAGAAGAACTTTTCTTGCAGCCCCAAGTTCACTAGACACCTTTATAGCCTCGCCATAGCCAGCAGAAGGATTATAAAAGACATCACAGGCATATTTTTTATACTCTTCCACCGCGCCTTCAAACATAGGCGTAGTGCCAGCGTTATCTAAGTATATCATCTTAAAACCGCCCCAAATCTAAACTGAAGGGCTTTAAGTACTTTATTGATCACTCCATTCACTTCATCATCTTTAAGTGTATGATCAGTGCTTGAAAGTCTTATTTTTATCGCCATACTCTTTTTGCCCTCGCCCAGAGTGGCACTTCTATAAATATCAAACAGGTTCACGCTATAGCAAAGGTTGCCACACGCCGACTTAACCGCACCTAAAATCTCTTCACAAGTTTTGTCTTCATCGACAACAACCGCGATATCACGCTCTACAATCGGAAATTTAGAAACCGCTTTCACGCAATATCCCTTTTCTTGATACTGAGATAGATAGTCCATATCAAGTTCACCGTAATAAGTATCTGCGTCAACATCATAGTTTTTAGCGACCTGCGGATGAATTTTACCAAAACAGCCTACTGTATTCTCGCCACAAATTATATCTGCACTTATGTTTGGATGAAGATAATTTTCTTTCGAGCGAACAAGTTTATATTCTACAGAAGTTATTAAAAGTAAGTTTTCAACTAATCCTTTCATATGGAAAAAATCAAAGCCTTTTTCATTTACAAGGAAGGATAATCTATTTTTCTCTATTGGAAGATGACGAACAGGAAGTTCTTTTGGATGATAAGTTCTGCCTATTTCAAACAATCGAATATCTTCATTTCCGACTTTAAGGTTTGTTTCAAGGTCAACAAGAAGTGCATGTGCCATACTTGTACGAAGACAGGAAATATCCTCAGAAATAGGATTTGTTATAGTTACATGCTCTTTGCGTAAATCGTTTATAAGAAGTTTATCACAAACATCTGGTGGGCAAAGCGAGAAATTCAATGTTTCATAGAATCCATTATCTACAAGTACATTTTTCATTTTATTTTCAAGCGACATCCTTGGAAGTTCACGCCCTTCCGTTACACTTGCATTTGCAAAAAGTGCAAGTCCAAGTTCATCATATTTATCATAGCCATAGAAACGAATAATCTCTTCGGCAAGGTCATTATTATTTTCAATATCCTCGCGATATGGAGGCACTTCACATATAAGTTTATCGCCTTCAATTTCTGTTTTTATAGAAAGCCCATCCAAAATGCGTTTCATAATCTTAGGTTCTACCGTTATACCTAAAATTTTATCAATCTCATTTATCGAACCTTCTAACCGTCTAGTTTCATTTTCTTTCTGTTTAAGGTCAATAAGCCCCTTTGAAATTGTACCACAACCCATTTTATCTACAAGATGAAGCGCGCGTTTTATGCCGTCTTCAGCGGAAGCGACATTTACACCTTTTTCGTATCGTGCGGAAGAGTCCGTACGCACACCATAACGCTTACTTGTAAGTCTAATGCTTTTCAAGTCAAACACAGCAGATTCGAGGACACAGCAGAAGGTATTCTCATTAATACAAGAGTTCGTTCCGCCAATCACACCAGCAATAACTACCGGTTTTTCTTCATCAGCAATTACCATTACTTCAGAGTCTAGCGAATACTCATTATGGTTTAAGCACTCTAATCGCTCCCCCTTTTCAGCCTGACGGACAATTATATGATTATTTACTAATAGCGCTCCGTCAAAAGCATGAAGCGGTTGTCCCATTTCAACAAGGACATAATTTGTAATATCGACAAGCGTGTTAATAGGCTTGATTCCTACCGCATTAAGTCTACGCCTTACCCACATTGGCGAGCGTTCGATTTTTACATCACGAATATAACCTGCCATATATCTATGACAATTATCAGTAAGGACATTAACCGTCACATGGTTGTTTACATCATCACCATTCGCTTTATACGAAAGGTCTATCTCTTTCATTGTCTTTCCAAGCACTGCACATACTTCACGCGCAATACCAATCACACTCATACAATCTGACCTATTTGGTGTCACGCCTATATCAAAGATAACATCATCAAGGTCAAGCGCCTTATCAATTGCAGTTCCAACAACAAAATCCTCTGGAAGAATTAAAATACCATTGACGCTTGCACCTTCGATGTAATTGTCATCGATGCCCAGTTCTTCGCCACTACAGAACATACCAAAAGAGTCCACACCTCTTAGTTTGGACTTTTCTATTTTAATTCCATTGCATAAGTCAGCACCAGCAAGGCTTACTGGCACTAATGCACCTTCAAAGACATTTGTTGCCGCAGTAACAATCTGGGTCACTTCGCTTCCAATATCAACCTGACAAACAACTAATTTATCAGCCTGTGGATGGCGGTCTATTTTCAAAATCTTTCCGACAACAACATGATGAAGATGCTCATTTTGATAAACAAGTTCTTCTACCTCCATACCGGCATTTGTAAGACGCTTCGCAAGTTCTTCCGCTGAGATGTCAATATCTACAAATTCCTTTAGCCAATTGTATGTTACTTTCATTTTTCTTACCTCATCTGATTTAAAAATCTAATATCATTTTTGAAAAGTGTCCTTAGGTCTGGCACTCCATTAAGCACCATTGCAAGACGCTCTATTCCAATTCCGAAAGCAAAGCCTTTATATTTCTTACTATCTACCCCACTCATTTCAAGCACTTTAGGGTTTACCACCCCCGCACCTAAAAGTTCAAGCCAGCCAGTACCCTTGCAGATGCGACAACCTTCGCCGTGGCAGGTTGGGCAAGTTACATCAAGTTCAATACTTGGCTCTGTAAATGGGAAGAAGGCAGGTCTAAACCTTGTTTTTGTGCTTTCGCCAAAAAGTCTTTTCATAAGTTCATTAAGCATAATCTTAAGGTCGGCCATAGAAACATGCTCGTCAACAACAAGCCCTTCCATTTGGTGGAAGACTGGACTATGAGTCGAATCGCTATCGTTTCTATATGTGGCCCCCGGTACAACTATTTTAAATGGCGGCTTTCTTACTTCAAGTTCACGCGCTTGCATTGGCGAAGTGTGAGTTCTAAGAAGAAGATTCTCTGTGATATAGAAAGAGTCCTGCATATCTCTTGCGGGATGATTTTTAGGTATGTTCATAGCTTCAAAGTTGTAATAATCAGTTTCAACTTCTGGACCTTGCACTACACTAAACCCCATGTCTACACAACTGGAAATTAGTTTATCAAGCACGCGGGTCACTGGGTGCAACGCACCCCTCTTACTTCCTTTACTTGGCTCAGTTATATCTGCTCTTTCACTTGCAAGGCGAGCATTAAGTGCTTCAAGTTCCAGTTTGTCATTCTGCTCTTTTATTGCACTTTCCAAAGTCTCACGCACTTCATTTACAAGCGCGCCGATTATAGGTCGCTGCTCTGGAGCAACATCTCGCATACCACGCAAAATCAAGGTAAGTTCGCCTGCCTTTCCAAGATATTTTACTCTTAACTCATTAAGTTCATTAAGGGTTTTTACCCCACCTAATTCTTTAAGGGCGTCTTCTTTAATTTTTAACAACTGCTCTTTCATTTTTTCTCCTATAAATATACTTAATAATACCCCTTTCGCTTCTCTTTTGTCAAATAATTATATATTAATTAATTTAATATTTTTTTTAATAAAGAGAAACACGCAATATAAAAAACCTGCACTTTAATGCAGGTTTTATTGTATATTTTTTTAAGCTTTTACAACTTTGTAGTAGCCTTCTACAAGATTTGCAGTGTATCCTTCTGGAACAAAACTTGTCCCCTCGCCTTCTGCCAAGCAGTCTGCTGGATTAAAGTTTTTAAACTCTCCGCCAGTTACAACAATCTTAGCACTACCCTCTTTATAATTTGCGTCAAGGCAGTTTAAAGTAAATCTCTCATCTGGTGAAAGTTGTACAAGCGAATACTTTCCGCCTTTAATTTCAGCACTACCCTTGTTCACATAGACTACAGATATATTGCCGACAAATTCACCGTTTTCAATTGTCAGTTTGCCACCGTCACGGACATCAAATGCATAGCAATCATTTTCTTTTGCAAGCATTTTACCATTACCTTTGATTGTAAGTTGCCCATTCTCTCCAACTGAAATTAATGACCATGATTTGCTATCTCCGTCATCCCAAATATCCGCTGAGTTTGAAAGTGTTTTACCATTAAGGTTTAAAGTAACCTTTCTTCCCACTTCTAATTGTCCTTTCATATCAATATCTTCAGTAACTTCAATTGTATCACACTTGCCAGCAAGTGCATTTGCAAGTTCGTCATAAGTAGACACCTTTACAGTATTTCCGCCACATGCAGTAAGCAAAAACATGCAAGGCACTAGAAGCAATACGGCTACTATCGCTCCAATCATGTAATTTTTTGATTTAAATAAACTTTTCATTTTACCCTCCTTTTAATTTATTTAATCATTTGGCTACCCTTAGCCATAGTTCTAAAATAGCACGGGGGGGGGAGGTTGTCAAATAGAATTCCAAATTTTTCCAAAAAATTTTAAAAATCTTTATTTTTTTCAAAATTCCCCTCTTTTGGCATATCTTATACACTTATTTTGTACCACTTAATTCATCTTATGTACATTAGAGATGACTTTAAAAAAACAAGCCACTTTTCATGACTTGTTTTATTATTACATTTCGTCGTCTTCCTCTACAACTTTTTTGCTATTGAATACATGTGGTAGCATTACAAATGCACCTTCTGCCATACCGGACATTATCATCATCATCGTGGATGCAATATATCCATTCTCTGCTTTTGCGTATACCTTACCAAGTTCGTTTTGCTTCAAGTTTTCTATAACAAAGTCTCGACTTTCATACTTAGCTTTAAAATCGTTGTACTGCTTGGCAAGTTCAGCAATTTTTTCAGCATCGCTGTTTGAAGTCATTGCATCTTCTAGTGTCTTTAACTTTTCTTCTGCAGTATTACATGCTTGGCGGTATTCTGCTGAATTCATGTAATACATTAAAGTATTTTGCATTGTTAAGTTGCTTAAGAGATGCCAAACAGTTCCGCCTCCAAGTACACCAAATGAAATTACAACCCCGCTAACAAAAATAGCTGCTTCTTTCCCTGTCATTTGTCTTTCTCCTTTCTTTATAGCTATATTATAGCATGGCGGGGGGGGGATTTGTCAATACTCAATTTTAAAATTTTTTATTTTTTTACTTTGTTTCCTCTAACAAATGGAATGAAAAAAGTATTATAAATACTTTGTCTTATTTTGTTTGACAAAAACGCTAGATAGTTGCTATCATTTCTTGTTTTTAAATAACAAAAGTGCTATAATTTAGCCGTGGATTATCAAAAGTTTACTATAGTTGAGGATTATAAATCAGTATATCATTTTTTGAAGAGCAACGGAATCTCTGAAAGGTATACAACTTTTTTGCGTAAACAAATGGGGTACATAAAAATAAATGGCAAACCCGTGATTATAACCACCAAATTGAATGCTGGTGACAGGCTTGAAATAATTGCAGACAACAATCGCAAAAGCGATATAAAACCTTGCATACTACCACTAGATATTGTATATGAGGATGCATACTACCTACTAATCAATAAGCCGTCAGGTATTAGCACTATTCCAAACCGCTCTCACTATGATTTTAACCTTTCAGGTGCAATAATTCAATATCTAGGTGCAAATACCCTACGCATTTTAAATCGTTTAGACAAAGATACAGCAGGGATTGTGATTGTCGCTAAGAATTTAATTGCTTGCAACAAGATAAAAGATATTGATAAAACCTACTATGCCCTTTGCAATGGAATTATTGACAAATCCTTTTCAATCAACTCACCTATTGAAACTATAACTGAAAATGGTATTAACAAGCGAAAAAGAATTATTTCTCCAAACGGCAAACCTGCCACAACCTTTATCACACCCTTGCAACAGTTTGAAAACTACTCTCTTATCAAACTAAACCTTATCCATGGAAGAACGCATCAAATAAGAGTACATCTTTCAAGCATTGGACATGCACTTCTTGGAGATGAAATTTATGGCACAACCAGCAATTTGATTTCACACACCGCACTAGTTTGCAAAGAGGTATCATTCTTTCACCCATTCTTAAATAAACAACTAAGATTTGAAGTCGATTTTCCAAAAGATTTTAAAAAATTATTAAAAGCATGATTTTTTAGTTGACATAAATTATTATTTGATATATAATGACAAAGTACACTTAAATTTGTACTTTTGCGGGCGTGGCGGAATGGCAGACGCGCACGTTTAAGGGGCGTGTTCGAAAGAGTGTGGGTTCAAGTCCCACCGCCCGCACCATATAACGTCTAAATTGAACAAGACAATATTTGTTTAATTTAGACATTTTTATTTACAAAGCAAATTAATTATGTTTCACTATTTGAGTAAAAGGAGGGTATATGCTTAAAGAATTAGGGCAAAAAATTGAGAGATACTTATTAAAGAATTACCCAATTTTTATGAATTATGAATATGGAAGTGATTTGTATATTTGTGGTGGAGCGATAAGAGATTTAATGATAGGACACGAACCAAAAGATGTTGACCTATTTCTTTTAAATAATAAAGAGGCAATTTTAAATTTTATCAATAAAAATAATTTGAACTATCGCCAGAATTCATTTGGAGACCCAAAGATTTTACTTTCTGACAAGGAAATAGATTTTTTCTCTATTAATAATTTTAGTGATGTAATAATGTATAATGTCGACGGCTTATTTTATAACCTTACTAAGCATAAGTTTGTAATGAAAGGATTTGAAAATGTGCTTGAATGCGGCGAAGTCATTCCCGTAAAAACAAAATTCATTCATCCATCCTCTGCTCGTGCTACGGAGCGAAGGCATAAGATTTATGAATTTGTAAACATAATAAAAAAGAATTCAATATTTGAGTCTCTTAAAAATGATTATCAAAATCGTGAAATGATTCTTGAATAAAGAAAATGAAAAATCCATTTAGTTACTGAAATAGAAATAATATTTAGGAATGTAAACAGTATAAAGGCTATTAAGTTCAATTTAGCCTCTATTTGATGCACCAAAAAAGAACCTTATTGGTTCTTCTTTTTATTTTGTTTCGTTGAATTCGTCAAGACCTTTTTCAAATTGGGTTTTGCTGGTTTGGTCAAGGCTGAATAATAGGCCAAAGAGTTGACCAACATGAAGTTTCTCTTCCTCCATTATATCAAGGATAGTCTGTTTTGCCCTTGGGTCATCGGTTTCATGATAATGGCTATCGTACTGAATTATAGCGTCTAATTCACCTATTATGTCTATGCGAATATTTTGAATTGTACGATATGTATTTTCTACATTTCCATTGTTGTTGTATATATTAAAAAACCTGTTCATATAACCTCCAATTGTATATATGAACATATATGAAAATATGACAACAATAAAAAAGTAGGCTTTTAACCTACTTCTTTTTTATCTGCAACAATTTTTATTATCTCTGGCTCAGAGTTATCAAGTTCGATAAACTTATCGGTCACGACTATCTTTGAAATATCTTTCTGGCTTGGCACTTCATACATGAGTTTATTCATTTTGCTTTCAAGTATTGTACGAAGTCCTCTAGCACCCGTCTTTAAATCCATCGCCTTTTTCGCCACCGCTTTTACGGCATCCTTTGAAAATTCTATATCAATGCCATCAATCTTAAACATAAGTTTATATTGTTTAATAATAGAATTCTTTGGCTCTACCAAAATTTTTGAAAGCGCATTTTCGTCAAGGTCATTAAGTCCAACCACTACAGGAAGACGACCAATAAACTCTGGAATAAGACCAAATTTAATCAGGTCATTTGGCTGAACATCTTTAACTATCTCAGCACTTACCTTTTCATTTTCTCCGATCACATTCGCACTGAAGCCAAGTGCCGATGCGTCGTTCTGGCGTTTTTCGATAATTTTATCAAGACCTACAAATGCACCACCGCAAATAAAAAGTATGTTTGTAGTGTCAATCTGTATCATCTCTTGATGTGGGTGTTTACGCCCGCCTTGTGGCGGAACATTTGCAACAGTACTCTCCATTATTTTGAGTAATGCTTGTTGTACGCCCTCACCTGCAACATCTCTTGTTATTGAAACATTTTGGGTTTTCTTGGCAATCTTATCTATCTCATCAATATAGATAATGCCTCGCTCTGCCTTACCAATATCATAGTCGGCGTTTTGGATAAGTTTCAACAATATATTTTCAACATCATCTCCTACATAACCAGCCTCGGTAAGAGTTGTAGCGTCTGCTGTTGCGAAAGGTACTTTAAGAATTTTTGCAAGTGTTTTTGCAAGCAGAGTTTTACCTGAGCCTGTTGGCCCAACCATGAGAATATTACTTTTTTCAAGTTCTATATCTTTGGCATCTTCGGCAAAGTTATAGTTAATTCTTTTATAGTGATTATATACCGCAACTGCAAGCACCCGTTTTGCCTCGTCCTGCCCTACGATATATTCATCAAGTTTTACTTTTATTTCCTCAGGTGTTGGAAGTTCTATCTTCTCAAAAGATGATTTCTTCTCCTCATCACTCATTATATCACGGCATATCGCTATGCATTCGTCACAAATGAATGCCTCGCCACCTGGGCTAGCAATTAACTTTTTAGCATTCTTTTGTGACTTGCCACAGAATGAGCAACTGCAAGTTTCATCATCTAACATACTGCCTCCCTATTTTGTTTTCTTACGAGTTACAAATATTTCGTCTATTATTCCATAGTCTTTTGCTTCTTCTGGCGTCATAAAGTTATCCCTATCGGTGTCCTTTTCAACTACTTTTAATGGTTTGCCAGTGTTGGCACTAAGAATTGTGTTCATCTTCTTTTTTATGAACTCAATATGCTTAGCATGAATGAGAATATCACTTGCTTGACCTTGCGCCCCGCCAAGTGGTTGATGAATGAGAATTTCGCTGTTTGGAAGAGCAAACCTTTTTCCCTTTGTTCCGCCAGCAAGAAGAAATGCACCCATTGAAGCAGCAAGACCTATACACAGGGTTGAGACATCGCATTTGATATATTTCATTGTGTCGTAAATGGCAAGTCCCGCACTTATACTGCCTCCTGGAGAATTGATATAAAGAAATATATCTTTATCAGGATTTTTTCCCTCTAAGTATATAAGTTGTGCAACTATACTATTTGCAACATTATCATCAATTTCACCATTTAAAAAGATAATGCGGTCTTCAAGTAATCTTGAGTATATATCGTATGACCTTTCGCCAGTTCCGCTTTGGTCTACTACCATAGGTATTAACATATTATATCCTCCCTATTTATTCTACTTTTATTCAACTTTCTTATGAGTGCGAAATTTGTCTTTATTTGCTTTGACTTTTTAAATATGACATGAGTTTTTCCATCATTACTTCATTTTCAAAATATCCCTTATCTTGCTCAGAGATTGTATTTTTAACTTCCTCAAGTGGCATATTATATGTCTTAGCCCATTCAGTCAACTTTTTATCAAGTTCCTTTTCTGTAACATTAAACTTATTCTTTGCGATGATTGTTTGAAGAACTAAACGAGTTTTAACGGTACGCTTTGCTTCCTCTTCCATCTTTTCATGAAGAGCATCATAAGTCATGCCTGTATAGCCAAGATAATCTTCAAGTTTCATATTTTGGTGAGAAAGTCTATGTTCGAGGTCATGGATTAGATAGTGCGCCTCTTCATGAATCATAGAATGAGGAATATCTACCTTACTTATTGAAACAACTTCTTCAACTAGAGCATTTTCATATTCACGCTCAGCCCCTGTCTCAGCATCCTTTAAAAGTCTTTCCTTTAAATTCTTTTTATATTCATCAAGGGTTTCAAATTCTGTCGAATCTGCGATAAATTTATCTGTGATTTCTGGTAATTCCTTTTCCTCTACCTTTTTAAGTGTCACTACAAACACCGCTGGTTTTCCTTTAAGATTATCTACTTGGTAATTCTCTGGGAATATCACATTGACATCTTTAGTTTCTCCAAGTTTCATACCTACAACTTGATCTTCAAAGCCATCAATGAAGGTATGAGAGCCAAGTTCAAGTCTATAATTTTCCGCTGTGCCACCTTCAAATTTTACGCCATCCACACTTCCAGAAAAATCTATTGTGGCAAAATCGCCATTCTCTGCTGCCTTATCTTTCTCGACAAAACGAGCATGCGTAGACCTTAATCTTTCAATTTGCTCCTCTACCATTTTATCAGTAACTTTGACTGATTTTTTCTTTGTTTTAAGCGAAGCTAAATCACCAAGAGTTACCTCTGGCACCAAATCAAATGTAAGAGTCGCTTCAATCCCTTTATCAACAGTAAAACTATCCATATTTACCTGTGGCATACTAGCAGGTCTTACCTCGCTATTCTCAGAAAGAAATTTGCCGTACTCTTTTGATACAACTTCTTCAAATGCATCATCAAAAAATACTGTATCGCCATATGTTTGTTCGATTACCCTTCTTGGCGCCTTTCCTTTTCTAAATCCTTGAACATTGTATTTACCTTTGTTCTTTTCGTAGGCTCTTTCCACTGCTTCCTGCCATTCTTTTGCAGAAACTTTCACCTTGAGTGAGCCTTGTTTGTCTTTTAATTCGTATTTATACATTTTTTTCTCCTTTTTCAAACTGCCATAATTATATCATATTTACCCCTATTTATCAAGCAAATGTGCCAGAAATTTAACTGCGAGTATTGACGATATAAAGAAAAACCCAACATAAATAGTTGGGTTTTCTATATTTTTAAGGTAAAACATAACACAACACTTGCTATCAGCACACCTAGCACAAAGGTTATTTTCAAAATTTCTATACCCTTTTCCTTCCACTGCGAGCGTTTGAACCTTTTTAAATAATGCTTGGAGTTTTGTTCTATTTGCTCTAGCGTTATTTCTCTACAATTAACAAGTTTCGCTTTGTACAAATTATAATCATCTTCAATGTTCTTATGATAATCGTCAATATAATCCTTTATCAACACAACAAGCCAGAATAAACACAATGCAACTATAAAGGCAAGAGCAAGGTAAATAAACCCTGCCCAAACCTGCCGCAACAAACTAAAGGTGACAATCAGTGCTAGTCCAACTGCGGTGACAATAAATTTTTTCATATTATACAACTATATTTGTCATTACATACATTACAATGATAACAACAACAAATACTATATAACATATAAGCCATGCGATATGTTTCTTTCTTTTTACCCAGAAGGCAGCAAGAATCATAGTTAAAACATAAGCAATTGTATCTCCAATGGTTTTGAAGGCTACTGTTACCCCCCAATTATTGTCCTTAAATATCATACTGATAATAAGCGCTACTGCAATGGATGCTGTACCAAAATATGCGATACAGTCAAGAATCTTTTGAAAACTCCATCTTGGGCTAGATTTTGTTTTTGTAGTCGTTGTTTGAGTGGTTGTCTTTTCTTCTTTCTTTTTCATAATGCTCTCCTTTCTATTTTGTTATATGCACAGCAAGATCTACTGTCTTATTTGAATAACCCCATTCGTTATCATACCAAGCAACTAGCTTTACGAAGGTTGGATTAAGCATAATTCCTGCTGTTACATCAAAAATACATGTATGACTATTGCCAATAAAATCACTTGAAACTACCGCCTCTTCAGTATAATCTAATATTCCTTTCATTTCATTCTTTGAGGCTTTTTTAATTGCTTTCACTATATTTTCATATGTGGTTGGCTTTTCAAGTGTGCATGTGAGATCGACTACCGATACATCAAGTGTTGGCACACGAAAACTCATCCCTGTAAGTTTTCCTTTTAGCGATGGAATAACCTCTCCTACCGCTTTCGCCGCACCTGTCGAAGATGGTATTATATTATATGTTGCCGCTCTTCCGCCTCGCCAATCCTTTTTCGTCGAGCCATCCACTGTAAGTTGAGTCGCCGTAACCGAATGCACTGTAGTCATAAGACCTTCTTTTATTCCAAAGTTTTCATTAATTACTTTTGCAAGAGGCGCAAGGCAATTTGTTGTGCATGATGCATTTGACACCACCTTCTCACCCTTATATTCATTTTCATTAACACCCATTACAAACATTGGAACGCCATTCTTTCCTGGAGCAGAAATTATTACTTTTTTTGTACCCGCTTTCAAATGCAAACTTGCATCTTCAAGTTTAGTAAATTTTCCTGTTGCCTCTATCACAACATCAACATCATGTTTCCCCCATGGTATGAGGCTTGGGTCTTTTTCAGCATAAAAAACTATTGGCTTACGATTTACTACAAGTTTACCATCTTTAACTACACAACTACCATTAAATTTTCCATGTATTGTATCGTGAACAAATTGATATTTCGCATAATCAAGGTCTACAAATGGATCATTAACCGCTACTACTGTGACATCGTCACGGTTTGCACATACTCTTACTACGAGCCTTCCAATACGACCAAATCCATTGACTGCTATTCTTATTTTTTTCATTTATTCCCCCTTTTTAACTGCATTGATATTCTTATGTCCAACCTGCATATTAAAGGTATATGCAATAAGCAAAAGCGTAAAAATACTTAAACATATTATATCTAAACAAGCGAGAAGTAATCCTATGACAACGGTTACTTTTGCAAATATGCACACAAGTGAAGTTGTAACCACGCCCATCGCTAACGCAACAAAAGCACAGATTAATAATTTCATGTTTAGGACTTTATCCTGCTGAGGTTTAACATTCGGATAGGAGGAGTCCACTGCAGTCTTAGTAGTTCCTCTCCACCTATCTATTCGAGTGCTATAGGAAAAATTATTTATATTAGTTAGTACACCGCCAAGTTCTTTATTAAAATAAATCAACGATGGATCGCCTTCAAAGAATTTTACTCCGAAAATTACCTTTACAATACTTCTCCAAATTCTTTTTACTAATCCTACTATCTTATTTTTTTCCTTACTTTTACAAACTACTATCTGTTCTCTTTGTGAAGTAAAATTTTTAAATTCCTCTTTTGTGAAGGGTTTTCTTGCAATAAACACACCTTCTCCTAGGAGTAAAGGTTGGAAATCATTTAGCATTTCCTCCCTTGACACTTTATCTTCATATTCTCTAACGATTGCATTCGGAATATTAAAATCATATTTTTTCGCAAGGCTTTCAGTCACCCCGACAATTAGTTGCACAGCAATATCATCACAAATAGAATTGACTGACTTTAGAAATTCTTCTGCATTTTCAGTTACTGGAACTAGTACATTAATCATACCTTCCTCCTAGAATTTTTTAAGACGTCTTGCATGGCGTCCGCCCTCAAAATCAGTGGTTAGGAAAACTTTTACTATCTTTATCGCTTTCTTTGGCTTGAGAAATCTTCCTGCTAGCACGAGTACATTTGCATCATTATCAGCACGAGCAAGTTCGGCAAATTTTTCGTTTTGACAAAGTGCAGCCCTTATCTTAGGGTTTCTATTCGCTACCATGTCCATGCCTATACCTGTGCCACATATGAAAATACCTACATTTCGTGGATCCTCTATCACCTTCGCACAACCTGCTTTTGCAAAGTCTGGATAATCATCTCCAGCCTCCCTACTATAGCAGCCTACATCTATAGCAATTATATTTTCTTTATTAAAAAACTTTTTTAACTCCTCTTTAGGTAAGTACCCCGCATGATCGCTTGCTAATATTATCATAATATCTCCTCATACTTTAATATCTTTTCAAGTAAAACTTGTATTCCCTTGTATATCTCTTTCGCTGTTTTAAGGTAAATCTCTTCGTTTTGTCCATACGGATCGCTTATATCATTTCCAACAAGTGCTGAAAAGGAAATTATCTTCCCCTGTCCTAAAATCTTTTTTTGTGCATCTGTCATGGTCACATAAAGCGAGGTAGGATCAATCTTTTTCAGTTTGACAGATTTTCTATTTGCCCCACTTGCACCCATTTTTTTTAAAACTATTTTAGCGTTTGCTGTGATGTTTTCCCCATTCGCATTTATTCCCCTAGAAGACACCTTTATATTCTTAATTCCAAGTTTTTTAAGTTTTACTTTGGTAAGTCTTTCCGCCATGATTGACCGACAGGTATTCCCAGAGCAAACATAACATATTTTTATCACGCTATGCCTCCCAGATAGTTTAATGATAACATATAACATAAAAAAAACAAAGTATTTAACTTTGTTTTTTACTTTTTTTAGCCACTAAATCCATCTTTTTATTTTGCCATAATTTATCTAAATTATATTTTTCTCTTTTATCCGCCACAAAACTGTGAATTATTACTCGATCTAAGTCAAAAATTATCCACTCACCCCTACTATAGCCGTCAGGAAATTCCCCTATACCAAATTTTTGCATAAAAGTTTCGGCAAACTTCTTATTATCAAGATTTCCATTGAAATGCTGAATAATAACATAATCAGCAAGATTGTTCTCTCCACTAATATCATACGCCGTGATATTTTTGCCCTTCTGCGTCATTAAATAATCCAAATATTTCTGTAACACTTTTACCTCTTTGTTTGATTATATAAGAAAAATATTTATTTGTCAAATTAATAGTTTAATTTTTTATTATTTTGCCTAATATTATTGCATG